>CAZCNH010000038.1:0-34466 GCA_964500065.1 uncultured Acidobacteriaceae bacterium
TGGTAGCCCTAACGGGAATCGAACCCGTATTTCTACCTTGAGAGGGTAGCGTCCTAACCGTTAGACGATAGGGCCAAAGCCGCGGCGGGCAAACGGCGCGCGAACCGCACTTCATACTTATAGCTTGCGCTCGCCGGAATCGTCAAGCTGCGCCGCTTCCGCGGGCTCGGCCGGTGAATTGGAAGAGTCATCTGCGTTGCCCGGGTCGCCATGCGCAAGCGCAGGCACGGCCGGCTGGTTGAATTCGACAAACGAACTGGAAGCCACCGGCGCAAACCTGCGCAGAGAAAAGAAGCGGGTTCGGCAGGCATCACAGCGGTAGGCGGGCATCCGCAACATTCGTTGCAGGCTGGCCCACACGCCACCAACCACCCTGTCGCGAGATACGCGTTCCACCTCGAGGTTGCCGCACGTCCCGCAATGCACCAAATACAAATACCGGATGGCCACCGCGCGCGCATAGAACCGCGTTTGGCAGGCTCCACAACGCCAGGGAAGAAAGCCAAGCAGGCTCATGGCGCGGTCTGCCAGGCCCTTTCGCCGTGACCGGCGGCAAACTGAACCGGAGCATTTCGGGCAGAGCATCTCTCGCTGGACTCCCCCCCAGGTTGAATTCATCTTAGCCCCGGCGCTTCCGGGCCTCAAGCAGGATAACGCCCATGCCACCGAGTGATAATATGTTGCGGGAGAAACGGAATGCCTGGATACACCGATAAGCACGCGGCGGCGGGAATCCGCGCAAAGCTGCCAGAACTTGAGACTTGGCCGAACCAGTTTGCCGGATACGAGATTACCATCCGCATGCCGGAATACACTTCCGTCTGCCCAAAAACCGGACTGCCGGATTTTGGCGCGCTGACCATCCAATACAAGCCTCGCAAACGGTGCATCGAACTGAAGTCGTTCAAGATGTACCTGCTGGCCTACCGCAACCTGGGAATTTTCTACGAAAACGCGGTCAACCGGATTTTGCGGGATGTGGTGGAGGCCACGCGGCCGGAATGGTGCGTGGTACGCGGAGAGTTCACGCCGCGCGGCGGCCTCACCACGACCATCGAAGCCCGCTGGCCCCGCCGCTAGTCGGTAATCGCCAGCAGCGTCAGGTTGGGATCAATCAAGAGTTTCTTTGGCGCGAAGCGGACCGTGAACTGGAAACTTGTTTCCTCGCCGGCAGTGGCCACGTTGCCCAGGAATGCTGGCTTGCCGCTCACGCGCGGCAAGTAGAGCGGAACTATCGCTACGAAATTCGCCGGCACATCTTCCTGCTTCAGCTTGCCCTTGAGTTGAAAAGTCCCGTTGGGCAGGGGCTTGGTGGTGAATTCCAGGGAATACCTGGGAATCGCCGTTCCGCGCACGAACTGGTCGAAAAACCACTCCATGCTTTTCCCGCCTTCCAGCGCCATCGCGGGGAGCATGACTTTTTCCACCGCGCGCTGTAGATCGTCGGTGGTCAAGGCCTTGAAGCGGAATTCTTCCATCAAACCGCCGAGCAACTTCCCAAAGCGGGCATCGGGATTCTTGGCGCTCGGCTCGCGCAACATGCTGCGGAGCATGTGAAAGACCCACGCGCCCTTGCCGTACACGATGCGGGTATAGGCCAGCGGCGACTTGGAAGAACGCAAGCGGTTGCCCAGCACCAATGGCCCGGCGTCGCCGACGCGCGCGTCACTGTCCTGCTCCTTCTCCAGCAAATCCGCGCGATAGGCCAGCAGCCATTCTTGCAGCGTATTCTGATTCGGCCGCTTGTGATCCGCGTAGAGCAGCGCGATATAGTTGGCCAGGCCCTCGCCGATCCACTGGTCCCGGTAGCTGGACCAGCCCACCACGTTGCCCCACCATTGATGGGCCACTTCATGCGGCGGAACCAACTCGAGGAACTGCTCCTGGGTTTTCCGCCCGATGCCGGCGCGGGTTTGCTGTGCCGGATAAATAAACGACAGGGTGGAAAGGTAAAGCAGTCCCGGCCAACCTTGCCCGAACGAACCGGGAATCTGCGCCACAGAAAGTTTTTCGAAGGGAAATGGCCCGCTCAATCCTTCATTGAAGCGGATGGATTCGGCGATGTTCTCTCCCACTTGCTTCATGACCGCCGCGGGACTGGGCGGCGGCGCGTCCGGCAGGGGCAGGCGCGGCGGCGGCCCCATCGGCCGTGAACCTGGCAGAGGCCGAGGCATCGTGGGTGGCGCTTGCGATTGAACAAACCGGTTCAGCACAGCCATCTCCAGGTCCTCGTTGGCGTACAGATCCACGGTCAGCGAGCCATCGCTCACCGTGTGACGCGCGTAATTGCCCAGATTGAACCCAGCCACCGGATAGGGCTGGCGGGTTTGCCATCGTCCCATCCTCCATTCGCCCTCTTCTTTTTCTTCCACTTTCCGGCCGGTAGCCACCAATTCCAGTTTTCTTGGCCAGCGGAACTTCAGGTCGTAGTCAGAGAACTGATCGTAGCCGCCTGCGTGCGGATACCAACTGCCGCGCTCGCCTACAAAAAGCACCCCATTGCCGGCGTCACTGATCACCGTGCCACGGTAGTGCAATTTCAAGCGAAGGGACGCACCGGCCTGCGTGGGCGCGGGCAGCACAATCATCAGGGAATCGTTTCCCCGGTCGGTCACCTCTTTGCGGCTCATTTCCTCATTCTGAAAGAATGTCAGCGGCCGGCCGGCCTCGTCGGTCACCGAATCGACTTTCAGGAAGCGTGAAAGCTCGAGCAGAATCATGCGCTCGCCGCTGACCGCAATTCGCAACTCGGCGAGGGTGGTTGCTTCCAGAGAATTATCCGGATGGATGGTGGTATCCACGGTGTAGGAGGAGCCGCCAATCGTCCGCGGCTGGGGATCCCCATTGGCGCGGGAGAAAGAGGCCCACACGTTGTAAAAGCGGTTACCCTCCACAAACTTCGGCTGGCCCAGCACCACTTGCTCAGTGCGCCGATCGTCCACCAGCACGTCAAACGGGCCAACATTAGCCCCCACCATGCCCGCGTAAAAATACGGCCGGGGAGAATCAGAGAGCCAGTCAGACAGCGTGCGTTGCGAGTGCGAACTGTTCAAGGTGCTGATCGCCGGACCCCATTCTTCTTCAAAACTGGGCTCCGCCACCGGAGAGATTTCGCGCTCCTTCAAGATTTGCTGCAGTTCCCGTGCGGTATCGTCGGTAAATCGCAGGTAGGCGCGGGAAAAGGGCTGATCCATCAGGGGCGCGCCCAGGAAGCGGGCCAGCGACCGTTTTTCGGTGGGATCGCGCGGCGCCGCCAGGGCCGTGCCCTGTCCGGTGAAGACGGCGCCCAGAATTCGCCCGTCGTAGGCTTCGAAAAAAGCCAGTTTGCCCTCGGTAAGAACCACTCGCACCACATCGCGGCGCAGGGTGATGTCGCGCACAAAATATACTTTCGATGCGTCCACGCGCAGCGCGTTCAGAGCGGCGTAGATTTCCCGCGGAGTTTTTTGCGGGCTCGGGGGGGCGGCGGCCACAGCCGCGCCGGTCATCAAGACAGACAGAAACACTTGGGTTAGAAATCGCATCGTATGGGTTGAGGTATCCGCTCCGGTTGACTTTAGCAACCTAGCACATTGGACGGCAACTGGGCGGTGGCCGGTTGTACGCCTTTGCTAGAATCGAAGGTCCATGTCGCATTGGGTCAAAGCCTCCTTGATTGCCCTGCTGCTGGCTCCGGCCGCGGCCGCCGACGTTATCGTCTTGAAGAGCGGGCGCCGCATCTCCGCCGCCAGCGTGGAGGAGGATGGCGACCGGGTATTCTACGAGACCTCCGCGGGCCGCCTGAGCATCCGCAAAGACCAGGTCGAACGCATCGAGCGCGGCGGCGCGGCCCCGGCCGGGCCGGCCTCCCCATCCGAGGTGCAGGTTGACGCTCCCCGGGTGGAACGCGGAGAAGAAGAAATCTACAACCTGGTCATTCGCGATGGCTCGATTGACCGCAACTATCTGGCTCGGCTGGAAAGCGACCCGCAGAGTTCTTCGCCATCTGTGGCCAACCGAATTGCCATCGCCCACCACGCCGCCGCGCAGTTCGAACTGCAGAAGGGGAACATGGATGCCGCCGTGAGCCATTACCGGCGGGCCTTGAATTACGCCCCGGAACACCTGGGCGTGCTGCTCAGCATCGGTTATCTGCACCTGCGCCGCAGCGAGTACACCCAGGCCCTCGATTACCTGGAACGCGCCAACCGCGTGGCGCCGAATTCTCCGGACGTCGCCAAGCTGCTGGGCTGGGCCTACCACGGCTCGAACAAGATCGAAGCCGCCGTCCGCGAGTGGAAAAGAGCCATTGCGCTCCGGCCCGATGCCGACGTCGAGCGCGCGCTGGAAAAGGCGGTCAAAGACCAGCAGGTCGAAAGTGAATTTCGTGAAGGCGAAACGCGGCATTTTACGCTCCGGTACCACGGCGGCGCCGAGCCGCGGCTGGCGCGCGAGATTCTGCAAACGCTCGAATCGCATTTCCAGTCCATTGAATCGGAGTTGAATTTCGCTCCGCCGGATCCGATCGGCGTAATTCTCTACACCGAGCAGGATTTCGTGGATATCACCCGGGCGCCCAACTGGGCCGGCGCGGTGAACGACGGGCGCATCCGCATGCCGGTGCAGGGCCTGACCTCTGTGACCGGGCACCTGAGCAGCACTCTGAAACACGAATTGACGCACAGCTTCATCCACCAGAAGACTCGCGGGCGCGCGCCGGTATGGTTGCACGAAGGCATCGCGCAATGGATGGAAGGGAAACGCAGCCGGGACAACGCCAATCTTCTGGTGCAGGCCTACGAGAAAAAAGTTTTTGTGCCGCTGCGAGCCATTGAAAATTCCTTTTCCGGAATGCCCGCCGACGTTGCTTCGTATGCTTACGCGTGGTCGCTTGGCGTGGTGGAGTACATGGTGCAAACCAACGGCGCGGGCGATCTGGCGCGCATTCTTGACCGCATCAACACCGAATCCAGCGCGGAAGAAGCCGTCCGCTCCGTGCTGCGCATGGATTACGCTGAACTGGAAGCGGAAACCGTGAAGTATATGAAGCGGACCTACGAGCGATAGCTCAGCATTCCCTACAACGTCGCCAGCAAGCCCGCAATGAGCGCAGCCCGTTCGGGCAAGCGGCGAATCACCACATGTTCGTGGGAACTGTGCGCGCCGTCGCCCACCGCGCCCAACCCATCCAGGGTGGGGATGCCCAGCGATGCGGTAAAGCTGCCGTCCGAGCCGCCTCCGGTGGCCGCTTCTCCCAGCGGCAATCCCATCTCCGCCATCAACCCCCGCGCGTGCCGGAACAGCCGGACAACCGCGGGGGTGCGCTCGAGAGGAGGCCGGTCAACGGCTCCGCGTACATCCAGTCGCGAACCGGCCAGAATCGGGCGCAGGGCGCGCAGTCGTTTTTCCACGGCGCGTGCCTCGCGCAGGGTCTTCACGCGGACATCCACCACGGCGCGCGCGGATTCCGCGATGACGTTGGAGCGGGTGCCGCCTTCGATCACGTCCACGTTCAGCGTTGTGCCGCGCGAAGGCGCGTTCATGCGGCGCACCCGCTCGATCTGCAGCGCCAGCTCGTGAATGGCATTGACGCCGTCTTCGGGATTGATCCCTGCGTGCGAAGCCCGGCCGGTCACCACCAGTTCCACGTCGCCCACGCCTTTCCGCGAGGTCTTCAGCCGCCCGTCTTTGCTGAACGCGGGTTCCAGCACCAGCACCGCGTCACTCCGCCGGGCTTCGCGCGAAATCAGCGGCAGCGCGCTTTCGCTGCCAATCTCTTCATCCGAGGTCCATACGAACACCCATTGCTTGCGTTGCTCGATACCCAGCGCTTGTAGCGCGCGCACCGCGAAGATGGCCATCATCAATCCGGCCTTCATGTCGAAGGTGCCCGGGCCCCAGGCTCGGCTGCCGGAGAGGCGGAACGGCATGTGGGCCAGCGTACCCAGTTCGTACACTGTATCCACATGGCCTAGCCCCATGATTTGTCCTGCGGGTTTTCCCCGACCATTCCAAACCGCTGCCCGAACCTGATCTCCCCGGTGCTTGGGGGAGAACAAATTCACGCGCGCGCCGGATTTGCGCCACTCGTTGGCCACCAGCCGCGCACACCGGTTGACGGCTTCTTTGTCGAAGCTGGGCGATTCGGCGCAGACAAAGCGTTCCAGCATGGCCAGCATTGCGTCTTGCTGGCCGCGCAGGTGCCTCAGCAGGCTGCGCATCATCCGTTTTCTGGCGTGCGGCTTCATTTCCATGGCCGCGCTATGCTAGCGGGAAACGCCCCCTGAGGAAAGGCCCGTGGGCCGCGCCTCTCCGTTTCCGGACCCCGCTGGCCCGGCGCATCCCGAAAACCACAAGCAGAGAGCCTCGCCGGCCTACCCTACGGTCGCGCATCGCGTATAATTGACGGGTTACGCGCATTGTGAAAACTGCGGAGAGGGGCTCGCCCAGCAGGCGATAATCTCCACAGGGGCACCTCCCACAACGAAGGACAACGGATGATCTGCGACGTGAATGAGATTCAGAGGGTTTTGCCGCACCGCTACCCGTTTCTGTTGATTGACCAGGTGCTGGAAATGGAACCGCTTAAGCGCATTGTGGCCATCAAGAACGTGACCATCAACGAGCACTATTTCCAGGGCCATTTCCCCGGCCGCCCGGTAATGCCCGGGGTGCTGATCATCGAAGCCATGGCTCAGGCCGGGGGCTTCCTGCTGTTCCAGACGGTGCCCGAACGCGAGTCCAAACTGCTGTACTTCGTGGCTGTTGATAACTGCCGGTTCCGCCGGCCGGTGGTGCCCGGCGATCAGCTTCGCCTGGAGGTCAAAGTCCTGCAATGGCGCGCGACATTCTGCAAGCTGGAAGGCGTGGCCAAAGTGGGGGAAGAACTGGCCGCTGAAGCGACCTTGATGTGCAAGATGGTGGATCGCCAGACATGAGCGAAATCGACTCCCGAGCCATAGTTTCGCCGCGTGCCCGGCTCGGAAATAACGTAAAGATAGGAGCGTTTGCCGTGGTGGGCGACGACGTCGCGCTGGGCGACGATTGCCTGCTGCACGCCCATGCGGTGGTGCGCGGACCCGCGCGCATCGGCGCGGGCAACGTGTTTCACCCCTTCTGCTCGATTGGCGGTGACCCGCAGGATTTGACTTACCGCGGCGAACGCACCGAACTCGAAATCGGCGACGCCAATATTTTCTACGAGTACGTGACCGTGAATCGCGGCACCGTCAAGGGTGGCGGGGTTACCCGCGTAGGCAGCCGCAACATGTTCATGGTGCATTCGCACGTGGCGCACGATTGCCGGGTGGGCAGCGACACCGTGTTTGCCAACGCCGCCACCTTGGCCGGACACGTGATCGTGGAGGACTGGGCCTCGGTGGGCGCCTTTTGCCCGGTACATCAGTTCTGCCGCATTGGCCGCCATTCCTATATCGCCGCTTTTACGGTGATCACGCAAGACGTGCTGCCGTTTTCCAAAGTGGTGGCCCCGCGCGACACCAAGACTTTCGGCACTAACAGCATCGGCCTGGAGCGCCGCGGGTTCAGCAAAGAACGGATCGCGGCCATCGAACAGGCGTTTCGCCTGCTGTTGCGGTCGAAGATGAATACCACGCAGGCGCTCGAAAAAATGAGACAAGACCTGGCGGGGCACGAGGACGTGGCCGAAATTATCCGCTTCGTCGAGTCAGCCGAACGCGGCATCGTCAAGTAAGGCAGGGAATAGTGTAGCGCCGGGACCGGATTTGTCCCGGCAGTTTTGCGAGGGGTACGCGTGCCGGGACATAAGCCGTCCCGGCGCTACAGAGGCATGGCTGCGGCGACACATACTGACCGCTGGGCGCTGATCGCCGGCAACGGCAAGTTCCCCTTTCTGGTGCTGGACGCCGCGCGCAGCCAGGGAATTGATATGGCCGTGATCGGCATCCGGGAAGAAGCATTTCCGGAGCTGGAAAAGCAGGCGCAGCGGATGCATTGGGTGAGCCTGGGAGAGCTGGGTAAAGCAATAGACCTGCTGCATCAGGAGAAGACGACTAAAGCGGTGATGGCCGGGCAGGTGAAGCACAACAAGATTTTCAGTTCGATCAAGCCGGATTGGCGCATGGCCAAGCTGCTGTTTTCCCTGGCGCGGAAGAATACGGATTCTTTGATCGGAGCCATTGCCAACTTGTTGCGTGAAGAAGGAATCGAGCTGGTGGACTCCACTCTGTTCCTGAAGCCGCTGCTGCCCGAGCCGGGCGTGCTCACGCGACGCGCGCCGGACGAGCGCGAGGCCGCAGACATCGCGTACGGGCGCGGGGTGGCGCAACAGGTCGCCGGACTCGACCTGGGGCAGACCGTGGTGATCAGCGATTGCGCCTGCGTGGCCGTGGAAGCCATGGAAGGCACCGATGAAACGATCAAGCGCGCGGCGCGCATCGCGGACGGCAAGGCAATTACCGTAGTGAAAGTGAGCAAACCCAAACAGGACATGCGTTTCGATGTGCCCGTGGTGGGCCTGCCCACCATTGAGTTGATGAAGCGCAGCAAGGCAACTGCATTGGCAATAGACGCGCGTCGCACCTTGTTGATGGATCGCGCAGAAATGCTGGCCGCAGCCGATGCCGCCGGCATCGCCATTCAGGCGTTTGAACCGTCGTAAGCGGCAGAAGGGCTGGCAATTGCACCCTCGTCATTCTGAGGCCCGGGGTTTGGCCGAAGAATCTCGATGTAACCAGTTGTTGCCGAAGTTGCGCATCGAGATTCCTCGCCCGCTGCAGGCGGACTTGGAATGACGAAGATCGTCAAATGAGTGCCGAAAGAAAAATCCGGGTTGCGGTGATCGGCGTGGGGGATTTCGGCCGCAACCACGCGCGCGTCTATCGTTCGCTGGAGAGTTGCGAGCTTGTGGGCGTAGTGGACCGCGACGCCGGGCGCGCGGCAAAGACCGCGGAAGAATTCGGCACAAAAGCCATTGCCGACTGGCGCGATTTGATTGGCCGCGTGGACGCGGTTTCCGTGGCGGTGCCCACCATCGACCACGCGCGCATCGGCTGCGCATTGATGGAGCAGGGCATTGACGTGCTGGTGGAAAAGCCCATGGCCGCATCGCTGGCCGAAGCCGATGAATTGCTGGCGACAGCGCAAAAGCACCAGCGCATTTTGCAAGTAGGACACCTGGAGCGTTTCAACCCGGCGGTCGTCGCAGTGCGCCCGGTGATCGCGCGTCCGCTGTTTTTCGAGGTGCATCGCCTGGGCATCTTCACGCCGCGCAGCCTGGATATTGACGTGGTGTTCGACGTGATGATCCACGACCTGGACATTCTGCTTTCCCTGGTCAGCGCGCCGGTCGTGGATTTGAAGGCGGTGGGCATTCCAGTCGTCACCGAAAAAGTGGATATTGCCCACGCGCGAGTGGAATTTGCCACCGGCGCGGTGGCCAATGTGACCGCCAGCCGCGTTTCCACCGAACGCGTGCGCAAGATGAGGTTCTTCCAGGAGCATGAATACGTTTCGCTCGATTACATCCGCCAGGATGCCCTGCGCATTCGCGTGGCCGGCGGCGGGCCACAACCGCAATTTGGCTTTGAAAAGTTGCCGGCGCAACCCGAAGAGCCCCTGCTGGCAGAATTGCGATCTTTTGTGGATTGCGTGCGCACGCGGACGCAGCCGGTGGTCGATGGCGCCGCCGGCCGGCGCGCGCTGGAACTGGCCGGCCGCGTCATGAGTGGCATCCTGGAGCACGCCGGGCGCGTCCAATTAGGTGCATTCGTCCCACAACCGTAAATGCTCGCTCGCACTCTAGTTCCGAAAGATTCTGCGCCGCTGCACTCGACCAACGGCGCAGCCCGCCGTGGCTCGACCTTCCTGGATTCGCGCCAAGTGATTCCCGCGGAACTGCCGGTGAATCCGATTGATGGCCGGAGCAATATCCCGGAGCACGTGCCGCTGGAGGTGCTGGCCACGCACATGGTGGTCCCGCGCGATTCATCGCGCCGGCCCATTGCTCCGCCGTCGGCCACGCGCTTGCCACAAACTGCGCTGGACGCTCGGGTGGTGATTCCGCGAGGCGCGAGACCGGAAGCTTTGGAGATTCGCGCGGGCCGCGGGCCGTCCACGGCGGCGCTCTTGGATCCGGATCTGCTGACCACGGGTCAAGTGAATTTTCTGGTGCATCCGGTCGAGGAAGAAACGACCGGTTGGAATCCCGGCGGAAACTGGCAGGGCACTGTTTCCTCGATCTTGTTTCATGCCATGCTGGTGGTTCTGGTGTTGCTGCAACCAACGCTGTTCCCCACGCGACCGCCGACCACCGAAGAAATCGAAGGCGCGCGAAGGATGCTGGGCACGCTGTATGTGCCGCCGGACGTGGTGCGGGTGCTTCCGCCGCCGGCGCCTGCGCCGCAAATTCGCATTGACCCGCGCATCTTCCGTCAAATCGCGCCGCCGGATGCGATTTATCAGCCTCCCAGCGAGCCAGCGCCCGGAAGAGTTTCTCCCAAGCCTGAGCCGGATGAGACCAATGGCGGGCCGCGCGTGGATAGTTCGGCCCCGCCGGTAACACAGCCACCCAGGACTTCGCCTGAACCCCCGAAGCAGCCTCGCTTCGAGCCACCCAAGCAAAACGAAGCACAGCGTTCCCCCTTTACCCTGCCCAATCTTTCTGCGGGACGCGCGCTGGACGAATCTTTACGCGGCGCGGCCAGGAATCCGGGCGGGCAATCCGGTTCCTTCGGCGGGGAACTGCCGCGGTCCGGGGCCGGCGGCGGAGGAGGAGGCAGCGGCACAGGCAACGCGCTGGCTTATGGCCAGATGGAATTGCTCACCCCCACCGAGGGCGTGGACTTCACCAACTATCTGAACCGCGTGCTGGCCAGCGTGCGGCGCAACTGGTATGCGGTGATTCCTGAATCGGCGCGCATGGGCGAAAAGGGAATCGTGGTGCTCGAATTCCGAATCATGAAGGATGGCGGTGTGCCCGCCGGGGAGCCGCAACTGGTGCGCGCTTCCGGGCGCGACCCGCTGGATTATGCCGCCGCGTCTTCGATTCGCAGCTCGCATCCATTTGAGCCCTTGCCGCAGGCTTTCAGCGGGCCCTTCATCGCGCTCCGGTTTACTTTCCTATACAATCTGCCTCTAGAAGCAGCACGGTGAGAATGCATCGCAACCAACTGCTGGGTTCGGTTTTGCTGGGACTGGTGTTCCTGGGGTTCCTTCTGTACCGCTACTGGTTGCTAGCCACGCAGCACTAGCATGATGACAGCGTCCACCTATCCTCTGCTCGCCATCGTCGGGCCAACGGCTTCCGGCAAGTCGGCGCTGGCCATCCACCTGGCGCAACGGATGAACGGTGAAGTGCTGGTCTGTGATTCGACCCAGGTTTACCGGCACTTCGATATCGGCACCGGCAAAGTAATCGCGGCCGACCAGCAGGGTATCCCCCATCACCTGATGAGCCTGCTGGAGCCCCACGAGGTTTTTACGGCGGGCGCGTATCGCGCTCGCGCGATATCCGCGCTGGAGGATCTGCGGGCCAGGAACAAGCTGCCCATCCTGACCGTCGGAACGGGCCTGTATTTCCGCGCGCTGCTTGAGGGCCTGGCCGATGCCCCGTCGCGCAGCGAAGAAATGCGGGCCCGCCTTCGCAAGCGTGCCGCCAAGGGCGGCGCCGCCTACCTGCACCGAGCGCTGAAGAAACTGGATGCGGCGGCGGCGGCAAAGATTTCCCCGAAGGACGAGCAGAAGATTATCCGGGCAATCGAAGTGCGGATGCTTTCCGGGAAACCAATTTCCGTTGTGCACAAATCAGGGAGGCCCGGCCTGGAAGGTTACGCCCCAGTCAAAATCGGCCTGATGCCCGTCCGTTCGGATCTCTATGCGCGCATCGAACAGCGGGTGGATCAGATGCTGCAATCCGGCTGGATGGAAGAAGTGCGGCGGCTGGTGGCTCGCGGCATTCCTCCGAATGCCAAGCCCTTCCAGTTCATCGGCTACCGCGCCCTGCGGGACTTGGCGGCCAAGGGCACCGTTACCCCGGACGAAATGCTGATGGCCGCGGCGGCCATCAAGCAAAGCACGCGCAACTACGCCAAACGGCAGATCACCTGGTTCCGCAAAGAGGCCGGCGTGCGATGGTTCGAGGGCTTCGGCGAGGATCCTGCTATCGCGAACGCCGCGCACGATTACGCCCAATCTGAAATCTAGCTTTTCCCTGAGGAAACAGGGTGCGACGGCGCCCAGAAGGCTGCGGAAAAAGTCACTTCGTCATTCTGAGACCGCGAAGCGGCCGAAGAATCTCGATCCCCGGTCTTGGGCGATACTGATCATCGAGGTTCTTCGTCCGCCTTCGGCAGACACGGAAGGACGAGGAAGCGACTCTTTCCGCACTCTGCCGACGTCGCCGTTGCGCGCCAGGCAAAGCCGCTCGTGGAACCTGGTGGAGAAGCATCGTATAATCGAAATGGAAAGCGATGGATCAAGCCCTCGAGATATCCCGGCCGATGACAGGTTCTCCAACCGTATGAAGAGTACGCAGCCAGTTTCCAATCGAGAGCGCGTGTTTCTTGTGGGCGTCGGCGTCAAGCGCGCCTCGCGCGTCCCCGGCATCGAAGCGGGGGAAGCGGAGCGCGCTTCGCTGCTGGAACTTGATGAACTGGCGCGCAGCGCCGGCGCCGAAGTCACCGGGTCGAGCCTGCAAATGCGCGACGCGATTGACCCGGCAACGCTGGTCGGGCGCGGCAAGCTCGAGGAAATCAAGATTGACGCGGAAATGCGCAAAGCGCGCGCCCTGATTTTCGACCGCAATCTGACCCCGGTGCAGCAGCGCAACATTGAAGCGGTCACCGATTGCCGCGTGGTTGACCGCACGCAACTGATTCTGGATATTTTTGCGCGGCATGCGCGCAGCCGCGAAGGCCAAATGCAGGTGGAACTCGCGCAGTTGAACTATCTGATGCCGCGCCTGACGGGCAAGGGAACTGAACTTTCGCGCCTGGGCGGGGGCATCGGCACGCGCGGCCCCGGCGAGCAAAAACTGGAGACCGACCGGCGCCGCATCCGCGACCGCGTGCGCAAGATCAAAGAGGACATCGAGCGAGTGCGGCGCCAGCGCGGCGTGCGCCGGCAGGCCCGTGAGGCGGTGCCCCTGGGCACCGTGGCGCTGGTTGGATACACCAATGCCGGCAAGTCGACCTTGTTCAATACGCTCACCGATGCCCGCGTGCTATCTTCCGCCCGCATGTTTGCCACGCTCGATCCCACGATTCGCTCGGTGGAATTGCCTTCCAACCGCAAGGCCTTGCTTTCCGATACGGTCGGCTTCATCCGCGAATTGCCGCCGGGCCTGATTACCGCGTTTCGCGCGACGCTGGAGGAGGTTCAAGAATCGGCGGTGATCCTGCATGTAAGCGACGTTTCCAATCCCCATCATCCCGAGCAGGATGCCGAAGTGGAAAAAATCCTGAAGGAACTGGGAGTGGAAGGGCGGCCGCGCATCCACGTGTTCAACAAGATTGACCGCATCCCGATGGAAGAACGCGGCCAATTCCGTTCCAGCAACGGGAATGTTTTTGTATCCGCCCAGGAAAGAATTGGAATTGACGCGCTCCTGGCCCGCATTGACCAGTTGCTTCCTGTGGATCCCACCACTCGAATGGAACTGGCCATTCCCATCGCCGATGGCCGCACGCTCGCCCTGGTGCATGCCCGCGGCCGCGTCTTTTCCACGCGAGCCACAGAAACCTGCCTGCTGGTGGACGCCGAGGTGCCCGAATCGCTGGCCCGTCGTTTGACCGCGTTTCGAGCGAAAGAAAATGGAACTCCGCCGCGCGAAAGTTCGTAACCAGAAATGGAGGGCATGAAAATGGCCAAGTTTTTTTTGTGGTGCATTCTGTTTGTGCTGTGCTGGCCGCTCGCCTTGCTGGCGCTGGTCCTCTATCCAGTGATTTGGTTGTTGTTGCTGCCGTTTCGAATCGTGGGAATTGCCGTGGAAGGTGTTCTCAACCTCTTCAAAGCATTGATTTTCCTGCCAGGACGCATCCTTGGGGGGCCTTCGCGGGCCTAGGCCAACACCGGTCCCTGTGGAAAAACCTGTGGATTGCCGGAATGGATGGCTTGCAAACCATTCCGAAGGAGTGACTTACGGGAAATCACGGGAATTTTTGATGTTCATCTAACTCTTTGATTACAAGACGGTTGCATTGAATTTCGCCCTATGCTCTCTGAATAAGCTCTTATCTCGGGTGAAGCAGGACCGGCCAACCCGATTTGCACAGATTTGCAGCAATCGTGTTCCCAATCGGTAATCGTTGAACAACCCATTTACACCTTGCTAAGGCGCGCTGTTCCACATGTTTTTCCCAGCGTCTTTCGTTGACTCTGCCGGGTGCGGGGTCTATAGTGGCCCAAGATATCGCGTGCAAGTGTTTTGTTTGCGTGTGGCGCATGAATCTACCCAACGCACTTACGCTCCTGCGCATTTTCTTCGTACCGCTGCTCGTGGTGGTGTTGCTGACGCGCGAGCCCAACGTGGACGTGGGCGGAATTCCCGTCCGCTTCGAGATTTGGGGCGTTTTGATCCTGCTGCTGGCAGCCACTACCGATTGGGCCGACGGCTATTTCGCCCGCAAGCGAGGCGAAGTGACCACCCTGGGGATCCTGCTGGATCCGGTTGCCGACAAGTTGCTGATCTCCGCGGCATTCATCTCCCTGGTGGAAATGCAACTGGTTCCGGCCTGGATGGTAGTGATCATCATTGGGCGCGAGTTTACCGTGCTGGGCCTGCGTAATATCGCGTCCGCGGAAGGCTTCACCATTCAGGCTTCGGCTCTGGGAAAGACCAAGATGGTTCTGCAGGTAGCTGCCGTGGCCGTGGTCATTCTCAGTTCGCGCCACAAGCCATTCCAGGATTGGAGCATGCTTCTTCTTTGGCTGGTGGTGATCAGCGCGATTGCTTCAGCCATCCAGTACTTTGTGAAGTTCTGGAACCAGGTGGATATTCGCGTGAAGCAGCGGCGCCTGCGCCTGACGCTCATGCAGAACAAGAAGAAGCAGCCTCAGGATGCAGCCGCCTCCTAACCCGCTTGCGTCTGAACAACGCCGCCAACTTCTCCTGTTTGTCCGGCAGACGATTGAAGCCGCGCTCCGCAAGACCGAGCCGCCGGAGGCCCCGCCCGGGTTTGCCCAGATGGGCGGCTGCGGCGCATTCGTGAGCCTGCACACGCAGAGCCGCCTGCGCGGGTGCGTGGGCGTGATCGAGTCGGCGCAATCGCTCACGGCTACCCTGGCGCGGTGTGCGCTCAGTTCGGCGTTCGAGGATACCCGGTTCCGGCCGCTGGCGCTTCCCGAGCTTTCAAAAATCGCGGTCGAAATCTCCATCCTCTCGCCGCTTCAGCCAGCCGCGCCGGAACAGGTGGATGCTGGCCGGCATGGGCTGCTGATCCGCAAGCACCACTTTTCCGGCTTGCTGCTGCCGCAGGTTGCCCAACGCTACCATTGGCCGCGCGAGCGATTCTTGGATGAAACGTGCAAGAAAGCCGGTCTTCCCGCGGGAGCGTGGCGTGAGCCGGATGCCCAGATCTTCACCTTTACCGCAGAAGTGTTCTCGGAATAGCGACCGCTGCCGGATCCAGCCCGCATTTCCTCTGCTGACTTTTCTATTTCCGCTCGCACTATGCCAGGAAATGCAAGCCAAAAACACCAAGGCCGGCGAATTGATTTCGCCGGCCGTGGTGCCCTCAGTCCTGAAAAATGCTTAGTAAGAAGCGCCTTCCGGCAGCCAGATCACATCCACGCGGCGATTCTGGCGGCCAGCGCCGGATTGACCTGCCGCCACGCGGGTATCCACTCGCGCCGAGGCCACGCCCTTGCCGGTCAGATAAGTCTTCGCGCCTTCCGCGCGGGAAGCCGCCAGCTTGTCGGGATTGGCTTCCCCTGTATCGGCGTAGCCGATGACCAGCGCGCGCGCGCGCGGATCATTACGGAGCCGCAGGGCCACGTCGTCCAGGATGCGTTTGAGGACGTTATCGGGCTGGGCGCCACCGGCGCGATAGAAGCCTTCCGCGATTTTCGAGGCCTGCGGTGCGGCTGCAGGGGCTTCTACGGTCACTACGGTGGACCCGTCGGCCACGCCACCGCGGCCATCTTCCACGCGTCCGGTGATGGTATAGCGGCCCGGGGGCAGTCCGGAGGTGTCAAGCTGGACAGTGGCGCCGGTGCCGGAAAGCTGGCCGGCGCTGGCGCGCCACGCATACCGCAGATTGTCTCCGTCGGGGTCTGCGGCTTGCCCAAGGATGCGAACTCGTTCGCCCGCCAGAACCGAATTACGGTCTGCGCTTACCGCCAGCGTTGGCGGACGGTTGACGGGAGCAGCCACGGGTGCCGGAGCAGGCGCGGGCTTGGGCGGAGCCGGCTCTTTCAACTCCACATAGTCCCCCATGTAGATTTCGCGGACGCTGTACGTGATCAGCACGGTGGAAGCATTATCCGCGGTCCGCAGCACGATGCCTTCGCCCAGGATTTCCCGGGGTAGATCTTTCCAGGAGTAGCTAGCCCTGTCAGGCGGAGCGCCAAATCCAAAGATGCGGTCCTGGATACGACGCAACTCGTACACTTTCTGCCCGGCTCTATTCTGGTAGCGGAAAATGCGGAAATAGTCGCCTTCCTTCACGCCCTGGCTGGATCCCAGGTTGACGTAAATCACGTCGTGGTTGGCCACTTCACGGGCGTAGTTCTTGGAATTGACGACCATGGCCAAAGAGCGGCCGTTCCATGGCGCGAAGGGATCGAATTTTCCGCTGTTGAATTCCGGTACGTTGCGGGTAGCAAACGGGCGAACGATATCGCCGCGCTCGAACTGATCACAACTGAAGGTGATCTGGGCCGTGGCGACTTTGGGTGTCAGGGCCACCACTTTGATTTTGCCCACATCCAGCCATTGCTGGCCCATGGCCCGTGCCAGGGTGTTCTGGGATTCGAACCACTTGTTGTGCGCAGGGTCCTTTACGGGCCGCATCACCTGATACAGGTCGCCGACCTTCACGCCGTCATCCGCGCCTTTGTTGATATAGATGAAGTTGCCCGTGGCGAAGACGGTGGTAGGCGAAGACTGCTCCCCTGAAATGATGTAGGTATCCCGGGGCACGGATTCGGTGGTCACCGTGCCGGAGCAATAGATGTCCTCAATATTCGGCTTGTAGGACTTTTGCCCCAAGGCGCTGCCCGCTCCCAGGCTCAAGGTGATGGCGAAAATTCCGATTGTTCTGCGCATGACTTCTCCTTCCCCTGCTTTCGCCCCCGAAAGACGGGGTCCAACTCATAGGACGCCCCCAAAAGACACACACGCCAAACGGGCGGCTCCCTTCGCGTGACCGTATCACCCGCCCCAAGGAGGGTCAAGCACTTGGCAAGGCCCCCTTTGCGTATTCGATACCCCACGCAGGACGGCCCTGTTGGCTTGCTCAACTCCTGGTGTTGGCTTCTCAGGCGGGCGTTTGGCTGGGGCATGGACACGCACGGATCCAAACCTGATGAACCCGTGAGAGAACTGGTGCGGCCGGCGCCGGCGTTCACACCTTTTCGCTTTTTCCCAGGAGCCGTTGTACCTTGTATTCTTCCATGAAGCCGCTGTTCAAAGACCGGATTTGCGCCGTGGTGGCGGCTCCCACCTTCCGCCAAGCGCAGGAGCAATTGCGGAGGGCGCTCAAGCTCACAAAGACCATCGAGCTTCGCCTCGACTATCTGCGCAGCCACGGAGAGCGGCGCAAACTGCTCAGGCGGCTGGCGCAGTGGAAAGCCAGACCGTGCCTGATCGCCACTCTCCGCACCGAAGCGGGTGGAGGGCGCCTGAGGGTTCGGGGGCAGGCCGACATCGGCAAACTGCAAACAATCCTCGCCGAGGCCATCCGCAGCGGCTGTACGTGGTGCGACATGGAAGCGGAAGCCTTGGGCGCCACCGGGTTCGCCCCGGCCCTCCCGGTGGAACTGGAGAAGCGCATTTCCTCCCTGCATGACTTCGCAAAAACGCCCCGGAACGTGGAGGCGGTAAAGAAAATGGTCGCGCGGTTTCCGGGGGAGCCAGTCAAGATCGCCACACAGTGCAATTCCATCCACGATTCGCTGCGACTGTTGAGCCTGTGCCGCGGGCGAAATGAAATTATCGTCTCGCCGATGGGTGAAATTGGCCTGCCGGCCCGGGTGCTGGCGCTGGCGCACGGCAGCGCGCTGGCTTACGCCGCAGTGGGCGAAAAGACGGCGCCCGGGCAATTGACGCTGGACGAAATGAAGCGTCTCTACCGCGCCGACAGGCTCACGCAAAAATCGCGCGTCTATGGCGTGATCGGGAATCCGGTGAGCCATTCCCTTTCTCCCCTGCTGCACAATACCGGCTTTATCGCGCGGCGCATGAATGACGTATATCTGCCGTTTCGCGTGAGCGACCTGCGCGACTTTCTGGGCGCCGTTCAGCCGCTCAATATCCGCGGGTTTAGCGTCACCATCCCCTTCAAGGAAAAGATCCTTCGCCACCTGGATGATTGCGATCCGCTGGCCGCGCAAATCGGGGCGGTCAATACGGTGGTTGTCCGCGGCAATGGCAAGCTCTATGGCCTGAATACCGACTATGTGGGGGTGCTGCGCGCCCTGCAAACGCGGGTAAACCTGCGCGGCAGCCGCGTGCTGATTTACGGCGCGGGCGGCGTGGCGCGCGCTGTGGCGTTTGCGCTGGCGCAGGAAGGCGCAATTCCGGCGATCTGCGCGCGCCGCCCGGAGCAGGCTCGCAAACTGGCGCGCGCCGTGCTTGGAGAGTCGCTTGTTCGCCGCCAACTGCGAACGGAATATTTTGACGCTATCGTGAACTGCACGCCGGTGGGCCTGTACCCGCGCGTCGTTGAATCGCCGCTGCGCGCCAGGGAACTGAATTGCCGGCTGGTGTTCGATACAATTTACCGCCCGCTGCGCACCAGACTGCTGCAACTGGCCGAGCGCCGCGGCATCGAAACTGTTTCCGGAGCGGAAATGTTCCTGGCCCAGGGCATGGCCCAGTGGGAAATCTGGACCGAGCAGCGCGCCCCGGAAAAACAGATGCGCCGGGCGGTCATTCAGAGACTGCAACGAGAAGAGAAAACAAGCTAGTGCAGCCTGACTACAAAACGTTCGCCAAGCTTGCGCGCCAGGGCAACCTCGTCCCGGTGTACGACACCGTTTCCGCCGACCTGCTCACGCCGGTTTCCGCCTGGATGAAACTTGCGGCCGCGGCAAAATATTCTTTTCTACTGGAAAGCGTGGAAGGCGGCGAAAAGATTGCCCGCTATACTTTCTTGGGCGCGGATCCCCTCGACGTGTACCGGTATCGGCTGGGCAGCCATAACGGACAAAATCCGGTTGCGGAGCTGCGCGAGCGCCTGGCCGGCTACAAGCCGGTGCGCATTCCAGGCCTGCCGCCGCTTACCGGCGGCGCCATCGGCTATTTTTCCTACGACATGGTGCGGCTTGCCGAGCGCATCCCGGCCCGCGCCCGCGACGACCTGCAACTCGACGACGTGGTCCTGATGTTCTACCTCGGCCTGATCGCCTTTGACCACGTGCGCCACCGCGTGTGGATCATCCGCAACGTGTACACCGCCGGACCGGGCAGCTTGCGCGCGAAATACAACGCCGCCGTGCGCGAAATTGCGCGAACCCGACGGCTGCTGATAAGCCCTGCAAAAGCCCGCAAAATCGCCCCTCCCCGGCAAGCGCCAAAACTCAAATCGAACTTCCCTAAGCGGGATTTCCTCGCCGCGGTGCGCAAGGCCAAACGTTACATCCGCGCGGGCGACATCTTCCAGGCGGTGATCAGCCAGCGCTTCAGCGCGCGCATCACGGCCGATCCCTTCGAAATTTACCGCGCGTTGCGCGTGGTGAACCCATCGCCCTATATGTATTACCTGCGGCTCGATGATGCCGCCGTGGTGGGCAGTTCGCCGGAAATGCTGGTGAAAGTGCAGGGCCGCGACGCCTTTTACCGCCCGATCGCGGGCACGCGCCCGCGGGGCCGCGACGAAGCCGAAGACCTGCGCCTGGAGGCCGAGCTCTCCGCCGACCCCAAGGAGCGCGCCGAACACATCATGCTGGTGGATTTGGGGCGCAACGACCTGGGCCGGGTGTGCGCGCATGGCTCGGTGAGCGTGGAAAAACTGATGTTTGCCGAGCGCTACAGCCACGTGATGCACCTGGTTTCCACGCTGCGCGGCAAACTGCGCGCGGGCGTGGATTGCTTCGATGCGCTGCTTTCCTGCTTCCCGGCAGGTACGGTGAGCGGCGCGCCCAAGGTGCGCGCCATGGAAATCATTGACGAACTCGAGCCCACGCGCCGCGGCATTTACGCCGGCGCAATTCTGTATCTGGATTTCAGCGGCAACCTGGATTCGTGCATCGCCATTCGCACCCTCGTCGCCAAGGATGGGCAAGCGCATGTGCAGGCCGGCGCCGGCATCGTGGCCGATTCCGTCCCCGCGCGCGAGTACGAGGAAACAGTGAACAAGGCCAGGGCGTTGATTGCGGCATTGAAAGGCATTTCATGATTTTGTGATCGTGTCGCAGAACAGGTACGCGGTAAATCACGAAGTCACACGAATGTGAAATGATTCTACTGATCGACAACTACGATAGCTTCACTTACAACCTGGCCCAGTATCTGGGCCAGTTGGGTGCGCCGCCGGTGGTGCGCCGCAACGACCAGATCACGCTTGATGAAGTGGCCGAGTTGCGCCCGGAGCGCATCATTCTTTCTCCGGGACCATGTACGCCGCGCGAAGCGGGCGTGTGCGTGCCGCTGATCCGGCGCTTTGCCGGGAAGATCCCCATTCTCGGCGTGTGCCTCGGGCATCAAGCGATTGGGGAAGCGCTGGGCGGGCGCGTGATCCGCGCGAAGAAATTGATGCACGGCAAGACCAGCGAAATCCACCACGATGGCCGCACCATTTTCCGCGGCTTGCCCCAGCCATTTACCGCCACGCGCTATCACTCGCTGATTGTCGAGCGCCGCACGCTGCCCCGCGACCTGGAAGTTTCCGCCGAAACGTCCGACGGCGTCATCATGGGCCTGCGCTTAAGCCGTCCCGCTTCGGCGCGTCACCGCACGGCACCCCTCGAAGGCGTGCAGTTCCATCCCGAATCTGTGCTCACCGAATCGGGCATGCAGCTTCTAAGAAACTTTCTCGATCTTTAGCCGCTAGCCTCGATGGTCCCAATCCGTATAGGCATCCAACATGGAGATTCCTCGCCCCGGCTGAATGCGCGTGGACTCCGAATGGCGGGCAATCGCGGGCACTGGGCATCGAGGTTCTTCGTCGCTGCTTGATCCCGTTGGGCTCAAGCACAGCTCCCCGCATCTCCCGCATTGCATCCCATATTCCAGCTCCGGCAAGAAATGCGGGCCAGAAATTCATTCGGTGCGCTTCTGTGGCCGAGAACCCTACTTCAAATCCGCCATGATGGCGGCGTATATCTCGATGCCGCGCCAGAGGTTGCCGATGCGCAGGTTTTCGTTTTCGGTGTGCTGATTATTGTCGTGGTTCACCATGGGCACGCCGATCACCGGCAAGTTCAAGTCGCCGAAAATGAACATCGGCGAGCTACCGCCGCTGGTGGGCATTTTCACCACGGGCCCCACGGCCCCTTCGACGGCGCGAATCAAAGCTACGGCGACTGGCAAATCCATGGACGTGCGCTGCGTCTTGTAGCCGCCTTCGTACACCACTTTGGCCACGCGTGCGTTCTGCAAACGCTCTTCCGGCGTAGCATCACGATCCACAACGGTGTAGCCCTGCTTCTTGATGTGCGCCACGATGCGGTCGAATTGCTTCTGCGGGTCCACATCCTTCACCAGGCGCACATCGAGCGACACCGTGGCCTCCGACGGCACCAGGTTCTGCGCCTGCGCGCCCACGTAGCCGGCGCGGATGCCGCGAATATTCAGCGACGGCACATTAATCATCTCCACCAGGCGCTTGCCGTTGCCATCGGTGCTGCCCAGCAGCAGTTCGCGCTTCAGTTCCGCATCGTTGTTGGGCATCTCCGCGACGGCTCGCTTTTCGCGATCGCTCAGCGGAGTCACGTCGTCGTAGAAGCCGGCGATGAGCACGCGGCCATCGTCGGCTTTCATCGAGGCCAGCAATTGCGCCAGGCGCATCGCCGGGTTCGGCGCCCAGTTGCCGTAGTGACCGCTGTGCAGCCCGCGCGCGGGGCCATACACGGTGATCTCCAGGCCCATCACGCCGCGGTTGCCGAAATCAATCAGCGGCCGTCCCGATTGATGTACCGGACCATCGGCATTGATCAGCACATCGGCCTTCAGGAGTTCGCGATGCGCCAGCAGCGTCTTTTGCAGATTGGGCGAGCCGTCTTCTTCCTCGCCGTCAAAAATGAATTTCAGATTGACGCCGCGTGGGATGCGGTTTGCGCTAAGAGCGTCGAGCGCGGCGAGAATCGCCACGATGGGCGACTTGTCGTCCGAAGCCGACCGCGCATAGATGCGCCAGTTTTCATCAAAGGGGGTCATGGGCTCCGGAAACGGGATGAGCCTGCCTCCCGCCGCGAGGCTGCCTGTGCGCAAGGCCGGCTCCCATGGCTTGGTGCCGGTCCAGCGACTGGGGTCGGTAGGTTGCCCATCGTAATGGCAATAGAAAATCACCGTGCGCGTGGCTCCCGCTGCCGGCAATTCGCCGTACACGACCGGCCCTCGTCCTTCGATGGGCAGCAATTGCACCTTCACGCCGCGCATCTCCAGCATGGCCTTCAGCTTGGTGGCGTTGCGCTGGATGTTGGCGGTATCGCCGGCCACATTGGGAATGGCCAGCCATTCCGTCAGTTCGTAAATGATGGCGTGCTCGTGCGCGCGCCGGTATTCGCGCACTTTTTGCGCGGTCGTGCCGGCTGTGGTGGTGGCTGGCGCCTGCGCCATTGACAGCGCCGCGGCCGTTCCATACACTGCCAAGGTCGAAGAAATACGGTGTAGCCACATGAGACTCCTCCTCCACAGCCCGCCGGCTGCTCGTTAGATAGCAGCGCGCGTCCTTCAAAGCCGGACATTATATCTGTGTCCGCGTGTGTCCGGTGCTCTTTTCAATTTTCTTTCCGTCGCGCAGCCCTGCCTGCGCAACGCTTTTGCAGCAAAGGTGCAACCATGAGCGAATTCGCCTTGCACGTGGAAAATCTGGTGAAGGTTTACAAACCCCGCAGCGCGGCTCCGGTGCGCGCGGTGGATGGACTGAGCTTCAGCGTTCCCCGGGGCATCATCTTCGGCTTGCTGGGACCAAACGGCGCCGGCAAGACCACTACGCTGAAGATGCTCACCACGCTGATCGAGCCAACCCAGGGCAGCGTGCAGGTGATGGGTCACAGCGCGCAAACCGCTCCGCTGGAAGTGCGGCGCAATATTTCCGTGGTCATTCAGGAAACCGCGGTCGAGCAGTTCCTCGATGCGCGCGACAACCTGCTTACCTATGCCCGTTTCCACGGCCTGCCGCGCGAAGAAGCTATGAAGCGCGCCGACCGCGTCATGAAGCTGTTTCATCTGGAAGCGGAAGCCAGCAAGAAAGTGATGGACCTGAGCGGCGGTTACCGTCGCCGGGTGCAAGTGGCCAAGACATTCCTGGTGGAAACGCCGGTGGTCTTCCTCGACGAGTTTTCCACCGGCATGGACCCGCTGCTGAAGCGCGCGGTGATGCAGATGCTCCGGGAAGAGGCCCGGCGCGGCCGCACCATCATCCTGACCACGCAGATCCTGAGCGAGGCGGAAGAACTCTGCGACGACATCCTGATCATGAACAAAGGCAAGCAGGTGGCGCGCGGCGATCTGCATACGCTGAAGCTGCTTTCGGAAAACGTGCACGAAGTGACCATGACCTTCGAGGCCCTGCCGGAACGCCTGCGTGAAACCGTAGAAGCGCTGGCGCCGGTGCGCTACAAAATTCACCAGACCACGCTGGAATTGGCCATGAAGAGCGAGGAGGCGCGCGTTCTGGAAATCGTCGCCGACCTGGCCAGGCAAGGCCGCGTGCTGCGCGTGGAAATCGCCGGCGCCAGCCTCGAGGATATTTTCGTGGAGTTGATGCAGAAATGACGAAGTGCGCCACTGTAACGCCGAAATCTGGATGCGTCATCCTAGGTCCGCGGGAGACGGACGAAGAATCTCGATTTGTGCAGCGAGATCCTTCATCCCGTTGCGCGGGATTCAGGATGACGGACGAAGGAGAGAGAATCTTATGGCTTCCTTGAACGCAATGCTTTATCGCGAGACCAGAATCCGCGCGACCAATTTCACGCTGATTTTCTGGGACCTCTGTTACCCGCTGGCGTACCTCTTCGTTTTCGGGGTCAGCATGACCCGCGCCATCGGCACCCCGTTTGCTTCCGGCGGCGTGGACTACAACTCTTTCTTCCTTGCCGGCGTGCTGGGCATGGCCAGCTTCGGCGTGGCAGCCAACACCTCGTGGACGTTCTTCATGGATCGCGACAACGGAATCTTCTTCGAGATGCTCACCTACCCGATGAGCCGCACCGATTACCTGGCGGGCAAATTCCTGTTTACGGTCGGGCTGGCCATCGTGCAAACCCTGGTGACGCTGGTTTCCGCCAGCGCGCTGCTGGGCATGCGCCTGCGCTGGGATCTGCTGCCTCTGCTCAGCGCCGCGGTGGTGGTGGGCACGATTGGCTGGGCGGCGTTCTATTCCATCTTTGCGCTTGGCACGCGCCGCAACGACGTGTTTAACGCGGTGACCTCAATCTTCTACTTCGTGTTCCTTTTTGCCAGTTCAATTTTCTATCCGCTGGAGCCGCTGCCCGCCTGGTTCCGCGCTGCCGCGCTGGCGAACCCCATTACCTGGCAAGTGGACGTGATGCGCTATGCCACGGTGGGCGTGGGTGATCCGCGCGCGCTGTTGTGGGAGTCGGCGGCGTTTGTGGCGTTTACCGTGGGGTCGTTCTGGTTCTGCCTGCGCGCCCTGCGCCACCAGGAGTAAGAAGAAGCCACAGAGGCACAGAGAGCACAGAGGGATATTCTGTTCTTCTCCCCGTGTTCTCTGCGCCTCTGTGGCGAAGTTCCCCTGCGGACGACGCTATCCCTGTGCGGCCATTTGCATGGGTTCGTCGAAACTGCCGCCATAGATATTAGGCACTTTGCCGCCCATGGCGCGCAGATACGCCGAAAGCTGGCCGCGGTGGTGAATCTGGTGGAACGCCAGCCAGGAGATGTACACGGTCATCGGAAATTCGAACATGCCGAAGAAGCTCACGGTTTTGGCGCAGGCCTCGCCGCTGAGCTTGCTCAGGTTCTCGATTTTCGCGATGTAGTTCTTGTCGTAGAAGGCCACGATGTCCGCAGATTTCTTGATGTCCGCGGGGACCTTGCCGCTGGAGTCGCCTTCCATATTGAAGCTTCCGGCCAGAATGCCATCGAGGAACCACGCATCGGAACTGGCAATGTGCCAGGCCAGTTCAAACCCGGTGCGCGACTTCTCGTCCGGCCTGTAGGAACTCTTTGCGTCGGGCACCGCCTCCAGCGTGCGGCGGGTGGTCTTGGCTTCCTGTTTCAATGCTTCCACAAAAAAATCCCGGATACCTGCTGCTTGTTCTGGTTTCATGATGATGTTTCCTCCGTGAAAGTAAATGCCACAGAACCGGTTTCTTCGCGGGAGAAAATCCCGGTTGGTAGGGGAAATCCATGTAAGCACAATTTGCCAGAAAGCGCACGCAAAAACTCAGGGCCGGGCCATCTCCGCGAGTTTGGCTGCCGCAGCGCCGCTGGTAATGGCGGAGGCCGCGCGGGCGACGCCCTGGCGGAAGCCTGCGGCGGCGCCGGCAGCCACCAATGAGGCAGCGGCGTTGGCCAGCACAATGTCGCGATGCGGGCCGGCTTTGCCCGCCAGCACGTCGCGGATGATTTGCGCGTTCTGTTGCGCATCGCCCCCGGCCATGGCCGAAAGCGGGGCGCGGGGCAGGCCGAAGTCTTCGGGCGTAACCGTGTAAGTGCGGACCGCGCCATCGCGCACTTCGCTTACGCGGGTTTCGCCGCTCAGAGAAATTTCGTCCAGGCCATCGGCGCCGTGTACCACGAACGCGCGTTTACAGCCAAGCTCGGCCAGAGTTTGCGCGACAAGCTCAGTAACCGCTGCATCGTAGACTCCCAGAACCTGTGCTTGCGCGCCGGCGGGGTTGGTCAGCGGGCCCAGCAGATTGAACACCGTGCGTCCGCCCAACGCGCGCCGCGCGGGCATGGCATGTCTCACTGCGGAGTGCATCACCGGCGCGAAGAGAAAGCCGATGCCGATCTTCTCGATGCACGCCCTGACTTGGGCCGCATCGCTATCCACTTTCACGCCCAGCGCTTCCAGCACATCCGCGGAGCCGCACTTCGAACTGATGGAGCGGTTGCCGTGCTTGGCGACGCGCACGCCCGCTCCCGCAACCACGAACGCCGCGCAGGTGGAAATGTTGAAAGTGCCGGTAGCATCCCCGCCGGTGCCGCAGGTATCCACCAGCGTCCAGCCGGGCGGAGGCCCATCGGGAAAAACTTTCTCCGCGTGACGGCGCATGGCCGTGGCGAATCCGGCAAGCTCGTCAACTGTCAGTTCGCGCTCGCGCAGGGCTTGCAGAAACGAAGTGATTTCGTCTGTGCTCCAGCGCCCGCCGAGAACCTCCTCCATCGCCGCTTCCGCGCCAGCTCTGGAGTGCGGGAGCTTGCTCCCGCTATTAAATGCAGCAGCTTGCTGCGGGCCAGGAATTAGAACACTTGAGTTGCCCGGGGCCTGCGGTTGGGTTGCTGGTTTTGCAGCTCGCTTGTTCTGATTCGTCTCGCTTGCCGTGACCGCGGCGAAGCGAGCTTCGCCGTTCAAAGCGGGAGCAAGCTCCCGCACTCCAGAGCTATTCGCATCTGGCTCACAATCCTCCGGCTTAAGCTGAAAGTCATCCGGGACGGAAACGCGATCAATCTTCATATCCATGACTCTTCGAAAAAAGGATCTCTTGGCCTTCTGTTCAAACCATCCGGCGGAACACCAGGGGTACAGGGAAGGTTCGCGGACCAGTCCGTGCCTAACTGCATTTCGGTGTACGTAGCTTAACCGGGCGACGTAGGACTTTTCGTCTGTCAATCGTGTGTCCCAGTACTCGAACCATACCCTGCGTCCAGGTACACTCTGCCGCTTATTGATTTCAATAGCCGTCACAGAATGCAAGTGCCGTATGAAATCGCGCAATGTATCAGGATTTTCCGGCGTAAGGGCTACAAAGTGATAGTGATTCGGAAAAACGGCCCACGCCTGCAAGCGCCAGTGGTACTTGCCGGCGAGTTGCAATAGCGAATCGGCGAGGTAGTCAAGGTTTGCCGGTCCGCGGAAGAAAGGTTCCTTCTGGTAGGTTGCCGAACTCACGATGAATGCGCCCGACTTCTCCAGCAGGTGTACCGGGCTATGAGGCCATTGGATCATGTTTATCAGGCAGACCAGCGCAGCCTTCCTTGCTCGTTTTCCGCGTTCCCGGTAAACTCTTAGGTTTTGCTGCGCAGAAATTCTAGCACTGTGCGGCGGGTGCCGCAGGAAACACAAAATGAAAATACACGAATATCAGGGCAAGGCGATTCTGGCGAAATACGGCGTTCCGGTGCCGCGCGGCGAAGTGGCCTTCACCAAAGACGAAGCGGCCGCCGCCGCCGCCAAGCTGGGTACTCCGGTGATGGTGGTGAAAGCGCAAATTCACGCCGGCGGGCGCGGCAAGGGCGGCGGTGTGAAACTGGCGCGGTCGCGCGAAGAAGCGGAAACCCTCGCCGGGCAAATCCTGGGCATGAACCTGATCACGCACCAGACCGGTCCGGAGGGGCGGGTGGTGCGGCGGCTGCTGATCGAAGAAGGGCTCGACATCAAGAAGGAGCTGTACCTGGGATTACTGCTGGATCGTGCAGTGGGCAAGACGGTCTTCATGGCCAGCGCGGCCGGCGGCATGGATATCGAGGAAGTCGCGCACAAGACCCCGGAAGCCATCATCAAAGAGCATGTGGATCCGGCCGTCGGCTTGCAACCTTACCAGGCGCGCAAGCTGGCCTTCGGCATCGGCCTGAGCGGCGATGCGGCCAGCAACGCGGTACCCTTCATGCAAGCGCTGTATCGCGCGTACGCGGAAAGCGACGCGTCGCTGGTGGAGATCAATCCCTGCGTGGTGACCGGCGATGGCAAGCTGATCGCGCTCGACGCCAAGGTCAATTTCGACGACAACGCGCTCTATCGTCACAAGGACTTCAAGGACCTGCGCGACTTCGAAGAAGAAGACCCGCTCGAAGTGGAAGCCTCGAAGTTCGGGCTGAACTACATCAAGCTCGACGGCACGGTGGGCTGCATGGTCAATGGCGCGGGGCTGGCCATGGCCACCATGGACATCATCAAGCTGGCCGGCGGCAGCCCGGCGAACTTCCTCGACGTGGGCGGCGGGGCCAGCGCCGAGCAGGTGAAAAACGCGTTCCGCATTCTGATCAGCGACCACCACGTGAAAGGCGTCTTCATTAATATTTTTGGCGGCATCCTGCGCTGCGACGTGTTGGCCACCGGCGTGGTGAACGCCGCGCGCGAATTGAATATCCAGGTGCCCATCGTGGTGCGCATGGAAGGCACCAACATGGAAGAAGGGCAGCGAATCCTGAAGGAATCGGGATTGAATTTCACAATCGCCGCAGGGATGAAAGACGGCGCGCAGAAAATTGTGGCGCTTGCAGGGAATTGAAGGACGTGCAGGAGTTGCAGGAAGTGGAGGAGACAGCCAAGCGCAGCCGCGGTCCCATCAGGACATATCGAGATTTACTAGTGTTTCAGCAATCGTATCGCCTGGCACTGGAGGTTTCCAAGCTGACGCGAGGCTTCCCCAAACATGAGCAGTTTGGCCTAGCGAGCCAGCTTCGCCGGGCTGCGCGATCCGTCGTGGCAACGTAGTGGAAGGCTGGGCCAAGCGTAATTCAGCCGCTGAATTCAAAAGGCATTTGGTCATAGCCAAAGGCGAGTGTTTGGAAACGGAGTTGTGGCTTGAAATGAGCGCGGATGAAGGATTCGCTCAAGAGGAGCGTTGTTTACTCCTGAAGTCAGAGTATGGAAAGTTGGGCATGATGATTTTCAATTTATGGAAGGAGTGGAGAAAATTCTAGGGGGTTCGTTCCTTCACATCCATAACCTCCTTCGCCTCCTGCACTTCATATGAGCGTTTTGGTCGATCAAAACACTAAGGTTGTCGTTCAGGGCTTCACCGGGCGCGAAGGCACATTCCACGCGACCCAGATGATCGAGTACGGCAGCAACGTGGTGGCCGGCGTAACACCGGGCAAAGGCGGCAGCAAGCACCTCGAGAAGCCGGTGTTCAATACGCTGGCGCAGGCCGTGCGCGAAACCGGCGCCAACGTCTCCGCGATTTTTGTTCCCCCGCCGTATGCGGCCGATGCCATTCTCGAAGGCATCGACGCGGGCTTGCCCCTGGTGGTGTGCATCACCGAAGGCATCCCCACGCTCGATATGGTGCGCGTGAACGCCGTGCTGCGCGCGTCGAAAACGCGGCTGATCGGCCCGAATTGCCCGGGCATCATTTCGCCGGGCAAGTGCAAGATTGGGATCATGCCCGGCCGCATTCACAAGCAGGGCAACGTGGGCGTGGTGAGCCGGAGCGGAACATTGACGTACGAAGCCGTCGCGCAGCTGACCGCGCTGGGCATCGGGCAATCCACCTGCATCGGCATCGGCGGCGACCCGATTATCGGCACTACCTTCCTGGACGCGATTACGCTGTTCAACGCCGATCCCGATACGCACGCCATCGTGATGATCGGCGAAATCGGAGGCAACGCGGAAGAAACCGCCGCGGCCTACATCAAGGCCAATGTGAAAAAGCCGGTGGTCGGGTTTATCGCCGGGCAGACCGCACCGCCGGGCCGTCGCATGGGACACGCCGGCGCCATCATCAGCGGCGGGCAGGGCACCGCAAAAGACAAGTATGCCGCGATGGAGGCTGCGGGTATCAAGTGCGTCGCCAGCCCCGCGGATATCGGCGGCACAATGGCTTCACTTCTGAAGAAGTAATAGAACTCAGAACTCAGAACTCAGAACTCAGAACTCAGAACAGCTCTCCTATCGGAAAGGTGATGAGCATGGCGATTGAGCGGACTTTTGCGATTGTCAAACCCGATGCGGTCTCACGAAATCTTCAAGGGGAAATTCTTTCCCGCATTCACAAGGCGGGCTTCACCATCGTGGCGATCAAATCCATGCGCCTCTCGAAGGGCGAGGCGGAGGGCTTTTACGCGGTGCATCGCGAACGCCCGTTTTTTGGCGAGCTTACCAATTTCATGAGTTCGGGAAAACTGGTGGCCATGGTGCTGGAAGCCGATAACGCCATTCAGAAGTGGCGCGATACCATGGGCGTGACCGATCCGGCCAAAGCCGCGCCGGGCACCATTCGCCGCGACCTGGGCTCGAGCATTCAGAACAATTGCACGCACGGCTCGGATGCGCCGGAAACCGCCGCGTTCGAGGTCGGCTACTTCTTCGCCGGCTACGAACTGTAGAAGCGTTGTCCTCAATCTGAGCCTGTCCTGAGCCCTCGGGACCGACGAAGAATCTCGACGTCCGCTCAAGGATTAGATTGAGATTCTTCGTTCGCCGTCGGCGAACTCAGAATGACGAGATAGACGCGAGGCTTGCAGCGGGAGCCCTGCACTCTACACTCCGCACCCGATACAATGCTTGCAGGAACGATGCGCGAACTCGGCCGAACACTGATCTTTGCAGGCATCGCAATGGCGTTGCTCGGATGGTTTCTTGCCTCCGGCGCGAAACTGCCGTTCCGCCTGGGCCGCCTGCCGGGGGATATCGCCTGGCAAGGCAAGAACACCAGCTTCTACTTTCCCATCATGACGTGTATCGTTTTGAGCGTGGCATTCACCCTGGCGATGTGGCTGATCCAGTTGTTCAAGAAGTAGTTTGCGCGTGATCGCTCCATGACGCAATTCACACTCAATCTGGCGCCCGAACGGCGCGTGCTGACCGTCGCGCAACTGACGGCGCAAATCCGCAGCCTGCTGGAAAAGGAATACCGCGCCGTGTGGGTGGAAGGCGAGATTTCCAATTGCCGTCCGGCGCAGTCGGGTCATCTGTATTTCACGCTGAAGGACGCCGCGGCGCAGATTCGCTGCGTCTGCTTCCGCAACCAGTTGCGCCTGCTGAAATTCAAGCCGGAGGACGGGCTGCAGGTGACGGTGCGCGGCTCGCTCAGCGTCTATGACCAGCGCGGCGAATACCAGATTTACGTCGAGCATGTCGAGCCGGTGGGCTTGGGCGCGCTGCAACTGGCCTTCGAGCAACTGAAGCAGAAACTCGAAAACGAAGGGCTATTTGCAGCCGAGCGCAAGAAGGTGCTGCCGGTTCTGCCGGGGCGCATCGGCCTGATCACGTCGCCCGCGGGAGCGGCGGTGCGCGACGTGTTGCGCATCCTGCGGCGGCGATTCCCCGGTGCACAGGCTCTGATCTATCCGGTGCGCGTGCAGGGCGACGGAGCCGCCCAAGACATCGTCGAGGCGCTGCGTTTTTTCAACCGCAAGCCCCTCGCGGATGTGCTGATTTTGACGCGCGGCGGCGGCTCGCTCGAAGACCTGCAACCCTTCAACGAAGAATCGGTGGCCCGGGAGATCGCCAAGAGCGCGGTGCCGGTGATTTCCGCGGTGGGCCACGAGCAGGATTTCACCATTGCCGACTTTGTGGCCGACGTGCGCGCTTCTACGCCCTCCAACGCGGCGGAAATCGTGGTGCGAACGCGGCAGGAGTTCGATGCGCACCTGCAAAACACCGCGCAACGCCTGACCGAGCTGATCCGCTACAAGCTGCTGGTGCTGCAGCGCGAGGTGCAGGAACTGGCGTCGCATCGCGGCTTCCGGCAACTGGAGACGCTGCTGCGCCAGAGCCGGCAAAGCGTGGACGAAGCCGCCGCGCGGCTGGGCGAATCGCTGCGCGAACGGCTGGGCGCGGCGCGCGAGCGGGTACAAACTGCGGCGGCGCGCGTTGCCGGATTCGATTTGCGGGCCCGCATCGCGGCGCTGCGGGCGCGTGCCGCACAGCGCTCCAGCGAACTGCAGGGGCGCATGGAAGCGTTGCTGGTGGCGCGGCGCCGCAGGCTGGAACGGTTGATGACCCAGCTTGACGAGCGCAGCCCGCTGCGCGTGCTGGATCGCGGCTACGCCATTGCTTACGACGCGTCAGGAAACGTGCTGCGCGATGCGGCGGGGATTCGCACCGGAGAGGAGATCACCGTGCGCGTGCGGCGCGCGCGACTGCGGGCAAAAGTCACGCAAAAGGAAGAACTCGCCTGAGTCGGCGACCGGCCCGGCCCCTTGGCCGTCAGACTACTTCTTCTTTTTGCCGGCCGATTGCTTCTCGAGCAACTCTTTCATCTCTTCGTAGGTAGTCAAGATTTGCGGCAGGCCCATGGCTCCGCCGCGGCCGGTGTAGAAAGCGACGGTAAGAATGGCGGCAATCAGGTTGTTTTCCTTCATGAAGCGCTCCTTCAAGACTTGGTGCGGGACACGATAGCGGATTCGGTGAGGCACTGACAAGGGCAGGAGGCATACAAAGTCCCAGCGGCACTTGATTCGCGCGAAGCAAGCTTCGTCCGCCCAAGGCGGACTGGAGCAGGCTCCCGCACTCCACAGCTTCGCTACTCGTCGGATTCGGAGGCGACTTTCAAGACCGCGAGGAAAGCTTCCTGCGGGATATCCACGCGGCCCACGCGCTTCATGCGTTTCTTGCCTTCTTTCTGTTTCTCCAGCAGCTTGCGTTTGCGGGTGATGTCGCCGCCATAGCATTTGGCCAGCACGTTCTTGCGAATGGCGCTGATGGTTTCGCGGGCGATCACGCGGCTGCCGATGGCGGCCTGCAGCGGCACCTCGAACTGCTGGCGCGGGATCAGCTTGCGCAAACGGGTGACCAGGTCGCGCCCGCGGGCTTCGGCGTGTTCGCGATGGCAGATCATGCTGAGCGCATCCACCGGCTCGCCGCCCACCAGGATGTCCATCTTCACCAGGTCCGATTCGCGGTAGCCGCTTAACTGGTAATCGAGCGAGGCGTAGCCCCGCGAAACGCTCTTCAGCCGGTCGTAGAAATCCAGCACGATTTCGTTGAGCGGCATTTCGTAGGTGAGCATCACGCGCGTGGGCGAAAGGTACTCGAATTTTTTCTGCACCCCGCGTTTTTCCTGGCACAGGGCCAGGATGCCGCCCACCGATTCATCGCTGGTGATGATCATCGCGGTGATGATGGGCTCCTCGATGGATTCGATCGAGCTGGGATGGGGAAACTTCGTGGGGCTATCCACTTCCAGCACCTCGCCGGCGGCGTTCATCACGCGATAGCGCACCGAAGGCGCGGTGGTAATCAGGTTCAGGCCGTACTCGCGCTCGAGCCGTTCCTGCACGATTTCCATGTGCAGCAGGCCCAGGAAACCGCAGCGGAAGCCGAAGCCCAGGGCGACGGAATTTTCCGCCTCGTAGAAAAAGGCGGCGTCGTTCAACTGCAATTTTTCCAGGGCGTCGCGCAAGGTTTCGTATTGATCGGCCAGCACCGGAAACAAGCCCGAGAAGACCATGGGCTTGATGGCCTGGAAGCCGGGCAAGGCGGGCGCGGCGCGGCCCGCTTCGATCACCGTATCGCCTACGCGCGCGTCGGCCAGCTCCTTGATGTTGGCGATCACGAAGCCCACTTCGCCGACGTTGAGTTCTTCCAGTGCGATGGCATGCGGGGTAAGCACGCCGATGCCTTCCACTTCATACACTTCGTTGTTGCTGCACAGGCGAATTTTTTCGTGCTTGCGCAGCGTGCCCTGCTTGACGCGGACCAGCACCACCGCGCCGCGGTACACGTCGAACCAGGAATCGTAGATCAACGCCTGCAAGGGAGAATCAGCCGCGCCGGCCGGCGGGGGCACGCGCTGTACGATCGCCTCGAGCACGTCTTCCACGCCCAGGCCGCTTTTTGCGCTGATCAGCAGCGCATCGCCCGCGGGGATGGCCAGCACGTTTTCGATCTGCTCTTTTACGAAGTCCGGCTGCGCCGCGGGCAGGTCAATTTTGTTGATCACCGGCAGAATGGTCAGGTTCTGCGCGGCGGCCAGAAAGGTGTTGGCCACGGTCTGCGCCTCGACGCCCTGGCTGGCGTCCACCACCAGCAGCGCGCCTTCGCAGGCGCTCAGCGCGCGCGACACTTCGTAGGAAAAGTCCACGTGCCCGGGCGTGTCAATCAGATTGAGCTGGTATTCGTGGCCGTCTTTCGCGGTGTAGTGCAGGCGGATGCTTTTCGCCTTGATGGTGATGCCGCGCTCGCGCTCGAGGTCCATCGAGTCGAGCACCTGCGCGGACATTTCGCGCTGCGTCAGCGCCCCGGTCAGCTCCAGCAGCCGGTCGGCCAGCGTGGACTTGCCGTGGTCAATGTGCGCAATGATGCAGAAGTTGCGGATGTACT
>CAZCNH010000039.1:0-19327 GCA_964500065.1 uncultured Acidobacteriaceae bacterium
CGCTGCGCGGCTCCCGCTCACCATCGTGAAGGTTGATCGCAAGCGCTCCTCAGAATGACGGGGAGTAGGCGGAGTGCGCGACTGGGCGTTTCGGCACTTATTGCCGCGCGTCCCGGAAATTCGTTGCACAAGGTGCTCCACCGCGCTCGTTGTAAGTGCGCTGGTTGCAGTGCCGCAAGCATGCAAGGTGTTTGCGACGGGACCCTAACCGCTGTGCTGAGAAAAGCGGGGCAGCGCCAAAGCCTGCCTCTGAAGAGGCGGGCTACACCTCTGCCGATTTGGCGATGGTGCGGCGGCGCGGTAGTATAGAGGCGCAAAGTGGGATGGCGGCGCACCCTGCGCGGCTCTCCCGGGTGAAGCGGCCTGCCAGCGAGCATGCTCCTGCGACCGGGATCGGCTCCCCAGACGAAACGGAGAAAATTGTGCGGAAGAAGATTCGGGTGGTGCAGTACGGCGTGGGTCCGATTGGCGCAGCGATTGTCCGGTTGATGCGGGAAAAACAATCTCTGGAAATCATCGGCGCGATTGACAAGGACCCAGGCAAGGCCGGCAAGGATCTGGCCGAAGTGGTGGGGGCAAGCGGCGGGCCGTGGGGTATTTCCGTGGTGGCCGACGCCAAGGAAATGCTGGCCAAGGAACCGGACGTGGTGCTGCACACCACTTCGTCATACCTCACCAGCGTGGCGGGACAGTTGGTCGAATGCCTGGAAGCGGGCGCAAGCGTGGTTTCCACCTGCGAAGAATTGGCTTATCCATTCCGCAAATATCCCGACCTTTCCCGCAGACTGGATGAAGCGGCGCGTGAAGCCGGGGTGGCGCTGGTGGGCACCGGGGTGAACCCGGGCTTCGTGATGGATAAGCTGGTGATCACGCTGGGCGCGGTGAGCCAGAGAATCGAAAAGGCGCGCGCGGTGCGCATCGTGGATGCTTCGAAGCGCCGGCTGCCGCTGCAGAAGAAAATCGGCGCGGGCATGACCGTCGAGCAGTTCCGCCAGGAGGTGGCCAACGGCGTGATCAAGCACCACGGGCTGCCGGAATCGGTGGCCATGGTGGCCGACGCGCTGGGTCTGCCGGTCGAGGAAATCCAGGAAAAAATCGAACCGATGGTGGCCCAGGAAAAAGTGGTCACCGAATACCTGACGGTGGAACCGGGCCAGGTGACCGGCGTGCACCAGATCGCGCGCGGGCTGGGCGGCGGCGCGGAGCGCATCTACATGGAATTGCAAATGTACGTGGGCGCGAAGCAATCCAGCGACACCGTGGAGTTGTCCGGTACGCCGAACATCTCCATGACCGTGCCCGGGGGCACGCACGGCGATATCGCCACCGCGTCGGTGGCCGTCAACTGCATCCCGGAAATTCTGAAGGCGCAAGCGGGCCTGCGCACTTCGCGCGACCTGCCCATGTGCTTCTTCGCCCCCAACGCCACGCCGTAGGACAGACGGCCGCATCGGCCGCGCATTTGGTTTTGCGGCAACAGGATGTATTTGTCCCCGGCGTTTTTGCGCCAGGGCGAGACCTGCCGGCGAAAAACAAGCGGAAGAAAGCGGTAGTGGGTCAGTTTGGAGCGCAGGGGCGCATGCTTGCTGCGCCCTTTTCTGGGACTCGCGGGAAACAAAGGGGCGCAGCAAGCATGCGCCCCTCCCCGGCTGCAAACTGGCCCGCTACCAAGAAAGCAGCCGCGTTGACCGTTTCGCGGCCTTGCCCCTATAATGAAGCTCCACTCCGTGTGGGCCTGTAGCTCAGTTGGCTAGAGCGCGCCCCTGATAAGGGCGAGGTCGGCTGTTCGACTCAGCCCAGGCCCACCATTCTCCCTTTTTCGTTTTACACTTACAGTCTGCAAAGCGGAAACACTGGCCGCTTCCACGTCGGCCATGCGGGAAATCCACGCCGCCAAATCGTCGCAGTCATGCAGGGCAATTTAGAAATGAAGCAATAATGTTCAGCAACTTGACAGCATTGGCAGGCGTCCTTAGACTCGCTCGTCACCAAATGGAATATCCAGCCAGTTATGCCATCGCGCATTACAAGATTGTCCGCAGGTTGGGCAGCGGCGGCATGGGTGTGGTGTACGAAGCTGAAGATTCGCACTTAGGCCGGCGCGTCGCTCTGAAGTTCCTTCCCCCGGACACGGCCAAAGATGCACAGGCACTGGAGCGATTCCAGCGGGAGGCACGCGCCGCTTCAGCGCTGAACCATCCCAATATCTGTACGGTATATGCCATCGAGCTGTACGAACAACAGCATTTCATTGCCATGGAGTTGCTGGAGGGCCAGACGCTTGCCCAGATGATCGGCCGGCAACCGTTCCCCGTCGAGCAGGTTCTGACTCTCGCCATTCAAATTGCGGATGCGCTGGAATCGGCGCACGCCAAGGGCATCGTGCACCGCGATGTGAAGCCCGCGAACATTTTCGTCAACACCCGCGGACAGGCAAAGATTCTCGATTTCGGTCTGGCCAAAATGGAGGTTCTGCGCAGCGCCTCTGGTGAGTCACAAATGGAAACCCGTGCCGCGCAGCGGGAGGACTTGACGCAACCGGGCACGACCATGGGCACGGTGTCCTACATGTCCCCCGAGCAGGCGCGTGGCCAGCTCTCCGATTCCCGCACCGACCTGTTTTCACTGGGTGCGGTGATCTACCAGATGGCTACCGGGACCCTGCCGTTCCGGGGAGAAACCTCGGCGATGGTTTTTGAAGCAATCTTGAATCGCGATCCGGTGCCTGCTGTTCAGGCGAATGCCTCGGTGCCGGGCGAACTGGGGCGCATCCTCGACAAGGCCCTGGAAAAAGACCGTAACCTCCGTTACCAGACGGCCACCGATTTGAAGACCGATCTTTCGCGCCTGAAGCGCGACATGGAGTCTGGTGGCCGCAAAGCGCAGGACAGCGGAGATTCGCGAAGCGGCGGGACGGCCAGACAGGCTGAAAAGTCCCTCGCTGTTCTTTATTTTGAGAATATCAGCGGCGTGAAAGAAGACGAATACTTCCGCGACGGCATCACCGAAGACATCATCACCGAGCTTTCGAAAATCAAGGGCATGAACGTGTTTTCACGCCCCACCGTCCTCGCTTATCGTGACAAGCAGGTTACGCCGGCGCAGATCGGCCAGCAGTTGAGCGCGGCGTATGTGCTGGCAGGCAGCGTGCGCCGCGCCGGGAATCGCCTGCGCATCAATGCGCAGCTGATTGATACGCGCACGGACTTCCCGCTTTGGTCGGAACGCTATGACCGCGAGATGAAGGATGTGTTCGAAGTGCAGGACGAAATCGCGCGCAAAATTGCCGACGCCCTGCGCATTACGCTTTCTCCGCAGGAGCAGGCGGCGCTGGCTTCCAAGCCCACCGAAGACATGCAGGCCTACGACCTGTATTTGCGTGGCAAGAGCTATGCGCGGCGCCTGACCAGACAAGACCTGGAATTTGCCCTGCAGATGTTCGAGAACGCCGTTCAGCAGGATCCCAATTTCGCTCTGGGTTACGCCGCGATCGCCAACGTCTGTGCGCAGAATTACTACCACTATCTGCGCGAGACCTCGTGGATTGGCCGCGCCATGGCAGCTTCCCAGAGAGCTGTGGCCCTGCAACCAAGCCAGCCGGAAGTGCTTGTTGCGCAGGCTTGGATTCTCTATGCCAGCAATCAATATGAGGACGCTGTCCGCTGCGTGAAGCAGGCGATTGAGCGAAAACGGGATTGCGAGGGCGCATACTACCTGCTCGGACGCGCTCTGTTTGCGTTTGGGAGCTACCAGGAGGTGGCCAATATTGCGGACGAAGCCCTGGCCGCCAGCGGCAACGACTACAACGTTTACGTACCCATCGTCAATGCGCTCGGGGCTTTGGGAAAAGAAGAGGCGCTTCGCAACGTGCGGGCCCGCAGGATACAAGCGTTGGAGGAACACCTCCGCAGAGTCCCGGAGGATGCCCGTGCCCGGACTCTGGCGGCAACTGATTACGCGTCTCTGAATCGTGTGGACGATGCCGCCCGCGAAGCCAATCTCGCGCTCGCGTTGCGTCCCACGGAAGCCACCGTTCTTTACAACATCGCGTGCTCGTTCTGCATGCTGAACAAAAAAACTGAGGCTCTGGAGGCTTTGACGAAAGCCTGGAATGCCGGCTTCAAAGATGCAGATTGGGCGCGCCGCGATCCCGACCTGGCGCCTCTCCATGGCGATCCGGAGTTTGAAAAACTCTATCCCAAGAAAGCCTGAAGAAGGGCAGTTGCCGCGCACGCGGCAGACCGTGGGCCCACGGACCGGCTGGGGCGACACGCTCAGGTTGCGCGTTGGGCGCGAAGAAGCACATGGCCAGATCGAGCATGAAGAGTCGCATCTGGATCGAGCTGTTGGTTGGAGTGTCCCGATAGATTGGGAAAGCGGGCTGTCTAACTCAGCCCAGGCACACCATTTCCCCCGGCGATCCTTTCAGACTTATTTCCAGCCCAGCAACGCAAGCGACGTTTTGTCTTTTACCACTACGCCATCGGGCAGCAACAGCGGATGGGCCCAGGTTTCGCTCTGGGCCACCTCGTATTGTCTGGCCGGGCGGAAGGCGGCGGGGTCGGCGGGCGCAATCACCAGGCGCGCCTCGTTATTGAGCAGCGCCAGATTCGCGCCGGCCAGCAACAGCGCGGCGTTTTCGCCTTGCCGCGGCGGGCTGCGCCACAGCAGCTTGCCAGTGGCCAGGTCCAGCGCCACATACTCGCCTTTGTTGCGATGGCTGAAGCCGAACAACGTGCCGCTTTGCGCGACTGGGCTGCTTAAGTAGAAGCTGACGTCGGGCGCGCGCCAGACTTGTTTCGGCTCGCCCGCGCCGCTGGCCGGCAAGCGGTAGGCCGCCACGCCATTGGCGTAGCCGCTTACGATCAGCAGGTCCTTCACCAGCAGCGGCGTCACGCTGTTCTGGTCGTACTCGGTGCGGTAAGGAATTTTCCAGGCCAAGGCGCCGGTGCGCAGCGCGATCGCAACGATATATTGCTGCGTCTGGGTAATGATCTGCTGTTGCGCGCCCGCGCCTGCAATCACGGGGGAGGCATAGCCTGGCCCGTCTCCTTTCCAGGTCCATTTCACGGCACCGGTTGCGGCATCCAGCGCCAGGAGCGCACCGCTATCGTGGCCGCCCACGTGCGCGACCAGCAGCCCATCAAACACCCCGGGAGACATCGCCGCGCCGTACAACGGCGACGTGGACGGGTACTCACTTGAAAATTCTTTTCGCCACAGAAGTTTCCCGGTCCCGGCCTCCCAGCAGGAAAGGGTGCCGCTGATGCCGAAGGTGTACAGCCGCCCGGCATTCCATACCGGAGTGGACTTGGGTCCCTTGGCGTGGCCCACCGCCGCGGGATTCATGGTGTACGGGGCCGGATAGGCTTGCGACCACAGCACCTTGCCGCTGCCCGGATCCACCGCGCGCGCCACTTCGTTTTCACCCTGGCGCGCGAAAGAGAAAACTTTTCCATCGGCGAATACCGGCGAGGCGTGGCCCTCGCCCACGTCAATTTTCCATTTGGCGGAAAGCTTTTCCGGCAACGCGGGCCACGTGTAACCCGCTACTACGCCGTCGCGATTGGCGCCGCGCCATTGCGGCCAATCCGCGGCCTGCGCCAGCAGTCCTGCCATCAGCAACGCCGCCAACGCCATGTTCTTTTTCATCGCTTCTCCCTTGCCCCCGGAATCTTGCGGCAGGCCGGCACCAAATTGGACGCCCCGGCTCGCTCTTTCCATGCGCGGCTCTCCGGTCAGGAAGTTTGCCCGCCGGCCGCTAAAGTTTAGCAGCCATTTTGCCGACGGGATGCTGCAAGGGAGGAATCCGTGGCCAACGCCTGGAGCAACCTGCGGGACCACCTGGCCGACTGGTGGGCGCTTTCCACGTTACGGGCCGCAAACGCCGCCGCGCGCGGCAACCGCTTTCACTCCGGCTATGCGCGCTTGCTGGGAAGCCTCTGCAACCGCCTTTCCGCGGAGCCACAAGCCTGCACCCTGCCCTTGGCGGGTCACCCGGACGGATCCAAGATCCCCGTTTAACCTGCCGCTGCAAGACCTGATCGCAGCGAGGGTTTGTCACCCTGCCTGCACTTACTTCAATCCGCGGATTTCCGCGGGGTTCAGGGCCTTGGCGTTTTCCGTTAACGCGGCGAGGGTGCTCATGCAGAAATCCACGCGCTCGCCGTTCAACTGATCCACTCGGGCGTACGCTTCGCGCATGCGAGCGGCGGCCTGCATGCGCGCCAGGATGCGGTCTTCGGCTTCGCGCTTCAGGGGCAATTGCGAAATCTCCACCGGAGTCGTTTCCACTTGTCGCAGGTCTTGCGCCATGTCCTTTAAGTCTTTGTCCACATCGCGCACGCGCTGGCCCGAGATTCCCTGCGCTTTCGCGGCTTCTTGATACGCGCGATACCACACCACAATTTCGCCTGCCGCGCGAGCCTGCGCGGAGGCATCCGGGTGCGATGCAGCCAGGGCTTTGGCGGCCACGTCTTTTGCCGGCAGCGTCTTCGCCTTGACAATTTCCTTCTTGGCGAAGTCGCGCGCCCATTTCAGGAAGGAGGGCGCAGCCGCGCCTTCCAACTCCGCGCCAGCGCGCAACGCCGCGCTGGAAAGGACCGCGGGCTTCTCCGGCGCGCCTTCCGGAGATTTCTCTTGTTGCGCTGTTACGGGCTTTTCCTGGGGTCGGGGCCACGCGGCGGCGCAACTGGCCGCGAACACTGTGATCGCCATCACGCCTGTCTTCTTGATTCGCATGCGGGCACCGCCCTTGCAGGATTGCGGACGAAGTTCTCTTCCCCGGCGCACTTCCCGGGCAGATCCTTCCCCAGTGTATAGGATGCGCGGCCGCCGGGAGCGATTGTACGGCTGCTGCCTGGCCATGGCTCGACGAAAGCAACGACTGGGTCCCGAGCCCGCTCTGGTCTTGACGAGGCCTCCACAACGCCGGTGGAACCTGTGCTAGCATCAGAAATTCGAGCGATGCAGGCGAGGGCGCCTGTGCGGCTCCACGGTATGCAAAACAACAAAACGGTATACATCATCAGCGCGGCGCGCACGCCGATTGGCAAATTCGGAGGCGTATTCTCCGATATGACCGCGGCGGATCTGGGCGTAATCGCCACGCGTGCCGCATTGGAGCGCGCCTTCGGCAGCGCCCCTGCCCCGCGCGAACCTGGTTCGGTAACCCCGGGCGAAGGCGCGAGTGACAGCAGCCGATCAACTCCCGTGGATCAGCTTTTCTTCGGCAACGCGCGCGGCGCGGGTGTGGGGCCGAACGTGGCGCGGCAGATTGCCTGGCGCGCCGGGATGGGCGCGGGCGTTCCGGCCATGACGGTGAACATGGCCTGCGCCAGCGGGCTGCGCTCGGTGCTGCTGGGCTGGCAGCAAATCCTGCTCGGCGAAGCGGACGTGGTGCTGGCCGGCGGCACGGAATCCATGAGTCGCGTGCCGTATCTGCTGGACGGGCGCTGGGGTTTCAAGATGGGCCACCAGCAGCTGACCGATTCGATGTACCGCGACGGCTTCCTGTGCCCCATGGCGCAAATGGTGATGGGCGAGACCGCCGAGGTGCTGGCGCAGCATTATCAAATTTCGCGCGACGAGCAGGACCGTTACTCCCTGCAAAGCCATACGCGCGCCGCCGCCGGCGCGGCTGCGGGAAAATTCAAAAACGAAATCGTGCCCATCGCGCGCACCGACAAAAAAGGCCGGACCACCACGGTGGAGGGCGATGAGCATGTGCGCGGCGATGTGACCGCGCAAAGCCTCGCCAAGCTTTCCCCGGTTTTCTCGAAGACCGGCACCATCACCGCCGGCAGCTCGAGCGGCATCACCGACGGCGCGGCCGCGCTGGTGCTGGCCAGCGAAGAGAAAGTGCGTGAACTGAATCTCAAGCCGATGGCGCGTATCGTGGATGCGACCATCGCCGCTGTCGAGCCGCGGGTGATGGGCGTCGGGCCGGTGCCCGCGGTGCGCAAGCTCGTGCAACGCACCGGCTGGAATCTGGCCGATTACGACGCCATTGAATTGAACGAAGCCTTTGCCGCCCAGGTGATCGCGTGCGACCGCGAACTTTCCCTGCCCGCGGAAAAGCTCAATCCCAATGGCGGCGCGATTGCCCTGGGGCATCCGATTGGCTGCACCGGCGCGCGCATCCTGACGACGCTGGCGCATAACCTGCGCGCCACGCAGGGCCGGCGCGGCCTGGCCACGCTGTGCGTGTCGGGCGGGCTGGGCGTTGCTTTGGCCATTGAAAGCGCGCTGTAGCCACCATTCCGAAGCTGGCCGCCACATCGCAGCGGGTCTGTGGTAGTTTTGGAAGTTGCATCCGGGAGGCAGGCATGGCGGAAGAAGCGGTAAGTGAGTTGATGACCGGGCCGCAGGAGCTGCGGCCGGAAGACTTCAAGTTTATCCGCTACAAGATGGACGGGCCGCTGGTGCGCATCACCCTGAACCGGCCCGACCACAACCTGCTCAACGAACGCATGCTGCTGGAAATGGCGCGCGGTATCGAACTGCTCCACGAAAAAGACACGGTCAAGCTGATCATCATGGATTCGGCGCTGCCCAAAGTGTTTTCCGGTGGCATCGAAGTGGGCGAATACACCACGCAGCGCGTGTTCCAGATGCTGGACGCCTTCCACCGCGTTTTCGTGGCCATGATCGACGTGGGCAAGCCGGTGATGGTGCTTGTCAACGGGCCGGCGCTGGGCGGCGGCTCGGAGCTGGCGGCTTTCGGCGATATCGTCATCGCCACGCCCAACGCGCGCTTCGCGCAGCCGGAAATCCGCCTGGGGATATTCCCGCCGCTGGCCTCCACGATTTTTCCGTATATTGTCGGGCCGAAGCTGGCGCTCGAACTGGTGCTCACCGGCGCGGCCATTACCGCCGAACGCGCCAAGGAACTCGGACTGGTGAACCGGCTGGTCCCGGAAGCCGACCTGGAAAAGACGGTCAACGAATTCGTCACCGTGATAACGGAAAAATCCGGCGCGGTGCTGACCATGGCGAAAAAAGCCATTCTCGGCGGCATGGGCCTTTCGGTGAAAGACGGCTTGAAGAATTCCATGAACATTTTCCTCAACGAACTGTACCGGCTGGAAGACGCGCAGGAAGGCATCCGCGCCATCGCCGAAAAGCGCAAGCCGGAATGGAAGAACCGCTGAACGCGAATAAGGGAAAATAGAAAGAGCAATAGGGACGTGCAGAACGAGAATTTCAACCCGGAGCAGCAGCCGCCGGACGAGGCAACGCCTCCGGCGGAGCCCTGGCGCGAAGATCCCTACGCGTGGTATGCCGCGCAGGATCGCCTGGCCGCGGAGCAGGCTGCTCGGCAGAGCGCGATGCTGCGCCGGTTGCGCGTGGTTCTGGCCGTTGCGCTGGCGGCCTTTTGCGCCATCACGCTGTTGCTGGTGAACACGGAAAACCCGCTGGGCGAGTGGCTGGGCCTGTCTGGGCCGTCGCGTGTCGTGCGGCAGCACCTGGCGGCGCTCAACCGCGGCGAAACGCGCGCGGCATATTCGTTTTTTTCAGAAAAATACCGCGGGCAGATCCCCTGGCACGCCTACGAGCAACTGGTGAAGTCGCACCGCGCCATGTTCCGCACGCAGTTGCTCAGCGTGGAAATGCCGGCGCATGGCGATGGGCAAGCGGTGCTGGATACGCGCCTGGCCTCCTCCAGCGGCGCGCAATACCTGGCGCGATTCACGCTGGTGCGCATCGACGGCCACTGGTTCATTGACCAGGTCCGCTGGAGCGAAGCCCCCGACCCGCGCAGCTTCTCCCGCACGTAGCTCCATCGCAAAAAGCAATCCACCGATTTCACGGATTACCCGGATTGGGAAAGAACCGCTTTGAGAATCCCATTTCCGCGCCATTTGACTTGGCTGCTTGCCGCGCCTACACTGTCTTGGACAATCAGCAGGTGTGGATGCCCCTCGCGGTTACAAAGGGGTGAAGTATGGGAAGGCCGTGCAAATCGGCTGCGGTCCCGCCACTGTGATGAATGGCAGCTTGCACCAGCCATTCCGAGCCAGGACACCAGTCCTCACCGTTGTTTGCCATCACTCTTCGCGAGAAAGAGTGCGGGCTTTTGCGCCCCATTCTTTTTCGGTTTGGGGCGTTCTTGTTTCTGCGCGCACAATGGACTCGTCGAGCGGCGATCGCGGCCCTGATGCTGGTCGGGGGCGCATCCGGATTTGCGCAGGCGCAGGAATCCGGCGCGAAGCCGGCGGCCGCCAGTCCCGCTCCCTCCGCCCCGGTGACGCGCGAAGTAATCGACGAGATGGGAAGGCGCGTGCGGCTGCCCGTGGAAATTCGCCGCATCGTTTCGCTGGCCCCCAGCCTGACGGAAACGGTATTCGCTCTGGGCGCGGGCGACCGCCTGGTGGGCGTCACTGATTTCTGCGACTTCCCCGCTGAAGCCGCCACACGCGCTAAAGTCGGCGGGCCCATCAATCCCAGCATCGAGCAAATTGCCGCGCTGCGCCCGGATGTGGTGCTGGCGCAAGCCAATGGCGGCAACCGGCGCGAAACGGTGGATGCGCTCGAGCAACTGGGCATTCCGGTGTATGCCACCGGCGCGCGCAACGTGGAGCAAATCCTGGATTCCACACGCGCACTCGCCGGCCTGATCCGCGCGGGCGAGAAAGGTGACGCGCTGGCCAACTCGCTTCGCGCGCGCCTCGACAACCTGAAGCAGCGCCTGGCCGGGCGCCCGCCGCGCCGCGTGTTCTTTATCGTGTGGCACGACCCGCTGATCACCATCGGCAAGGATACATTTCTCGCAGACGCGCTGCGCTGGGCTGGCGGCGAAGTGGCCATCGAACTTGAGCAGGATTGGCCGCGCATCAGCCTGGAAGAAGTGGTGCGCGTGCAGCCGGACGTGCTGGTATTTGCTTCCTCGCACGCGGAAAGCGTGCAGCACACCCTGGACGAATTGCGCGACCGGCGCGGTTGGCGCATGCTCGCCGCCATTCAGGAACAGCGCATCGCCATTCTCGACGACAGCGTGAACCGTCCCGGCCCGCGCCTGGTGGACGCTATCGAAGAGCTGGCCCGGCAACTGCATCCCGAAGCCTTCGCGCAAAAACCGGAAAATAACAAAGGGAAAGTGGACAAGGGACGCGCCTCGGCAGCGTTGCCTTTCTTTGCTTTTTTCTCTTTTCCAGCTACAGCCGAAGATCTTTTCATTTCCGGGGGCGCGCGCTGATGCAGCCGCTCACTCCCAAAAGCCTGGGGCGCACGTGCGGGATCCTGGCGGTGATCCTGTTCATCGTGGTGGTGCTTGCGCTGAAGCTGGGCGCCGTGCCCATCAGCACCACAGAACTGGCGATTGGCCTGGGCAAGAGCCTCATCGGCGCCACCGATAATCTGCCCAGTGACTACAAATTGATCGTGAATGAAATTCGCATGCCGCGGATTCTGCTGGCCATCCTGGTAGGCGCGGCGCTCAGCGTGGCGGGGGCCGGCTTCCAGGCGCTGCTGCGCAACCCGCTGGCCGATCCCTATGTGCTGGGCGTTTCCAGCGGCGCGGCGCTGGCCACCATCATTTCCCTGGCGGTATCTTCGCGCGCGACGATCGCCACGCCCCTCGCAGCCTTTGCCGGAGCCGGCGCCACCGTGGCCGCCGTTTATTTTCTGGGGAAGCGCGGCGGCCAGTTGGATAGTTACACGCTGCTGCTGGCCGGCATCATCTCTGCTTCCTTTCTTTCCGGCATCATTGGCTTTCTGATGACCACGCTGCCCGGCTCGAATTTGCGCGGCATGGCCTTCTGGCTGATGGGCGACCTGTCCACGCCCGCTCCGGTGGCCACCGGATTCTTGTTTTTTGTGATGCTGATCGCCATCGGCGCGATTTACACCACGGCGCCCGATTTGAACCTGATGCTGGCCGGCGAGCAGGAAGCGGTTCATCTGGGAGTGGACGTGGCACGCGTCAAGCTCGTGGTGTACATCAGCGCGTCGGTGCTCACCGGGCTGGCCGTTTCGGTGAGCGGCGCAGTGGGCTATGTGGGACTGGTGGTGCCGCACGTGATGCGGATGTTTTTCGGCCCGGACTACCGCGTGCTGTTGCCCGCTTCGGCTTTGAGCGGGGCCATCGCCATCGTGGTGGCCGACGCGGCGGCGCGCACCATCGTCGCGCCGAAAGAATTGCCCGTGGGCGCCATCACCGCGATCGTCGGCGCTCCGCTGTTCATTTACTTGCTGCGGCGGAGGCTGCAATGAGCCAGCCGCCCAATGCCGCCGCATCGTTCGTGCAGGATTCCGCCGCGCTGGGCGAACGCCGCGGGCCGGGCGAAGTGCGGCTCAGCGTCGAGCAGGCCAGCCACGCCTACGGCGCCGCCAGCCAGCAAGCCCCGCTGTTTACGCTGGAAGCGACCACCGTGCACGCCCGGCAGCGCGAGCTGGTGGCCATCCTCGGCCCCAACGCCAGCGGGAAATCCACGCTGCTCAAGCTGATGTCCGGCGCACTGAAGCCGCTTTCCGGGCGCGTACTGCTGGATGGATTCGAAACCAGCCGGCTCGACGCGCGCACCCGCGCGCAGCGCATCGCCGTGGTGCAGCAGGAAAGCCCGTTGCTGTTCCCGGTGCGCGTGTGGGATTACGTGATGCAAGGCCGCCATCCCTACGGGCGCGGCATGCATTTTGAAACGCCGGAAGATTCGCAGATCGCGGAAAGCGTGCTCGAGCAGGTGGGCGCGCTGCATTTGCGCGGCCGCTGGATGCATCAGGTGAGCGGCGGCGAAAAGCAGCGCGTGGTGCTGGCGCGCGCCCTGGCGCAACAGCCGCTGGTGCTGCTGCTCGACGAGCCGACCCTGCACCTGGATATCGGCGCGCAAGTCGAGTTGCTGCGGCAATTGCGCAAGCTGGCCGATTCCAGCTGGTACACCGTCGTGGTGGTGACGCACGAAATCAATCTGGCCGCGGAATTTGCCGACCAGGTCGCGCTGCTGCACAAGGGCAAGTGCCGCCGCGTGGGCACTCCCGCCGAGGTGTATCAGCAGGGCCTGCTCGAGGAAGTTTTCGGCGCTCCGCTGGACGTGGAAGACCGCGGCGGCTTCCCGCGCGTCGCCGTGCGCGGCCGCCGCATCGAGAATTTGTAGGGCGCTGCTCGCTGCGCCTTTGTTTTTGTACCCGTCATCCTGAGGAGCGTCTTGGATGTGCAGCACAGGCCGCGCACCCAGCGACGCGGGATCTCGATGTAAAGCGTTTGCACAGGCTGCACATCGAGATTCTTCGTTCCGGTCAAAACCTGCCGGAAACTCAGAATGATGCAAGAGGTTCGTTGTTTCCGGCGGCGGCTGACGCGGAGCTATGCATCGGCGCTGCATTCGTTCACCCCAGATTCCGCGCACGGGAAGACGGTGCGAATCCGTCGCCGCCGCGCGACTGTAAGGCGGCTGCATGCCAGCTCGACTCGCGTGCAGGAGACGCCGGAAGCCACTGCTCCGAAAGTTGTTCTTCTCCAGGAAGAATGGACACGGGGTGGGAAGGCTCCGGAGAATCTTCATCGCCAAGCCAGGAGACCGGCGGAATCTGCTTCTCCGCGCCTGCCTTGCAGGGCGGACACTTCATCTCTCACGCGAGAGAGAGGAGACACCATGAAGCGCGTATTCCGAAGGCTTAGCTTCTTGTCCTGTTTTTCCCTGTTGTTGGTTTTTTCTGCTGCCGCGCAAAATTCTCCCCTTGCCATTTCTGGAACGGTGTTGGATGCGGCGGGCGGGCGCATCCCGCGCGCGCCCGTGCGGCTGCTGGATTCCGCCGGCGAGGTGGCGGCGCAAACGTTGTGCGATGCGCGCGGCAGCTTCCGCTTTGACCCTGCGCCGCCGCAGGCGGCAACTCTGGTTGTCGAACTCACCGGATTCGCAGCATGGAGCCGCGCGGCGAAGGCGGGCGAGAACGTTGAAGTCAAGCTCGCGCTGGCCCCGGTGCGCGAGCGAATTGTGGTGAGCGCGACGCGCACGGAAACGCCCACCGCGCAATTGGGCGCCAGCGTCACTGTCATTCCCGGCGAGGAAATTGAAAACCGCCGCATGTTGCGCGTGGCCGATGTGTTCGGCACCGTGCCCGGCGCGGCCCTGGCGCAGAATGGGCCGCCGGGAAGCGTCGCCTCGCTGTTTGTGCGCGGCGGCGAATCCGACCACAACCGCGTGTTCCTCGATGGCGTGCCCATCAACGAGCCGGGTGGCGCGTTCAACTTCGCGAATTTCACATTGCTGAACGTGGACCGCGTGGAAGTGCTGCGCGGCCCGCAAAGCGCGTTGTTCGGCTCGGACGCGCTGGGCAGCACCGTGCAGGTGATCACCCGCCGCGGCCACGCCGAGGACGCGCGCCCGCACTTCGGCTTTTCCCTCGAAGGCGGCAATCATCACACCATCAACGGCAGCGCCGCGGTCACCGGCGAAGCGGGGCGTTTCGATTATTCCAGCGCGGTCAGCCGCTTTTTGACCGGTAACGACGGAGTGAACCAGGCCTATCGCAATACGGCATTTTCCAACAACTTCGGCGTGGCCCTGGGACGCAACACGATTTTCCGGGCCATCCTGCAAGGGAATGCCGCCACCGCGGGCACGCCGGGCCAAATCGCCTACCAGCGTCCGGATAGCGACGCGCATATCAAGCGCGCCGATGGCGTGGCCAGCTTCAGCCTGCAAAGCGAAACCAGCGAACGCTGGCGGCAGCGCCTGGCCTACGATTACAGCCGCACGCGCTTCCGCTCGCTGAACCTGTTCGACGATCCGCCGCCATTTTCGGATTTTCTTTTCGACAACACCAACGACACGCGCCGCCACCGCGCCTCGTGGCAAAGCGATTACACCTTCCGCCCGGCGCACACCTTCACTGCGGCCTTCGAATATGAACGCGAAAAAGGAAAACTCCTCAGCATTTTCCCGGCGTTCCCGGCCTTTTCCCCGCCCGACGTGATCGCGCATCGCAGCAACGCGGGCGGCGTGCTCCAGCAGCAGTCGCTGTTCGCGCAGCGCTTCGCGGTCACCGCGGGAGTGCGCATCGAGGGCAGCACCAGCTTCGGCACCACCGCCACGCCGCGCGTATCGCTTGCGCATACCGCGCGCCGCGGCAACTCCGCATCGGCGCTGGGAGCGACAAAACTGAAATTCAATTTCGGTACCGGCATCAAGGAACCTGCGTTCCTGGAAAACTACAGCCTCTCGTTCGGCTTCATGGGCAATCCCAACCTGAAGCCGGAACGGGTGCGCAGCTTCGACTTCGGCATCGAGCAGCGTTTCGCCGCCGACCGCGCCAAGCTGGAAATCAACTGGTTCGAAAACCGCTTCCGCGACTTGATCGCGTTCGTCAACACTACGTTCATCAACATCAGCCGCACCAGGGCCGGCGGGGCGGAAGTTATTTTCGAAGCGCGACCGGTTCGCCATCTGCGCGGCGTGGGAACCTACACCTACTTGAATTCGCAGGTCACGGCATCGAATTCGCCCTCCGATCCCGTCACCGGCGTGGGGCGGCCACTGCTGCGCCGCCCGCGGCACAGTGGCTCGCTGGCCCTGGTGTGGGATTGGCGGCGATTCAACGTCAGCTCCACCACTTTGTTTGTGGGACGCCGCGTGGATAGCGACTTCCAGTTTCCCCCGCTCGGCATCACCAGCAACCCCGGTTACGCCAGGTGGGATCTTGCGGCAAGTTTTCGCAGTTCGCACCGGATGACATACTTCGCTGCGTTCGAGAACTTGGCTAACGATCGCTACGAAGAAGTGCTGGGCTATCCCGCGCTGGGGCGCAGCGTGCGCGCCGGCCTGCGCTGGGATTATTAGCGCCGCGTCATCCTGAGGAGCGCTTACGATGCGGGGCGGAGCCGCGTCTCGCGCGACGAAGGATCTCGATGTAGCTTGTCCGCGCAAACGTTGCATCGAGATCCTTCAATGGCGAATCCTCCTTTGTCCGCCTCGCGGCAGCTTGCTCGGAATGACGAGCAGGTAATTTAGCGCCGGGAGGTTCGTCAGGCCGAGCGTGGAGTGCGGGAGCGTTAGCTCCCGCCCGCTATTGCCTTAGCAAGCCAACGATGCACACCCAGGAGTGGCTGTGCTTACAGAAGAACGCGCCCCACGGTCGCGCAGACACTCCTGGCTGCGCCGAATCGCGTGGAACGCAGCAGAGGTCAGTGTGAAGGAACGCATCCTGTTCTGCTGGAGCGGCGGGAAAGACAGCGCGATGGCGCTCGCCGAATTGCTGCGCGCGGGCGAGTGCGAAATCGCCGCGCTGCTCACTACCGTCACCGAGGATTACGACCGCATCAGCATGCACGGCGTGCGCCGCACACTGCTCGAAGCGCAGGCGGCCTCGCTCGGCTTGCCGCTGCGCAGTGTGAACATTCCCGCCGGCTGCACCAACGAACTTTACGAACAACGCATGCGGCAGGCGCTGGAAACTTTTCTGTCGCAAGGTATCCGCCGCGCCGCCTTCGGCGACCTGTTCCTTGCCGATATCCGCGAATACCGAGAGCGCAATCTGGCGCGAGCGGGCATGGAAGCCATCTTCCCGCTGTGGGAGAAGGACACCGCGGAACTGGCTCGTTCCTTCGTGGAAAGGAGATTTCGCGCCGTGCTGGTGTGCGTGGATCCGCGCAAGCTCGCCGCATCCTTCGCCGGCCGCGAGTACGATGCCGCGTTGCTCGCCAGTCTTCCCGCCGGCGTGGATCCCTGCGGCGAAAACGGCGAGTTCCACACGTTTGTATACGACGGGCCCATCTTTCGTGAGCCCGTCGCGTTCACCCGCGGTGAGACCGTGGTGCGCGAAGGTTTCTGCTTCGCGGACCTGCTGCCTCCAGCCCAAACTTATTCTGCGTCATCCTGAAGGGCGCTTTCCCTGCGCCGGGAGACCGCGCGGACAGCGGCGCCCCCGTGTTTGCTATAATCAGCAATTCGCATGAGCAAAGCTGCCACAGAAGCGCGCGCGATTGCGCCGGAGGCGCTGGCTAAATACGAGGCGGTGATTGGCCTGGAAGTGCACGTGCAACTGGGCACGATGACCAAGGCGTTTTGCGGCTGCTCGACGCGTTTCGGCGATGCGCCCAACGCCAACACCTGTCCCGTGTGTCTTGGTTTGCCCGGGTCGCTGCCGGTACTGAACCGCGCCGCGGTGGAAATGGCGGTGCGCGCGGCGCTGGCGCTGCACTGCACCGTGCAGGAAACGTCGCGTTTCTCGCGCAAGAATTATTTCTATCCCGACCTGCCCAAGGGCTACCAGATTTCGCAATACGAATTGCCGCTGGCCACCGGCGGCTGGGTGGAAATCGCCGCGGACGGCGCAGCAAAGCAAATCGGCGTCACGCGGCTGCACATGGAAGAAGACGCGGCGAAGAACCTGCACGACGGCTTCCAGGATTCTGACCAGAAAAGCTACATTGATTACAACCGCTGCGGCGTGCCGCTGTGCGAAATCGTCAGCGAGCCGGACATGCGTTCGCCCGCCGAAGCCTATGCCTACCTGACCGCGCTCAAGCAGACCCTGGAATACACCGGGGTGAGCGATTGCGACATGGAAAAAGGCTCGCTGCGCTGCGACGGCAACGTGAGCGTGCGCTTGCGCGGCGCGGAACAATTCGGCACCAAGACCGAAGTGAAGAACCTCAACTCCTTCCGCTACGTGGCGCGCGCGCTGGAATATGAAATCGAGCGGCATATTGGAGTGATCGAATCCGGCGGGCGCGTCACGCAGGAAACGCGCCTGTGGAATGCGGCCGCGGGGCGCACCGAGCCAATGCGCAGCAAGGAAGCTGCGCATGACTACCGATATTTCCCGGAGCCGGATTTGCAGCCGCTACGCGTGAGCGCCGTTTGGCGTGAAGAGATCCGCGGCGCGATGCCCGAGTTGCCCGAGGCCAAGCGCGCGCGCTTTGTAGCCCAGTACGGCATCACGCCGTACGACGCCGGGGTGCTGGCGGCCACGCGCCCGCTGGCCGATTACTTCGAAACAGCGGTGGCAGCCGGCGCCACGGCCAAGACCGCTTCCAACTGGATGCAGACCGAGTTGCTGCGCCGCTTGAACGACGGCGGACACGACATCTCGCAATCGCCCGTTCCGCCGGCGGCGCTCGCCGACCTGCTGGCGCGCATCGAAAAAGGAGAGCTCACCGCCGCGAACGGGAAGAAGGTTTTCGCGCGGATGTATGAATCCGGCAAAGCGGCCGCGGCCATCATTGCCGAAGAAGGACTGGGCGGCCAAACCGGAGCTGCGGAAGTGGAACGCGCGGCGAAGGAAATTATCGCCGCCAATCCGGAGAACGTGGCCAAGTACAAATCCGGCAACGAAGGCGTGTTCAAGTTTTTCGTGGGCCAGGTGATGCGCGCCACGCGCGGCCAAGCCGACCCGCAAGTGGTGAACGACACCCTGAAGCGCCTGCTGGCATTGTGAACACCCTTCTGGAAGCCCTCTCGCTGCAGACTGCCGCATGGATTCGCGCGCAACGCAATACGCACCTTGCGGTGGCCCGCGCACTATCCTCACAAGAGCGCGCGGCGCTTGCCCAGCACGTTGACGCGGACTTGTTGGAGGCCGCCCGCATCTCCACGGTTCGCGAGATGGAGAATCCGCCCTTTCTCAGCGAAGCGCTCGCCACGCTGCGCCGGATGGGGATCGCCCCATCCTTTGATTTCCACAGCGCGGCGGGCATCACGTTCGACTGCTGCATCCTGGTACGCGAAGGAATGCTGGGCCCGGCGTTGCTGCTGCACGAACTGGTTCATGCCGAACAGTACCGGCGCCTGGGAATCGATGGATTTGCGCGGGGATACGTGAATGGACTGGCGCGCGCCAGTTTCGTCTACGAAGCGAACTCCTTCGAAGCTGTGGCGTTCCAGTTGGAGTCGCGCTTCGGCCACGGCGAAGCCTTCCGTATGGCCCACGAGGTGGACGCGTGGCTGGCCCGGCAACCCGCCGCGTAGACGAAAATCACCATTCAAATTATTTGCTTTGCATTTTAGTAAGGAAACCGCACTGGAACTCCACTTAAACAGGAATCGGCGGGCAAAAGAGCCGGGTATTCGGGCCACCCTGGAATGCCCGGGCTGTGGTTAACCGCGCGAGACGGGCTGCTTTTCGATTTCATCGAACAGATCGAGATAGGGTTGATACGCGAAGTAGCGGTTGCGTTGCTTGCTGGTCAGTTCCTTCACCAGCCGCAGCTTCTCGAACTGGCCGAACAAGTGATAGGCGGTGGGCGCGGAAACGCCGAGCCCGCGCTGCGCCTGTGCCGGAGAAATCACCGCGTGTTGGAAGAGCAGCCCGAGCAGGAAGAACTCCGTCCAGCCTAGTTCTGCGAGCGGCGGAATTCACCCGGGGTTTTGCTGCCGCCGCGCGCGCCGCG
>CAZCNH010000039.1:19427-33440 GCA_964500065.1 uncultured Acidobacteriaceae bacterium
CGCGAATCAGCAGCAGCGAAAGAGGCAGCCGCTGCATGCGCCGCAATCCGAAGTTCATGGCGCGCACGTATTGATAGAGTTCCGCCACGTCGCCGGGCAACTCGCGGCGCGGCGCATCCGCTTCAAACTGCAAAATATCTGCCAGCGATGCCTGGGTGCCCTCGATTTGCGGGCTGAGCCCTGCTTCTTTGCGGACGTACATGGAGACAAACAAATCCACATCTGGTAGATTTTCAGCGAGGCCATCCAAACGCCCCAGCGCACGGTCGGCCTCCCCGAGCAGCAGCAGGCGCGGCGCCGTGAGAGACACCTCGGGGTGGGGCGGCAGCGGCTCAGGCAGGAAGGCCCGGTAACCGCTGGACTGGCGAACGTACTTTCCGGCCCGGTGATTCAGCTTAAGTCTACTTTCATTCCAATTTCGTTATTTAAGCGCGAGGCCACTTTTTTAAATAGTCAAGGAAAGAGTTAAGAGCATGCAAATTGTCCGCAACGATCCAGGCGACTGATTCCACAGGAGAAAACATGGCCACACCGCAGGAAGGGCAAAACGCGCCGGACTTCAGGCTGACCGCGCAGGACGGCCGGGCGGTTTCGCTGAGCGAGTACCGCGGCAAGAACGCGATCCTTTTTTTCTTCGTGAAGGCCAACACCAGCGGTTGAATCAGCGAAGCGTCCGAGTTTCGCGACGCCTACAAGCAGTTCCAGAAGTTGAACGCGGAGATCCTGGCGTGCAGCGCGGATGCGCCGGAAGTGATGGCCAAGTTCGCCGCCAAGCACAATATTCCCTTCCCGCTGCTGAGCGACCCGGAATTTGCAGCCATCGAAGCGTATGGGGCGCGGCGGCTGAAGATGTTCCTGGGAAAATCGTTCCTGGGAATTGTGCGCAGCACCTACTGGGTCAACCCCGAGGGAATCATCGCCAAAGCGTGGCCATCGGCGCGGGCCAAGGGCCATGCCGAAGAGGTACTGGGGGCCCTGCAAAAATCAGTAGGCGCAGGGTTTCAGGACAAGTAATTCGTACGCTGGGTCAAGTCCACGCCGAGCATTTCGCTATCTAATTGTCCTGTTAAGGCGTTTTCGACCAGAACGCCGGACAGGAGAAAAAGACGTGGAAAAAGTTAGCAAGTACTTGCCCACTGCGTTGCGGCTCTCGGGTCTGATCTTCCTCTTTGGCTTGTACCCGCTCATCATTCTGTGGCCATCCGGCTGGGCGTGGCACACCAACCATTCGATGGCCTTGCCGCACTACCTGCAGATGATTGTGGGGGTTTACGCAACCCTGGGAATATTTCTGCTGATTGCCAGCCGCAATCCGCTGGCGCACTTGAGTTTAATCTGGTTCACCGTTTGGTCCAGCGTGGTTCATTCACTGATCATGGCGGCACAAGCGCTGGCGAATACGGAAGACCGAGGACACCTGGTCGGGGATATTCCCGCGCTTTTGATCATTGCAGCATTGCTTGGTTTTCTGACGCCGAGAACTTTTGACGCAGCAATCCCACGAAGGTTCGAAACGCGGCAGCGCGAAAACGCTCTCCGTGCAACTGCCCAATAGGAGCCTCGGGCCGGGGCCGCGCCTTCGTCGGTTAGTGGAAACTGTTGCCGCGGCCCTTGCCCTTGCTGGCGCGGCGGGAAGAGGACTGCACGGTCAGCGCCGACTTGAGCTTGAACGTCACTTGCGATTCGGCGGGAAATTCCACGTCATTTTTTCCGGTTGCAGCGGCCACGCCCGTGCCTGCGCCCGCGCCGACCGCCGTGCCGATTGCCGCGCCCTTTCCGCCACCCGCCATCGCTCCCACCAGGGCTCCGGCTGCCGCGCCGCCGCCGATGGCCACGGTGTTGCGCCTGGTGTGCGAGGGGCCGTCTTTGCCGGCGTCTTCGGAATCTGCGGCATAGGCGCGGCCACTCACTTCGATCGATTCAATCTTCATCCACAGCTTGGCCTGCCCGGAAAGGCGTCCGGAAGCTTCGGCTACGGTGATCACCAGATTGGCTCGGGCGCCTTGCGGGATTACGATTTTTCCGTTGACCGCGACGTTTTCCGCGACCACGCCATCGAGCTTCTGCCCGGCCTGCGCGTCTTTCGAACTGACCGCCGAGTTTAGCGTGACGGGAATTTGCGTCCCCGCCGGAACCGTTCCCTGCGCGGCCGCGGAAACCGCTCCCAACGCCAGCGCCACAATTGCCCATGTCAGCTTCTTCATGAGTGCGACTCCTTTTTCGCATCGCCAGCCTGCGATGATTTGCCGTGGCCGACCATAGCACTTTGGGACAGGCGGCGGGTTAATGGCAGGTTAAATGTGCGGCGCCGTTGCCGTATGTCCGGGCTCTTAGCCCGCATCTCCCACAACGGTGGTTGGCGGCCTGAGCGCCCGATTCGCGCTCCCCAACCAACCTCAGGTGAGTGAGGAAGGAAGCATCATAGGCTGGCTGGGTTATTTGAAGCGTTTTTTGAACTTGATGTCGAGGCCGAAGGTGCCGTTCAGGTCGCGCAGGGCGATGATGGAGATGTCGCGATTCACCGAGTATTCCACCTGGATGATTTGCTGCTGCTGCGCGCTGACGTTGGTGACATAGGTGACCACCAGGTCGCGGGTGACCTGCTGCTCAACGGTGATGCGAGCTGAGGCGTTGGGGTCGGTGGCGGTGCCGGCCAGCAGCGGGTCAATGCGGAAGCGGCTCACGCCGAACAGGCGCTCGATGCGCCCGCCGATCTGGCTGGAAATCGCTTCCGACAGAACCTGTCCCGCGCCCTCGCCAGGGGTAGTCTGCCGCGTGCCGGAGCTGCGGAAGTCGCGTTCGTCGCCGGAGCGGCCCAGGGCCAGCATGGTGACGATGTCGTTGGCGGGCAGCGGCGGATCAGAGCGGTAGTTCAAATTCAAGCGGCTGGAGGGCCCGGTGAAATTCACCGTCACTTCGTACTGGCGGACGGTGGTGGTGGCTTCCAGGTTGATGGTGGGGTCGAGGCGGAACGGATTCGAGAACACGATATCGCCGCGGGTGAGCGTGTAGCGGTTATCGCGGAAGTTCAATTCGCCGCTGAGCAGGCGAATGGTACCCAGTAAGATGGGACGTTCAAGCGTGCCGCGCACGCGCAACTGGGCTTCGCATTCGAAGCGCGCCGCGGCCCATTCCAGCCGCGCGTTGGGCGACGTGACCGCTTCAATATCGAATTGCAGGTTGCGCAGGAACGGGGAAGTGGCGGTGGGCGAGCGCGTGCCTTCGGCGGTGGAAAGCAAGCCGCCAAAATCAACGCCTTCGGTGAGCAGCAGGCGGTCAATCACCAGCCGGCCGGAAAGCAGCGCGCCCTGCGTAGTGCCAGCCAGGCGCAAGGCGCCGCCCAGCAGCCAGCTCATGCCTTGCGGGTAGCGAATGCGCACGCGGGTGGCGTTGATGCCCAGGTCGTAACGAAGCGGGCCATCCCCATAGGTGATCGAACCGCCCAGAGAAAGGCGGCCGCCGCCGGCCTCGGCGGACACGTTGTCAAAGGTCATGCGGCTGGCGTCGAACACCAGATCGCCGCGCACGTGGCTGAGCGCGGCGGGAAAGTCGCCGTACACGGCGGAAGCATCCTGGATGGTCATGCGGCCGTTGATGCGCGGTTGCGCAAAAGTGCCTTCGACCGCGGCGTTGATGCGCGCGCCGCCGCGAGCTTCCAGTTCGGGCACGAAGCCGCCCAGCAGTTGCAAGTTCAGTTGCCCGGCCAGGTTCAAGCCCAGGCGCTGCCCCGCGCCAGTGGCGCTGCCGCCCGCGAAGCGGGCAAAACCCGAGAGCTGAAAGTCGGTATCGGCGCCGCGCAGGCGCGCGGACGCAATGCGAATTTCTTCGTTGCGGTAGTTGACGCGCACCGGGCCGTCGTTTTCCAGGCGCACCTGGCGGTACCCGAAAGAAATTCTGGAAAGATCCGCATCCACGGCCAGGGCCCGCGGGCGGGCCAGCGGGCCTTCCAGCTTGAATGCGCCGTCCACGCGGCTGTGCTCGGTGAGCGAAGCATGGGTGGTGCGCAAGGCGGCTTGCAGAAGCACATCGAGGTCAATCTGCCGGATGCTGATTTCACCGCGCGCGGGATACTCGCCGCCCAGTTGGATTTCTAGTTGTCCTTGCGCGCTGCCGGCAGCCATGGCCGAAGTGAGTTGAAGATGCAAGCGGCGGCCATCGGAGCGCAGCGCCGCTTCGAAGCTGCCCAGCGTGTCTCCGCCAATTCCCAGGTCCACCAGGCGTGCGGTGCCCTGCGCCACCGGAGCGGCCCACGGTCCTTCCCCTTTCAACTGAAAACTCAACTGCCCGGAAAGCGGAAAGTGCTGGCTGGCCAGCCATTCGATCGAGGCGATGGGAATCACCGCCCCGGCAGCATCGAAGGCGATATTCGCATCGGAGAACCGGTAGCGGAAATTTCCTGTTGCGCGCCCGGTGGCTTTGCGCAATTCCATGTTGCTGAAGCTTAATTCTTCGCCGGTCAGTTGCAATTGTCCGTGCGCGCGGTCAAATTTCAATCCGGCCGATTCAATCTCTGTTAAGTCAAACAGGCCGGTGAACTCCGGCGTGGCGCGCGTGCCGCGCCCGCGGAATTGCCCGGTAAGCAGCCCGCGCACCGGATAGGAAGTGCCGAACAGGCTTTGCAACTCGTCAGTCGGAGCGCGCACTAGTTCCGCCGCGAGCGACCACCCACTCGCCGGGCGAAAACCCCAATCCTGCAGGCCCAGCCAGAAATCGAACGAAGCGGAACTGCGGCCGCGGCGCGCTGTGCCCCGGTCGAAGCGGAATTCGCCAGGACCATAAACCATTTCGCCGTCAATCTGGTCCCAGGCCAGGCGTCCATATTCGGCGTTCTGAATCTTGATCGCGCCGCTGAAGACCGGCGCATTCAGCGCGCCCACCAGGTTGCCGTCGAATGTAGCGTGTCCGGCTACGCGGGTAGGCGCGTCTTGATCCCCGCGCAGGGCGTGAATGAAGTCGCCCCACTGGGTCAGATCGCGCGCGTCGAGTTTCACGCGTAGCGAAGAATCGGCCGCGCCAAGCCGTCCATGCATTTCCACACGGCTGGACGGGGTGGAGATGTGGCTCGCGGTCACTTCGGCCATCGAGCGGGCGCGGGAAAAGTGATACTCGAAGCGAGCGGTCACGGGGATGCTGCCTTGCTGCGGGGCGAGCGGCGGAGACCAGTTGGCCACGCCGCGCGCATCCAGCCCCTGAAAATCCTGCTCCCAGGCGGTGGTCGCTTCCCCATCCATCGTGCCGTCCCAATGAAAGGTGTTGACGGGGAATGCTTCGTGGTCCAGCGCGGCCATCAGCCCGGAGACGCTCACGCCCTGCATGCGCAGGTGGGTGCGGAACCTCATCCCCGCGAACTCCAGGTGCACCGGCCCGCGAATCACGCCGCCCAGGAGGCGCGCGTCGAAGTCGGGTACTTCGAGGGTTTGGTTGGTGGCGTGGTAGGCGCCGCGCGCTTCCGCGCCCGCGGCGTGGAACCAGGTATAAGGAAGCGCGATCCCGCCGGCATCAAACTTCCCATCCAGGCTCAACCGGCCTTGCCGCCATTCTCCGCTTCCGCTGGTTTGCGCGCGGCCTTCGGGAAAATTCGGCATACGCAAGAAGCGGCGCAAATCGGCGAAATCCAGGTTGGCGCGGTAACGGATTTCCCAGAGGGCGTCGCTGAATTGTGGCAGGCGTGCTTCGGCATGGATCTCCGAATGCGGCCATTTCCAGGTCACGTCGCGCAGGTGGAAACTCTCCCGCGTCAGCGTGAACTGCGCGGCAAGCTCGGTTGCCGTCGGCAGGTAGCGGCGCGTGACGAACTGCGCGTCGCGGCTGCGGAATTCCCCGTTGTATTGTGCCGGCCCTGCCGCGGGCTGGTGATAGTCCAGGGTGAAATCGAACTGCCTGCTTTGCAGGACCAGCGGCACGCGCACCTGGTTCACCAGTAGTTCGCCGTCCTCGAGTTGCACCCGCTGGATCGCCAGATCGAAAACCCTCTCGCGGAGGGGCTTGCCCGCAGGGGCGGTCACCGGAGGCGCGGGAACGTTGCTGCGGCCTTGCGCATCCACGCGCACATGAACGGCGGGGCGCACCAGCCGGATTTCGTCCAGGGAAATTTTTCTGCGCAGCAGCGAATCCACGCGCACATCCACCACCAGCAGGTCGGCATGAAAGAGCGGCGGCGTGCCTTCCGGCTCGTTGCCGTGCAGGGTGAAATCCTTCATCTCCGCGCGCAAAGCCAGAAACGAAAAATGGAAGTTCTTCAACTCCACCCGTCCGCCGGTCATCTTTTCGATCCGCGCAATAATGGCCGTTCGCGCCCAGTGGTCCACCAGCCCAGTGATCACCAGCACCCACAAAATCAGCGCGAGCAGCGCGCCATATACCACCAGGCGCTTGCCGACGGCCCACAGCCAGGCGAGTTTGACGCGCGGCAGCTTCAACGGACCGGCCTCCCCGCGGCTCCCGGCAGCACCACGCGCACCCGTTCGCGGCTTTCATCCAGCCAGCGGCCGGCGCGTTCGCTGATCTGCCGCTGCGTGAGCAACTCGCGAATCCGCTCGCTTACGTCTTCGAGCGGCGGAAGCGTCTTTCCCTGCGCGGCCAGGGATGGAAGCAGTTCAGCGCGGTAATAAGTTTCAATCTGTTGTGCATCCACCTGCACGGTGGGGCGGAAGCGCGCGTCCAGGTAACGCGCCAGATAAATTTGTGTTTCGAGCAGCGCCCGCACCGATTCCGGCCGCAACTCCAGCGCGCGCAACCGCGCCGCATAGGCAACCGGCGAAGCGAACTGCGCTTGCAAGCGCGCGAGCTCGCCTTCCACTTCCTGCGCCGAAGGACGCGGAAAGCGCGAGCTTCGCGCATCAGTGGAGATAATCCATTGTTCGATGCGGCGCCGCAGCAACTCCTTCTCGTCGGCGGCGGCGCCGCCATTCAACTGCTGGAATTTTCCCAGTTCCGCCAGTTCGCTCGCCGTGACCGGAGCGCCTTCGATGGTCGCGACAATCCGGTCCACCACCCGCTGCGGAGCGGCCGCGGCAACAGGCATCCGCGGATGAACGCAGATGAGCGCTGATAGACACAGGAGGAGGAATGGGAACCGGGGAGCGGGAAAAGAAAACAAACTCCGCTTCCTGAAGGCGGGAGTTCGCCTTCCCTGGTTTCGTATTTCGTGTTCGCCGGCGTAATCGCGTTTATCGGTATTCATCGGTAACGACAAAACTCTCTTCTAGAAAATCGATCCGATATTGAAAAAGAACTGAAAGCGGGGCAGCCGCCTCAGCGTGACGCCACCCATGCCGTCATCCACCGTGAATTGCGCCGGATTCAACAGGTAGCCCAGATCGAACCGCACCGGACCAATGGGAGTGGCGTAGCGCAGGCCAAACCCCAGGGTATGGGAAAAGTAATTGAGCTGGCTGGGCGACGAGGGCTTGGCATTCAGCGTGATGTGCCCCACGCGGCTGAAGATATTTCCGGCGTCATAAAAAACCGCGCCTCCGACTTTGTTGCCCGCCTTCGGCAGTTTCATGGGAAAGCGGAGTTCGTTGTTGAACGCCAGCAGGGCCAGGCCACCCAGAGGAAAGCCGGTGCTGGCGTCGCGTGGCCCCGCCTGATTCAGCCCAAATCCGCGCAGGCTATTGCCGCCGCCGGCAAAGAAACGCTCGGGCAGCGGGATTTCCGTGGTGCTGGTGTCGCTGAAAGGTTCCTGCACGCCGAAGCGCGTGGAGCGCGCGAACACCAGGTTGCGTCCGACGGGATGAAATGTGGAGTTCTGCATAAACAGGCGGGCAAAGCTGGCGCTCGAACCCAAATGCTTGTCGGCCACGCTGGCATCAATGGTGGTGAAATTGCCCTTCTGCGCCTCCGCAGGATTGTCGCGGCGGTCGCGAGTCCAGGCCATGCCGAAGCCGGAAATCAGCGTGGGCTGGCTGAACAACGGGATCTGGTTGGGATCAATCTGCAGAGAGCCGGCATCCACCAGCACTTTACGGAAGAAATAGCGGTACAGAAAAGAGGTGGTGCGGCTGGCCTGCTGCTCGACTCCGATGCTGGCTTCGTAGCGCTGCGAGGTGAAGGTGCGCACGTCCCGCGTCTTATCCGCCAGCGTGGTAAAGAGAAAACTCACGCGGCGGCGGCCCAGAAAATTCGGCGCGGCATAGGTAGCCAGAGCGCGACCCTGCAAGGTGCTGGCCCGGGCTTTGAAGGAAATGGTGTGCGCGCGCCCGGCAAAATTGGCCCGGCTGATTTCGAAGATACCGCGCGGGCTGGCGCGCAATGCTCCCGAGGTGGGGTCGTTCCCGCCTCCGATGCGCTGCACTTCGAATCCACCGCCGTAGGCCATGGTATAGCGCCGCGCTTCATCCACCAGCACCACCAGCGTCTTATCGGTCTCCGTACCGGCGGGGTTCTGCGGGGCGAGCTGTACCCGGCTGAAGATCCCCAGATTGTAGAGCCTGCGCTGAGATTCCACCACTGCGCCCTGGCGCAGCGGTTCCGGCGGATCGATCAAGAGCTCCCGGCGGATCACATGATCTTTGGTGGACACCGCGCCGGCCAGCAACACATCTTTCACGTGAATCTGCGGGCCTTCGGTGATCCTGTAAACCAGGCTGATGCGGCCGGGTTCGGCGGCCGGCGCGGCGCACGACTCGAAACGCGCGTCCGGAAATCCTTCATTGAAATAGATGGCCAGAATATTGTCGCGGTCGCCGGCAATATTGAATTCGGAGTAGGGCTGGCCGCTGTTGGAAATGACTGCGTTGTACAACTGTTCGGTGCCGAGCGCGTGGGCGCCCTCGATGGTCAGGCCGGCCACGCGCGTCTGCGAACCTTCGAAAATCACGAAACGCGCCAGCAGGTTCTCCGGCTTGCCCTGATAGTTCTCCGCGATTTCGCTGGAGACTCTGGCCTGCTGGAATCCGTTGGCCACATAGAGCGCGGTGAGCCGTTCCACGTCGTCCGCCAGCAGGCGGCGGCTGAAGCGCCCGCGGTCGAACAGCGCCGCGGGTTGCACGTTCAACTGGCCGAGCAGCGTAGACGCGCTGAAATAGCGGTTGCCGGTGATTTCGATGGCCGCCAGCTTGCGCCGCTCGCCGGGCTTCACTTCGTAGCGGATGACGTGCTGGCTTTTTTCCGGATCGTCGCTTTCCGTGAAGCGTACGGCGGTATCGAAATACCCCTCGCGCTCGAAATGCGCGCGCAGGTTGCGGCGCCCTTCCTGCAACAGATCCTCATCCACCGTGCCTTCCTGATAGATGGGAATCAACTGCCGAAGCGTGCTTTGCGAAATTCCCGCGCCCTCCACTTCGACGCGAACGCGCGGCCCGGCCACGACTTCCATTTCCAGCGGCACGGCGTGCGCGGCCGCGTCATAGGGCCCGCGGCGCAACACCACGCGCGCTCCCAGGTGGCCTTTCTTGGAAAGGAAGGCGCGCACGCGGTCGCTGGCGCGTTCGAGGCGCCGGGGATTCAGGCTCTGCCCGGCGCGCAAGCCCGACTTGCGCAGCACTTCTTTATCAGGAAACCCGGTGCCGTTGTGCAGGGTCAGTGAAGCGATGCGCGCGCGCCGTCCCGGAGCCACCTGGAAATGTACGTCCATTTGGCGAGTCTGCGGGCGCGGCGCCGTTGCATGAGTGATGGTGGATTCGTAGAAACCTTCTTCGGTGATCGTCTCGGCCAGGCGCTCGCGGGCGGCGTCCAGTTTTTCACCCGAGTACACTTCGCCGAGATTGAGTTGCAAGGATGCCAGCGCCCGCGAGGTGAGCCGGTCACCGGGCAATCCTTCCACTTGAACGATATTGAAGAAGAAGTTCTGGCGCACCACAAAATCCAGGCGCACACCGGCAGGTTCCTCTGTGGCTTCCGCCAGGATTTCGGCAAAGTGGCCCGTCGCGTAGAGCTTGCGCAGGGCTTCGCGGATTTTCAGGGAATCGTAGGCCTCGCCGGCCTTCAAGCCGCTTACCGATGGGTCGTCTTTGAGCGCGCGGCCCGTATCGTCCACGATCCGGACAGCCGTCAATAGGCGGCCTTCCAGCGAAGCGGCTTGCTGTTGCGCAACCTGGGAGTGCGGCATTGGCACAGCAGAAATCGCCGCCGGAACCGCTGCCAGCGCCGCGACCACTATGCCAAACCCTGCGATCCAAAACCGTTTCCGCATCAGCCTGAATAAGATAGGACGGGATGAGTAGTATAGCCCGTTGCCTGCGGAAAATACGTACCGCGGGGCCGTGCTGTCACGGCCGGCTGGGCGACAGTTGGACAGGCCCGAGCGCCTGTCCTACAGTAGAGGCGGCGGGACGCATGACTCCGGAGCAAAAAGAAAAATACTCCCGGCAAACGCTGTTCGCGCCTTTCGGGCTCGAAGCGCAGGAACGCCTGCTGGCGGCTTCGGCGGTCCTGGTGGGTTGCGGGGCGCTGGGCACGGCCCAGGCCAGCCTGCTGGCGCGCGCCGGGCTTGGCCGGTTGCGCATTGTGGACCGCGATTTTGTCGAGCCATCCAACCTGCAACGGCAAACCCTGTTCGAAGAAGCGGACGCGCGCGAAGCACTGCCCAAAGCCGTCGCCGCGGAGCGCCGCCTGCGCGCCATCAATGGCGACGTGCGGGTGGAAGCCGTGGTCGCTGATGTAACCCCGCGCAACGCGGCAGAATTGCTGCGCGGATTTTCTTTGATTCTGGACGGCACCGACAACTTCGAAACACGCTTTCTGTTGAACGACGCCGCAATTCATTTCCATGTGCCGTGGATTTATGGCGCGGTGGTGGGCAGCTATGGCCTGACCATGACGGTGCTGCCGGGTGAAACCGCCTGCCTGGCGTGCCTGCTGGAAGGCGAAGAAGGAAAGCGCGCGACCGGCGCGGAAGAAACCTGCGACACTGTGGGCGTGCTCAATGCCGCCGTGGGCGTGATTGCCGCGCAGCAGGCGGCCGAAGCGATGAAGCTGCTTGGCGGCCGTCGCGAAGCCTTGCACGGCCGGCTGATCTCGTACGATGTGTGGAGCGGGCGCAGCCAGGCCGTTCGCGTGGCCCGCCGCGCCGGTTGCCGCGCTTGCGCGCGCCGCGAGTTCACGTTTCTGGAAGGCGAGGCGCAGCCGCACGTCACCCTGTGCGGGCGCGACTCGGTGCAGATTCATGAACGCAACCGCAGCCTGGATTTGCAGGAACTGGGTCGGCGGCTGGCCATCGTGGCCCGCGATATCCGCGGCAATGATTTCCTGCTGCAATTCCGCGTGCCCGCGCCCGGCGAAGAGGGCGCCGCCTTCCAGATCACCGTGTTTTCCGATGGCCGAGCGGTATTCAAGGGCACCACCGATCCGGCAGTGGCGCGCTCGCTCTATGCGCGCTATGTCGGGGCCTGACGGTGACCCGTGTTTAGCGACGCGTGCAAGGCACGGCGAATGGGATAAGGACAATCTACATGCGAACAGACAGCCACCACCTGCGTTTATCCGCAATCATCTGCGCTTGCTTTTTGGCGGCAGCCGGCGCCTCCGCGCAAAACGAGCGCGCAGCCGACCTGCGCGCGAAAACGCAGAAGCAATTGGAAGGCATCGTGGCCGGTTTCGATGGCGTGATGGGCCTGGCGGCAAAAGACCTGGCCACCGGCGAAACCTTCGTGGTGAACCCGGATGTGGTGTTTCCACAGGCCAGCTCGATCAAAATCCCGGTGCTGATCGAGTTGTACCGCCAGGCGCAGGCGGGCACGCTGAAGCTCGAGGAAAAAGTGGAGGTGAAGAAATCGGTGATGGTGGGCGGCAGCGGCGTGCTGGGGCGCTTCAGCGATGGCGGCTCGTCGCTCAGCCTGCGCGACCTGGCGGTGCTGATGATCGTGCTCTCCGATAACACCGCCACGAATATCCTGATCGACCGCGTGGGCATGCAGAACGTGAACGACATGCTGGCGCGCAACAACCTGCGGCAAACGCGCCTGCAGCGCAAAATGATCGACACCGAATCGCAGCGAGCCAGCCGCGAGAATCTCTCGACTCCCGCGGAAATGATCTGGCTGCTGGGCCTGCTGCACCAGGGCAAGCTGCTGGACCCCGCGCATACCTCGGGCGTGCTGGAAATTCTGAAATATTCCAAGAACACCGCGCTGCGCCGCGCGATTCCCGCCGGCGTGGAACTGGCCAGCAAGCCCGGCGGCCTGGCCGGGGTGGCCTGCGAATCCGGCATCGTGTACCTGCAAAACCGCCCGTTTGCTATTGCGGTGATGAGCACCTACGCAGGGCCGCAAACCAATGCCGACGATGCAATCAGCGAAGCCGCCCGTCTGGTGTACTCCTACTTCGACCGCATCGCGCGCTCCAACACGCTCGGCGTGCGCCTGCCGTAGCTGTCGTCATCCTGAGGAATGGTTGCGATGCGCTGCGCATCGCGCGACGAAGGATCGCGATGTGACGTGCTGCCTCGAACCTCCCATCGGGATCCTTCGCTCGTGAAGCCTCTGCGGCCGCTTCGCAAAATCCCGCTCAGGATGACCACGCCTGTGTAGTGGCGGGCATGTCTGCATCCATGTGACGCGGCTGTTATCCGAGTCCATCCGTGTTATGCCTTTCCTCCGCGAAATTTCCGTCCACCGCAAGCGTAGTAGAACTAGCAGGCGCGTCGGCGCCCGCAGATCTTCGGCTGGATGGCGCACGTTTATCCGTGCGAACGCACACGGGAAAGAATCTGGACCCACTGAGTTTTTTCGCTACCGGGACACAGAGACGCAGAGAAACCACTAGCCGAAAGGCCGTAGCCTTGCTCCGATTGTTCCGGCCTTCCCCGGTTTCTCTGTGTCTCTGTATCCCGGTGGCCATGAAGACAATCAGAACTCGCAGGCCTCGCCTTTACGGTGCAAGCGGGTGAGGTGGCGGCCCAGTTTCTGCATCTCTGCTTCGCTGAGGACTTTTTCGATACGCGGAAAAATCTTGTCTTCTTCCAGCCGCACATGATCGCTGAGCAGGGTGCCCAGGGCGGCCAGTTCTTCTTCTACTGCTTCGCCCGCTTCCACCCGTTCGGCTAAAGCGGCGATGCGGCCGCGAATTTCCGCGTGGTCGGCCAACATGCGGATCACGTCGGCATCCTTTGCAAGGGAAGCGTGGCAGGCGTACGCCGGCAGCAACACTTCTTCCTCCTCGCGAAAATGCTGCTTGCCTGCGGTTTCCCAGAAACGCAGGAATTTCTGCGCCAGCCGGCGCATCGTCCCGGCGCGTTTGGCGGCGGGCTCCTGCCCGCCGCGTTTGATGAAGAGCGCCTGAATCAGCGCGAAGTGGTGATGCTGGCTCAACGGGTGCAGGCTGGCGTGACGCTTCATTTGGACATGATTCTACGATGATTCGACCGTTCTCCTGAGAATCCCGAGAAGGGCAAAGGGAGCGAGCAAGGCAAGAGCAAGAGCGAACCATCGCTCCTTTGCCTTCTTTTTCCTTGTCTTTGCAAAGGGGCTTGACAAGCGCTTTGCCATTTGGTAATTTCTGTTATGACAGTAATAACAGATGTAGCGAAAGCGAGGCCTGCGCCGCCATGAAACTCTCCCCCGTCCAGCAGAAATTCATCCTGCACTGGGGTGAAATGGGCACCCGCTGGGGCGTCAACCGCACCGTGGCCCAGGTCCATGCCCTGCTCTACCTTTCTCCGGAGCCGGTGAACGCCGAGGAAATCGCCAAGACGCTGGCGGTGGCCCGCTCGAACGTATCCACCAGCCTGCGCGAGCTGCAAAGCTGGGGCATCGTCAAAGTGGTGCACGTGCTGGGCGACCGCCGCGACCACTTCGAGTCCATGAAAGATGTATGGGAAATGTTCAGCGTGGTGATCGAGGAGCGCAAGCGCCGCGAGATTGACCCTACTCTGGCCGTGCTGCGCGCGGCGGTGTCTGATCTGGAAAAGGCACCGCCCGCCGACGCCTACACGCGCGAACGGCTGCGCGAGATGCTGGAATTTTTCGAAGCCATGACCGGCTTTTATAACGAGTTGCGGCGCATGCCCACCGGCGCCGCCAGGGAGCTGATCAAGCTCAAGGGCAAGATGAAGAAGCTGCTCGGCCTGGGCGG
>CAZCNH010000040.1:0-33424 GCA_964500065.1 uncultured Acidobacteriaceae bacterium
CGGTTTTCAAGACCGCCGGTTTCAACCGCTCACCCACTCCTCCGCGGCGCATCAATTTTAGCATTGACCCGCGCGGTTGCCTGACGGGAAAAGCGCGGGGCGGGAGGCCGGCAGAGAGTGGGCACCCTTCCGCGGAGGGCTAGCATTCCCGGTTATCGGCACTAGGGCTTCGCGGCGGGGGCTGGATTCGGGGACCTGGGTTGCTGCCAGGGGACAAGAACGTTATAGCTGGTCCACTCCGCTCCCATGTTGTTGTCGGTGATGAGCAAACGGCGGCCAATGCGGGCTTTGAGCGAGTCGCCCGTTTCCAAGCTGAAGAGCCGGGGACCGGGACCAAGCGAATCGGCAAGTGCCATGTATTGCCCGATTGTCATGGCCGCCCTTGGATTGGATGGGTCGAAAATCAGCTTCCCGTCAATGGTGTACTGCTCCAGGATGGCGCGCCAGCGGTTCTTGTTGACCTGAATCGGCGCATCGCTCAATGCCATGAAATTGATCACGCGCAGAGCATGCGGGAAGACGGACATGCCTGTGGCGATGACCCCATCGGATCCAGTGGTGTTGCAGTAGTAGATGCCTCCGGGTGTCAAGTGCTTCCGGATCCGTTCCAGAAATTCAACCGAAAGCAGGCTGGAACTGTGATCGCGCCAATGGAAGGTTGTGTTGGCGACAATCAGATCATATTTCTCTTCGGGGTGCGCAAGCATCCAGCGGCGACCGTCATCGAAAATGATGCGAACTTTAGGATTTCGCAGCAGGGAGCGGACCACAGGGTTTTCCTCGATGAGCTTGATATAGCCGGGATTGATTTCGACAATATCCACGACTTCGACCTGCGGGTGATGCGCGAGGGCCTGGGCCCACGAACCCGAGGCCAAGCCAATGAGCAGCATCCGCCGGGGAGCCGGGTGAAAAGCGCTGACGGCATAGGCGCGTACAACCAAGTTGACGTCGTTGGTGGGATCGGTGTTGAAGTAGCCATCGTACACGCCCCCGCCGAACACCGCTTGATCGCGCGTCAAGCCAATCACGCCGGCACGGTTCTCCACCACGCGGGTGAAGGGAATGCGGGATTCAGGCGCGGTCGCAAAAATCAACTTTTCAAACACGCCGGAGTACAGGGGCTTCGCGCCCCAGACGGCCAGCAAGCCCACGGCCATGAGCGGGACAAGAACACGCGAGCGACTCTCTGCCAGAAAGAATACGATCCCGCCGCACACAACCGCGACCCCGGCCAGCGCCAGCGATGTGTCCCGCAATCCGAGATAGTGCATCAGCCCAAAGCCGATTCCCAGGCTTCCGAGAACCGAACCCAGGATATTTGCCAGGTAGATGTAGCTGACGTTGCGGCCGGCCCGCTCATCCGCGGAAACGCCCAAGCGGCACACCAGGGGGAACACTGCTCCCAGCATGGCCGCATTGAGAAAAAAAATGGGCGCACTGTGCAGGAACGGGATGCCACGAGCGGTGAAGGCCGCCAGAACCGGGGGCACATAACTGGCCAGAACGCCTCCTGCAATCAGCAGGTACCCAATCATCCTGCGTGTCGCCGCGTCGTTCAGCGATGTGAGTCGTTCTGCAAAGTAGGAGCCTGCGGCAAGCCCTCCGAGATAGGTGGCCAGGAGCAAGGCGAAAGCGGGCGCGCGGTCCGAAGAGGCCAGCACAAAAATGCGGAACCACACGATCTCGAATCCCAGGGCCACAAACCCGGAAATGGCCCCGATCCACAGCGCCGCCTTGAATCTGGAATGCCCCCCGTCTTCGTGGGGTGCAGGCAAGGGAGACGACGAAACGGCGGCCACTTTTGCGGTTCGTCCATACAGGTAAGCGGTTGCGCCGACAGCCAAATTGATCAACGCCGCAAAAAGCACTGCACCGGACATCTGGAACTGACCGAGCAGAAACGTCGCGCAGAAATAGCAGGCCACCGCGGAGCCAAATGTGTTTACAAAGTAGAGCAGGGCCACGGAGACACCCACGCGACCCGATCTCTTCACCAGGTGGCTGACCAACAGGGGAAGGGTGGCTCCCATCAGGCATGTGGGGAGCGACAGCAGCGCAAAGCTGAACAGAACAACATACGGAAGAGTGGTTCCGGCGGTGCGTTCAGCCGCAAAACCAAAAATAGCCAGGGAAGCCAGCCCGAAAACGGCGATTCCGATTTCCGCGACGCCGAAAATGACCGCTGCATGCTGCGGATAACGGGTGGCCAGCCATCCACCGAGCAGGTTTCCGAGGCCGAGACCAAGCATGAACGCGGCAACGATGACAGCAACGGATTCGGCGTTAACTCCGTAAACTGCAAACAGGGCTCGCTGCCACACGACTTGGTAAATCAGCGCCGGCATCCCGGAAAAAAAGAACAGCACCGCCAGCAGCAGCGAATCTCGATTACGGTAAGACTTATCAAAATGAATCAGGGCGGCAAGCAGCAACACAAGATTCAAGCCCAACAACACCGCCACGGGCGTGGTGGTCATCACTCCTCCAAAAAGAAATGCATGAGAATGGTCTGAGACCGCAAGAAAGGCATCCTATCAGAAACAGGCCGCCTCCGGCCGTTCGACGCGTAATCATGGGAGAAAAGTTTCCATCACCGTGCGTGCAATACCCATGCTGATTTTGGAAATCCTGGCGCGGTTGCATTGCAAAAGGCAAAGCGAATCCTGTAGATTCGTGCGGTCTTGCGGAACGAAGTTACTAAACAGTTTATGAAACCTGAGCAGATCCTCAGAGGGCTTCTCACTCTGGCGGCCGTGGTTGTGGCGTGCGCCCTGGCGGCCAGCGCGAAGTTCTATGTAGAGGCCATGGTTTCTCCGTATTTTGCTTTTGCGCTTCTTGCCGCCACCATTATCCACCTGCGTACCCAGGCTACTTGGAAAGAGGCCGCCTACGTCGCGGGGGCTGTGGCCGGTTTTGCCTTGCTGGACTTCATGGTCCTGGGACTTACGCCGAAACTCATGGCCTGGCCTTCCTTCACTGGGCTGGGCAGCGTGCTGGTGATGGCGATCCATGTGATCTGGGAAAGAGGAGAAGAAAGGCGCAGGCTACTGCTCATGGCGGTCGTCCCGGCAGTGCTTTTTGCCGGTTCGGACTACTTCGCATCGGACCTTTTGCAATGGACGGAGAAGGCGCAGTCGCGGGTCTTCGATCTATATCTGCTCTCCTTCGACATCAGCATGTACTTCCAGATTCCTGCCCTGACGGGGCAATGGTTTCAGCACTGGCGCTGGTTGCGCTCGGCTTCTTTGTGGTGTTACGTAGCCATTCCTGTTTCAATCGCGTTTACCTATGCAGGACTCCTGGTGCGCAGAAGCCCCTGGGCCATTCCATCGATGATTGCTTTTCTGTGCGCCGGACCGTTGGGAATTGTGTTTTATAACATCTTCCCGGCAATTGGCCCTGCGCATTTGTTGGGAGCGCGATTCCCCTGGCAGCCGATCACGTTTGAGGAAGGCCCGCGCTTGTTGCTCGAGAGCCTCACCAATCTCGCGGGCCCGCGAAATGCGATGCCCTCTCTGCACCTGGCCTGGGTGCTCCTGGCCTGGTGGTATTCACGGGGATTATCTTTCTGGGAGCGTGGGATTGCACTGGTGTTCCTGATCTTTGCAGGCCTGGCCACAGTGGGTACCGGAGAGCATTACTTTGCGGACCTGATCGTGGCAATTCCATTCTGTCTCTTCCTTCAAGGCGCAAGCGCTGTTCATCAGCCGTGGAAGAATCGTTGGCGGCTGGCGGCCACCTGGGGCGGGCTTGGTGGCGTGGCCGTCTGGCTGCTCGCACTTCGCTATCTTCCCCGGCTCTTCTGGCTGTCCCCCGGTGTTCCGTGGATCCTGTTCGGTTTCACGCTTGCGATTTGCAGCATCGTGCAAGCAAGGCTCGCGCAGGACGCGGTCTCCCCAATTCCAGCCGGGGAATAGCCCCGGGAAGTTCTTCGCTGCCGTGACTCGACTTCATTTCTGCGCTGTTGCCTGATACGAAACACGCTGCGGGAGCGGGCGGCGCCATCGGCGGGGGCTTGTTAGGATGGAGGCGCACTGTTCCGCAGCGCAAAAACGGCATAGTGCTTCAGAACTGTCCAAATTGTGGCGCAGTGAATAGCGCGAACGCGAAGACGTGCTACGTGTGTGTCTCGGCGCTTCCCTCCCGCGCTGCCGCAGCCTCCGCCGCTCCTTCCCCGGGGCGGCGTTATGCCAGCTTCCCCGACGAAATTTCCAGCAGCGCCGAAAACGAAGTGGACGTGGGCGCGCAAATCGCGCGTGACGTGCTGCGCGGACTGCAAAAAGCGGCAAAGCCGAAACGCTCCCCGTTGCCGCGGGCCGTATCAGTTCCCGTGGCCGAGCCCGAAACCGAGGTCGCCGTGGAGCTGGCCTCCACGCCGGCCGCTGCGGTGGCGCCCGCGGAAGTCGCACCGCCTCCGCCGGTGCCCGCAAAAATCCCCGACCGCGCGCCCGTACACAAATTTAACGAAACGATTGTGGCTGGCCCCCGGCCGCGCGCGAACAAATTCAATGAAACGATCGTGGCCGGACCGCGGCCGCGGGCGGTGATTCAGGAAACGGAATTGAAGGCCGAACTCGATTGGCCGGTGATGGATAAAGAACCGGTCGCGGTGAAGGAAGAATCAGAAGAGAAATTACAGGAAACCACGAGTGCGGCGAGTCCGCCCACCGAAATAAGCGTGCCGGAAAGCGCGCCTGCGGCAGAAGGGATGGCTTCCAGCAAGCCGGAAGTCGCTGCGGAGGAAGAGCTGGAGGGGACAGGCGTCCTGGCGGCTGGCCAGTTGCATGGGGAAGCCGCGAGCAGCGCAGCAGCGGAATCGCCGCCAGCGGCAATCCCCGCGCTTGCACCGGCGGCGGCTGAAGTTGCGACCGGGAACGGCCGCGCTCCCGTGGCACCCCGCTGGACGCATGTGACGCCCACGGTGATCGCATCCGAAGATTGGCGGCGCGAGTTGTCCAACCGCGTGGAAGCGTACCGCGCGCGCACCGAACCCGAGACGGAAAAGCCGCAAAACGATCTGGCCTTCTCCGGCGCCGCGCTGGATACGCCGCCGGCAGAAACCATCCCGGCGGAGATCCCCGCGGAAGAACCTTCGCCGCGCGCCGCGCTGCGAACAACGGCGCGCCAGCGCGCGGAAGCCGTGGAGATCGTTGCGATTCAGCCGGAGTTCGATTTTGCCGGCACCGAGAGCGAAGAGCGCCCGCACGCGCCTCTGGTTCCCGTCGCGGAAATGGGCGAGCGGCGCGCGGCTGGGCTGCTGGATGGCGCGTTCGTGACTGCAGCGTACCTGGCGTTTCTGGTGGTGTTCAGTTCGCTGGGCGGAAAAATTTCCTTTGGAAAAATGGAGCTGGCGCTTTTCGGCGTGACGTACTTCCTGTTTTATGTGCAGTACTTCGGGCTGTTCACCTATTTTGGCGGGATCACGCCGGGCATGATGATCCGCGGGCTGCGCGTGGTGGGCTTTGACGGCAGCGGGCCCACGCAGCCTCAATTGCTGCAACGCACCTTCGGTTACGTGGTCAGCGCCGCCAGCCTGATGCTGGGCTTTCTGTGGTCGGCGTGGGACGAAGACCACCTGACCTGGCACGACCGCATGTCGCACACCTACCTGACCAACGCCGCGCCGCCACCCGACGCGCGGTAACGCCGCCGTCCCAGCCTTCCCTTCCCGGCAGCTTCCGCAAGGGGGCGCAATTTCTCCGGCCTGCAGGACGCGTTACTCGAGAGTGATAAACCGCTCGAAGCGCGCCACTTCCTTGGGATTCACGTACTTGCCGATTTCCTTGCGGAACTGCTCGATAGTTTTGTACGGCCGGTATTCCTTGAACTCCCGCAGCATGCGGCGGCTCATGCCGGGGATGGTGTTCAAGTCGTCGTCGCTGGCGGTATTCAGGTTGACGGGCACAAACACGTACTGTTCGAGGCGGGCCAGTTCATCCGCCTTCACATATTTGGAGATTTCCTTTTCGAATTTCGCCAGGTTGTTGTACGGGCGGTACTCTTCGAATTCCCGCAGCATGCGGTTTCCCACGCCGGGGATAAGCAGGATTTCTTCCTTCGACGCCTGGTTCAGATTGATGTGCACGAAAATCTTCTTGTAGACCTCGCTGGCCTGTTCTTTGGAAAGCGCGGGGGTCAGGACAGCGTTCAACTCCGTGATGCTGGCAAACGGCCGCTTTTCAAGAATGCCCTTGACCATCGCTTCGTTCAGTTGCGGGATGGCCTTCAGTTCCTCTTCGGTGGCGCGGTTGGCGTCTATAACCGTGACCGGTTTGCCCACCTGAGCCCGTGCGGGGCCCGCGAGCGGCAGCCCCACCGCGGCGATTCCCATCACCACGCCCAGCAAATTCCTTCTCATTTGTACTTTCTCCTTTTTTCGATGCGCTTACCCTGAGATGCCTGTCGCCCAGCCGAAAACCTGGTGAGTTTGATGCGCGGGACCTTCGCACCGTTCCAAAGCTAGCCGCCGGACGGCTTGCGCAGCGCGGGATGCCCATACGCATAGAGCAATCCAAGCAAACCCATTTGGATCATCACGCCCGGAGCCAGCGGCGGCGGCGTCTTGCTTTCCAGCGAAGCCAGCAATAGTTTCCAGCCGTGCAACGAGGGATCGCTTTCCTGCTTGAACTCCATCTTGCCCTTCATGTGCAAGGCGATGCCGAGGAAGCCCGCGAGGATAAACATCGCCATCACCGCGCGCAGGACTTGCAGGGCAAACCGGCTCTGCCGGGCAAGGGCATGCCAGGCCAGCACCACGAGCGCGGCGGCCAGCAGCGTAAGTGGAATCCACTGCAGCAGGTCTTCGGTATGCCCCGCAATCAGTAGTTCGGCCAGCGTACCCAGCAAGCCCAGAAGCAGAATGAGCAGAAGAAATCCGCGCAACCGGCCGAGTGATCCATTTTCCATGTGACGGCGGGAATCCTACCACGGTGCCGCACGCTCGTGTTCCGCGCCCGGCAGAGCATAGGGGAACTCAGCGTTGCAGGAGAACGTTCGTGGGGGCAACAGGAAGACTGGCAAGACAGTCGCTGCAGAAACGGTCGAGTTTCAGGTCCACCCATTCGACCGAGTGGGAGGGCGCCATCACACAGGAATAGTCTTCGCAGTGCCGCAGGCCGAGGGTGTGGCCCAGCTCATGCACCGCTTCTTTGCAAACACGTCCGCGCAACAGCAGTTCATCGGGCGGCAAACCGTAAAATTCCTGGCGCAGGCGGAAGATGGAAACCACGGCGCTCTGCCGGCCGATTTGCGCCTCGCCGAAAACGAATTTCAGGATGGGAATGTACAGGTCCACATCGGCCACGGCCAGCAGGGCATCGCCATCGCGCGGAGCCGATTGCGCGAGCCGGGCCAGAATGGCGGTGGAATGAAATTGCTGCCGCTCATGGTGAAAGGCGAAGCCGGCATCGAAGCGATCGGGAATAACCAAGCAAGGAACGCGCAAAACGCGGGCCAGGTCGGAGCACAAATCGGCGAGAATCTGCAACGAGACGCGCCCTACGCCGATCACGCGAATCGCATTCATGGGCTTTCCGCACTCCTAAGAGTGCGTTTCCACCAGCGCGCGTTTCCAGCCGTACCGCTTCAGCTTATGGTACAGCGTGACGCGGTCAATCCCGAGCAGTTCAGCCGCGCGGGTCTGATTGCCGTGGCATTCTTCCAAGACCCGCAGGATGTGCGCGCGCTCGACTTCCTCGAGGGAGTGCAGCGTTTCCGGAGGCGCTTGCACTTTCAGGTTCAGATCCGCCACGGTGAGTTCGGGAGGCTTGGCCACTACCATGGCCCGTTCGATGGCGTTTTCCAGCTCCCGCACATTTCCCGGCCAGCTATGCGCCTGCAGCCGGGCCAGCACTTCGGGAGCCACGCCGGCGATGGGCTTGTTCATGGCCTGAGCAAAATGCTTCACGAAATGCGCGGCCAGTAGCGCGATGTCTTCGCGCCGTTCGCGCAGCGGCGGAGCCTCGATGTGAAACACGTTCAAGCGGTAGTAAAGGTCGGGACGGAAGTGGCCTTCTTCGATCAACTGTTCCAGGGGACGATGGGTGGCGGCAATGCAACGGAAATCAACTTTGATGGGCTGCGCGCCGCCGATGCGACAGATCTCATGCTCCTGCAAGACACGCAGCAAATCGGTTTGCGTTTTCAGGCTGATATCGCCGATTTCGTCGAGGAATACGGTGCCGCCTTCGGCCAGTTCGAACTTCCCTTTCTTGCGATATTGCGCGCCGGTGAAGGCCCCCTTTTCATGGCCGAACAGTTCGGATTCCAGCAGGGTTTCCGTAAGCGCGCCGCAATGCAGCGGGACCATGGGATGAAAACGCCGCGGGCTGGCCAGATGGATTCCCCGCGCGATCATTTCCTTTCCCGTACCGCTTTCGCCGGTGATCAGCACCGTCGCGTCGGTGGGGCCGACGGTTTCGATAGCATCGAGCACGCGGCGCATGGCCGCGCTCTGCCCGATGATGCCCCAAGGCCGGCCCAGGCTGGAGCCGCCGGGCGCGAGTTGCGCTACTTGCGCGCGTAGCGCGACGTTCTCGCGTTCCGCGCGGCGCTGCAGGATGGCGTTGCGCACCAGGTGCGACACTTCTTCCGGGTCGAAGGGCTTGGTGATGTAGTCGAATGCGCCGTTCTTCAGCGCCTGTACGGCGGTTTCCACCGAAGCATACCCGGTCATGATGATGGTGAGCAGCGCGGGATCAATTTCGTGGAGGTGCTGGTGCAGGGTAATGCCGTCGGTGCCGGGCATCTTGATGTCAATCAAGGCGACGTCCCAATGGTTGCCGGCCAGCAGGGTCAAGGCGGAGCTGGCGCCATCGGCGGTGGTCACGTCGTACCCTTCTTCGCTGAACCATTTTTCCAGCGAATCGCGGACGATCAGTTCATCGTCCACGATGAGAAGCTTTCCTTTCGGTTCCACAACTCACCTCGCTTGGGGCGCTGCGGCGGCCGCTTCTTTCTGAGCGGCGGGGGTTGAATGAAGGGGCAGGGTCACGATGAAACGTGTGCCATGCCCGGCTTCGGAACGGACTTCGATTTTGCCTTGATGCCGGTCTACCAGCGTGCGGGTGACGGCCAGTCCCAGGCCGACGCCGTGTCCCCGCTCTTTGGTGGTAAAGAAAGGATCGAAAACATGTTCCAGCACCTCGGGGGTCATGCCGGTGCCGTCGTCGCGCACCTCGATCTGCATTTCTTCTGGGGAGCGCGCTCGGGCTTCAATCCAGAGATTGCCGCCGCGGGGCATGGCCTCCACGGCATTCATCACCAAGGCCAGCAGGATTTGCTCGACCCCGGAGGGATCGCATTCCACCGGCGGCAAATCCACCGGCAACAGCAGGTGTGCTTCTACGCCGGACAGATCCAGCTTGTGTTGCACCAGGCGGACAACGCGGTCAACCACGTCCTTGAGCGCGGTCGCTTCCATGTTCAGGGGCGCTGCGCGGGCAAAGGTCAGCAGATTGCGGACAATTTCCCCGCAGCGCCGGGATTCGCTTTCGATCAGCTCGAGCGAAGAGCGCGTCTGGCTGGAGCGGCTCCCCCATGACCCGTTATCGAGCCACTTCTGCAGCAGCTTGGTATAGGTCAAGATACCGGCCAGCGGGTTATTGATCTCGTGCGCCACCACCGCGGCCAGCTTGCCGATGGACGCCATTTTCTCGGTCTGCAGCATTTGCTCATGCGCGCGTGTGAGTTCGCGGGTTTTTGCATCCACCCGGTCTTCCAGGGTGCGCGCCCAGCCCGTCAGTTCCTGCCGCGCTGTGGCCAATTGCGTGGTCATGGCATTGAAGGAATCGGCCAGCACGCCCAGTTCGTCGCTGGAGTGAACGGGGATGCGGAAGTCCAGGTCGCCCTGGGCCACGCGGCGCGTCCCGGTGGTGAGCTGGGAAATCGGCTTGTGCACCACGCGCCAGATGAATCCCACGCTGATCAGGGAAACCAGAAGAAGCGCGCTGAGGGTGAAGGCCAGCGCCTGTTGCTGCTGGCGGACGATTTGCGCGTCGGCGGTGGCCAGGGAGAGATCCGTGTCGATCACGCCAAGGATGCGCCGCCCGGCAGGATGGGCGTGGCAGGCGGCATTGGAACAGGCCGGCTCGTTTTCTACGGCGTGAATGACGCCCAGCACGCGTTCACCGCCGGAATCGTCGAAGATGCGGACGCGTTCGCGGCGCTCGAGCCGGGTTTGCGCTTGGGGTTGCGCGTGGCAGCGGATGCAGGCAGGCGAGCGCTGATCCATTTTCTGGCCCACTTCCTGCGCTTCGGTGGAAAAGCGCACGCCGCCGGATTCGTCCATGATGCGGATGCGGCGGATGCCGGGCTCCTGGCCCAGGTCCTGCACCAGGCGGGCTAGCGCTTCGCGATCGTTGCGCAACATGTGATCTCGCGTGCTGCGGCGAACCACGTTGCTCACCCGCTCGGCCGCTTGCAACACCAATTCTTCCGCCTGCCGCCGTTGCCAGCGCCAGTTGAGGTAGCCGAGCACGGAAAACAGCAAGGCCATGCTGACCACCAGGCTGGCGGCCAGCTTGACTGCGAGACCTTTACGGGGCGGCATCCAAAAGCGGAGCCAGGGCCACATCGTGTTGTTCCATCTGCGCGGCGAAGGAAATTGTTGGGCGCTACATGCGCGCCGTTGTAGGGTGCGGCTCGAACACCGGGAACCGCTGCGCGACAAAACGGAAAATCGCGAAGCCCAGCGAAATGATCCACAAGGTTACGATCACTTCGGTCCAGCGCGGGACGTAGGTCTGCCCGCTGCCCCATTCCATTCCGGTTACGCTCACGTTCAGCCGGTGCGTCACGAATCCCAGGATCACCAGCACGGCGCAGAAATACAGGCGGCGCCCCAGTAAGCGCGTCTGCTGGCGGAAAAGCAGAATCATCGGGGCCAGCATGAGCAGTATTTCCAGCCAGAACAACTGCGCTTCCCGCGTGTTCTGAAACGCCTCGTGCAGAACCCCGCGGCGGAACAGATCCACGAACCGGATGGCAAGGTAGAACATCAGGGAAATGGCCAGGTTGCGGCCCAGGCTGGTGAGCAACGGCATTTCGAGCTGCCGCCCAAAAGCCCGGCTGCTGTGCCAGGATTCGAAAATCACCATGGCAAATCCGACGCTGATGGCCGAAACAAAAAACAGCAGCGGCAGCAGCGGCGTGTACCACAGCGGATGCAACTTGCCGGGCACGATCAAGTACAAACTGCCAAGAGAAGACTGGTGCAAGGTGGATAAAATCACCGCGGCAATCACGATGGGAATGGAAACCGCGCGCAGCCAGCGCAGCGGTTTGGCCCAGCCGAACCGCTCGAGCACCATAGGCGCGAATTCCAGCGCCAGCACGCTGGTATAGAGCGTGACGCACCAGCCCACTTCGAACATCACCGAACGCGGGTTCCACATGATCAGCGGATGCCAGATGCGGTAGGGACGGCCCAGATCGAACATCAGTGCCACAATCACCAGCAGGTAGCCGAGGAAGGCGGTAAGAATGGTGGGACGGAGAATCGGCTTGTAGCGCTCGATATTAAAGATGTGCACGATGGCCGCCAGCGTAAAGCCCCCGGCCGCCAGCCCCACCCCGCACAATACGTCGAAGCCCACCCACAAGCCCCACGGAAAGGAATCGCGCAGGTTGGTGGAGCCGCCGAGTCCATACATGACGCGGATGTAGGTGACGTAAATTCCCAAGGCACTCAACAGAAGGAACAGGGCCGGCCACAAGCCCATTTTCGGTATGGCCCGGTTGGATTTCATGTGGCCCTCGCTTTTCCGCCCGCTTCCGCGGCGGCCACTTCGTCGCGGCGATGGGTGATCCACCAGATTCCGCCGAGCAAAACGGAACCCATGGCAACGATATCGGGAATATGCCGCAACACTCGCCAGGTGAGCATCGGCATGGGCTCGTGCAGCAGATCGGTTTTGTAACCGAACTCGTCGAAGGGCACCCCGCTCAGCAGCAATACGGAGGTGCCGCCTACTTCCTCGATACCGTAGATGTGTTGCACGTAGTCACCCGGCTGATCCTTCAAGCGCTGGCGCGCTTCGGCAATCAGTTCATCGCGGTCGCCGAACTTGGTGGCGCCGGTGGGGCAAATTTCCGTGCAGGCAGTGACGCCGCCCCCGGAGACGCGGTCAGCGCAGAAGTCGCACTTGCGAACGATGGGGAGCTGTTTATCCCACTCGTAGGCGGGCACCTGAAACGGGCAAGCCATCATGCAATAGCGGCAGCCCATGCATTTGTTGGCGTCGTAAGTGACTGGGCCGAGGGCCGTTTTTTGGAAGGCGCCCACCGGGCACACCGAAGCACAAGTCGGGTCGGCGCAGTGCATGCACAAGCGTCGCATGTACTTGTCGCCCTTGGTAAGGACGGCGGTGAGTTTGTAGGCCGAAAGGCGCGGTTGGGCGGCTAGCGCGTCGTTGTACGGGAGAAGATTTCTTTCTGCACAGGCTTGCTCACACAACTTACAACCAATACACAGAGTCGCATCGTATAGAAGGGCTCTGGCCATACAGCACCTCCAGCCCCCCCTGCGACCCAAGGGGCAATCCCGGTGCCACCCGCGCGATGTTTTGCAACGACCGCGAATGCTTCTTAAGTAATTGCAAATACATGTGTTACTGCATGAGCGGATGCCGGGCGCGGGGTCCGAGGGTGAAAATGATGCGGATTTCAGCGCACAAACCGTTGCGCCAAATAGACCAGTTGCGAATTACAGCAAGTGGAAGGCCGGCTCATGCTTGCCTCAGAAGAAACGAATCCGTCCTTCCGGCCGGCCTGCTGCCGGAAGGACGGAGGAGGGAGATTCAGGTTCAAGACAGGAAAAATTCGTGCGTGAGCTTCTGCCAATCCGTATCCGGGAGCGCGCTGCAAATATCGCTCACCACCGGGCCGCCATCCTGGGCCACTGCGCCGGCCATCTCCGGCATGCGCGCCATCAGCCGCGCCGACGCTTCTTCCATCCACTTGCGTGCCACTTCGCCGCGCAGCAAGTTGCGGAAGTTCAGTCCTGAATCGGGCGACTGCACTTTCATCAGCCAGCCCTGGCCGTAGGGATCATGAGTTGCCGCGTTGGGCTCAGCGAAAAACTCCTGGTTGACCTCGGTCACGATTCCTTCGACCGGGGAAACCAGTTGTGTTTCCTGGCCGTCGCGGTTGAAGGCAAACACCGGCTGCCCCTGCCGTACCCATTGGCCGCGGGCGGGCGCCTTGGCATGCTTTACCGTGCCCAGCAGTTTCGCGGCAAAGTCGTCCATGCCGACGCGCACTAGTTCTGGGCTTTCCTGCAGGGCCCAGGTGTGGCCCGGGTGATAGCTCAGGTTATCGGGGACGATGAAGCCGCCCACGTAAGCGGGGCGAAGACGCATCGCCGGCTCGTGCGCCGGCTGGGCTGGGTGCTGCGCCGGTTCGCGGCTGTAGAGATAATCGAGCAGCAGAAAAACCACAAACGTCGCCAGTACCAGAAGGACTGTCATAACCACCTCCCGACCGGCCCCGTTGTGCGCTTGCCGGTCATGCTTGCGTTGCACCTTTGTAAAAGGCACGCGCATGGCCAAGCGGCCGGCAGGAGGTGCGCGAGAAAAAGCGCGGAGGCAAGTGGAACAAAGGGCGCGGTTTCCGGATGTTGGCGACGAGCGATACGCGCGCAGACCAAAATCTGCGCAGGCAGGGGTTGTTGCAGATTTCAATCACGCCGCGCGTTGCGGATTGCAATGCGTGGAGCCATCCGCAACAGAGTCAACCGGTTGGCATCGCAAAATGCAGCGTTGCAATTCGTAGCAGCGGCTGCTGCAAGTCGCAGCAGGCGCGTCCTGTACCAGCAAAAGGGACTGCTTTACGCGTGCTTCGTCTGGTCGAGGTGGTTAATCTCGCACGGCTCGACGCGCCAGATTTGCGTGGCGTATTCCTGGATGGCGCGATCGGTGGAGAACTTACCCGCGCGCGCCACGTTGAGAATCGCCTTGCGGTCCCATGTGGCCGGATCCTTGAAGTTGCGGTCCACCTGTTCCTGGCACTGAATGTAGCTGCGCAAATCAGCCAGCAGCATGTAGTGGTCGCCGCCATCGAGCAGGGCATGCAGGATGGGCTGGAAGATTCCCGGCTCCATCATGCTGAAAAAGTCGCGCTCGATCATTTCCAGCGCGTGCCGGATTTCCTCATCTTGATGGTAGATCTCCCACGAATGGTAGCTGCCGCGCTTTTCTTCGACTTGCTGCGCGGTCATGCCGAAGATAAAGATGTTCTCGCTGCCGACTTCTTCGAGGATCTCGACGTTGGCCCCGTCCAGCGTGCCGATGGTCAGCGCTCCGTTGAGTTGCAGCTTCATGTTGCCCGTCCCCGAGGCTTCGGTTCCCGCCAAAGAAATCTGCTCGCTGAGGTTGGCGGCGGGAATAATCCGCTGGGCGAGGGTCACGCGGTAGTTCGGCAGGAATACGACCTTGATCCGGTCCTTGACCTGGGGATCGCGGTTGATGACCTCGGCGACCTGGTGAATCAGTTTGATAATGAGCTTGGCCATGGCGTAGCCGGGAGCCGCTTTGGCCGCGAAAACAAAGGTGCGCGGGGCAATGTCCAGGTCCGGCTGATGCTTGATGCGGTTGTAGAGCACGATGATGTAGAGAACCAGCAGCAACTGGCGCTTGTATTCGTGCAGCCGTTTGACTTGCACATCAAACAGCGAGTCGGGACAGACCGGAATGCCCGTTTCCGCCGAAATGTAGTTGGCCAGCGACTGCTTGTTCTTGCGCTTGACGGCGCGGAACTTCTCCTGAAACGCCGCATCCTCGCTCAAGGGCTCCAGGCCGCGAAGCTGTTGCAGGTCGGTGATCCAGTGCTCGCCCAGCGCGGAGGTGATCAGCGCGGCCAGATCCGGATTGGCTTTGAGCAGCCAGCGCCGCGGCGTGATTCCGTTGGTTTTGTTGTTGAATTTTTCCGGCCAGAACTCGGCGAAGTCGCGCAGCACGCGCGTCTTCAGCAATTCGGTGTGCAGCTTGGCGACGCCGTTCACCGAAGAGGCGCCGACAATGGACAAATTCGCCATGCGCACGCCGCGGGAGCCGTGATCCTCGTCAATGATGCTCATCCGCCGCAGGCGGTCAATATCCATCGGGTAGCGCGAAGAAACATCGCGCAGGAAACGCGCGTTGATTTCGTAGATGATCTGCAGGTGGCGGGGCAAAAGCCGTTCCAGCATGGCCACCGGCCATTTCTCCAGCGCTTCCGGCAGGATGGTGTGATTGGTATAGCCGGTCGAGGCTACGGTGATTTCCCAGGCCTGATCCCATCCCAGTCCTTCTCGGTCCATCAGCAGCCGCATCAATTCGGGAATCACCAGGGAGGGGTGAGTGTCATTGAGCTGCAGGAAGACGCGATCCGGAAAATATTCCCAGGATTCCTGACCGGTCTTGAATCGGCGCAGGATATCCTGCAGCGAGCAGGACACGAAAAAATACTGCTGCTTCAGGCGCAGCTCCTGCCCTTCGTAGACGTTGTCGTTGGGGTAGAGGACCTTGGTCAGGTTTTCCGCTTGCACCTTGCTTTCCACCGCGTCCACGTAGGAACCGCGGTTGAAATCTTCCAGGTCGAATTCCTCGGCGGCTTTCGCGGACCACAACCGCAATGTGTTCACAGTGCTTCCGCCGTAGCCCACCACTGGCAAGTTGTAGGGAATCCCGACCACGTGCCGCGTATCCACCCAGTGCCATTGGTGCCCGTTCGGGCCGGGGCGCAGCACTACCTGGCCGCCAAACTGCACTTCAAAGGAGAACTCGGGCCGCGCGATTTCCCAGGGGTACCCGAGCTTGAGCCATTCGTCCGGTTGCTCGACCTGGTAACCATTGGCGATCCGCTGGCTGAACATTCCGAAGTCGTATCGCAACCCATAGCCGATGGCCGGCAGGTTCAGCGTGGCCATGGAATCCAGAAAGCACGCGGCCAGGCGGCCAAGACCGCCGTTGCCCAGGCCCGCGTCCACTTCGTACTCCACCAGGTCGTTCCAATCCACGTCCAGATGGGCCAGCGCCTGCTGGCACAGTTGCTCCATGCGCAGGTTGATGATGTTGTTTCCCAGCAGGCGTCCGATCAGGAATTCCAGCGAGAGATAATAGATGCGCTTGACCTTCTTATCGTGATGGGTCTGCTGAGTGGCCAGCCAGCGCTGGATCAGGCGGTCGCGTACCGCCAGCGCCAGCGCATAGTAGCGGTCGCGCTGCGTGGCCGTGTAGCGGTCCTTGGCCAGCGTGTAGCGCAAGTGATGTTCAAAATCGAGACGCAGGCCTTCCACGGTCATGCTGGCACGCACGCTCTCTGCGGATGGCGAGGAATGGGCCGTTTTGGAACGCATCCTTGGCCTCCTGGACTTTCTGGAAAACTCAAATCACTCCCCTCGTGTGTGCGACGTTCGCGCAGATTGAACCGGTTCACCCTGAGCCGGACCTGACGGCGAATGCGCCGGGCCCGCCCGCACCATCATACTTCGGCAGAGCCGCGGAAATACAGCATATGTGAGCTTCGCCTTCCGCTGAAACTTCTCCACGCGCGGCCCGTATTCAAAGTCAGCCGCGGCCCCCCCAAAAGGAGCCGATTGATGAAACTCAGGTGTGTGCTGTTTCTGGTTGCGGTGGCAACGCTGATGCCCCCGGGGAGCTTTGCCAGCAAGGGAGAGCTGCAAAAGAACAAGGCCGTCGCGCAACGAATCTTCGACGACATTCTCAACCGGGGCCGGTATGAACTCTTTGCCGAGTTGTATACCAAGGATTTCGTCAAGCACGTGGACCGCAGAGATTACACATTGGAGCAGGAAATCAAAGCCGCCAAGGGCATGCGCATCGCATGTTCCGACCTGATGATGACCGTGGACCACATGACGGCCGAAGGAGATAAAGTCGCCATCCTTTACACGGGTCGCGGTACCAATGACGGACCGTACGGCGGTATGCCGGCGACCGGAAGGAAGCTGCTCTCTTCGGGAACCACGATCTATCGTTTCTCCAATGGCAAGATTGCCGAAGAATGGACGACCTACAATGAACTCGAAATCCTCGGTCAGTTGGGGTATTTCCCCGGGCCGGGGGAAAAGAACAAATCCGTTGCCCAGCGTGTGTTCAACGAGATTTTCAATCAGGGGAAATTTGAGGCAGCCAACGAAATCTACGCCGCGGATTTCGTCAACCATGGCCAGACGCGAGACGCTGGGCTGAAGGAAGATCAGGCGGCCGCACAGATGTGGGTGCAGGCCATCCCTGACCTGGTGATGACCGTGGACAAAATTCTGGCTGAGGGCGACCTGGTCGCCGTGCTCTGGACCGGAAAAGGAACTGTCAAGGAGAACAGCGGCGATCCGGCCGCCTCCAGGAAGATTCACACCCGCGGGATTACCATTTGGCGCGTGGCGGACGGCAAGATCAAGGAGGAGTGGTCAGCCTTCGACGAATTGAGCCTGCTGCAACAAATCGGGATGCTCCCGCAAACGAAACGCTGAGAAATCTGCCGCGAGGAGCACGGGCCTCTGCTGTTTGCTCCTGTGGGAGAACTGGCCCGCAGAGACAGGTTGCCTGAAGCAAGGAATAGACAAGCAAATTGCGCAAGCCGAGATGGTCTAACGCAAGGCCCCCGGCCGGGCTTGCGCATCGCCGAGTCGCAAATTGTCAATGCGAAAACTTCGCTGCAGGTGCGCCCTGGGCGCCACCGTAGTCACCACGGCTCCGGACGCCGATGCAGCGGCGAAGAGTTGCACGTCCTGGATCACCGGACTCATCCCCGGCTCCGCGGGGAACGGCGAATTGTCGCACACCTCGATTTTGCCACCGAAGTTCACTCCACGATTTTGCTCATTAGTTTCGCGTACTCTGCTTTGGCTTCTCTGAGGGCCGGAATGTCTGGGTCGGCGTCCTTCCACACCTGAAAAAACCGGTGGTAAGCCTCTTGGGCCTTCTCACGATCACCCATGAGTACGTAGGCCCTGCCTAATTGCAGGTGGCTAATTGCCGCCAGGACGGAATGCCAGCCCAAGGGAAACTCTCCCAACGTGTCACCCAAACAGCGTGAAGCAACGCTGGCGGGGGCCGCTATCTTCTGAAAGGCGGTAGCAGCTTCCTTGGCAGATCCTGCCCTCAAGTATGCCATTCCTCGCGTGTATGCGGGAGTGAACGATACCCGCTCATATCGACCTATCTCACTAGTCATTTTGATCGCTTTTGCATTTTGACCGCGGTTGGTTTCCAGTATTGCGCGGATCTCGGGAAAGAACACCTCACTATCCCATGTATTTGACGGAGAACGGCTGTGGATTTCGCTGAGGAGAGCTTCAGCGCGGGGAGCCTCTGCACATAGGGCGTAAACATAGGCCGCACCATGCAGGGCCGCTGACCGGTTTCTGAGCAGTGCAGTTCCGATCAAATTGATCGCTCGTGGACAATTCCCGAAATGGACTTCGTTCACCGCCGCACCAGCCAGTGAGCTTGCGGAGAACTCCGCGTGGCCATGCCCCATCGCCAATTCAGCAGCCCGGCGTCGCAAGCCCCGTGATTCCTCACGCTTGCCCTCGAATGCCGCAACATTCGCTTGAATGTTGATCAACTCGTATTTGTTTGGCTTGTCCTTGAACCACTCAACACTTTGGTTCATTCCTGCATGGTCATCCTTCAGAAACGCTATTACATAGAGGGATGAATAGGTGTAGCTGGTCTCAATTCCGCGGGATATCTGTTCGTTCAAAAGCGCCCTTGCCTCTTGTAGCTGGCCGACAAGCGCTAAATAGAACGCCAAATTGGTATAAGTAACAGCTTGATTTGGAAACAAGGCCAACTCTTGACGAAGTATTCGTATGGCGCCATCAAGGTCACCTTGCGCACTGAGAATTACAGCTAGATTGTTGCGGGTTCCGGGATTCGCTGGGTACAGAGCGATGATTTGTTCGTGGGTCTCACGAGCTTTCTCAAGCTCACCCGTAACACGAATGTAATAACCTGCGCTTATGCGCAGGCGTTCCCGCTCGCTAACGCGATGCCGGAGTTCATATGCTCTTGCCCGATATTTGCGCGCTTTCTCAAGCTCCGCAAGGTTTAAGTAAACGGCTCCGAGGCGCATATAGGCCAGCGCAAAATCAGGGTCGATCTCGATCGCTCGCAGGTAGTAAGGTAAGGAATCCCGAACCTTCCCTCGACCCTGCATTTCCACTCCGAGGCTGAATTGCTGCAGTGCTTCCAGTGAAGAGGTAGTTGCTTCTTCCAGCGGTTTGTCCAGCCTGCGGACGGAGGCGATGGCCTCGCCGAGTTTTGACCTGAGGCGCGAAGCCGATCTGCTCATGGCGCCCAAGACTTCTTCCTTGCGGCTTGCTTCTGTTTGTTCCGTTGCGAGGGATTCGCCGGTGGAACAGTTGACCACGTTTAGCGTGATTGCATAGTGACTGCCCATCTGGACGATCTCGCCGGCGAGCATTGCTTTCAAATTCTGCCGCTGACAAACTTCCCTGGCCACGTCTCCCACAACAGGCTCCTCCGCTGGGCGATTCATTTGCTGGAGGGTTTGCCGAACGCGATCATCATTGGAGAGGTTGAAGTAAGGCGATTGGGCGAGGTGGAAGGCCAACCCCTGCCTTAGGGTCCCGTCGAACACATTGTCTCCAGTTCGGTTCACAAAGTCCGCTAGGAGAATAGTGTCGCCCTGAGAAATGGGTTTAGCTTTTCCAAACTCAAGTACGGAGCGGATTGCTAATGCGCCCATAGTCACGACGGCTAGAACACTCGCCCGAAGCAGCCACCAACGCCACTGCCTTCGCAATCGAGCATCTCGTAATCCTGTTTGAGAGTCAGTATGACCACGATCAGCGCCAATCAAGTTCCCTACAAAGCGATATCCTTTGCGCGGAACGGTTTCCACGTAATGAGGCGTGATGGGGTCATCACTGAGCCCCGTGCGCAGGCGCTTGATTGCTGCATTCAACCCAGCGTCGAATTCGACAAACGTATCGGCAGGCCACAACCTTTTCTGCAGTTCTTCGCGGGTGACCACTTCGCCGGGATGCTCCAGCAGCAGGGTGAGGATCTCGATCGGCTGGCCTTGCAGGTGAACCTTGACACCCTGTTTGCGCAGTTCCCCGGCGGGAGCGTCAAACTCGAACACGCCAAAGCGGTAAGGAGCCACAGCGGACCTGCACTAGGGTAGGCGCGGGAAGGGACTGAACGGAGTTTAGCACGACTCACTTAGTCAAGCCTATAGTTGTCAACTGTCATAACGCACCGCAAGCCACGATTCGACAATCGCTTATCGTCTCATAGCTTTCTTTGCCCCATATCAGCCTCCTGCCATTGAGGTACTTGAGATTCGTCCGCATTCTCACCCAAGCCACGCAATCCCTTTGCGAGGCAAGGCCGATGAAATCCTTCCCGAAATTTCTGCTCCTTTTGGCAGAGTTCCTGGTTTATGAAATCCCCTGTGCGGCGCATCCTCGTCGAGAGGTGGGTTCTGGAACCCCGCTTTCGATCCATGTCCTGGCGTACAACCTGAGTGGCTTGGAATCTGCGCAGTTGCACGAAGCAATGGCCGTCGCTGCCGGCGTGTTGCACAGATCGGGTATTGGCCTCTTGTGGAGTGATTGTTCGATGTGGGCACAAGCACAGCCCGTCGCCGAGACGTGCCGTTTGGCGCTGCCGCCCAATGGTTTCGTGCTTGTGATTCAGGCGCGGTTCACTGCGAAGCTCAGCAGAACGGCGCTCGGCTACGCAACAGTGCCGAGCTCAGACCAGTTTGGCAACCGTCTTAGTGTGTCGCTTGAACGGGCGGTCTACCTTGCGGAGGAATACAGGGTGCCCCTTGCTTCCGTGCTCGGCTGCGGAATTGCTCACGAGATTGGCCACCTGCTTCTGAAATCACAGGGACACTCCGCCACAGGGTTAATGCGGAGCAAATGGGGAAGCCAAGAATTGGTGGAAGCCGCGCGCGGCGGGTTGGTCTTTGCGAAGGCAGAGGCAGCCAGATTGCAGGCAGGGTTGCGCGCCAGAGTTGAATCGTTTCGGGCACAGGCCCAGCAGGAGGAGTAATCAGCAAGAACTATTTGGCGCCGAACTGGTCGTTCTTCGCTGAACTTTGGCGGGGAGACCGTCAACCTGCTGGCGCAGAGTTGTTTACAAAAAGCACACCCAGTGAAACACCGCGAATAGGCCGAAGAATAGCTCGTAAGCGATTGCATGGTAGGCCCGTGCGGACTCGAACCGCAGACCTCTACCGTGTCAAGGTAGCGCTCTAACCAACTGAGCTACGGGCCTACTGTTGGAAGTATTTTAGCATGGCGCGGGCGGGTCAGCGCAAAACGCAGAGCGGGGCACCGGGGGCAAGTGTGGTCCGGGATGGTAGCCTGGATGCCCCTCCCACAAAACAATCTCGGGACGGATTATTGCTCCAGAGCCACAGCTGCCTGCCACTGACTTGGGGACGGAATCGAAATTGAGATTCTTTGTCCCGACAAAAGCAGGCCGGACTCAGAAAGATGCGAAGGCGGCGCGTCAGCAGGCTCTGAAGAGCTAACGTGAAACGGATGCGACGCCAGCCGTGCGCTGGCGCTCAAAATCCACCACACTTCTGATAATTTCATCGAGTTTTGTGGTGGGCGCGTATCCGATGAATTTCTTGACCTTCTCGAGCGACGGGACGCGGCGCAGCATATCTTCAAAGCCTTCCTCATACGCCTGGTCGTAGGGGATGTACTGGATTTGCGATTTGCTGCCGGTTAGTTGGATCACCCGCTGGGCAAGTTGCTCGATGGTGACTTCTTCATTGCTGCCCACGTTAAACACATTGCCCACCGCTTCCGGGGTGCGCATCAATTTCGCCAGCGCGCCCACCACGTCGCCCACATAGCCAAAGCAGCGGGATTGTTTCCCGGTGCCGTAGACGGTCACGGGCTGGCCGGCCAGCGCCTGGCGCACAAAATTCGGCAGCACCATGCCGTAGCGGCCGGTCTGCCGCGGCCCCACGGTATTGAACAGGCGAATCACAATCACCGGCAGCTTTTTTTCCTTCCAGTAAGCCAGCGCCAGGAATTCGTCAATCGCTTTTGAACAGGCGTAGCTCCAGCGGCCTTTGACGGTTGCGCCCATCACCAGATCGTCGTCTTCGCAGAAGGGCACTTTGGTGGATTTGCCGTACACCTCCGACGTGGAGGGAATAATCACCAGCTTTTTCTTTTTTGCGGCGAGATCGAGAATGATTTCCGTGCCGCGGATATTGGTTTCGATGGTGCGCACCGGGCTTTCCACGATCAGGCGCACACCGACAGCCGCGGCCATGTGGAAGATGGCGTCCACGCGGTCCACCATTTCCGCGATGCGCGGCACATTCAAAATGCTCTCCGTGGCGTGGTGGAAATTGTCGTGGGCCTTCAGGTGGTCCAGATTCTCAATCGAGCCGGTAGAGAGGTCGTCCACCGACCACACCTCGTCGCCCTGCTTGAGCAGCAGTTCCGCCAGATGTGATCCCACAAATCCCGCGCCGCCGGTGATCAGTACTTTCAAGTCGCCATCCTTGTAGTGGAATACAAAATTGTCCGAAGCATCATAGCAGTGGCGAGTGACCAGTGGCTAGTGATGCAATCCAGTGACCGCGCGGATTTCACAACACCACGGCAGGGCCAGATCTGTGCTTGCGGATGTGCCGTCTTGCGCAGGCGGACACGCAGGTTCACCCCTGCCTCGTATTAGTTAAGATTGAGGTGTCGAAACAAAACGTTGAGCGCCGGGAGTCACGTTACAAAAACAAAATGCGCAGGCCCAGGGCCAGCAGTGCGAGCGCAATGATGGCTTCGGGGATGGAGCTGTGGATGCGTCCGTGCAAGCGCGAAGCAAGCCACACCGCGGGAACGGACCCGGCGAGCAGCAACACGACGGCTCGCAAGTCTACGTGACCGAGTCCAGCGTGGGGCAGTGCCGCCACCGCGGCCAGCAGCACTCCCATAAAGACGTTGGTGCCCACCAGCGTGCCCGAGTCCAAGCGATAAAAAAGCACCATCGCGGGAACCAGCGCCGCGCCGCTGCCAATCGAAGTAAGCGTCACCACCAGGCCGGTGGCGAATCCCACCAGAATAATCACCGCCGTGCGCTGCCAGGAACGGAACGGCAGGGTGCGATCCACCATGCGCGGGCGCAGGCGGGCGGGCATCATGCGCGCAAACATCAGCAGGCCGACGACCAGCAAAGTGAAGCCCAGCATGCGCAGCATCACGCTATCCACCACCTGCGGCTTGCGCAGGGCCAGGTAACGCAGAATAAACGCCCCGGCAAGCGCGCCGGGCAGGCTGCCGATGGCCAGGTCGCGCACGATTTCGTTGTGCACCAGCCCGCGCCGCCAGAAACTGATGCTGCCGGAGATTTTTGTAAAAAAGGAAAACACCAGGCTGGTTCCGACGGCGTTGGCCACCGGCATACCGCCCAGCACCAGGATCGGCGTGAGCATCGAGCCGCTGCCCAGACCGGTGAGTCCGATGAGGAACCCGATGAATGCGCCAGTGGCGAGAATGAGAGCGGGGTTCACGCGCGCGCCGTCTCCACAGAAGAGATGGGCGCGGAAGGAAAGGCCGCAGAAGTTGGGCACCGCAAGCGGCTTTCGGTGATTTTCAACAAAGTGATTCCAGGTTCAAAATACAAACGCAGCAGAACGGGCGACAAGCCCGCTCTGCGCGCTATTCAATGTAGCCGAGCTTGGTGAGCCGCTCGTGAATCTTGGCAGCTTCTTCCGGCGAATAGGCCGGCTCATGCGCCGCCTCGAGCAAACCCATTTGTTCCAGCTTGCCGAGGATGCGAGCAGCGGATTCTTCCGCGGTTTCCTTCGCCGTGTGAATGGTGATTTCAGGCTTGTGGGGCGGCTCATAGGGCGCGCTCACGCCCGTAAAATCCTTCATTTCGCCGGCGATGGCTTTCTTATACATGCCCTTCACATCGCGGCGGATGCACTCCTCGAGGGGGGTATCCACGTAGATTTCCACGAAGTTTTCGATGGTCTTGCGGACCTCGTCGCGGATTTCGCGGTAGGGCGAAATGGCGGCGGCGATGGCGATGCCGCCGTGCCGGCTGATGAGCTTGCACACAAAACCGATGCGGCGGATATTTTCGTCGCGGTCTTCTTTGCTGAAGCCCAAGCCCTTGGTGAGGTGGGTACGCACCACGTCGCCATCGAGCACATCCACGGTGCGGCCGCGGCGCTCGAGCTCAGGTTTGAGCAAATCCGCCAGGGTGGATTTGCCGGAGCACGGCAGGCCGGTGAACCAGAGGGTGAATCCTTTTTGCTGTTGCATTCGTTCGACCTCGTTCCAATAAACTGGTTATAGAAAACACAAAAACAAAACGAAAAAACAGGACCGCGCGGCCATACGCCGGGGCTACGATTGCTCTTTATAGGCCGCGCGCAGAATTTCGGCGACCTCCGGACGTGTGAACTCCGCCGGCAGGTTTTCGCCGTTGCGGAGCATTTCGCGCACCTTGGTGCCGGAAAGCGAGAGCCGGTCGTCGGGAGTATGCTTGCAGGTTTTCTCCGACGAGAGCATGCCGCACTTCCTGCAATAGAAAGTGGCGTCGAAGCAGATGGGGGTAATGCCCAGCTCATCGGCTTCGAATTCGAAAAACTTCTTTTGCGCGTCGTATGGGCCGTAGAACTTGCCGACGCCGGCGTGGTCGCGTCCGACGATGAAATGCGTGGCGCCATAATTCTTGCGCGCGATGGCGTGGAAGATGGCTTCGCGCGGGCCTGCGTAACGCATCGCCGCTGGATACAGGCTGAGCACCGTGCGCGTCGAGGGCAGCGAGGATTCCATCAGCGCCAGGTAGCACTTCAGGCGCACTTCGGCGGGCACGTCTTCTTCGCGCGTTTCTCCCATCAGCGGATGCAGCAGCAATCCATCCACGGTTTCCAATGCGCAGCGCAGGATGTATTCATGCGCGCGGTGCACCGGATTGCGGGTCTGGAACGCCACCACGGTGCGCCAGCCGCGATGTTCGAAGAGGTAGCGTGTTTCCCTGGGCTCGAGGGTGTATTTGCCGAACTCACCGCGGTCCTTGCGGTTCAGCACATGAATCGCGCCGGCCAAGCAGCGGTCGCCGACGCTCTTCAAATACTGCACGCCGGGATGCTCGTCGCTGGTGGTCAGCAGGACCTTCCTGGCCTCTTCCTCGCGGTCGTACTCGAATACCTCGTCGAGCTCCATCACCGCCATGACGTGGCCCGCCGCGTCGGTCAAGGCCACCGCGTCAGTGCGCGCCACGCTCTTGGCCTGCTCGAGCGTGACCGCCAGCGTGACCGGCATGGTCCAGGGCAAGCGGTTCTGCAGCCGCTGGTGATCGAGCACGCTACGGTAATCGCGTTCGCCAAGGAAGCCAGTGAGCGGCGAAAACGCGCCGATACCGATCAATTCCACGTCGGAAAGTTGCCGTGGATTCAATTGGATTTGCGGGAGTTTGCTGGCGCGTTCGAGCCACTGCTCGCGCGCGCGTCCCTCGGAGATACGCTGAATCAGTCTGCCGCCGTGCGGCCGGTTTTTGAACATAGTCGCGTGTGCGTTGCTCAGCCTTTCAAAGTTTGCGGGCGTCCGCTGGCGATTACCTACTCGCGGCCGCTCCAGGTGCGGAACTTGCGGATCAAATCCAGGTCGCGCGAGGCATCCCCGGAATAGCACAGCGCGCGGTCGTCCCAGTACACATCGGCCACCGGCTTGGGGCCCGCCGTCCGGTAATCGGAGTTGCGATTGACCTCGTCGTACGGGACGCCATGCTGCCGCAAGTAAGCGGCGATCTCCGTTTCGCCCCGAGTGGTATTAATGACGATTTTCCAGCCTTCCCCCTGCAGGATGCGCATGGCAGAAATTACGTCCAGGCGCGGCGCACCCAAAACCCCTGGCCCCTTATAACCGTCGTAATCGGCGATGACGCCATCAAAATCTACGGCGATGGTGCGCCGCGAGTTGTTCAGTTGATAGGCCATGAAGGGTCGGGTATGGCAATCGTCATGCCATTCCCTACTCTAACACTGAAAAGCCATGAAAACTAAGCAGCCACAGAGGGTAGAGCCCAAACAAACACGGGGAAAAGGTGTAATTTTCTGCACAAAAAGGCTAGGCGCGCAAGAGCGGCAGCCCCGTCTCAGGTGCTATAGTGCTTGTTTTTAGCAAGATAGGTAAATTCGCATAGGCTGGTGGGGTGCATATCCGGTGGGGCAGGAGACTCAGCGATGACCGCCGCCCCCGACCAAGTTATTCCCGCTATTGGTATTTTGGGCGCATGCCTTGCTTTAACCCTTATGTTCTGGGGTACTATCATGAAGCACTTTCGGGTGAGGGTAAGAAGCAAGAGCTAGACTTATCTGTTTTCAAGGGAGATCGCTTCCAGGAGAAGAATGCCGATGCTGATTTATGTTGGTCCTGACCAGGTGGTTCCCGCCATGTCGGTGCTGGCCACGATCATGGGCTTTGTCATGATTTTCTGGAACAAGGTCCTCGGAATTTGCCGCAAGATCTTTGGCCTGAACAAGCCCGGAGAAACGGTGGCGCCCGCCCCGAGCGAAAGTGAACCCTCGAACCCGGCCTGATGGCTGCGAAAAAGAAAGTTATTGTGATTGGTCTCGACGGAATGGAGCCCTCCATCGTCGAGGCGATGCTGGCCCGCGGTGAACTTCCCAATCTTGCCCGCCTGCGCGATGCCGGAATTTACTCCCGTCTGAAAACCACTTATCCCGCTCAAACACCGGTTGCCTGGTCGTCTTTTGCCACCGGCACCAATCCGGGCGCGCACGGGATTTTCGACTTTGTGGGGCGGAATCCACAGAGCTACGCGCCGGAATTCGCGCTGAACCGTTTTGCCCCGGGCAAGAATATGTTTTCTCCGCCGCAGGTGCTGAACCTGCGCCGCGGCGTTCCCTTCTGGCAAACACTGGCGGGCGCGGGCGTGCCGTGCAGCGTGTTGCGCTGCCCATGCACTTTTCCGCCGGACGAAATTGCGGGCGGGCGCGTGCTGGGCGGCGTGGGCATCCCTGATTTGCGTGGAGGCCAGGGCACCGGCACGTTTTATACTCAGGATTCCGCGGCCAAGGCCAAAGAAAGCGAACAACTGGTTCGCTTGCCCGCGGGCGATTCCTTCGCAACGCATTTCATCGGGCCGCGCAAACCCGGCACGAATCCTGCCGCGGACGTCACCTGCGATTTCCGCGCGGAAGCCAAGCGCACGGAGAGCAAAATCATTTTTCAAGTTTCCGGTGAGCCGGGCAAATTCGAGGTGCAAACCGGCGAGTGGAGCCGGTGGGTCCGCGTGAAGTTCAAGCTCTCCATGCTGCAATCAGTGGCTGCCATGGTGCGCATTTATGCGCGGCAGGTGGAGCCGTGCGTCGAGTTTTATGTTTCCCCTGCAAATTACGATCCCGCCGCGCCGATGTTTCCCATCTCCTGGCCGCACGAAATGGCCGGCGAGTTGAGCGAAACGCTGGGTCTTTTTTCCACGCTGGGAATGGCGGAGGATCACACCGCGTTGAACAACGGCCGCATCGATGAAGCGGCGTATCTGGCGCAATGCAATCTGGTGCTGGCCGAGCGCGAAAAAATGATGCTGCACGAACTGGCACGCTTCCGCGAGGGGCTTTTCCTGATCGTGTTCGATACGCCGGACCGCGTGCAGCACATGTTCTGGCGCTTTCGTGATAAGTCGCACCCGCTCTACGACGCGGACTTGGCGCGCACGTACGAGCGCCGCATCGAAGAAGAATACCGCCGCTACGATGCGCTGCTCACCCAGCCGCTGGAAGCCGCCGATGCGGATACCCTTTTCATCGTTTTGTCCGACCACGGCTTCAACGCGTTTCGCCGGGCATTTCATGTCAATACTTGGCTGCAGGAAAATGGATTGCTCGCTTTGCGGGACGGCAAAAAACCCAGCGAAGAACTGGGCGACTATTTCTCCGCGGTGGACTGGTCAAAGACCTATGCGTATGCGCTGGGCCTGTGCGGCATTTATCTGAACAAGAAGGGGCGCGAAGGGCAAGGCATCGTCGAAGAAGGCGCCGAAGCCGAGCGCGTGCGCGGCGCAATCGAAAAAGGATTGACCGGCATTGGCGATCCGGCCACGCAGCAAACCGCCATCCACAGCATATCGCGTCGTGAAGCCGTGTACGAAGGGGCCTTCGCCGGCCAGGCGCCCGACCTGCTGGTGAATTATGCCCCCGGCTTTCGCGTTTCCTGGCAAACGGCGCTGGGCGGCATGCCGCGCGGCCTGTTCGAAGACAACACCCGCCGCTGGAGCGGCGACCACATTATTGACCCGGAAACCGTGCCCGGCATTCTTTTCATGAACCGCTCAAGCGCCCGCGCCACAAATGGGCGTCCCGCCGACATCCGCGACCTTGCTCCGACCATCTTGAATTACTTGGGTGTGGCCAAAACGCAGGCAATCGAAGGACAATCCTTGCTGGAGTAGAACCAAGTACGTCATTCTGTGGGCGCGGCTGGATGGCGTGACGATAGTTGCGCAATCGGCACCCGAAAAATCTCGATTAAGGGAGTCTGTGAGAATATTCAATCGAGATTCTTCGTCCGGCAAACGACGCCGGATTCAGGATGCCGGCGGGTGACGTTTGCAAGGATAAGAAGGGGACACATGAAAATTTGCGTACTGGGTTTGGATTGTTGCGCGCCGGATGTGGTGTTCAAGAACGAGAAGCTGACCAACATTCGACGGCTGATGTCGCTGGGCACCTATGGGCGGCTGGAAAGCGTGATCCCGCCCATCACCGTGCCGGCGTGGATGTGCATGACCACCAGCCAGGACCCGGGGTCGCTCGGCGTCTACGGCTTCCGCAACCGCACCGATCACACCTACAGCGGGCTGGGCATCGCCACCTCGGGCAGCATCAAGACCGCGGCCATCTGGGATTACATCGCGCGCGAAGGGAAAAAATCCATCATCATCGGCGTCCCCCCGGGCTACCCACCGCGCAAAATCAACGGCATCAGCGTGGGCTGCTTCCTCACGCCTGACCCCGCGAAAGACGTGTACACGAATCCGCCGGAAATCGGCAAGAAGCTGAACGAACTGGTGGGCGGCTACGAAGTGGACGTGAAGGGCTTCCGCACCGACAACAAGGAATGGCTCAAGAAAGAAATCTTCGAAATGAGCCGCAAACAGTGGGAGGCGGTGCGCTACCTGATCCAGAACCACGAATGGGACTATTTCCATTACGTGGATATCGGCTTGGATCGCGTGCATCACGGCTTCTGGGATTGCTTCGACAAGGACCACGTGTTCTACAAGCCGGGCAATCCGTTTGAAAACGTCATCCCCGAATACTACGAATGGGTGGACGAGCAAATCGGCTCAGTGCTGCAACTGCTGGATCAGGATACGGTGGTGCTGGTGGTGAGCGACCACGGCGCGCAGCGTCTGGATGGCGGCTTCGTGGTGAACGAATGGCTGGTGAACGAGGGGCTGCTGGTGCTGGATGAATATCCGAAGGAAGTCACGCCCTTCGCCAAACTGAAAGTGAACTGGGCCAAAACCAAAGTATGGAGCGAAGGCGGCTACTACGCGCGCGTGTTCTTCAACGTGCAGGGACGCGAGCCGCAGGGCGTCATCCCGCAAAGCGAGTACGAATCTTTCCAGAACCAGATGAAGGCCAGGTTCGAAGCGCTCACCGACGACAAAGGCAAGCCGCTCAACTCGCTGGTCTTCAAGCCGAAAGAAATTTATAAGAACGTGAAAAACGTCGCGCCGGATTTGGTCGTACACTTCGGCGGATTGTACTGGCGTTCGATTGGCGGCGTGGGCTACGGCCGCGTTCATGTGCAGGAAAACGACACCGGCCCCGACGCCTGCAACCACGCGCAGTTCGGCATGTTTGTGCTGGCGGCGCCCAATTCCCCGCTGCGCGGGCAGCATCACGGCGCGCGCCTGCTGGATATCGCGCCCACGCTAATGGACTTGGCCGGATACGACATCCCGGAAGATATGCAGGGCAAGTCCCTGGTAGCCGGCATGGAAAAGAAAGCGCCGGACACCACCGACGACCCCACCGTAACCAACCGCCTCGAAGGCCTGGGGTATATCTAGGCTGCGGTTCGGCACACGCAGAACCAGTCGGGTTAGCCGTAGAAGTGCGGATAGTCTGCGGGGGTAGAAACAACAACGGTTCCGAACCGGTAGTTGCCGCCTTCGTGCACGGTGTAGTGGCAGGACTGGCAGATGATGACACAGTTGCTCAGCGCATCAGTTCCGCCCGCCTTGATGTTGCGCATGTGATGTGCGCGCGCGCCTTCTCCGTAATCATGTAGCGCCCGCCCGGCATCACCGAGTGACCAGATGCGCTTACCGCAGAGCGCACACAGATTCTTCTGCCGCAACAGCGCCATTTGTTGGGTGGTTCTCGAGAATTCATTTGGCCGGGACAAGATGAAGGCCTTCCCTTCAAGCGTTGGCGGCTGCTCCACGGAAACGCTACGCTGAACATCCAAGGCCAGTCAAGCGTGAGATGTCCAGGTCAAGGCCGGCCGCTAGTTGGCGCGCTTGCAATCGCCTGCGATTCCGCTTACATTCCTGAGTCTGCCCAGGGTATCCGACGCCGCCGGGCACACCGCTCATGCCGGTTGCACCCAAACTTGTGGTCATCGAGCCCAACGGTTCGCAAAAAGAAGTCGAACTCGCGCCGGTGCCGTACCGCATTGGCCGCCAGGCGGAAAACGAGCTGGCGCTGCGCGATAACCGCATCAGCCGGCATCACGCCCAGATTCTTGCCGATGGCGCGCGCTATTTCCTGGAAGACATGGGCAGCCGCCACGGCACCTACGTCAATGGCCAGAAAGTTCTGAAGCACGAGCTGAAGCCCAACGACAACATTGATTTCGGCATGCCGGATTCCTACCGGCTGATTTTCCGCGGCGAAGATGATTCCATCCACAATTTCGTGCGGCGCATGGACAGCAATACCGACGTGGCCCCGTCCTCGGCCCGCGGCCTGCACCACCTGGGCCTGCTGCTGGAAGTGGCGCGCTCGCTGCATTCCAGCCTTTCGCTGGAGGACGTGCTGACCTCGGTGGTGGATGCGGCCATCCGCGTGACGCATACCGAGCGCGGCGTGCTGCTGCTGGCGGAAGAGAACGGAACGCTGAAGCCGTCGGTCGCGCGCGATTCGCGGCAGCGCCTGATTCCCCCGGAAACGCTGGAAATTTCGCAAAGCGTCCTGCGGCAGGTGATGAAATCGCACCGCGAGATGATCATCGCGGATACCGCCGACGACGCCAACGTCAACCAGCAAGCCAGCGTGGTGAAACTTTCCCTGCACACCATCGTGGCTATCCCGCTGGAGAAATTGCCGGTGATGGGCTCTCTGGAAACCACCATGGGCGGCCAGCCGGCCAAGATGATCGGCGTGCTCTATCTGGATAGTCATTCGCCCACCACGGCCTTTTCCGAGCTTGATCGCGAAGTGCTGCGTACCCTGGCCCTGGAATGCGCCACCGTGGTGGAAAACGCCCGCTTGTTCGCCATTTCCCGGCAGCGCGAGCAGCTGGAAATCCAGATGAAGATCGCGCAGGAAATCCAGCGCACCCTGCTGCCGAAAAAGTTTCCCGAAGCCCCCGAAGTCTCCATCTTCGGCACCAACATCGCCTGCGAGATGGTCGGAGGGGATTACTTCGACATCATCGAGCTTTCCGGCGGGCGCTACGGCATGGTGGTGGCGGATATTTCCGGCAAAGGTATTCCCGCCGCGCTGCTGGCCTCGATGCTGCAGGGCGTCTTTTCCGCGACGGCCGGCATGGATATTCCCCAGAACATGGTGGCCTCGCGCGTGAACAAGTATTTGCAGGAGCGCAGTTCGGACGACCGCTATGCCACCTTGTTTTATGGCGTGCTCGAACCGGAAGGCAATTTCGAATATATCAACGCCGGCCACGTGCCCGCCATGGTGCTCACCGCCGGCGGTCAGGTCTATACCCTGGGGTCCGATAATTTTCCCCTCGGAATGTTCGACTTTGCGGATTATCATTCTGCCCAGGCCAAGCTGCAGCCGGGCGACTTCCTGGTGATCTACTCGGACGGAATTTCCGAGGCCCGTAATCTGCGCGACGATTTGTTCGGCGAAAACGGCCTGCGTGATTTGCTGATGCGCTTCCAGGGAAATTCGCTGGATGATTTGACCAAGGCCATCCTGAGCGGCGTGCGCGAATTCACCGGGGGCGCCCCGCAATCAGACGACATGACCTTGTTGATGGTGCATTACCGGGGAAACAAGCCCGCATGAAGAAAACCCGCAAACCCGCAAACCCGCGCGCGGCTCGCGCCGCGCAAGCCAAGGGGGGCAGCGCGCCGCTGGAATCGCTGAACGCGGCCCTGCATACGATTGATCCGGGGGCGGACTACGCGCTGCTCGGCGAACAGATCAGCAAAGCAGTGACGGCGCAGCCTGGCGTGGGCGGCGTCCGCCTGTGGCGCTGGAGCGAGGGCCGTCCCGCGGTCTGGCGCGAGGATGGCAAAGTCGCCCCGGCGAAAGCAAGCGCGGTTGAAAAAGTCTTCGGCAAATCGGCCAGCCACGGCGAGAACGGCCTGTGGATGGGCCCGCTGGGCGGCGATGGCATGGTGCTGGGGGTGCTCGAAGCGCATGCGGCGCAGCCCTTGACCGCGGAAACACGCGGCGCGCTCGAACTGGTGGCGCAGTACGCAGGCGTGGCCATGGCCCACACGGAAAACCGGTTTGCGCTCCAGGAACTTTCGCAAATTGTCGAGGCCGCAAAGAAACTGAATTCCACCCTGGACCTCGGAGAACTGATCAACATCATTCTGCAAATGGCTACCCGCCAGACCGATGCCGACCGCGGCACCGTGTTCCTGGTGGATACGCAGAATGACGAAATCTGGTCCCTGGTGGGCCTGGGCCTCGAGCAGCAGGAAATTCGCATCCCCACTTCGCGCGGCCTGGCCGGCTACGTGGCCCGCTCGGGCGAATTGGTCAATCTGAAAGACGTGTATGCCGACGAGCGCTTCGAACGCGACGTGGACCGCCGCCTGAACTACCAGACGCGCACCATGCTCTGCGTGCCGGTGCGCAACAAAGACGGCCTAGTGATCGGCGTGCTGCAATTGCTGAATAAGCGCGAGGGCGCTTTCAACGCCAGCGATGAGCATTTCCTGAGCGCGATTTCCGATCACGTCGCGCTGGCGCTGGAAAACGCGCGCCTGCACCGCGAACTGATCCTGAAGCAGCGCATGGAGCGCGACCTGGAACTGGCGCGACGCATTCAAGGCGGGCTGCTGCCGGAAGCGCCCCCGGCGATTCCCGGCTTCGATATCGCCGTGTCGCACCGCGCGTCGCAAATGGTGGGCGGCGACTACTACGATTTTGTGCAACTCAATCCGGAAACGCTGCTCACGGTGATTGCCGACGTGGAAGGCAAGGGCGTGGCCTCCGCGCTGGTGAT
>CAZCNH010000041.1:0-32996 GCA_964500065.1 uncultured Acidobacteriaceae bacterium
GGAAAACGTCCGCAAGATGCTGCTGGCCATGGTGGACGATGTGCGCGTCGTGGTGATCAAGCTTGCGGACCGCCTGCACAACATGCGCACCCTGCGCTTTCTCGATGCCGAGCGCCAGCAGCGCATCGCTCAGGAAACGCTGGATATTTACGCCCCCATTGCCCACCGGTTAGGCATGGGCCGCATCCGCGGCGAACTGGAAGACCTGGCCTTCAGTTACCTGGAAGCGCCAGCCTACGTCGAGCTTCAGAAGAAAGTGCAGTCTAAGCGCAAGCCGCACGACAAGTTTCTGGCCGAAGTGCAGGCGGCCATCCGGCAAAAGCTGGTGGAAAGCAATATTCCGGCGGAAGTCGAAGGCCGGGTGAAGCGCCTGTATTCCATCCACTTGAAACTCGAGCGCGCGCAACGCTCGCTCGACCAGATCTACGATTTGCTCGCCGTGCGCGTTATCACCGATTCGGTGAAGAACTGCTACGCCGCGCTGGGCGTGATTCATCAGCTCTGGCGCCCGGTGCCGGGGCGCTTCAAAGACTACATCGCCATGCCGCGGCCCAACCTGTACCAGTCGCTGCATACCACCGTGCTCCATTCTGGACAGCCGTTCGAAGTGCAAATTCGCACCCAGGCCATGCACCGCGTGGCCGAGCAGGGCGTGGCCGCGCACTGGAAATACAAAGACGCGGGCGAGCCCGTGCTTGTCCCCGAGGGCGCGCAAGATCAGCGCATCCAGTGGATGCGCCAGCTCATCGAGTGGGTGGGCGAAATGCAGGAGCCGGGTGAATTCCTCTCTACCTTGAAAGTGGACCTGTACCCGGAGGAGGTGTACACCTTCACGCCCAAGGGCCGCGTGATCGTGCTGGCTCGCGGGGCAACGCCGGTGGATTTCGCCTATGCCGTGCACACCGAAGTCGGCCACCAGTGCGTGGGCGCTAAAGTGAACGGACAGATCGTCCCGCTGCGCCATGCTCTGGCCAATGGCGACGTGGTGGAAGTACTCACGCAGAAAAGTCACGGGCCCAGCCGCGACTGGCTCACTTTCGTGGCCACTTCGCGGGCGCGCAGCAAGATCCGTCACTGGCTCAATGTGCAGGAACAGCAGCAGGCCACCGAAATGGGCCGGCGGATCGTCGAGCAGGAAGCGCGGCAGTTCGGCGTCAGCATGAAAAAAATCAGCGACGAGGCCTGGCAGCGCGTGGCTTCCGAGTACGGTTGCGGCGCCGTCGAAGATCTGTTCGCCGGACTGGGTTACGGCAAGTGGTCCGCCAAGCAGATTCTAGCCAAGGCCACCGGCGTACCGCTGGAAGAAAAGCCCGAAGAAAAACCGGGCGTGATCGTCAGCGCGGTGAAGCGCGCGCTCGGCATCCGCGAAGCCGCGGTGCTGGTGCGCGGCCACGACGACTTGATGGCCTACCGCGCGCAATGCTGCAACCCCATTCGCGGCGACGAGATTGTGGGTTACATCACCCGCGGCCGCGGCGTGGCCGTGCACACCAAGAATTGCCCCAACGTCGAGAAACTGCTGTACCAGGCCGGACGCCGCATCGCCGTCGAATGGGCCGGCGCCGAAGCGCAGAAATTTCCCGTACGCCTGGTGGTGCGCGCCGAAGACCGGCCGGGCATGCTGGCCAGCGTCACCGCGGCCATCAGCGACGCCCGCGCCAATATCCGCACGCTGGAAACCGCGCCGGAAAAGTTGCATGCGCGGATGGAAATTTCCCTCGAAGTGGAAGACCGCAAACAACTGGAAAAACTGCTCGCCAGCCTGAGGAAGCTAAAAGGTGTCTTCGAGGTGGAGCGGTTGTTCCGCGCCTAGGTGCGGTCTACGGGCAAAGCACCACCTTGCCGATGTTCTTGCGGGCGTGGATGTAGCGGTGGGCCTCGGCGGCTTCCTGCAAAGGGAAGGTTTTGCCGATGATGGGCTTCACCGCGCCGCTCTGCCACAGCTTGAAAATTTCTTCGAGTTGGCCGCGCATCACATGCGCTTTGTGCGCCAGCTTGCCGATGTGCACGCCGATCACAGCGATGTTGCGGTCAATCAATTTTAGCGGGTGGAAGCGCGGCGTATCCCACATCTCGCGCGCGGCGCGCAGATAGTTCACTTTGCCGTTATCGCCCACCACGGTGGAAAAGCCGTACGCAACAAGCCGCCCCATCGGTCCCAGGCATTTGTAACTTTGCAGATAAGACTTGCCGCCAATGGCGTCAAACGCCATTTCAATGCCTTCCGGCGCGACGCGCCGCACCACTTCGCGGAAACTCTCTTTTGTATAGTCAATGGGATGATCCACGCCCTGCTGCCGCAAAAAATCCTGTTTGCCGGTGCTGGCGGTGCCGAAGGTGATGATGCCGCGCGCTTTCGCCAGTTGCACTGCGGCCACGCCCACGCCGCCCGCCGCGCTGGTAATCAGCATGCGGTCACCCGCGCGCAGGTTTCCCATTTCGAACATGGATTGCCACGCGGTCAGGTAGTTCACCGGAATCGCTGCACCCTGCTCGAAGGTCATGCCGCCAGGGAGAGGAAACACCTGCTCGGCATTCACGGCCACTTTTTCCGCATAGGCGTTGAACATGGTGAGCGCGGCCACGCGGTCCCCGGGCTGCAAGCCGGGCGCGCCCTTGGTTTTGCCGCCGGGAGCGACGTGTTCTACTTCGCCACTCAGCTCCAGGCCGGGAATAAACGGCGCTTTGGGCGTGGTGGAATACACGCCGAGACGCGCGAGCAAATCCGCGAAGTTGATGCCGATGGCTCGCACGCGGATCAGGATCTGCCCGGGCTTGGGCTGAGCGTCGGGAACCTCTTTCCATTCCAACACGTCCGGAGCACCGTACTTTCGCACCACGATTGCGCGCATATCGGTATCGCTGGCTTTCGGCAGATTGCCGCCGCCGCGAGGAAGCCCCGCAGGCGCCACGCGTTACTGGATGATTCCCTATCCTTGGGGGCGGCGTCAAATTACAATCAATGCGCATTTATACCGGTTGAAATGGAGACTCCATGAATCGCCTGTGGAACGGCTTGGCACGCATGAAAATCACGTACATCGTCGCGGTCACTTCTCTGGCGCTGCTGGTCTTGCCGGCCGGCGTGGCCGCGCAGGATTCACCCGCTGATTCACAACAACTTTTGCAGCGGCTGTTTTCGCCCGGAGACTTCAGCACCCGCGGATTCGGCCCGGCGCGGTGGATTGAAGGCGGGGCGGCCTACACCACGGTGGAGCCGGTTGCCGGCCAGCGCGAAATTCTCGAAATCATCCGCTACTCCACCGCCGATGGCGCGCGCAGCGTGCTGATTTCCGCCGCGCAGTTGACCCCCAAGGGCGGCAAGCCCCTGGTGATCGAAGATTACGACTGGTCGGCCGACGCCAGCCGCCTGCTGATCTTCACCAATACCAAGCCGGTGTGGCGCGATAACACTCGCGGTGACTACTGGGTGCTTGACCGCAAGGCCGGCACGCTGCGCAAGCTCGGCGGCACGGCCCCCGAATCCTCCCTGCTCTTTGCCAAGTTTTCTCCGGATGCCACGCGCGTGGCCTACGTCCGCGGCAACAACCTTTACGTGGAAAGTCTGGCTAGGGGAAGGATCACGCAACTTACCCGTGATGGCTCGGCCACGATCATCAACGGCACCAGTGATTGGGTCTATGAAGAGGAACTCTCTCTGCGGGATTGTTTCCGCTGGAGTCCGGATGGAAGCAAAATCGCCTATTGGCAGTTCGATTCCACCGGTGTGGGCAATTTCCCGCTCACGTATTACACCGGCAAGCCACGCGAAATCGCCACGGGCATGCCCTATCCCGGGGTCGGCACGTATCCGATGATTCAGAATTTTCCTTACCCGCTTGCTGGCACAACCAACTCGGCGTCGCGCATTGGCGTGATTCCTGCGGCTGGCGGGGCCACTAAATGGATGCAGGTGCCGGGCGATCCGCGCAACAACTACCTGGCGCGCATGGAGTGGGCGGAAAACTCCAGCGAAGTGATCATCGAGCAGCTCAACCGCAAGCAGAACCAGGCGGACGTGTGGCTGGCCAGCGCCACCACGGGAGCCGTCAAGCGCATCCACACGGATAAGGACGACGCTTTCCTCGACTACAACACCGAGTTGCGCCCGCTGGCCGGCGGCAAGGAATACTTGTGGGTCAGCGAATCCAGCGGCTGGAGGCATGTGTATCGCATGGCGCGCGACGGCAGCGGGCTCAAGCCGGTCACGCGGGGCGACTGGGAAATCGCCAGCGTGCAGGAGGTGGATGAGAAAGGCGGGTGGGTGTATGTGATTGCCTCGCCGCAGAATTCGACGCAGCGCTACTTGTACCGCGTACGCCTGGATGGCTCCGGCCAGCCCGCGCGGCTTACGCCTGCCAACCAGCCCGGCTGGCATTCTTATAACATTTCTCCGGACGGCGCCTGGGCGTTCCACACCTACACGCGGTTCAACACCCCGGCCACCATTGACCTGGTGCAATTACCCGCGCACGAGCGCGTGCGCATGCTGCGCGAAAATGAGGCCGCGCGGAAGAATATCGAAGCCCTGGGACTCCCGCCGGTGGAGTTTGTGCAGGTTACAGTGGGCGAGGGCGTCACCTGCGACGCATGGATTCAACGCCCGCTGAATTTTGACCCTTCCAGAAAATATCCGGTGCTGATGTACGTGTATGGCGAACCGTGGCATCAAACGGCCACCGATGCCTGGGAAGGCAACAACGGAAAATTCCACATGGCCGTGGCGCGCGCCGGTTACGTGGTCGCCAGCGTGGATACTCGCGGCACGCCTGCGCTCAAAGGCCGCGCCTGGCGCAAGGCCATCTATGGGGCTGTTGGCCCGCTCTCTTCCAAGGAACACCCGGCCGCCGTGCGTGAATTGCTGCGCATGCATCCCTATATGGATGCGGCGCGGATGGCCGTGTGGGGTTGGAGCGGCGGCGGCACCAGCACTCTCAACCTGATCTTCCGAAACCCGGATGTGTATAAGGTGGGCATGTCGGTGGCCCCGGTTCCGGATCAGCGCCTGTACGACACTATCTACCAGGAACGCTACATGGGCCTGCCGCAGGAAAATGTGGAAGGTTATCGTTCAAGCGCGCCCATCAATTTTGCCGCAGGCCTGCAAGGCAAGCTGCTGATCGTGCACGGTACCGGTGACGACAACGTGCACATTCAGGGTACCGAACTGCTCGTCAACCGCCTGATTGAGCTCGGCAAACCCTTCGATTACTTTGCCTATCCCAACCGCACCCATGCCATCAACGAAGGGCAGGGAACTACGCTGCACCTGTTCAACCTGCTGATGCGCTACCTGCGCGCCAACCTGCCAGCCGGAGCACAATAGTATTTCCGCGCGTGACGTGCCCGAATGTTAGCGCGCGTGTTTTTCACAGGCGTTTAGACTGCAACCGGAGATGCCGCGTGAAGTGCAGGGCAAACGATTTTGGTTGCCGCTCCCAACCGAGCCTCAGAATGGCGAGGCCAGGAGCGGGGAAGCAAGTCAGTTAATGCGCAGAACCGGGTTCCCCAGCACGTCCATTCTGGGTTTGATGCCAAGGCCAGGTTGGATGGAAGCCGCCAAAGTTCCGTTTTTCCTTTGCGGAGCGCCATCTGCGATGCTGCGCGTCACGTAGCTGTTGAAATCGGTGGCCGAGAACAGCATGGCCGGCGGCGTGCTGTGCGCCAGGTGGGCAATCGCCGCGGTGACGATGTCGCCGCCCCAGGTGTCTTCGATGGTCAAGGCGATTCCCAGTGCAGCGCACAGGTCGCGAATCTGCCGGGCCTTGGTGAGTCCGCCCACCTTGGAAATTTTCAGGTTGATGACGTCCATGGCGCGATCGGCATGGCCGCGCGCCACCATGTCCATCGAGTCCACCACTTCATCCAGAATGAACGGCCGCGCGCAGCGCTGGCGCACCGCCAGGCATTCTTCGTAGCTGGCGCAGGGCTGCTCGATGTACACATCCACGTCGCGAACGGCATGCACCACGCGCACCGCTTCATGCTGCGACCATCCGGTGTTGGCATCGGCCACCAGAATGTTGCCGGGCTCCATGCAGCCGGCGACGGCGCGGATGCGCGCGATATCCGTGTCCGGGTCGCCCCCTACTTTGAGTTGGAACTTGGTGTAGCCTTCCGCCTGATACCGGGCCACCGAGGCCGCCATCGCCTCCGGAGAATCCTGCGAGATGGCGCGGTACAACAGGAAACTTTCGCCGTAGCGCCCGCCCAGCAGCGTGGCCACCGGCTGATTTGAAGCTTTTCCCAGGATATCCCAGCAGGCCACATCAATGGCCGATTTCACGTAGGGATGCCCGCGCATCTCACGGTCCATGCGTTCATTGAGCGGGCCGATCTGCGTGGGATCGAGCCCAATCAACTTGGGCGCCAACTCGGCGATTCCGGTGCGCGCGCCGTTGGCGTAGGCCGGAAGATACGCTGGCCCCAGCGGGCAGACTTCGCCATAGCCAGTGATTCCTGCATCGGTTTCCACGGCCACTACGGTGGAATCGAACACTTCCACGGATTTTCCGCCCGACCATTTATAGCTGCCTTCGTGCAGGGGAAGCTCCGCGCGATACGCGCGTATTTCTGTGATTCGCATCGGCCACTCCTCGCACTGCAAATTCTGTGGGAAATGCCGGCAAAAGGGAAGAGTTTGCATTGACTTGCAGGAAAGCGGGCCATAGCATTAGCGCCCACCGCGATTTCAAAGGACACGATCCAAGCTGGAGGCTCAAATGAAACGGCCCTTAGTCATCTTCCTTCTGTGTGTGGCCCTTGCTGGGGCCGCGCGGGTTCATGCCCAGGCCGCTTCAACTCCCGCTTCGCCATCGGCAGGCTCGCCACCGGCGAGTGCGGCCGCACCGGAGCAAACCCCGGTGGCAGAGACGAAAGAATTCCGCCTTTCCCCGGAAAAGCGCGAGAAGGCGCTGCGATTTTCCGCCGCGAAATATAAGCTGTACTTCGTCAACGTGGCGTATGGGGTGCTTTTGTTGGTGGCGATGCTGGCGCTGGGATGGGTGGCCCGAATCCGCGATATCGCCGAGCGTGCCAGCAAACGCCGTTTTGTTCAGGCCATGATCTTTGTGCCCCTATTCAGCATCGTGAATGACGCGCTGGCGCTTCCCACGGGCATTTACAGCCAGTGGCTTTCGCTGAAATACGAACAGTCGGTGCAGAGTTGGGGTTCGTGGGCGGTGGATTGGCTCAAAGGGGAAATGCTTGGCGCGGTGATCGCCATCATGCTGGTGTCGCTTTTGTACTTCATGATCCGCCGCAGCCCCACCCGCTGGTGGTTCTATTTCTGGCTGACTTCCATCCCCATCGTCATTTTCCTGCTGTTTCTCTCCCCGTTGATCATTCAACTGTTTTTCAAATTCGAGCCGCTGGCCAAAACGCAACCCGCGCTGGCCGCGCAAATCCAGAAAGTCACGCAGCGGGGCGGGTTGGAGATTCCGCTGGACCGCATGTTCGAAATGAAGGCCAGTGAAAAGCTCAACGCGCTGAACGCCAATGTCAGTGGCTTTGGCGCAACCAAGCGCGTGACCGTTTTCGACACCACCCTGCAGAAAATGACGCCGGACCAGATCCTCTACGTGTTCGGGCACGAAATGGGACATTATGTTCTCGGCCATACGCGAAAGCTCATCACCATGATCAGCTTTATGCTCCTGGTGTTTCTCTTCCTTGGGTACAAGGGCATGCACTGGGCCATCGGCCGCTGGGGCCGGGCGTGGGGGGTGCGCGGCGCGGACGACTGGGCGTCGCTCCCGGTTTTGCTGGCACTGGTCTCCGTGTTCAGTTTTTTCGCGGACCCGCTGACCAATTCCTACAGCCGGGCCATCGAGCACGAGTCCGATATTTATGGCCTGGAAGTAACCTATGGGCTGGTGGCCAATCCGCAGGAAACTGCCGCAGGCGCGTTCCAAATCCTCGGGGAAGTGAACCTGGCCGATCCGGAGCCGGGCGAGTTCGTCAAAGTGTGGCTTTACAACCACCCCGCGCTCAACGAGCGCCTGACATTTGTGCGCAATTACGACCCGTGGTCAAAAAACGAGCCGCGCAAGTTCATTCAATAAGGGACTCATGAAGAAGAAACCGCGCAAACCACGGAGGAAAGCAGCGCCGGACGTGGCGGTGATCGGCGCAGGCGTGTTTGGCGCGTGGACCGCGCTGCATCTGCTGCGGCTGGGCGCGCGAGTCACGCTGCTGGACGCCTGGGGAGCGGGCCACCTGCGCGGCACTTCGTGCGATGAATCGCGCGTGATCCGCTGCGGCTATGGCGCGCGCTCGTTCTACAGCGCGTGGGCCTGGCGGGCGCTTGCGCAGTGGAAGCAATTCGAGCGCGATGTGAAGCAGCAACTCTTTGTTCCGGCGGGCGTGCTGTGGCTGTGCGCGGAAGAAAATGAATATGCGCGGGCCAGCCAAGCCGCGCTGCGGCGGCTGAAAATCCCCGTCGAGCGCCTCCATGCGACCTCGCTGCTTAAACGCTATCCGCAATTTTCCTATGGCGATATCGCTTTCGCGTATCACGAGCCCATGGCCGGCTATCTGCGCGCGCGGCAGGCCACGATGGCGGTGGCGCAGGCCGTTGCAGCGGAAGGCGGGCGGGTGGCCATCGGACGAGCCGTCCCGTCTTTGGCCGCGGCCGCATTGGCGACGCCCCTGCGCAGCGTGGCGCTGGAGGGCGGCGGTGCAATCGAAGCGGAGCACTTTGTTTTTGCATGCGGGCCCTGGCTGCCGCAGCTATTCCCGCAATGGCTGGGGCGGCGCATCCTGGTTACACGCCAGGACGTGTTTTATTTCGGGCTCCCCGCGGGAGATTCGCAGTACGTTCCTCCGCGCATGCCGGTGTGGCTCGATCCAGGGGCGCATTTTTACGGCCTTCCTTCCGCGGAAGGCCGTGGCCTGAAGATGGCCGACGACTGGAGCGGAGCGCAGTTTGAGCCGACGTCGGGCGAGCGTACAGTGCTGCCAGAGTCGGTGGCAGCCGTGCGGGCCTACATGCGGCTGCGCTTCCCGGCGCTGGCCGATGCTCCAATTGTCGAAACGCGCGTTTGCCAGTATGAGCGCACGCCGGATTCGCATCTGGTGATTGACCGTCACCCGGAGCATTCCAATGTTTGGCTGGTCGGAGGTGGCTCGGGCCACGGGTACAAACTTGGGCCCGCGCTGGGCGAATTTGTCGCGCGGCAGGTACTCAACCGCAAGCCTGAGCCAATCCTCGATGCGATGCGCATTGGCGCGTGTGAATGGCCTGGCGGTACCGAGCGGCCCAACACCCTGAGCTTTTGAGGCGGCCCGATACTGACCGGGCACAGGGCCCACCGCTTTCGCGAAATTGTTTCCTTCTGGGCCTACAATCAAGGCAGGCTCAAGGGCTGGCCCAGTCCTCCAGCGATAAAGATATGCGAAAACTTTCTATCTGCCTGCTGGCGATTCTGGCGCTTGCGGGTTGCAAGCGTAAAGCCGACACCAAGCCGCTGGATCAAGCCGGCGTGCGCTTCAGCGTGATTGAAAAACTGCGCGACATGAGCGTGACTGAAAACGAGGTCGCCCAGGTGGTGAAGGCGCGCGAGACCGGCATGCACGACGACAACTGTCTCGAACTGGTGCGTCTGGCCCGCGCTCGCGGCGGCGAATTCACCGCCGGGGACGCCGTGCAGACCTTGGCCGCTGTGCAGTTCACCGAAGACGAAGTGATGGCGCTGGCGCGGCTCAACCAACTGGGCTTATGGGTCGGCGAAGTGCAAGCCATGCGGTTTGCCGGAGTGAATAAGCCGGTGATCATGACGCTCGCCCGGGCGCGCTCCAAGGGCGGGCCCGCCCTTTCCAGCCCTAATGTGGTTCGCTTGCAAGACGCAGGTTTCACCGATGGCGAAATGATCAGCCTGATCGAGCAAGGCGCCACCGACGCGCAGGCTGCCGCGCTCGCCCGCGACCGGATGCCCCGTGGTTCGGGGCAATTCCGGCGCTTGCGCTGATTTTGGCGTCGCGCCCTTCCACAGGCCCTGAGCCAAGGGTAGAATTCCGGCCAATGAAAATTTCCCAGCGCGCATGGATTCTGTTGCTGGCCTCTTGTGTTGGGGGACTCGCCTCCTGCGCGGACAGCGTCGCGCCCGGCTACCGTGTGGAAAAACAGGCGGTGGCCGCGCGCTACGAGGACGGCACGGTTCACATTCGCGCCGAGTACCGCCTGCGCAACACCGGCAGCGAAACGCTACCCGCGCTGCGCGTTTCTCTGGCTGCGGTGAATGCCGGTGCGGCACTGGATATGCGCGCGTTTGTGGATGGCCAGCCGACGACGTGGCAGCCGGTGCAGGAAGCAGGCCTGCCCGCGCTGGAGATCCGCTTTGCCGCGCCGTGGGCGCGCCGGGCGCGCAAGCATTTGGCGCTCGAGTACACATTCCCCACCGGCACCAGTCAGGCCGCGCGCGCCTTCCAGTTGCTGCCCGGTTCCTGGTCGCCGGAATTGCTCCCTCCCCCCGGGATGCTCTCCAAGGGAGGCGGCTCGCCGGGGAAGTGGGATCTTTCCGTCACGGTGCCGAAGGACATGGTGGTTCATTCCGCGGGCAAGAATCGCGGAGTGAAAAAACGCGGGGAGAAAACCGAATACCGCTTCCGGCAGGAAAAGGGCCACGGGTTTACCTACGTGGTCGGCGGGCCTTTCCTGGAGACGCGCGCGCCGGCCGGAGAATTCACGGTGCGCTTCTGGATGCTGCAGCCGGTTGAACGCGATGCCGCGCAGCGCGTGGCCGAGCGGCTGGGTAAAACGCTGCGCCTTTACCGCGAATGGCTCGGTCCGCTGGAAAAAGACGCGCGAGACGTTTGGGTGATGGACGGTACGGCGTCGCGGTACATCCTGGCCGGTCCCGCGGGAGCGCGGCCCGGCCTGGCCGCGGACATGATCATTGATCCCGCGCTCTTCACCGGCGGGCAGGCGCGTTCCGATAGCGAATGTGTCGCCGATGAATGGCTGGCCGGCATGTGGCTCTATTGGCTGGCGCGGCCCACGCCGGAAGCGGGCGCGTTGGCGGAGAATCTTGCCAAGCATCTGGCACAAGCACTGCCACACGGTTGCGGCTACAGTCTTTACAACGCTGCCAGCCAGGAAGAAGCCATTACCCGAATGCGCCGCGGGTTTGACGCCGCCAACAAGTACTATCAGGCCGAGAACGGCCGCCTGAAAGAAAGCTTCCGCCGGGAACGCGACGGCTACTTGCAACGGCTTAAAGTGTTTGCCATTGAACGCCGCGCCGGGCGCGACGCCCTCCACCGCGCCTTGCGCCGCGTGCTGCAAGCCCTGCGCAACGATACCTGGGGAGAAAACGAACTGCGCTCCGCGCTTGAAGCGGAAACCGGGCAGGACTGGGCCGCGTTCTTTCGCGCCTGGGCCGACGGCGGGAAGATTCCGGATTAGCCCGTATTTCTCACCGCCGCGGCACGCGGCCAAACGGGGATTTCTGGCCGGAAGGTGAGGGCCGCGCCACCTTCAGTTGCTGGTGGCCAGTCGCGCCACCAGGCGGGACACGCGGTAGGCTGCGGGCATGTCTGGCGCTTCGTAACTTACCGTGCGGCCGTTCAGCCGCTTCATACCCGGCACCATCATCGCGCTATCGGCCTGCGCGGAGCTGGACAGCTCGATTTCAATCGTCACCGGTTGGCGCAACTGGACCGGCTGCCGTGCGATGCGTTTCAGCAGGGCCGCTTTCACTCCCGTCGTGATTTTTTCCCGCGCTTCGAGCGGGTGCATGGTGCGCGCCGCGGTGGGGCCGATGGCGTCTTTCACGGTCAGGGTGTCCACGCCCGGCAGGAACGCGCGAGCCTGCTCGCAAACGGCGCGATCACCGCTGATGAAAACCACGGGCACGCCATAGTGGCCGGCCAGCGCGCCGTTTAAGCCATATTCGCCGACTTCCGTGCCGTTCAGCGTGACGCGCTTGAATTGGCCGTTGTAGGTGTGGTCAATCACGCCATCGATGGTGGAGGCTTGCGCGTGGTAGCCGATGAAAATCACTGCATGGAACGATTCGTCCAGGCCCTGCATCATGCCGTAGGGCCGCGGCGAGCCGGTGATCAGCACGGCGCGGCGGTCGATTTCATCCGGTGGCAGGTTGGTCATGCTCCCATGCGAATCGGCTACGTGTACTTCGGCGGCGCCGGCTTCGAAGGCCGCGGCCACCGCGGCATTGGTTTCCGCCAGCATCAGCCGGCGGCCCACGGCGTAATCGCGGTTGGCGGAGGAGGTCTGGCTGGAATCTACGACTCCGGCGATCCCCTCCATATCCACGGAGATGAAAACTTTCATCCCGCGGCTTTGCCCGGCTGCCGCCGCGGTGAATGCGAGTATCATCAGCGCAACCAAAATGGATTGCCTTACGCGCATGGCTGGCTCCTTTTTCACTGGAAAACTACCCTCCGGCTGTGGAGAATAGCGGCGGCATTCTAGCGCACTGGCGCGCGCGACAGGAGAAAAACATCGTGAGAGACGTGATTGCAACCAGCCAGGGCCCGCAGGCCATCGGCCCCTATTCGCAGGCGATTCGCGCCAACGGATTCCTGTTTGTTTCCGGACAGATCGCGCTTCGGCCCGACACCAAGGAATTGATTGAGGGCGACGTGCGGCAGCAGACCGAGCGCGTGATGCTCAACCTGAAGGGTATTCTTGATGCCGCCGGCTCCTCGATGGAAAAGGTGGTGAAGACCACCGTGTACCTGAAGGATATGAACGATTTCACGGCGATGAACGAAATTTACGGCAAATTCTTCAGCGTCAACCCGCCCGCCCGCGCCACCGTGGAAGTGGCCCGCCTGCCCCGCGACGTCCGCGTGGAAATCGAGCTGGTGGCCCTGGCGTAAAGCGCAACACGGTGGCTTCAGGACTTCCAGAATCGCGCCACAGCGGCATAATCCAAATCTTCTTTTGCCTTGCCTTTCACCGCGTTGTAGGTTTCCCGCGCGGCAGCGGTCGCGGGCAGCGGGACGCCAATCTGATTGGCCAGCTCCAGCGCCAGCCCCAGGTCTTTGTGCATCAGGCGGAGCGGGAAGCTGGGTGCATATTCTCCTTTCAGAATGAGCGGGCCTTTCACATCGAGCACCGGGGTGCGTGCCATGCTTGATTGCAAAACTTCGAATAGCTTTTCGCCTTCGATCCCGGCGCCGCGCACCAGCGATACCGCTTCCGCAAACGCCTGCACCTGCAAGGCCAGAATCGAGTTCATCGCCAGCTTCACTGCTTGTCCCGCGCCATTCGGGCCCAGATGGAAAAACCGCTTGCCCATGGCTTGCAGCACCGGCTGGGCGCGTTCGAATGCCCCGGGCTCTCCGCCGATCATGAAAACCAACTCGCCCTTCTCCGCGCCCCAGGTCCCTCCGGTCACCGGGGCATCCAGGAAGTGAGCGCCCTTTTCTTTGCACGCCATGGAAATCTTGCGAGCCAGAGCGGGAGAAACGGTGCTGGAGTCAATCAGCAGCGCGCCCGGCCGCAGCGTGGAGAGCACGCCCTGCGCGCCCCACATCACTTCCTCCAGCGCGGGCGGGTCGCTGACGATGGTGAGCACAACATCGGCCAGCGCGGCTTCGGCGGCCGTTGCCGCCACGCGCAGGCTCTTGTTCGTGGCCGCTAGTTCCTCCGCGTGAGCGCGGGTGCGGTTCCACACCGTGACGGAGAAGCCTGCCCTGGCCAGATTCACGGCCATAGGCCGGCCCATCAATCCCAGTCCGAGTAGTGCTACAGTAGGGTTGCTCATCGCGCGTCTCCCATTCGCAAAAGCGAAATGTTACCGCAAAGCGCGGCGGCGCGCAGCGCTCAAGGAACTGCAAGGGGATGGCGCCTTCAGGAGATTCAGTGAACCAGGAAATGCCCGTTGCAGTCTGCTTGCTCAGCGGGGGGATGGATTCGTGCGTGTGCGCGGCGATCGCGCGTCAGTCGTATCGCCTGGCTTTGCTGCATGCCAGCTACGGCCAGCGCACCGAGCAGCGCGAGCATCAGGCCTTCGAACAAATTGCGGATTTCTGGGGCGTACGCGACCGCCTGCGGATCCAATTGAACCACCTGGAAAAAATCGGTGGATCTGCACTGACCGACCGCAGTCTTTCGATTCCCACCGAAAGCATGCCCAAGGAAGGCCAGATCCCCATCACCTACGTCCCTTTTCGGAATACCCATTTTCTGGCTACCGCGGTGAGTTGGGCGGAAGTGATGGGCGCCAGCGCCATCTTCATCGGAGCGGTGGATGAAGACAGCTCCGGGTATCCGGATTGCCGGGTCGAGTACTACACGAAATTTCGTGAACTGGTGCGCGCGGGAACTCGACCCACCACCCGCATCGAAATCTGCACGCCGGTAATTCACCTGAAGAAGGCCGAGATTATCCGCCAAGGCATCGCTTTGGGCGCGCCCCTGCATCTAACTTGGTCGTGCTACCAGAACGAAGACAAAGCCTGTGGTCAGTGCGAAAGTTGCCGGTTGCGCTTGCGGGGCTTTGCCGAAGCCGGGCACCCCGATCCCGTTTCCTACCAGATGCCATAATCCGCCCTTTTGAGGGATAATAGAAGCGGGAGACGCAGCCATCAGCGAGGAGGATTGTCCCCCATGACCCGGAAAATGAATATGAAAACATCTTTTGCCGTAAGCCTGGCGCTGGCCCTGCTGGCCGCGGTGGCGGCAAGCCCCGTGCAGGCGCAAACCGCCCGCGTAGATGTACTTGTTCTCGATCCTCAGCAGGGCAAGCCGTGGCCCGGCGTAATTCTGACCTTGAAGAATGAACAGGGCCAGACGCAGGATCAGATCACGGACGACAAGGGCCGGGCGACGTTCGCCGGCCTGCGCGGCGGCTCCTTTACCCTGACCTTCAAAATCAAGGAAAAGGATAAGCCGGAACCGCGTTTGTTCTGGGAAACCGGCTTCCGCCTTTCCGGCGGACAGGAAGAACGGCTGACCTTCGATTTCAAGAAAGAACTGGAAAAGCAGACCGGCGCCGCTGCCGAAGCGCGGAAAAAACAGGAAGAAGAAGGCAAGAAGTTTGAAGGGATGAAGGCCCACTTTGAACAGGGCCGCGCGGCTTACGATCAAGCCCGCCAAGTCCAGTCTGATGCCGCCAAGGCCGCCCCGGATCAAAAGGGCACGCTGCTGGAGCAGGCCAAGCAACTCCGCCAGACGGCGATCACTGAATTTCAGGCAGCGCAGACCGCGGCCGGCGAAAAAGACGACAACATGCACTTGATCCTGGCCAACCTGGCCCGCGCCTACGAGGATAACGGCCAGTATGCCGAAGCCGAAGCGGCCTATACCAAGGCGCTGGAACTGAAACCAACACAGACGAACTATGTGGTGGGTTTGGGCAACGTGCAGGCGCGCCAGGGTAAAGTGACCGAAGCCATGCTCTCCTGTGAAAAGACGGCGTCCACCGGCGCGGCTGATTCCGCCACCTGCTACCGCAATGTCGGGATCATTCTCTACAACGGCAACAAACTGAAGGAAGCCGTCGAGCCGCTGAAGAAAGCGACAACGCTGGATCCCTCCAACCCAGACCAGTGGTATTTGCTGGCCGCGTCACTGCTCGCGGAACTGGAAGTAAAACAGCAGGGCGACAAGACCATCTACACCTTCAAGCCGGGCACCGCGGAGGCTTACCAGAAGTATCTCGAACTGGCGCCCCAGGGCCGCTACGCCGGTGAAGCACAGGCCTCGCTGCAAACTATCGAACAGTATGGCGGCGGGGTCAGCACCAAGGTCAAAGTTGGCAAAAAGAGAAACTAGCTGTTCTTTAGTGAGAATCGGCAGGACCGGGAGAGCCCGCATTCGGCGGGCTCTTTCTTTTGGCATGGAGGGGATGCTGTGACCACTGCAAAATGGCAGGCGCTCGACGCGGAGTTTGAAAGCAAGGTGCGCGACAGTTTCCTGCGCCAGCCCTTCATGCAACTGCTGGGCGCGCATTTGAGCCAAGTGCGCCCCGGCGCGTGTGAAATCCGCGTGCCTTTTCGTAACGAACTCACGCAGCAACACGGCTTCTTCCACGCCGCTGTAAGCGGAGCCATCGCCGATTCGGCTTGTGGCTATGCGGCCTACACGCTGATGCCGACTCAGGCCTCGGTGCTCACCGTCGAGTACAAGCTCAACCTGGTTGCGCCCGCGGCCGGCCAGTTGCTGGTGACGCGCGCCGAAGTGATACGCAACGGAAAAACGCTGAAGACCTGCCGCGCCGAAGTGTATGCCGTGAAGGACGGCGTGGAGACCCTTTGCGCTGCATCGCTTTCCACCATCATGACCATGTTTGACCGCAAGGACGCGCCGGCTTGAGAGCAGCGCAATGTCGCCTGAAGCCGCCGGGATTTGCTAGAATTTGAACTGCTATGGGTGATTCCCTGTCAGTTTCAACCCGCGACGGGTCAGTGCCTGGAGTCGGGGTGTTGCAGGTTTCCGGCCGGTTGGGCTTGGATAGCGTTCCCGACTTCCTGAAGGCGGTGCGCGCACAAACGCACAAGACCTTGGTGCTGGACCTGCACGCTATGACCTACGTGGATTCTTCCGGGGTGGGAGCGCTCGTACAGCAGTACTCCGCAATGAAAAAAGAGGGACGTCACCTGGTGCTGGTGAAGCCGCACGAGCGCGTGCTGGCCGTCCTGCAAATCACCAAAGTACTTTCCCTCTTCCAGCGTTTTGAATCGGTGGAAGCCGCCGAAGCCCAGGCCAAGTAACCGTCTTTCTCCATCTTGATGTTTCAGGCCGCGGAAGAAGCCACTTCCTCTTTCTGGATCCGCCGAAGGCGGATGAAGAGCCTCGATGCTCGTATGTCGCCAGGAACAGGGGATCGAGATTCTTCGGGCGCTTGGCGGCCTAGAATGACGAGGCGACTTTTTCCGCGGCCTGGCAGGTGGCGAAGACGCATCATTGGGCCAGCGCTTCTCGCGGTGAAATGCGGACTATTGCTCGGTCGCCCGGAATAACCGGCTGGAAAGAAAGATTAGTGCAAGGGAAACGCCCAGCCATCCCAAGACGGCAGAGATTGGAGCCACAGATCTAAGGGCGCCAGAGTAGAGATCCCAGAACGAAGGAATATTCAGTTCGTAGAGCTTGCGCAGCAGCACCACCACCGCTGAATACACGGCAACGAAGCCCACGGCCGCATTCGTGCCGTGCTGTTCCTTGCCGAAGAAAATGGTGAAGAAAAACGTGAGGGAATAGAAAAACACCGAAAGTACGCCGACGCGCACGAACAGACTTAGCGCTCCTTGCGGCGTATACAGCATCACCGGGTAGTGTGGCATAGCGGGACGGAACACCATCAACAGCGCGAACGCCAGCCACAGGATCAGTACTTCAAGGGCGCCTGCACCCCAACTGGCCCAGATAAAATAGGCGCGCCCGCGCGGGCGGGTTAGAAGAAATGGCAGGGTGTGCATGGAAAATTCCTGCCCAATGCCAAGCGCTCCCAAAACAAAACCGGTGAGCGGCATCAGAAACAGGAACATGCCCAGCACGGAATCCGCGGCTTGCTCCAGCGCCGCACCTCTCAGCCATTTATAGGCAACGCTGAAATAGAAGATCCCGGTGATTCCCAGCGCGGTAAGAAAAACGAGAAAGGCGCCTTTGGTTTCGCGCCAGCATTTCCAGAGATACATGACCAGGTCCTCCTTTGGTTCTCTGCCGCCGCCGTACGACCTAAACTTCTCGGAGTACGATGACCCTTTGCGAAAATCCCACCACAGCCAGCGAAGCCGTCAGCCAGGCGGTCATCTCTCCCCACGGGAATCCATTCAAATGGATGACGAAGGGCTCTGGAGCGTACGGCAGGCGAATGTTGTACGACAGCGAAAGCCACTGCGATACCGCCATGTAGCCGAAGGTCGCCAGCATGGCCGCGCCGATTCCATTGCGGGGGCTGCGCAGCAAAATGGTGAAAAAGAAAGTCAGCGTAAACAGGAATAACGGCACCAGAAGAGAGAGAAAGATTCGCCGGTAGTCGAAGGCGTCGAGCGGGCCGCGTGGGTACCCCGGCGGGGACGGGTTACCATGGTAGAAGGCGAGCGCCAGCGTCACCAGCGCTTCCAGCAGAAGCGCTCCCGTCAGCCAATTTATCCAGACCAACGAGGAGCGAGATCTGGGTCGAGTGAGAAGAAAGGGCAGCGTCCCTTCTGTGTATTCTTCGCCGAAGGTTGCCCCGCCCAGCAGGAACGCCGCCAGGTAGATGAAGCCCAACGGCGCGACGGCCAACGTGCGAGCGGCCTCATACCATCCTGCGGGGAAGTCCCGGGCGGAGGTCCAGCCACCCAGATCGCGGAGGACGACCGTGGCCGGCAAGCCGAAACAAACGACCAGCCCTAGAAAGAGAAAGAAGGGGCTGCGAGCGTCTCGCCAGCATTTCCAGAGATACATGGCTCCTCCTTTCGCACAAGTTCCAGAAAGACTTCGCGCAGGGTCGCCGGAGAGTTGGCAGTGATCACCGCGCCTTGCCGCTCCAAGCCCGCGACAAACTCCACCGCGCGATGAGTTACCAGGTACCGGAAGAACTGACCTTCGCTGCGCACCGACGCGAAGTGACCATTGCTTTTCTCTGGGAGGTTTGTGCCGGACGCAATCACCAGACGGCAATGCTCGCGCAGGTCGTCGAGTGAAATATCCAGCAGCAGGTTGCCGCCGCTCAGGATGCCCGCGCGGTCCGCCACTTGCTCGATTTCACTCAGGTCGTGCGAAGAAAAAAAACACCGTCCGCCCTTCAGCGGCATGCTCCTCCACCAGCAGTTTCAAAAAGTCGTCTTTTACCACCGGATCGAGTCCCGAGGTGGGCTCGTCGAGCAGCAGCAGATCCGCGTTCTGGGCCAGCGCCAGCAGCAGCCAGACTTTCGCCCGGTTTCCTTTGGAAAGCTTGGAAAACTTCCGGTTCATGGGGATTTCCATCTTGCGGGCGCACCGCTGCAAAGTTTCTTCAGACCACTTGGGGTAGAAGCCGCTCGTGAAATAGGCGAGCTCGGCAGGCGTCATGTTTTCATACAGATTCTTGTGCTCGCCGACGAAGGCCGTGCGCTCCAGGATGGCCAGGTTGTCGCGCTGAATATCGTAGCCCAGCACGCGCGCGGATCCGCCGGTAGGCCGCGCCAGCCCCAGCAGCATTTTGAGGGTGGTGGTTTTTCCTGCGCCGTTGCGGCCCAGAAAGCCGTAGACCGAGCCGGAAGGTACCTTCAAGTTCAGGTCGTACACCGCGTTCTGCTTCCGGTAAGACTTGGATAGTCCGTGCGTTTCAATCGCTGGAGTGGTCATTTGTGTGCTCCCATCGCTTCCAGTTCTGTTGCAACCAAGTCGAGGATCTCTTCCGGAGTCAAGCGCATTTGCAGGCCCTCCACGGCGACCTGCCGGGCATGCGGGCGCAGGCGGCGCACCCGCTCGGCTTTCATCAAGCCGGATTGGCCGTCGCCTACGAACGTGCCGCCGCCGGGCACGGTGCGGATCACCGCTTCGCGCTCCAATTCGGTATAGGCGCGGGCTACGGTGTTGGGATTGATGCGCAGGTCCCCGGCCAGCTTGCGCACCGAAGGAAGGGCGTCGCCGGGCTTAAGTGCTCCGGCGCCCACCGCCTGCTTCACCTGGTTTTGGATCTGCAGGTAAAGGGGGACGCCGGAGGAGGGGTTGACGTGCAATAGCATGACTGTACTAATACAACAGTACAGCTGCCGTGTCAAGAGGTTTTTGCCGCGAAGCAGCGGAAGCGGCGCCAGCCCGTGTGGACCCGCCCGTCTTTACCGGATGGCGATGGCGCCCAGCAGGCGCCCGGTGTGGCCGCGCTCGGCGCGGTAACTGAACAGCCTGCTTACGTTACAGACCGTGCACAAGCCGCTGTCCTGCACGTTGCGCGGGGCCAAGCCCGCTTCCAGCAGTTGCCAGCGGTTGGCGGCGATCAAATCGAGATTGGCCGTGGGCGGAGGCGGCTGATGGCCGGGCGGCATCTGGTTGAGCCATTGCAGCGGGTTGGGCGAATCATCGGAGACCAAGCGGTCAAACGGTCCATCGAACCAATCGCGCGCGGCAGGGAATTGCGCGTGGAACTTCTGCACCACTTCCAGTCCGACCGGATAACAACAGCGGCCCACGCCCGGGCCCAGCCCGGCGCGCACATCCGACGGGCGCGTGCCGTAGACCATCCGCATGCGGCCCACGGTTTTCATCACGATGCGCGCCAGCGTGCCGCGCCACCCCGCGTGGACCGCGGCCACCACGCGGCGCTTGGGGTCGGCCAGCAGGATGGGAACACAATCCGCGGTTTGCACGGCGATCACCAGTCCGGGCGTGGCGGTAATCAAGGCGTCGCCTTTGCATTGCCTTGCCGGCGCATCGTTCACCGCATGAATCGCATCGGAATGGATCTGCTTCAGCGTTATCAGACGTAAACCCCGGGCAGCTTTTTCTGAGCCGGCCAGCGCCGCCAAAAAGAGCGCGCGGTTTTGCGCCACGTTGGCTTCGGTGTCCCACTCCACCGGTCCCAGGCTCAGCACGCGCTTGCCATCGAGCGAGCTCACCCCGCCGGCGCGCTGGCTAAAGCCATGCAAGAGCCATTTTTCCGCGGCCAGTGTCTTGGCGCGAAGTAGAACAATGCCGTTTCGTTGCTTCCCCGCGGATTGCCGTTCAGCTGGTTTGGTTGATTTGCGGCTCACGTGTCCCCGTCAAAGCGTATCATTGTACAATTTTCCGCCGGACAGGATGGAACTACGGCCACGAATGCGGTGCGGGGCTATTTTTGCGCGGCAGGTTTGGATCTATAAAGGCTTCGGCATGAGGAACGCATGATCGTCGGACTCGGCGTGGATATCGCGGAAATTGACCGCATTGAAGCAGCAATCTCGCGGCACGGACAGGCGTTTCTGGACCGCGTGTTCACGCCCGGCGAAATCGCCTACTGCGAAAAGCACAAAAAGAAATTCGAGCGCTACGCCGCGCGCTTCGCCGCCAAGGAAGCCGCGATGAAGGCGCTGGGTACCGGATGGCGCAACGGCGTGCGCTGGGTGGACCTGGAAGTGGTTCGGGAACCCAGCGGCAAGCCCACCATGCAACTGCACGGCCGCGCGCGGGAAATCGCCGACGGCCTCGGCGTGAAACACATCTCGCTCAGCCAGACCCACAGCGGCAATACTGCTTTCGCTCAAGTCATCTTCGAGAGTTAGCCGTGCTTTCACAACAGTGGCTCGGAGCGCGGCAGGCGAGAATTGCTGCGGCGGCACGAAGATCACCGGGGCGCCGCTGTTTCTTTCCACTCGTTTGCGGCAAGCGTTCCAGGGAGCCGCAGGGTCAGGTAGTTATCGCTGATGGCCTGGGTCCAGGGACCGCGCGCGTCCTGGCCGCGGGTGTGCAGGGTCAGCACGCGCAACGCGACGCCTTGTTGCGCAGCGCGGAAGGCTGCGGCTTTGCGCGCAGCAATCTCGCGCAGTTCGCGGGCGCGCTTGCGAATGACGTGCGCGGGCACTTGGCTTGCGCCCGCAGCTTGGATTTGCCGCGCGGCTTCGGTGCCTGGCCGCGATGAAAACGAAAAAATGTGCAGGTAGGTGAAGGGCAGGCGCTCGACGAGCGCGACGGTTTCCGCGTGGTCCGCCTCGGTTTCGCCGGGAAATCCCGCCAGCAAGTCCGCTCCGACGCCCGCGCCCGGAATGCGTTCGCGGATCATTTCGATGCGTCGGGCATAATGCGCGGTGCGGTACCAGCGGTGCATGGCAGCCAGCACGCGGTCGCTGCCGCTTTGCAACGGGATGTGGAAGTGCCGCGCCATGCGCGGATGCTCAGCCACAAAATCCACCAGGTCCTGGGTAACATCCATCGGCTCGATTGAACTGAGCCGCAGGCGCTCCAGCGGTGTCTCGTCGAGGATGCGGCGCAGCAAGTCCAGCAATTCCACGCGGGGCGCAAGGTCGCGGCCCCACGCGCCCAGGTTGATACCGCTCAAAACGATTTCTTTTCGCCCCGCCGCGCACAACCGGCTGATTTCCGCCACGACAGCAACGGGCGCGAGGCTGCGGCTATTGCCGCGAACAAACGGCAGGATGCAATAGGCGCAGCGGTTATTGCAGCCGTCTTGAATCTTCAGCACCGGCCGCGTGTGCCCGGTGTGGATGGAGGTCTCGCCGTCGTCCTGGCCTTGCGCGAGTTCGCCGTCAACCAGGCCGGAGGCGACGGTGTGCACGTTGAAGACGTCCCCTGTGACAATCCGAGCGGAAGGTGCAGCCAAAGGCGCCTGCGCTGCGGATGCACCACCGATCTGGACCAGGTTGGCGGCAGGCGGCCGATCACTGTGCGAAACACGCAGGGCGGTTTGCGCAACCAGTTGTGGAATCTGAGACTGCTGCGCCACGCCCACCACCAACGAGACGCCCGCAACCTGCGCAACATCTTCCGGCGCGCGCTGCGCGTAACAACCCGTGACGACAATTTGCACTGCGGGATTTTCGTTGTGAGCGATGCGGATGACTTTGCGCGCTTCGGCGTCGGCGGCCGCGGTGACCGTGCAGGTATTCAGCACCACCACGTCGGCCGCGGCGCGATCGCCGGCGCGCGCGTAGCCTGCCTCGAGCAATTGACGCTCGATGAGGGCCGCATCAGCCGCGGTGGCCCGGCAGCCGAAATTTTCAATAAAGAACCTGGCCATCGTGAGCCCTCATTATAGAATCAAGTCCGATGGCTTGGAAAAGAAGGGCCGCAGAGTTCTGCGCCTGATCCTGTTCGGCGCCATCGCGGAAAAAGAAGTAGCGCCGCCTACTTTATGGCTGCCAGGGTCTTCTTGGGGATTTTCACCACCACCGAGTAGTTGGGGTCCACCATGTTGCCGACGCGCATTTGCGCGGTCTGCGAAACCACCTGATAGGCATCCCATTTTTCCAGCTTATAATCGGCCGCCAGCCATTCCACCATCTCCACCGCGGCGATGCGCAGGGCGTCGGAGAGCGGACGCACGCTGCCTACGGTCATGATGTATTCGTCATTCTCAATCCGGGGCCAGGCGATCTTTTTGCCCTTGATCAGCTCGAACTGGAAGGTAACGTCCATGGTGGTTTCCAGCCCCGAGCCGCACACTTCGCCATCGCCTTGCAGGGCGTGGCCATCGCCAAAATAGAAATACGCGCCGTCGTGGAAAACCGGCAAGTACACCGTGGCCCCTTCGCGCACGTCGCTCACATCCATGTTGCCGCCGAAGTTGCCGGGCCACAGGCCGCCCCAGGCTTCTTCGCCATCCGGCGCGACGGCCACCCGGCCGAGCATCGGCGAAAGCGGAACTTCGATGCGCTTCTTGCTTTCGGTCAGTTCCAGGACGCCCTTCGTGCCGTTTTCCGTCAGGCGCCATACGTAGCGGCGGCGCGGGATGGCTTCGTTCAACATGCGCGTGTATTTGTCGGAAGCGATGGCGCTGATGCCGCCCGGCGTGTGCGTGGAAACCGCATGGTCACGGTTGGTGCGCAGTTTCAGGATCTTCACTACCAGGGTGTCGTTGGTCGTGGCCCCTTCGATGAAAAACGGCCCCACTTCGCCGGGCCATGGGCCGGGCCCGCCGGGGTTGTAATACCCGCCATAGAGCGATTCGGTTTCCACCACGTCGCCGGGCATCACGCGCAACACCGGCTCGCGCACGGCAAATGTCTGCACGCCTTTTTCCGGCTTGAACTTCCTGGTCTCGGCCCATCCGGCCTGCGCCAGCAGCAACAGCGCAAGGGGCAGCGAGCAGGATATGGTCCTAAACCTTGCCATGTTTTGCATCGAGGATTCCTCCGGGGGTTCTATCCGCCTGGTTTGCCAATAGGAAGATCGGGGAAAATGCTGATCAGGCGGGCGCGCATTGTCTGAAGTTGCGGAGCCGCTTCCGCAGAACCCGCAAGGTTGCTTTTTTCCGCGGGGTCTTTGTCCATATCATAAATCTCTTCTTTGCCTGAATTAACATCCCAGATGTAATGCCATTTGCCGTTGACCAGCGACTTGATGTAGCCGCCTGTCTCGCGGCTAAGCTCGAGCAGCACCCAGTCGTCAGTCTCATTTTCGCGGTCACCCTGAAGCTGCGCGGCAAGAGTTGGCCCGGGAAACGAGATATTCCCGCTCTGATCGCCGGCAAGCCAGGCGATCGTCGCGGGAATTCGGCGCAGACTTACGGCCCCTTTTTGCCGAATCCCGGGAAGGACTCCCGGCCCGAAGATGATCAGGGGCACGCGCCCTACCTCGCGGTACAGGCTATCCCCATGCCCCGCACGGTCATGATTCCCCAAAGCCTCGCCATGGTCGGAGGTAATCATGACCACCGTGTTTTCGAGGATTTTTTTGGAGTCCAGTTCCTGGAGCACCCTGCCGACTTCCCAATCCAAGAACCCCACAAGTCCATCATAAGGATTCACGATATCGGCGCGCTTTTTTAGATCCTCGGACGTACCGCCGGGCATCTCGCCCTGGAATTTCTTGTCGAAGGGCGGCGGCGGGTAGTACGGAGCGTGGGCATCAAAATAGTTCACCAGCGCGAAGAAAGGAGTTCCGGAAGAGTCTTCGTTCACCCACGATAGGAGTTCGTTGCTGATCTGCGGCGCATGCCTGCGCACCGGCAGATTCGTGTAGTTCAGCTTTTCGGTAAGCAAGAGGTAAAGCCGGTATCCGTAGAAGGTTCTCGACGCCACGCTCCAGTGGGTGTACACGCGAAAGCGCTCGAATCCGCGGGAAAAACCGTACTCCGGGCTGACGAACAGGTCGTTGGCGATGAACGCGCCAGTACGATAGCCTTTGGCGCGCAAAAATTCTGTGAGTACCTGAAACTTGGTACTGAGCGTGCTTACACTGCCCGCGCCGTGCTGGTAAGGTTCAAGACCGGTCAGCAGCGAAGCATGCGCGGGTAGGGTCCAGGAGGAAGTGGACCAGGCATTTTCAAACACCACACCGCGTTGCGCCCACCGGTCAATTTCGGGGGTCGTATTGCGCCCATAGCCGTAGGTGGACATGTGGTCGGCCCGTACCGTATCCAGCAACAGAATCAGAAAATTGGGGCCTTTGTTCACCGCAACAGGACGGCCGCTTACCATGCTCGATTCTTCGCCGGAGTGAAACGCCGCTGTTGCCAGGCCTATGCCCAGGAGAATAGGCGGACAGGCCGCAGCAACCCAGCGCAGCTTGGGCAGCAAGTCAGGCCGGGCACGGAGCCCGCGCACCAGAGAAACCGCCGCGCCCAGAGCAAAGACGTAGACGCCAATGTGGTGGATTTTGCCCGTCAAGCGCACCTGGCTATACGTGGCGAGCAGCCCGCAAACAAACACGCAGGCATCGAAACACCAGGAAGAACGCCGGGCCCAGAACCTGGACAGGGCAAGAAAACCCAAAGCCGGCAGCAGCAGGACCGCGATATACACAAGCGGCGCGATCCAGAAAATATCCGCCGGAACTTTGTGAATCATGAGAATTTGAAGATTGTTCCGGAAAGCCCAGTTCTGGCATGCCTCCAGCACACCAGCCAGCAAGCCCAGCCAAAAGGGAAGGGCCAAGAAATCCTTGGCCCCGGGGACCTTTGTCATCTCTTATAGCCTAGCACAAGGTGGCGGCCTTGCTGCCTTGTCACTCTTACGAAGCATTAGCAAGCTGGGTAATTGCGGGGCGAAATTGAACCCGCTACTATTTGCATGTTGTCACATCCCTTCGACCTATCGGGCGCGAGCGTGCGCAACCGTTGGCTGGGCCTGCTGGGCCTGCTGCTAGCCGTTCGCTGCGCCTTGGCGATTGCCTCCCCCTCCGGGATGACGCTGGATTTCGCCAACTATTACAACACCGGTTCGCGAGTGTTCGTTGGGGAAGCCAGGAACATCTACGACCCCTGGTCTCCGATTACCGGGCCGCACAAAATCAAAACCGATACCACCGTGGATTACGCCGGGTTTCCACTTTCTTCGGTCTGGTTCGCCCCGTTGGGATTTTTCGAGCCGCGCACCGCGATCTTTATCTTCAAGCTGTTTTGCGCGCTAAGCCTGCTGGCCGGACTGGCACTGCTGTACCGGCATTTCCGCGATGTGCGGAAGGCCGCCCGCAACCCTGACGGGGACTTGGTCGCGTACCTGCTGATCCTGTTGATGTACGAGCCGATTTGGAAGATTTTCACCGTCGGCGGACAGGCTACCGCGCTCACCTTTCTGCTGTTGGTTATCTTTCTGAACTTCTATGTGCGGAATGGCTTGCCGCAGGCTGCGCTTGCGCTTTCCATGGCAATTCTGATCAAGCCGTTTTTCGCTGTTCTGGTTCTGGTCTTCGTGTTTGCGGGCGAATGGCGGTTTCTCTTCTGGCTGGGCGGCACGCTGATGCTCGAGGGCCTGGTCTCCGCCGGCTTGTTTGGAGTCGGCCTGCACTTGGAATGGTTGCGAGTGGTGCGCGAAAAATCCGGCTACTGGATCCTGGACTGGTGGTTCAACGCCTCGCCCCTATCCTTCGCGACGAATGTGATGCGGTTGATGCGGAATTACACCTCGATCGAGAGGCCGCGCAGCATTACGTATTCCTTTCTTGCGTACCGCGTAATTCTGGTGGCGTTCAGCGCCGTGCTGGTGCGCTGGTTCCTGCGCGCGGCGGCGAACGCGGAAGCCCGCCGGCGAGCCTTTGCCTTTCTCGGCATCGCCCTGGCGCTTTCCTTTCCGGGCATTGTGTGGGAGCACTACCTTACATTTTTGCTGCCCGCGCTGATTTTCCTGGTGTGGCGCAGGAATTCGCTGCCGGTCTACGCGCGCGTGCTGCTGTTTGCTGCGCTCCTGATGACCGTGCGGGCCAACAGTCTCTTTTCAGGGGACGTGAATATTCTTCTGGAGGGCGATCGGCACTTGTTCCGCCTCGCTCTGCTTTGTCTTTACGGCGGCGGGACGCTGATCACCACGGTATTTCTCTGGCCTCATTTCCTGGATCGCGTTTATTTGGCGAGTGAGAAAAAGTAATCCGGTTCCCAAAGCGGCGAAACGAAGCCATGACGGATAGCAACAGAGCAAAGCTGAAGACTCAGGAAAACCAGCACGATCGCCCTTGGGTGATTTGCTTCTGGGCCATTCTGTTGCTGGCGCTGTGCTTCCGCATCTATCTCATTCTCACCACCACCTATTTGTGGGATGAAGACCGCGAGTGGATTCCGCTGGCGCGCTCGATTTCGTTTTCAGGCGAGCATGTGAATCTTCCCTGGCGCTCGATTCTGCATACGGCTACCACGGCCTACCTCGCGAAGATGGGTGAATTGCTGCTGGGCCAGACGGCGCTCGGCTACCGGATTGCGTTCGCCGTGTGCGGCGTCGCCTCCATCTGGGCTGTTGGCCAACTGACGCGGGAATGGCTCGGCATCCGCGCCGCGCTCCTCCCGCTCCTTTTCCTGGCCTTGAATGAATACCACCTGGGCATTTCCACGTTCGTGATGGAAAAGGCTCCGTACCTGATGTGTGCCGCGCTGGCCATGCTCCACTTCGCGCGCTTCCTGCGGCGGGAGCAAAGCCGCAACCTTTATTTCGCCGCCGCCTTTTCCGGCGCAGCCATGCTTTTCAAAGAGACGGCCGTGCTGCTCGCCCCCATTTTTTTCCTGAGCGTGCTTGCCGCCGGTCGTTTTTCGCTTCTCCGAAGGAAAGAACCGTACGTCGCGGCCGGCATTGCCGGTCTTTTTCTGATTCCCGATTTGTTATGGAACCTGTTTCACTGGAAGGAAGGACTGGGCGTGCATTCCTCGCGCATCGCGGGAATTGGAATCAGTCCTTATTACGTCCTTTTCTTCAGCCGCGACTGGATCAAGGCCGGCTTGCGGGCCCTGGGACGAAACATCTCCGATCCCGCGGCGGAGTATCCCGCGCAGAATGCGGTTTTGGGCGTCCTTTTGCTGATTGTGGCGCTGCTGGCCATTGTTTACTGGAAAAAGCTGGATCCGGTCGGCCGGCTGGCGGCCATTTCGTTCTGGTTTGTCATTTTGTTTTTCGGGCTGGTGCGCACCGGCACTCCGCAGATGATTCCCGGCACGAACATGCCCCTGGACCGCTGGGTGTGGTTCTGGGTGGACATGGTTTTGCTGGGCGGGTCGCTCCTGGTTGGCTGGGCCTTCGCATACCTTCCCGGACGAGCACGCGCAGCCATGCTCGCTGCGCTGCTCGCAGGAGCGGGCTTCGCAGGCTACCACCTGCTGCATGGACTCGGCATGCCGGGGGCGATTGTGGAAATTGCGCCCGTCCGCATCTGGCCCCCCAACGGCAGCAAAGTTGAAATCAGGACCTATGTGGGCGGCTGCCAGATCTGTTCCCCGACTTACAAACTGGATAGCGTGCAGGTAGATGAAGGCGACGGAACTGGGTTCCGTCCCGCCACCGCAGACCAGGTTGAGGCAGCGGAGACCGGCACGCCCGACCGCCAGTGGCGCGTGACTGCTTCCACGCTCCCGGCTACTCAACGGCGCGAATACCTTTTCCGGTTCACAGTGAACGACGGCCGCGGCCATTCCCAACAGCAGTGGCGTTCGGTTACCGTCGATTCCATACCTCCCCTGTGGAGGTTTCCGTTCTGGGCACAGTAGCCGGGGCGCCGCCCCTTGACTCAGCGCAGTGCGAGGTGTGCAGTTCTGCTATCCTCTTGCCCTGCGAGGGCGCGTGAACCGCAAGACCATCGTCAGTTGGTGCCTCTACGATTTTGCCAATTCGTTTTACGTGGTTCTTCCCGCCGTCGTCTGGCAAATCTATTTTCAGAAGAACATCGTGGGCAACGAGCAGGGCCAGGGAGACCTGTGGTGGGGACGCATCATTTCCACTTCAATGTTTCTGGTCGCCGTGTCTTCGCCGATGATGGGCGCCATCGCCGATTATGCCGCGGCGCGCAAACGCTTGCTGATGACCTACACCCTCACCTGCGTCGGCGCGGTGGCCCTGTTCGGCACGGTGCAGCCGGGCATGGTGCTGTGGGCATTCCTGCTGACCGTGGTGTCCTACGTGATGTTCGAAGGCGGCCTGGTTTTCTACAACGCCTACCTGCCGGAAATCGCCCCGCGCGAATATCAAGGCCGCGTTTCCGGCTGGGGATTCGGCACCGGATATGCCGGCAGCGCGCTGGGCCTGCTGCTGGCCCTGTTTTTTGTCCGGCAGAAGATGTACAACGCCGCCTGGCTGGGGGTGGCCGTCTCCTTTCTGATTTTTTCCCTGCCGGCGTTTTTGTGGCTCCCCGCCGATGCGCCTGCGCGCCGGGGAATTTTTCAAGCCGCCGCGGGCGGTATCCGCGAATCGTGGAGCACCTTCAAGGAAATCTTGCAGCATAAGGAGCTGCGCCGGTTTTTGCTGGCATATTTCTTCTTCGAGGACGGCGTCAACACCGTCACCTATTTCGCGGCGGGCTTTGCCTCCAAGACGCTGCAATTTTCCGACGAAGAGTCGATCTACCTTTTTCTGTTGATCCAGATCTCCGCGCTGGCCGGGGCGTTCCTGTGGGCCAGGCCAACCGACCGCTGGGGCCCGAAACGCGTGCTGCAATTGGTTCTGGTGCAATGGTCGCTGGTGGTGATTGCCGCGTACTTTGTCCAGACCAAGATGCAGTTCTTTTTCGTGGGCGCCCTTGCCGGTACGGGGTTGGGCACCGTGCAGGCGGGAGCGCGCACTTTCATGGCCACGTTGATTCCCAAGGGCCGCGAAGGCGACTTCTTTGGGTTCTTCTCGTTGTGCGGGAAAACAGCGGCGGTGATGGGCCCGTTCCTTTTTGGACAGGTGTCGTATGCCACCGGCGGCAACCAGCGCGTGGCGATTCTTACCGTGATCATCCTTTACATCGTGGGCGGTACGCTGCTCAGCCGCGTCAATGCCGGCGGGCCCACGGCCCAGGCGGGCCATCCAGCCGCGTAACCCTTCGCTCGCGCATCTTTGCGGTTTAACATGAGCGTAATTTTTGACATGCTAATATTGCGCGGGTTTGGCAGACAACATGGAGCGCATTGGGCGATTTGAGGTGGTGAAGGAACTGGGGCGCGGGGCCATGGGCGCCGTGCACCTGGCCCGCGACCCGTTGATCGACCGCGCGGTGGCCATCAAGACCATTGCCATGACCGGCCTGAGCGACGCCGAGCGCGAGGCCTACCGCCAGCGCTTCTTCCGCGAAGCGCAAGCCGCCGGAAAGCTTTCCCACGGCGGCATTGTCACGATTTACGACGTCGGCGAAGACGAAGCCACTCGCCTGCCGTATATCGTGATGGAGTTTGTCGCCGGCCGCACCCTTGCCGATTTGCTGGACGAAGCCGCGGGCCCGCTCCCCCGGGAACAGGCGCTGCGCTGGATTTGCCAGGTCGCCCAAGCGCTTTCCTTTGCGCATGCGCGCGGCATCATCCATCGCGATGTGAAGCCGGCCAACATCATGATTGACGGGGAAGGCAACGCCAAACTCACCGACTTCGGTATCGCCCGCCTGCGCCATACGCAACTCACCACCGCCGGCGATCTGCTGGGCACGCCCGCCTACATGTCTCCCGAGCAGGTGCAGGGCAACCCCGTAGATTCGCGCTCGGACATTTTTTCGCTGGGCATTCTTTTGTACTGGACGCTCACCGGAAGTAAGCCCTTTGACGGCGAAAACCCCGGCGAAGTGATGTTCAAAATTGCCTACCAGGATCCCGCGCCGGCCACGCAACTCGCGCCTTCGCTCGCGCCAGGCTTTGATTATGTGATTGCCCGCGCCCTGGCCAAAGACCCGGCGCACCGCTACGCCGACGCCAGAGAAATTGCCCTCGATATTGAAGATTTGCTGGCGGGGCGTGCGCCGCGTTCCCAGGCCACAGCGCCACCGCTTCCCGCGGCGGCCACGGCCGCTCCGCCAAAACCTACCGAACGAACGGTGATGGTGCCGGCCGCCGAAATGGTTCTGCCGCTGCCCGCAGCGGGAAAACCGCAGCGCCGCGCCACCGATGCGAAAGTCGTGCTGGCCGCGGCCGCTCATGCAGGAAAAGCAGCAGCGCAATACGCCGTGGCCGGCGCGAAGGAAGGAGCGCGGTTTGTCCGCGGGCTGCCCTGGCAACGATGGGGCGCCGCACTCAAATCCGGCTGGCAACGGTTTCGCGCGCTCCCCGGAAAAGTACAGCTTGGCGTTGCGGGCGTTCTTTTGGTGGCCTTGCTTTTTGCCCTATGGGAGCCGCTTTTCTCACCGAAGGCCAACCTGTCCATTCGCTGCACGCACGACCTTTCCGCGGGCGTACTGACCATCCTGGTGGACGAGCAGGAAGTGCTGCAAGGCGAGCTGACCGGAAGCACGCAGCGCCGTATGGGCGTCTTCCGCCGCACCGAGGGGATTTATGCCGCTACCGCGCGCATTCCCGTGGGCCTGCACGTGATTCGGGTGCGCATCCGCTCCGAAGACGAGCGCATGCTGGCCAGCCGCGAGGTGCAAGGCCGGTTCAGCAAAGACGAAACACGCGTGTTGGTGGTGCAGTTTGAAAGCCGCACCGGCGGCATGCGCATCGCCTTGGATTGATTCTCGCCGGAAATGCAACGGAGCAGGCGGCTTTTGACCGTCTGCCCCGTCACACTGTGGTGGGGTTGGGGAACTGTTTCGCCGGGGCGCCCTCGCGCCCTGCTTCTACCGGATCACGTTGCGCACAATGTCGTAGATCGTGGCTGTCTTCTCATTCATCAGAATCACGTTGCCCGCGATTACCACGCGCCGATAGCCGGTCGGCAGCACGCGCATGCGCCGTTCCAATTCGGGCGGCAACGGCTGCACTTTCTTTTGCAGGCCCGGCGGCAGCGTGCCATTGCGCTCCAGGTGCCGCTGCAAGCCCGGCGGCAGTTGCTCCCGCTTCGCCAGTCCCGGCGGCAAACCGCTCCGGTTATCCGTGAAATAGCGGTTTATTACAGTGACTTCTTCGCGCGTGAAAACACGCTCGGCTTCAGGCAGCACTTCACGGATCTTGTCGCCGGTAGTTTGGTTCCCGGGCTTATTGTGGCCGCGACCTTGCGCATTTGCGCCGACGGCCAGCGCCAGTCCCAAGGCTGCGATGCCGATCATCCTGCGATTCATCGCCACCCTCCCATCCACGATGGCCAGTGTAGCGGCAGTCTCCACGGGAACAATAGAACCGGGGTACAGGTTGCGCCCTGTCCCGCGCGCGGCCCCATTTTTTGCTTCCCATCGACCGGCATTGGAGTTACTTTAGTTCCCCCGTATGACGGCCAGCCCCGCCATGGCGCCTGTTCGCAACCGCAGGTACAAGCGCATTGCTGCGCCCGATTCCTTTCAGGTGACCTGGCAATGTCCGGGCATCCGCGAAATCTGCCCGGCTACGGACCTCAACGTGGGCGGCGTTTTTGTCGTCACCGATAAAGCGCAGACCGAAGGCACGACGGTGAAGGTGAAAGTGCCGCATCCCGGCGGCGACATCCTGCTGACGGGAATTGTCCGTGACGAGGCGCAAAACGGCATGGGCATCGAATTCATCGCCATCGGCCCCAAAGAACGCGTCAAGCTCGACTTGATCATCAAGAAATTTTCCCTGGCCACTTCCGAGGAAGGCGGGCGAAAAAACGCCCCGCGTGCGGTGAAGGCTTCCGCAACCGCGGAAAAACCGGCGGGCCCGCCGAAGCGCAAATTTCCGCGCGTCAACCTGCCGAAGGGACTCAGAGTCGCGTGGACCTTCCAAAAGCAGCGTGAACTGACCATTGCCGGCACGGTCAGTTGCGGTGGGCTTTTTGTGATTTCGCAGCAACCTGCGCCGGTGGGCAGCCGGGTGCGCCTGCTCTTCGATATTCCCGGCGGGGAAGTGCTGGCCACGGCGGTGGTGCGCAATCACGTGGCGGGCCGCGGCATGGGCTTGGAGTTTGTCGAGATTCAGCCCGACGACCGCGCGCGCCTCGAAGGCCTCCTCCAGCGCCTGCTGGGCTAATTTCGCCCCTTGGCCAAATCAAACCGCGATAAGGGCGGAGTCGTGTCTCCGCCCGACTTTTGCGTTATTCACCCCGGCCCCGGCCACACTGGCGCAATTACTTCGGGTACCGTCCGCGCAGGGCGTTCAGGCGGATGCGGACCAGGTCGCCCACCATGCCCAGGCCGT
>CAZCNH010000042.1:0-32702 GCA_964500065.1 uncultured Acidobacteriaceae bacterium
CTCACTGTGTGCTCTGCGACCGGTCTTCCTCCGGGTATGACCGTTGCCCGCAATGCTGCCAACACCGGCTGCGAATTGAGCGGGACTCCCACGACTGCGGGGACATTCAATGCGGTTGTGATTTCAGCTACCGATTCGGCTACAGCCACCACTGCTGCGGGCACTGCCGCCGCCGCTGCGGCGACCATACTTGTGAATCCCCCGTTGAGTGTTCCCGCTTTCACCATCGGAAACAGTACCGTGGGACGAACATTTGCTTTGACCGTGCCGACCGCGGGCGGGAACCGCCCTCTCACAGCGTGCGCGATCTCTGGCGCACCCGCCGGGCTTGTTGTGGCCCTTGATCCGGCCAACACTGCCACCAATACGAATAATTGTCTGGTGAGTGGCACGCCTGGGGCGGGCACCGCAGGGAACTTCACCGTGACCATTACCGCCACGGATACCGCCAGCGCAAACACCGTTTCTGGCAGCGCTCCCAGCGCGGGGACACCGCTGTTGAACAATGCGGCGTTGGCTGTTCCAACCGTTGTCTTGCCGATTGGTGCGGAGAATGCGAATTACACTGCCACGGTTCCAACCACGGGTGGGAACCGCCCCCTGACCGCGTGCAGCGTGGCGGGCGTGGGCGCTACGGGCGTGATTGCCATCCCTGACCCGGCCAATACCGCGACGAACGTCAACAACTGTATCCTGGCCGGGACCCCAGTCGCGGGCGGCAGCGCGGGCACGTTTAATACAGTTGTGGTGAGCGCCACCGATACCACGAGTACGACCACGGCGCAGGCTACTGTCCCCAGCGCCAACCTTTCGCTGACAATCAATGGGCCGCTCACGATTCCGCCATATGTCCTGGGCAATGGAACCAACGGTCGTGCTTTCCTGCAAGATATCCCTGTCACCGGCGGCGTGCGCCCATTGAATGCAGCCACCGGTTGTACCGCTACCGGCTTGCCCGCGGGCCTGAGCATCGCCGTAGCTGGTGTCAGTCCGAATGACTTTTGCCGTATTTCGGGTACACCTACTGCAACCGTCACCAACCAGGCCGTCAACATCACGGCGACGGACACCGGTTCGATTCCTGCGAGCACTTCTCAGGCTGGAACGATAACCGTGAACGCTCCGATGGTGGTTCCCGCCGTGGTTTATGGGGATGGAACTGAAGGGCGGCCGTTTTCCCAGACGATTACTGTAACCGGCGGCCAACAACCGCTGACCTCCTGCAGCATGGCCGGTATTCCCGGAGCCGTGGGTCTGACGATTGCCGTAGGCCCTGGGCCCGGCCAGTGCACCATCAGCGGGACTCCAGCGGCTACGACCGCAGGGACGTACACCATCACTGTTAGCGTCGCGGATACAGCCACAACCAGCACGCCGGCGGGTATTGCTTCGAACGCACCGGGCAATGCACTGGTGATTCACCCGCCCCTTGCCGTCGGTACCGTGGTGCTAGCCAATAGCGTGGACGGCCGGGCCATTCTGCCCATCAGCATTCCCATCACCGGTGGCAATCCACCGTATGTGTCTTGTTCGGTTGCGCAGACTGGTATCGTTTCCGGCCCAGGCACGGTGATCGGCGCAGGCAGCACCTTGGTGACCGCCGTTGTCGGCACCAATTGCCAGATTACTGGCGCGATTGCCGCAGGCGCATCGGGAGCCACGCCGCCCCAGGCACTGCCCACGGAAAGCACGGTTTACACGATTGCCGTAACCGCGAATGATACCGCGTCCACCAGTACCGCCGCGGGTAGCGCCAATAGCGCGGGCATGAATTGGCGAATCAATGAGCCGCTGAACCTCTTTCAGGCCGGAACGGTCACTTTCGATGGCGTCGTAGGGCGCACCTACAACGTTGGATTCGCTTCACGAACGGTGGGTGGCAATCCGACCTTGTTTCTAGCCGTTCCGGTTGGACCTTTCACGGAAACTCCGGTGGGCAGCAATGTTTGGATTGGCAACGTGGGCACTCCTTGCGAGGGCCTTCAGATTGCCATCGGCGTTATTTCTGGAACGCCCGTCAACGCGGGCACTGCCCCCGGTTGCGACATTACGCTGCGGGTATTCGACTCCGCGAATGCCAACACGCCCTCGGGCTTCCAGGACAACGTCCTCACCATCGATATCAATCCGGCTTTGACCATTCCGGCGGTGGTGTGGGGCAACGGCACCGATTCTCGTCCGTTCACGCAAACCTTCACCGTCACCGGCGGCCTTACGCCGCTGACAGCATGTAATGTCTCTGTGGGCGCATTGCCAACTGGCCTGACCATTGCGCTCGGCCCTGGCGCGATGCAGTGCACCATTAGCGGAACTCCAGCGGCGGGCGCTTCGGCGCTTTCTCCATACAACTTCACGCTCAGCGCCACTGATTCCGCGACCACCAGCACGGCCGCCGGAAGCGCGACCGGACCGGCCATGACCCTTACGATTAATCCCCCGATTTCGCTGACTCCGGTGGTTATCGCTGATAGCGTTTCCGGCCGGGCCATTCTGCCGATTGATGTCCCTATCACCGGCGGGCAAGCCCCCTACACTGCATGTTCTGTTGCAGCAGGCCCCGGCAGCGGCGGCGGCACCTTGGGCGCGGGCACGACGCTTACCGGAGCTGTGGTAGGCACGAATTGCCGGCTCAGCGGCAGCATTAGTGCCGCAGCTGCACCAACCGTGAATCCGCCCACCGCAGCCAGCGACGCGCAAACTTATAGCATCACCGTTTCAGCCACCGATACAGCGACCACCAGCACGGCCGCCGGCAATGGCACCAGCGCCGGCATGCCGTGGACGATCTTCGAGGCGATCGAGGCCGCCCCCCTCTCCGGCACTACCTTGGGTGACGGCGTGGTGGGTCGTCCCTTCAGCGTTCAAATTGATGGAGCCGGTGGCCTGAATCCCCTGTTCGGAACGATGCAGGCCGGAAACTTCGGCGCGCCGGTGGCCGGCATTTCTTCCGGCACTGCCGGAACTCCATGTGAGGGTCTGTTTATTGACCTGAATAATGGGAACATCGGGGGAACGCCAACCTTCGCCGCGGGCGGCGCCTGCCCATTCACGGTTCGCGTGAACGACACGGCCAATGGCAATACACCGGCTGGCTTCCTGGACTTGTCCTATGGCCTGACCATTCGTACTGCCTTGACTATCAACAGCACCGCGCTGGCCAATGGCACTGCCGACGCCGGCACGCAGGGCCGCGCGTTCAGCAAAACCTACACGCGCACAGGCGGTACTGGAACCTTTACCTGGAGCATCGTCGCACCGGGCTTGTTCGATGCATCCTCTGCCGGCGTTGCGGGCACCGCATGCGAGGGCATCTCCATGAATCCGGGTACGGGCGTACTTTCCGGCACGCCGGCGCCTGGTGCTCCCTTCGGCACCTGCGGGCCATATACGGTTCGTGTGGACGACACTGGGAGCACTACGCCAACCAGTTCGACGCCCACCACTACGGCGGCTGGAAACGCTACCCAGGGCAACAGCGTCACCATCAATGATCAGTTCACGATTACGCCCATCACCATCGGTGATGGCACCGACGGCCGCAACTTCTCCGAGACGGTCAACTTCTCCGGCGGCAACGCGACCTTCACTTGTTCCCAGACCGGATTGGCGGGCGGCCTGGCTGTCAACACCGTGGGTAATACCTGCACCATTACGGCCACCCCGGTAAGCGGCGGCGTCGGCGCTCACAACGCTGATATCACGGTGACCGACACGGCCAGCAGTACGACGATTGCCGGCAACGCCTCAACCGGGAACATGCCCTTCAACATCAACCCGGTGCTTAACATCGTTACCACCACGCTCCCAGGCGGCGTGACCGGCTTGGCGTATAACCAGACCCTCACGGCCGGGGGAGGCAATGCGGGTGGCGGTTACGCCTTCAGTGAAGTGGCGGGTTCCGCGCTCGCAGATGATGCGGATTGCGTTGGCCTGTCGTTGAGTGCCTTGGGCGCCGTCCTCGGTACTCCCACGGCGGTCGGCCCGGTCACGTGCTCTTTCACGGTCCGCGTGGATGATACGGCCACCAGTTCCACGGGAGCCGGCTTCGATACCCAGGCGCTTACGATCGCCATCGTGCCGCCGATCTCGATTGCTCTGGCTCCGGAGTTGACTCCGCCAACCGCGGCCAATGGAACCGTGGGCATCGCTTTCGGTACCGGATCCGGCGGCAACGTGGATTTCCCGGTGACCGGCGGTAGCGGCACGTTTACTTGCCAAGCGTCTTCTGTCGTGGGTAGTTTGCCGCTTCCCACCGGCATCACGTTCTTGCAGGAACCCCCGGGCGCTGGCCTCGGCACAAGCTGCCGGATGGCTGGAACCCCGACCGTGACTGCGCCTGCTTTGGATTACAACGTTACCGTCACCGACAGCAATTCGCTGCAAGTCAGCGCTGCAGTTACCACCGAAGTCTTTGCGATTAATGCTGCGCTGGCCATTGGTCCTGTTCCCACGCTGGGCGCTGGTCTGGTGCATGATGCAGTGCAGGCGCAAGCCTACTCGCTGGTGATTCCAACCTCCGGCGGCGAAGCGCCGCGCACGCTCAGCAATCCCGGCGGCACCGGCGCCACCCTGAACAACGTACCGGGGGACGCTGATTGCAACGGCCTCAGCTTGACCGGGGCGACGATATCGGGAACAGGCGCCACACCCACAGGCTCGCCCACCTGCACCTTCGACCTGAACGTTGTGGGAACGCAGACCACTACCACCGGAGCGGGCAGCCTCACCGTATCCCATTCGTTTACTTTGCTTCCTGTGATGGCCATTTCCACCACCCAGGCCAATATCGTTCACGGCTTGCTGAACGCGCCTTACTCCGGCATGACGTTTGCCACCACGGGCGGAACCACCAACACGAAAACGTTCTTTGACAGCGCGGACACGGCTCCGGGCGGCTGCGGTGCGCTTACCGCTCTGCCCACAGGCCTGAACCTCGACGGCGCGGGCAATTTCCCCGGTCCCGGCGTTCTGGCCGGCACCCCGACGACGGCTAGCGGTGCTGCGCCTGGAACCTCATTCAGCGTTTGTGCTCAGGATCCGGGCAACCCCGCAGTCGCTGCGTACCAGTCGGTCACCAGCTTCTCCCTCGGCGTGATGCGCAATTTCGTGTATGCGGCAGATGATGCCAACGAGGAGTTGAAGGTAGTTGACGCCGCTGGGGTACCCGCGGAAGTTGATACCAACAGCCCGCTGGCGGCCAACTTTGCGATTGACGTTACGCAAGGCACCAACTCCACCAATCCGCAGGGCGTGGCTGTATCGCCCCACGGCCGCTATGTGTGGGTCACCCAGACTGGCGTGACGGACCGAATCAAGGTGTTCGACTCCATCAGCCATGCCTTGGTGGCCGAATTGGATCCCGCCGGAGGCGCATTGACGTGCGCGAATCCTGAGGGGATTGCCGCACAACGGACCCCGGTAGGTGACCGCGTAGTTGCCGCTTGCAGTAACGGCGTGGCACTGGTCATTGTGGACCCGGGGCCAACCGTTGTTCCCACGGCCACCGCGGGCTCAACCGCTTTTGAAATCGATTTTACTGGGGGCAACCTGGACGGCGTGGCATTCAACAGCACTGGCACCCGGGCGTTTGTCACGGACAACACCAATAGCCGCCTGTATGCCATTGATACCAGCGCGGCCACCCCGGTGGTACAGGATCTGAACGGCGCCACCGGCGGCACGTTCCTGGACCTCGTCGGCACGGCCACAGATGGCGGTTCTGGCCCTCGTGGTGTGGTCGTAGTGCCCAATGGCGCCAATACGTATGCTTATGTGGCTATGGCTACAGCGGAAAACGCCGCCTACTATGTGCAGGTCTGGGATGTAACCAACGCCAGCGCAAGTACAAGCGCCACCAACGTGACGAACGTGATGGTGGGCAGTGACACGCCCGCTCCCGCAGAAACACCTTTCTACCTGGCTTATGATTCCGCCAACAACGTGGTGTACGCCACTTTGAGCGGCAGCGACGAGCTCGTGCAGATCAACAATGTACCGGCAACGCCCACTGCAGGCATCGCAGCCATTAGCACCACGAATCGCGCGACGAATGTGGTAACGGTTACAACGCGCAACGTTCACGGCTTTACGGCGGGGCAAAGTGTGACCATCGCCGGGGTTGCCAATGCAACGTTCAATGGCACCTTTACGATTGCCTCGACCCCCTCGGCAACCAGCTTTACCTATGCGCAAACGGCTGCCAACGCCTCCAGCACCGACGGCATCGCCAACATCGTTGGCGGTTCGGCCCTGGTAGCCACAGGTGACGCCCCGTACGGTGTGACGGTCGTCCCCGTCGTCAATCGCGTCTTTACCGGAGCAAGCGCAACCAACAACCGCGTGGATTTCTTCACGCTCACCGCGTTCGGAACCACCCCGAGTGGCGCCGGCACCGTGACCATGACCGCCGCCGGCTCTACGCTCCGCGGTCTTACCGCAATCCCGATTCCGCGGTAATTTGCGGGGGCGCAGGTTTGCTGCGCCTTCTTGCAAGACTTCAACCCCGGTGGCTCGGCGACGGGCCACCGGGTTTTTGTTTTTGCGCAGCCATACAGCCTGTTAGAGTTTGTGAAGGTTGCCCGCGATGATTTGGCTGAGCAGATTCACATCTCCTTGTGAAATCGGGTGGTCCGATCGAACTTGACGAAGGGCAGCGGAGTCAGTAGGTTGGATACGCAGCCCGAAACATTTCAAGAAAGAAGGCAAGTCTGAACGTGCTCAGAAAAACTCAACTGACAATGTTCGCCATTCTGGCAGCGGTGGTTTTCACAGGAGGCGTAGCGCCCGCGGCCGCGCAATCGCTGCCCAACCAGGTGCTGGCGCTGTATCCGCAAGGCACGGGCGAACTGGTGTACGTGGATGCCACGGCGCTGCGGCGCTCTTCCCATTACGCGAAAATCAAGGCGCAGGTGCTGCCGGAGCGATTCCGGGCGCTTGAACAATGGAGCAATGCGCTGGGCATCGACTTCGAACGGAACGTGCGGCAGTTGAGCTGGGGCTTTGTGAGCGGCTCCTCGCGAGGAGCTGCGGGCTCGACGGCGTCCGCCGCGTCGGCCGGGATTGGCTTTGTGGGCGTGGCGGAAGGGCAGTTCTCGCTGAGCGAGATCGAAGCCCATGCGCGCGGGCTAAAGCTTGCGGTCCGCAAACCCGGGGGCGGAACCATCATTTCTCTGGGCAAGGGCAGCGACGGCAGCGAATTCGTATTTGGTTTTGTGGATGTGGCCACAGCGATTTTTGGCTCGCGCGACACGGTGGAAGAAATTGTCGCGCGCCGCGCCAACGGCGGGCCCAGCGTGCTCGATAACGCTTCACTGCGCGACGCCATCACGCAGATGAACAGCAGCCGTTCGCCGGTGTGGTTCGCGCTGGACCAGCGCTTCTCCAGCCTGGCCATCAAGCAGATGCTGCCGGAAGCTTCGCAAGTGCAGGGCTTCGACGCCATCGCCGGGCGCCTGCTGGGCTCCACCCTGCGCGTGGATCTGCGCAACGGCTTGCAGAGCCTGGCCGCGGTTCGCTGCGCTGATGCCACCGATGCCTTGCAACTTTCCAGCGCCGCGCAGGCCGCTTTCGCTTATCAGGCCCTGCGCCTGCGCGATACTTCCCCCGAGCTGGCTCAGGCCTTCACACAGATGCGTACCACCCGCAACGACACCCGCGTGGAAATGGAATTCACCGTGCCGGAAGCGCAGTTGGTGGCGCTGCTGGCCAAGAACGGTCTCGCGCTGAAATTCTGACCGCCGCAGGCGCCCTTCCGCTCGGCCCGCACCAGGAACCGCAAAATTGCCGGGTTGATGAATCCGCGGCTTTATGCGCGAATTTTCTTGCCGAAGTAGAAATACACTCGCAGCCGTTCCAGCAGATGCGCCCAGAAACGCCGGTGATGTTCCAGGTGACGGATGGTATCCGCCGCGCGCAATTCCAGCGCGACCATGGAACCGTAAGGCGTGGGCACAGCGCTCAAGCGGACTTCGCCCGGCCGCGTCAATCCTTCGCCTTGCCAGGTGAACGAAACACTATGCTCTTTGGCAATTTCCAGAAATGTCCCCGAAATCACGCCGTCTTTGCGCCTCCATTCATAAGCGCCGCCCGGCTTGGCATTCAGTTTCGCTTTCGCGGGAACAACCTTGCTCATCGCCGCGGGGCTGAGCCAGGCTTTCACGATTTGAGAGGGTCTGGCTCGTACCAGCGTGCGCATGTAGATTGCGTCTTCCAGCGGCGCGTGTTCGAGCAGGGTCTTCAGCTTGAATAGAAAGTCGGCCCAACCGTACTGGAAATCTTCGCGGCGGGCACCGGTGGGGAACGAGGATTGAATCAGCGTGACCAGGGTGGAGCCGCGCTCGCCTTTGACGGTAATCGTCACCGTCCGGCCTTCACCGGAGAGCACCAAGGCAGCGCCGGGCACTGCATCCAGCACCAGGCCCCGCCAAGCCGCGGCTTCCTTCCCCGGCGCGGAAGCCGCCCACACGCTCCAGGACCAGTGAAATGGGCGCGAGGGCTTGGGGTCCATTTCCACCCGTCCCATCACAATGTCCCCCAGTGTTCGAGGATTGGTGAGCGCGCTCCAGACGGTTTCCGGCGGCGCGGCGATGGCCAGCGCCTCGATGATGGGTTCGAGCGGCTTGGCTTTCTTCTTCGCCATGTTCAATCCTGATTGTACCGCAATTGGGAGGACTCGCCCCCGCGAGGCAGGGTTCCGGTTATTGGGCGCAATGGCAGGAGCCTTTCCCGGCTTCCTCGAGCGGATATGCTAAGATTTTTGTTTCGGGGGAGGGAGAAACGGAACCCATGCACACTCGAGTGCTCGCGGGCATTCTCATCACGGCCGGCCTGCTGGCTTTCGCAGCCCATTCTCAGGATGGCGCAAAGCCTCTGCTTCTGTCGGAAGAAAAGCACTTGCGCAACGTCCGGCAACTCACCTTCAAGGGTGAAAACGCCGAAGCCTATTTTTCGGCCGACGATAAGTTGATCACCTTTCAGGCGCACGAAAAGGAAGGGGAGTGCGATCAGATTTACACCATGGACCAGGATGGCAGGAACATACGCATGGTTTCCACCGGCAAGGGCAAGACCACATGCGCCTACGCCTTTCCGAACCGCAAGCAGGTGCTCTTTGCCTCGACGCATGGGGCGGGCCCGCAATGTCCTCCTCCGCCCGACTACAGCCGCGGCTATGTGTGGAAGATGCATCCGGAATTCGATATCTATACGGCGAAGGCCAACGGCACTGGCTTCAAGCAATTGACGAACACGCCGGGCTACGACGCCGAGGCCACGATTTCGCGCGATGGCAAGCACATCGTCTTTACTTCGGTGCGCGACGGTGACTTCGATATCTACGTGATGGATGCCAACGGGAAAAACGTAAAGCGCCTGACGCACGAACTGGGCTACGATGGCGGGCCGTTCTGGTCGCCCGATGGGAAGCAGATTGTGTACCGCGCCCATCACCCGCAGACGCCCGAAGAAACCAACGACTACAAGGAACTGCTGAAGACCAGCACGCTGCGCCCGCGCACGCTCGAGTTGTGGGTCATGGACGCGGACGGTTCCAACAAGCGGCAAATCACCCGCAACGGCGCCGCGAATTTCGCGCCCTTCTTTCATCCCGATGGCAAGCGCATCATTTTCGCGTCGAACGTGGCCAATCCGCGCGGCCGCAATTTCGATCTCTACCTGATCGGGGTGGACGGCACCGGGCTGGAACGTATCACCTTTCACGAAACCTTCGACAGCTTCCCGATGTTTACCTCCGACGGGAAAAAGCTGCTGTGGGCTTCCAACCGCAACGAATCCCATCCAGGGAACACGAATCTTTTCATCGCTGACTGGGTGGATTGAACACGCCAGAAAATAGAAATCCGTTCAACTCCTCACCTAGTCAGGTTCAGATGGCCGCCAGCGCAGCGTCGAGGTCGGCCATAATGTCGTGCCAGTCTTCCAGCCCCAGGGAAAGCCGGATGCCGCCAGGATGCATCCCGCTCGAGATCTTTTCTTCCGCGGGCACCACGGCGTGGGTCATGGAAAACGGATTTTCGATGAGCGTCTTGATCTGCCCCAGGCTGACGGCCAGGGTCACCGTGTAGGCGTGCTGGGCCACGTAGTCCACCAGTCGGACGGCGGCCTGCTCGGCTTCCGCGCTTGATCCCTGCAACTCGAAGTAGAGCAGGCTGCCGGGCGCGAATTTCCCGTCGTAACTAATCATTTGCCGCTTGGCCAGATGAAGCTGCGGGAAACTGGGCAGGCCGGGATAGAGCACCCGGGCCACCTTGGGATGCTTTTCCAGATGCTCGGCGACGCGCAGAGCCGTTTTCTGCTGGTTCACCATGCGCGTGGCCAGCGTGGGCAATCCATACACCAGGATGGGCCAGGCTGCCTTGGGCGACAGCACTCCGCCAAAGTCTTTCCGGTAGAGCATCCAATCGTGGTAGTTGGATTTGCCGCCGATGATGACCCCGCCCATGTCTGTCCCGAATCCGCCGATGGCCTTGGTCAGGCTCTGCACCACTACGTCGGCGCCCAGTTCCAGCGGGCGCTGGCAGTACGGCGAGGCAAACGTGTTGTCCACGATGATGCGGATCCGCTCTGCATCCGCCCGGCCCCGGTTCAGGTCATCTACCACGCGGCGCACTTCGGCGATGTCAATCAATTCCATCGTGGGGTTCACCGGGGATTCGAAATAGATCACGCGGCAGTTCTCGCCCGCCACCTGGAGCAGGATTTCCGGTTTGGTCAAATCGCTGAAGTCAGTGTACACCCCAAAGCGGGGCAGCCAGTTGGTGAGCAAGCTGTGCGTGCAGCCATACAGGATGCGATGGGCCACCACCTGGGTCCCGCTTTTTACCTGCGACGCAATCGCCGCGCTGATGGCCGCCATGCCGGTGGCGAAGGTCACGGCGATCTCACCGCCTTCCGCCACGGCCAGGTTCTCCTCCAGCATTCCGCGAGTCGGTTCGTCGAGCCGGTCGTAGATATAAATCGGGGCGGTTTGCGCGACGTCGGTGGCAAACTCAGAAAAACCTTCCGCGCCGCGCTCGACCGAAGTCAGCCGGTAGGTGGCCGAACTCGATTGCGGCGGCACCACGTGGTGGTCGTAATCCCATCTGCCGGTGGCGAAGCTGCCGTGGATCAGGCGTGTACGCAGCTTGTAATGTTCGCGCGGCTTGTGCGGCTCCCGGCGCTTAGCGCCAGTTGACGTATCTTTGTGGTTGTTTGCCGTAGTTGAGGTGCTCATGGGCCAATCTCGCTGCATCCCTTTGCCGACCCCGGGACTTTCACCCGGGCTTTTCGGAGCGGTTCCCCGCGATGCCGATGGGTGCGGGGCGCCGCATTCAGGATGGCCTCGCCGCGAGCGAGGCTTCCACTTTCGCCGCAACGAGCCGGGCTTGCAATGTGCGACGGAAGTGGCTCGGGGCTGGGTGCTTCTGCACAGGGCAACCCCGTGGGCGGGCTATGACCAACCTAGCACAAATCTTGCGCGGACACGCGTCCCTACGCTTGCGCCCGGCCAATGAACCGCGCGGCCAAGGCCATCACCGCGGGATAGCACACCAGCACATAGCGCGGCTCCGGTGTTTCCACCGTGGTAAAAAACGCGGTTCGGAGAAAAATGAAGGCCACCAGAAGGGCAGCCACTCGCAACGCGCTGCTGTCGTTCGCCGCCGGGAACAGAGAGGCTGCGCCGGCCAGCGCCAGCGCGCAATAGAGAATGTTCATTGTGCCCAGGGCCAGGGTGATGGAAAGGTCTCGCGGGTCTTCCTTCCATTTTTCCGGCAGCGGCCAGATATTTCCGGACACATTGAGTAACTCCGTGCGCGGGGTGAACCAGAGAGTCAAGGCGCGCTGCACGGGAACCCACAGCCACGTGCGCAGCGGGTGCCGCGCCGTGCGCTCGCGCGCCAGTTGCGCGAATCCCGCGTCCCAATCAGGCTCGATGGTGAGCGATTCATTGTACCGTTCCAGCAGCGCTGCAACCCGCTGGCGTTCCTCGGGGGAGTCAAATGCGCTTGCCGGAAGATCTTCGATCGGAATAGGCTCGTCCTCGACTTTCCAGAGCGTCAGATACACATCGCGGAAGCGCACCAGCCACGTTTTGGTCCACGCGTTGAAACCGTGTGGCACAGCCTCGCCAGGCAATTCCGCGTAGCGCGGCGCAAGAAACTGCGCGCGGCCCAGCGTGACCCAATTGCGCGCGCCCCAGGGTAGCAGGGCCAGAGCGAGTCCTGCGGCCATGGCTGAACCGACGCGCATCAGCGCGGGCCAGTGAGCAGGGCGGCGCAACCACCACGCCAGCAGCAACCCCGTCGAAAGCAGAAGCAGTGGCGTTTCCGGGCGGACCAGCGTCCCCAGTCCGGCCATCAGCCCGCCGCCAAACCACAGCCGCAACGTCGTGTTTCGTTGTTCGGCAAGCAGGGCGCGGGCAAAGATCAGCAACGCAGCTGCGGTCAAGAAAATAGCCAGGGTTTCCGTAAGCATCGCGGCCGCATAGTTCGCTGCGAACGGGCACAGCGCGGCAAGCCACAAAGCCGCCCGCCGGGTATGCGTCCGGCGCGCTTCCGGCCCCAGGCACGCAGCCAAATCGGCCACCAGCAGGCACGTTAGCGTATCCAGCGCAGCCTGCACCAGGAAGACAGCAACTCTCGAGTAGCCCGCGAACAAATAGATCACCGCAAGAAAGGCCGGATAGCCCGGGACGCGGATGTCTACGGGAGACAGATGGCTGCCCATCCACAAGCCATAAACGCCGTATTCCAGCCAGTTGCGCGCCAGTTCCTCGTAGATGCGTGTGTCTCCCGCTTCCACGGGAAAACGCCAAACGAAAAACAGCCGCAAAGCAAAAGCGGCCCCCAGGGGCACGACAGCCTGCCGCCACCAACTCGTGGGATTCCGCATGAATTGACACGATCCTCAAAGGAAAGCAAGCTGACTATAGCCGATGTCACAAACGAAGCCCATTTTCTTCGATGATCAGCAACGCCGCTGGCGCCGCACGCGGCGGCTGCTGGAAATCAGCGGCGGGGCTCTTCTGGTCCTGCTGATCGCTTCCTTTTTCAGCATGATGCGGAGACCCGAGCTGCCGGCGCTGCTGCTGCCGGAGGTGAAACCCGCGCTGCATGCGGTCCGCGAAAAGCACCACCGCCCGAAGGCGACTCCGCGCTCGGGCCGCAAGACACGCATCGCCGCTTTGGGCCGCGTTCCGGAAAGTTACGACCCGCTGCGGGCCGCCTTCTACGTTCCCTGGGATTCCACCAGCCTGGCTTCCCTGAAGCAGCACTACCGCGAACTCGACGTCTTGATGCCGGAAATGCTGCACGCCATCACGCCCGATGGCCAGGCCCAAATCGAAGCCGACCCCAAGCTGACCGAATGGTACCGGGTCTCCGGCTCGGAACTTCCCATGATGCCGCTGGTGAATAATTTTGACGGAAAGGATTGGCGCGCCGAAGAGCTCGCCGAAATACTCGCGCGGCCGGAATCGCGCCAGCGCTTGCGCGCCGATTTGCTGCGCTTTGCCAAGCAAGGCAATCACGCCGGGATCGTGGTGGATTTCGAGGAAATCCCCGCCGCGAGCCAGCCGCACTTTCGCGAACTGATGCGCGAACTGGGCGGGGCTTTCCGCAAGGAAAACCTGAAGCTGATGGTGGCGCTGCCTTCCGCCGACAACAATTTCGACTATCGCTTTTTCGCGCAGCAATGCGACGCCGTGATCCTGATGAATTACGACCAGCACTGGCCGACTTCCGGCGCCGGGCCGATTGCCGCGCAGAGCTGGTTTGTGCGGCACATGGGGCAGGCGCTGCAGGTGATTCCTCCGGAAAAACTGATCATGGCCATCGCCAACTACGCTTACGACTGGACCGTCGCGCGCGGGGCGCCCCCCGCGCTTTCCACCAGCGTGCAACAGGCGATGGTGACTGCGGTGGAATCCGAGGCCACCATCGAGCTCGACGCGGAATCGCTGAACCCGCATTTTTCCTATTCCGATGAAAAGGAACAACTGCACCAGGTGTGGTTTCTCGACGCGCTGACCGCTTACAACCAGTTGCGCGCCGCCGAACGTGCCGGCGCGCGTGGCACTGCGCTGTGGCGGCTCGGTTCGGAAGATGCATCGTTGTGGCCCATCTGGGACGCGACGCGTCCCGACGACGCGGTGCGGCAGAAACTTTCCGACGTCCACCCCGGCTATGACCTGGTGCTCGAGGGACAGGGCGACATCTGGCACATCAGCGCCACGCCCAAGCCCGGCAAGCGCTCGTTCACGTTCGACGCCGCAAGCGGCGTCTTCACCGACGAACACTATTCCGAACTGCCCGTGTTTTATCAGATTGACCAGAGCGGGGGCGTGCCGCACAAGATTGTGCTCACGTTCGACGATGGTCCCGACGCGCGCTTTACCCCGCGCATTCTGGATGTTTTGAAGGAAAAGAACGTACACGCCGCGTTCTTTGTCACCGGGCTGCGCGCCAATGAAGACGTGGACATTCTCCGCCGCATCTTCGCCGAAGGTCACGAGCTGGGCAACCACACCTATACTCATCCGCGCATGGACCAGATTTCCCTGGCCCAGCTGCATTTTGAACTGAACGTAACCGAACGCCTGCTGGAAAGCCGGCTGGGCATCCGCACCATTTTCTTCCGCCCGCCGTACGGCGTGGATCACCAGCCGGAAGCCGCGCAAGACGTCGAACTTCTGCCCATCCCGCAGGAAATGGGCTATATCATCGTCGGCTCGCAGATTGATCCGCATGATTGGGGAAGTCTGGATGGAAGCGCGCCGCCTTCGCCGGACATGATTGCCTCGCGCGTGCTCGAGCAGGCCCGCTCCGGCAAAGGCAACATTGTCCTGTTGCACGATGGCGGCGGCAATCGCGAAGGCACTGTGGCCGCGTTGCCGCTCATCATTGACCGCCTGCGCGCCGCCGGGTTCGAGTTGACGACCATCGCCGGTTTGCTGGGCAAAACCCGCGCGGAAACCATGCCGGCCATTTCTCGTGACGATCGCTGGACCGCTCGCGTCAACGCTTTCGCGTTCGACCTGTTTCACTGGTTCCGCCTGGTCATTGCCGGAATCTTCATCATCGGAATTACGCTGGTCAGTTTGCGCGCATTGTTCGTGGGCGCGCTGGCGCTGCTGGAAAAACTCCGCAGCCAGCCGCGGTTTGATCCGGGATACTGTCCCGCGGTTACCGTCGTGGTACCCGCATACAACGAGGAAGAAGCCATTGTGCAGACGGTGCGTTCGGTGCTGGATTCCGATTATCCGGCGCTAGCGGTGATCGTGGTGGACGACGGCTCGAGCGATCGCACCGCACCGCTGGTGCAGGAGCATTTTGGAAGCGATACCCGCGTGCGCCTGTTACAACAGAAAAACTGCGGCAAGCCCGCCGCGCTCAATCACGCGCTGGCGGAGGTGAAAACGCAAATCGTGGTGACGATTGATGCGGATACCTACGTGGACCCATCGGCCATTAGTCGTCTAGTGCGTCACTTTTCCTTCGCCAATGTAGGCGCCGTGGCCGGCAACGCCAAAGTAGCCAATCGCGACCGCTGGCTCACGCGCTGGCAAGCCCTGGAATACATCACCAGCCAGAACCTGGAAAAACGCGCGTTCGATCTGCTGAATTGCATCACCGTGGTGCCGGGCGCGATTGGCGCCTGGCGCACCGAAGCCATTCGCGCCTGCGGAGGATTTTCGCCGGATACCGTGGCCGAGGATACCGATCTGACCCTGGCCATTCGCCGCCGCGGCTGGCGCATCCTCTACGAGGAGGATTCCATCGCGTTCACGCACGCGCCGGAAACCGCGAAGCAACTGATCCGTCAGCGCTTCCGCTGGACCTTTGGCACGCTGCAAGCCGTATGGAAGCACCGCGATACGCTGGGTCGCAGCCGTTACGGGACGCTCGGCTGGGTCGGCTTGCCTAACATTTTCCTGTTTCAAATCATGCTGCCGCTGGTTTCACCGGTGCTCGATCTGCTTTTCCTGGGCTCGCTCGCGCTGTGGGGCCTGGCGCAGTGGAAAATCACTGAGATTCCCCAGCTCTGGACTACCGACGACGTGGTGCGCGCCCTGGTTTTCTTCCTCGCGTTTACCTTGATTGACGTGGCAGCTTGCGCCATTGCCTTCCTGCTGGAGCGGAAAGAAGACTGGACCTTGCTTGAGCCGCTGCTGCTCCAGCGCTTCTACTATCGCCAGATGATGTACGTGGTGTTGTTCCGGTCGTTGGTGCGCGCCGTGCAGGGCCGCGCCGTCGGCTGGGAAGGCCCCCAACCGCCCCCGCGCCCGGCCGCTGAAGTCACCTGAAGAGGCCTGGTCCGCGCCTTCGCGTTTGTTTCTCTGTGCCCAATTCCATTCGTGCTACAATACCCCGGCAAGAGCCATACGCTTGCTCCTGCAAGAAACCCCCAATTGAGGCACTGTTATGTCAGGCCATTCCAAGTGGGCCACAATCAAGCACAAGAAGGCGGCGACCGACGCCAAGCGCGGCCGCGTCTTCACGCGAATCATTCGGGAAATCACCATTGCCGCGCGATCGGGCGGCGGCGACCCCAACACCAACCCGCGCTTGCGCACCGCGATCGCCACGGCCAAGAACGAGAACATGCCCAATGACAACATTGAGCGCGCCGTGCTGCGCGGCACCGGGCAACTCGAAGGCGAAACCTACGAAGAAGCTCAGTTCGAAGGATACGGGCCGGGCGGCGTGGGCGTGCTGGTCCAGGTGGTCACCAGCAACCGCAATCGCTCGGTGGGCGAACTGCGACACATCATGGGAAAAAACGGCGGCAACCTGGCGGAAAACGGCAGCGTGAGCTGGCAATTCCACCGCAAGGGCGAAATCGTGGTGCCTAAGGAAGCCGCCGATGAAGAGACGATGATGGGCATCGTGCTCGACGCCGGCGCCGAGGATTTGAAGGACGATGGCTCGGCTTGGAGCGTGGTTACCCCGCCGGAAGTTTTCGAGAAAGTGCGCGACGCGCTGACCGCGAGTGGCGTCACTCCGGCCTCCGCAGAAATCGGCATGGTGCCGCAGAACTACATCAAGCTGACCGGCGCGCAGGCCTCGCAAATGGTGCGGCTGATCGAAGCGCTTGAAGAACACGACGACGTGCAGCACGTCTACTCAAACTTCGATATGGACGAAAACGAAATCGCGGCGGTGGCGGGATAAGTAGCGCAGGTTCATACCCGTGCAGACTACAGGTGATGGGCGGCTCAGGTCGAGCCGCCCTTCTCATTTTGATGCCAAGCCCGCCCGCACCTCTCCCCTCAGGCGCGTCCTGCGATGCAATCTTCCCCGCGCGATTTGCCCTCAAGGGTAAATCACAATCGCTCCGCCGTCATAACCGGGAGGTTTCGACTTCACCCTTCGCGCAGGCGCTTGATTAGCTGCACTTGTCCCGCGTGGTAAATCGCGTGGCAGGTGATGCCCAGCGCCAGTTCGAATTGCTGCGCGCCCGCGCCGTTCGCGGAAGACTTTCCCCGGGCCAGCGCCGCAATCGCAGCCGCCAGCTTCTGCTGCTCGCTACTGAGCGCCGCTTTCACTCCAGCCCATTGCAGCGGGCCTGCGCTCTCGAGTTCGAACCAGTCTTCCCCTTGCAGCACGAAGGGCTCCAGCGCCATGCCGGAAATCTGCCCGCGTACCGAGCGAACGCAATAAGCGTGATGCAGGGCAATTTCGGCGATATTACGCCGCCCCGCCGCCGGCCGCCAGAAAGCCACTTCCCCCGTGACATCGGCAAGGGCCGCCTTCAAATCGTTGCCGTGCCATGCGCCAGGTCCATAGCCTTCTTCGACAATTCTCGACAGCACTCGCGCATCCAACTTTTCTGGAATTTTAGTTTTTGTTTCTGTTTCCGTGCTCACGTGGTTCTCCTTGAGTGTCGTTTCAAGAATCTAGCGAATCCGCTTTCCGCGGAAATCCCCGCTCATCTTCCAGGTCCGCCCGTCGGGTTCGAGTGTTTCGCCCGTCCAGCGGAAGGAGTCCGGCTTGATGTCAACGAACGACCAACGAATGGTTGCGCCCGTCGAGTCCGTGCCCACTTGCATGATGTCGGCGCCGACGCGCCGGCCAATCAGCGTGCTGGCGCGCCCGTTCAGCGGATTGAGCCAGGTGACGCGCCAGGCTTTCAACTCCGGGTCCCACATGCGCATGGTGGAGCCGTAGGTGTTCACGTTCTTGTCCAAGGCGCCCTGGCGCTCAGCCCGGCGGGGCCATATCCATACGTCCTGCACCGCCCGCCCTTCCAGTACGCGACCGAAATGCACCTCGCCGCTAATTCGCGGGGTGGTCACGCCGATCGGCTCCATCTCCCAACTGCCGACCAGCCAGCCATACAGGTCTTCTGATTCAGGAATATCCGCGGACCGTCCGGAAGAGATCAGCACGCCCTGAAAGTTTCCGGGCTCTGCTGCGTCTGATCTCTGAAGAAGGATTGCCATTAGAAACAAGAAACTCAGAAGCATGTAAACTCGTATACCGCGTGCAGTGATCATGCGCGATTCTCCTTTCGTGCGGTGCAGTGTTATACCCGGCATGACGGAGCGGATTCTTGGCGAAAATTGCGGTTGAATTGGAACAGGCGCTGGCCCAGCGCCGCATCGCGGGTGGCCCCGGCGGGGCCGCGGGCCGAATGCTGGCGCAGGGCCCGGGGTGGACGGTCGAGGATGTTCTCTGCACCTCCGGCCCGCGCGACCGCCCCTTCGAAGAGCAGCACGACTATGTGGCCATCGCCATGGTCGTGGCTGGGAGTTTTCAGTACCGCTCGGCGGAGGGTCGCGATCTGATGACGCCCGGCTCGCTGATGCTGGGCAATTCGGGCCAATCGTTCGAATGCGGGCACGAACACGGCTGGGGCGATCGCTGTATCTCGTTTCATTACGCGCCGGAGTATTTCGAGCGGCTTGCGGCGGGCGCGTGGCTGCGTGGGTCGCGGTGTTTTCCCCTCCTGCGCGTGCCTCCTTTGCGGGAACTATCGCCGCTGCTGGCGCAAGCCTGCGCCCGGCTCCAAAGCGCCGACCCCTGTGCCTGGGAAGAAGCCAGCGTAAAATTGGCGGGACTCGCTTTGCGGTTGGCGCAGCGTGAATCGCCGTCCATCGAAGCTTCTGCCAGCGCGCTCTCCCGCGTCACCCGCGTTTTGCGCCGCATGGAGGCCGAACTTGACACCCCGCACTCTTTGGCGGATCTGGCCCGCGAGGCAGGTTTGAGCGCCTACCACTTCCTGCGCACGTTCGAACAGCTCACCGGAGTGACTCCCCACCGATACTTGCGGCGCATGCGGCTCCGCGAAGCCGCCCTGCGGCTGACTGCGGGGTTCGGAAAAATTGTGGAGATCGCCCTTGATTCCGGATTTGGCGACGTTTCCAATTTTAATCACGCCTTCCGGGAAGAATTCGGCGTGAGCCCGCGCCAATTCCGGTGCAGAAACTCAGCGATGGCGCCTCCCGCCTGAGTCATGTTTTTCTTTGCGGCCACGCGCCTGCCGCGCCCGCCGCCCTACCCGCGGCGAACTAACCGGCAACGTGGCCGCAAACTCAGCACCCCATTCGAGCCAGCGGCGCAATACGCTTGCGTCGCGGCAGCCTGCCGGAGCCACGTAGACGTAGCCCTTCATCGGTTTGCCGGTGAAATCCATGGGCCGGGCGTGCGGCTGGCGCAGGGCTAGGTCATTCCGTTCCGGGCCCACGCGCACCACCAGGTCGTCCTTCAAGACGCCGCAAAACATTTTGCCGCGCAGAAAAAAAGCTAGGCCGCCAAACATCTTTTTCTCGGCGACCCCGCGTTTTCCCTGCAATGCCGCGCGGACGCGCTCCGCCAGTGGCTCGCTGTAACCCATGGCGTGGTCTAGTGCGTTGCCGCCGCGACCGCGGCAAACGGATTTTCATCCGCGGAAGGGCCGTAGACCGACGGAACGGCCACGTCGAGCAAGCGCAGGTAGACCGTCAACTGCCCCCGATGATGAATGAAATGGCTGAACAGAAACGGGCGAACCATGGCCAGCCGCGGCGCGGCCATCAACTCCCTGCCCTGTTTGAAAAGGCGCCAGGTTTGATTGCCGCGCTCGCCGCCAAAGGTAGGCAAAATCGCCCTGGCTTTTGCCAGGCCGTCGTCAAAGGCCTGCAAAATGTCTGCCTTCGATTTCGGCGCTGGCGGGCTGATTTCCGGCAATTCAAAGTTGTCCACATTAAGGAACTCGGAAAGCAAGCCAGGGATGCTGGCCACATGCAAAGCCAGCTCTCCGAGCGACATCGATTTCGGATTCGGTTTCCAGGAGAGCTTATCTCCCGGGACCCGGTCGAGGACACGGCGGGTGGCCTGAGCCTCCTGATCGAGTTCGGCCAGGAATGCGGCGATGGGATTCATGGTGATCATCTCCTTCGAAAGAATTTGCGAGCGATAGAGGATTGCAAATCGCAACTACTTGCAATATGCAAGTAGCACTTCTATCGCGATTGCGCTACCCTTGTCAAGGGGAATCACCGCCTCTATGCCCAGGCAGCGCGAGCACCGCTCCGGTTGTCCCATCAACATCTCCCTGGAGACCTTCGGCGACCGCTGGACCCTGCTGGTGATCCGCGACCTGCTACTGCTGCGCAAGAAAACCTTCGGGCAACTGCTCGAGTCCCCGGAAAAAATCGCCACCAATATCCTGGCGCACCGTCTGGCCTGGCTGGAAAAACAGAAGATCGTCACCAAGTCCCGCGACCCGCACCACCGCCAGAAGCGCCTGTACCGCATTACCCGGAAGGGGCGCGATTTGCTGCCGATTCTTCTGGAAATGATCCTGTGGGGCGCGAAATACGATGGGAAATCCGGTCCTCCCGCGCCGATGGTCCGTCGGATTCAGAAGGACCGTGCGGCCGTGGCCCGGGAAATCCTGGCGCGACTGTGACCCTCGGGCATTCTCCGAAAACCGCATCCGGGTAACCTTTGCGCACGAATCACCTGTTCATCAGCCCTTGCTCCGGCGTAAAATCAAAGCCGATGCGCATTCTGGGGATTGATCCGGCGCTGGCCGGGCCGACGGGATTTGGCGTGGTGGATAGCGACGGGCGCGCCTGCCGTTGCGTGGATCTGGGCGTGCTGCCGGGAAAGCGCAGCGCGGCCAACGGCGCCACCGCGGCACGGCTCGGCGAAATCCACAAACAGATTATCCAGTTGCTGGAAACCCATTCGCCGGACGCGCTGGCGATCGAGGGAATCTTCTCCGCGCTCAACGTGAAGACTGCCTTGAAACTGGCCGAAGTGCGCGGCGTGGTGCTGCTGGCGGCCGCGCAACGCGGTATCCCGGTACACAGTTATTCGCCGCGGGAAGTAAAGCTCAGCGTAAGCGGTTACGGCCATGCCGATAAGCAGCAGATGCAGCAGATGGTGCGGGCGCAACTGCGCTTAAGGGAACTGCCGCGGCCCGCCGATGCGGCCGATGCGCTGGCCGTCGCGCTGTGCCACATCCACGCGTCGCAAGCGCAAGGGCGGTTTGCCGCGGCCACCGCCGCAACCGGCAAGAGCCCGGGCACGGCGGCGCGGCTCGAAGTGATTCCACTGCGATCCCCGATTCCCGCGCGCTCCCGCGCTGCTGGCAGCCGGGCGCGCGGCCCGCGCATCCAATTGCACCGATGACGGAACCAGTCACATTGCAGCGTTTTTTCCGGGCTCTCTGTGTCTCCGCCGTGTGTCTTGCCGCGGTGTTTTCGGCCACGGCGGCCGACGGCCCGGTTTTGATCTACCGCAAAATTTTCAAATCCAGCTCGCCGGAATTCATGGAGATCAGGGTGTGGCGCTCCGGTTCCGGGCAGTACGATATTCGGCAGTTGGACGACAGCGCTGAACCGCAGCCCTTCGAAATCAATCCCGCCCTGGCCTCCAAGTTGTTCGAAATGGCCGCAGAGTTGAAGAACTTTCAAGGGGTGGAATTGGATGTCAAGCGTCGCCTGGCTAATCTTGGGGCCAAGACGTTCCGCTTTGAAGAAGGCGGGCGGGCCCATGAAGTCACGTACAACTACACACTGAACACCACCGCCCAGCAATTGCAGGTCATCTTCGAAGGCCTGGGCCGGCAGCAGGAACATTTGCAGATGCTTCAGCACCGCCTGCGCTTCGACCGGCTGGGCGTGAACGACGCCCTGCTGAAATTCGAAGTTGACCTCAACAAGAAGTCCATCCCGGAACCCGAGCGCCTGCTGCCCGTGCTGGAGCAAATCGCCGCAGACTCCCGCGTGGTGGAAATCGCCCGGCAGCGCGCCCGCGCCATTGCGGAACGCATCAAAGCCGGCCGCTAGCACAGCCTGCGGGGCTCGCCTTGCCAGCGAACCATTTCGCAACAGGATTGAGCTTGACCCGGTGGGCGTATGGTTCCAGCATAGATAGGCAAGGTTAGCAACCCCTTGCCCGGCTGGGCCATCGCACTAGCAGGGCCCGCGGACCGATCCCAGGCGGCCTTCTGTGGAGGCCTTGGTGGGAGGGAAACATGAGATTCCGCCCAGTGTTGATATGGAGAGCGGTGGCGGCGATGGCGTTTGCCGCAGCGCTCTTCGCAGGACCGTTATCCGCTTCCCCGCAGGACGATCAGAGCTATAGCAAAGCCCGTATTGTGCGCCTGAGCTACGTCACCGGGGATGTGCAGATTGCCCGGCCCGAAGACCAGGGCTGGGAACGCGCGCTGGCCAACATGCCGATTCAGGAAGGATACTCGATTGCCACCGGCAACGGACGCGTGGAAATCGAATTTGAAAGCGGCGCCACCGTGCGCCTGGCCGAAAACAGCGAAATTCAATTCAACGAACTGGGGCTGCTCAACGGCAACCGCCTCTCCCGCATGACGCTCCCGCAGGGTTCGGCAATTTTCTACGCGAACCTCGACAAGAATGACGAATTCACGGTGCTGACCACCGGCATGCAGATCAGCGTGCCGCGTAATTCGCGTTTCCGCATGGATGTTACCGACAAGCACGTGAATGTGGCCGTGCTCAAGGGCAATGTGGCCATCGAAACGCGCGACGGCAATTACAAACTCACCAAGAATCAGGCGCTGCTGTTCGATACGCGCGGGGGCAATTCGCAGGTCGCCCGCGCCGCAGACGCCGACGAGTTCGAACGCTGGGCCGCCGATCGCGATGACGCCATCAACGATTCCCGCAGCGCTTCGCTGCACTATGTGAGCGCGCCGTTCCGCTATGGTGTCGGCGACCTTTCGCGTCACGGAACCTGGGTTTATGCGGCGCCCTACGGGTATGTGTGGCAGCCGTGGGGCATTTCCGCAGGCTGGTCGCCCTATTACGATGGGCGCTGGATTTTCGTGGCCGGCTACGGGTGGTCCTGGGTCAGCTACGAGCCCTGGGGCTGGCTGCCGTACCACTACGGTTCCTGGACTTACTTGCGCACCGGCTGGGCTTGGGTACCGGGTTCACTGCACCATCGCGGGTGGCATCCGGGCCTGGTGGTTTGGATCAACATTGGCGGCGGGCGGCATGGTTGGTGCCCGCGTAATCCATTCGACCGGCCTGGCCGCGTGTATCACAACGTGACTGTGGTGAACACTGTGGTTGTCAATACCGGCACAGGAATCCTCACAGGAGGGCGCCACGACCGCGTCAGCCGGCCCACAGGCTTGCGCTATGTGGATGACGACGGCCCGCGCGGCCGCAACTTCTTTGGCGATGTGGACCGCGTGCGCGGGGGCGCCATCGGCGGCGGGATTACCCGTGCCGGCGGCGCAGTGGATGTCGAAGGAGGCCGCCGCAGGCTGGAAGGTCGCGCGGAAGACCGCTTTGTGAAGGGTGATGGCAATATTGGGCGCGTCCCGGCTGCTGGCGGAGTTGCTGGTGATGCCTCCACCACCGGTTCGCGCGAAGGCAACGTCGGTCGCCGCTTCAATAACGACGTCCTCGAGCGCAACCCGCGTCCATTGGAAGGACGTCCGGAAGAGTTTCGCGGCAAAGGCCGCATTGAAGCCGACCGGCCGGGTGATCCGTCCGGTTCAACCGAATTGCGGCCAACGCCGATTCCCCGCGCGGAACGCCCGGGCAGCGATCTGAACGATGATCGAAGCGACCGCCGCCGGGGCCGCATCGGCGACCCGAACACCTCGGTGGATTATGATCCGCAGCGTCGCCGCTATGAGAATCAGCCGGTTCCGCGCGTTGAAGGCGACGCGGACCGCGGTCGCCGCGGGGGCAACATTGGCCGCAGCGACGGCAGCTACTCGCCGCCGCCCCGCCCGCCTGTCGAGCGGCGCCCTGACATGAACGAAGACCGGCGTGGCCGCATGCCGGAGTCCCGCCCGGAATGGCGCGGCGATTCGGGTTCGCGCGGCAACATCGGCCGGCCTGAGCCGCAACGGCCATCGTATTCTCCGCCACCTTCACCGCCGCCGCAGCGGGATTCACCGCGACCCTCCGGGCCGGATCGGCCCTCGGGAACCATTGGAGGCAGCAGGCCATCTCCGCCACCGCCACCTGCCGCCCGGCCGTCGCGCCCATCGGGATCGAGTTTTGTGCCGCGCAGCGACTTCAGACCAAGCTTTGATCGCGGGTCTCCAAGACCGAGCCGGGGCGAGTCGGGCAACATCAGCAGGGGCAGCCAATCGTCCTCCGGTTCTTCACGAGGCGGACGTCCGCGTCCGCGCGACTAACCGCAAATCGGTGTAGAATCCGCGTTGGGGCTGGGATGGCCAGCCCCAATCTTCCCCCGCGTGCTGCCCCCGCTGTTCCCCAGTTGACCTGAATCCGCAATAACTCCCCAAGCGAAAATCAATAAGGCTCGCTCGTTTTGTAAAATCTCACATGAAGGAGACTCATGATGCCATTCACAACGCTTTGCTGGCTCGCGGTTTTTACCCTGGCCATGACTCAAGCGCCGACAAAACCTGATTTCAGCGGCACTTGGCGCGCAAACTTCGCCAAAAGCAAGCTGCAAATCCAGCAGCCGGAAAGCACGGTCTTTGTGCTGGACCACCGCGAGCCCCGATTCATTCTTTCGCGCACACACACGTTTGCGGGAAAGAGCGACACCTGGGGCATCGAACTCATCACCGACGGAAAAGAAACCGTGCGCAAGGAGTCCGGCCGCGCCCTGCACGTGCGGCTTACCTGGGAAGGCGACTCGCTGGTTTTCGACGTGGAGCTCGACCTGCCGGAAGGGAAGGGACACGACCGCGTGAAATACAGCATTTCACCCGACGGCAAGACCTTCACCGCGCAGGAAAGCTATCGCGACCCCAAGACCTCCTACGATAACCTCTGGGTTTTCGATCGTATGAAGTAAAGTCCGCGCCGCTGTCAGGTCACAACGATGCCCGCGTAACCCACCACGCGGTGATAATCGCCGCTGACGTCACCGGAAGTGGCATAGCGGATCAGTTGAGCCTGCCCCGCGCCCAGTTTTTTCGCGGCCACCAGCATGGTTGTGGCGGGACCATAGCCGCACATGCTGATGCGTTCGCGCCGCACCGCGTCGTACAGCCCGCGGGGGTCCAGTTCCAGGATTTGCGCGATGGCTTTCTGGTCCTTGACGCGGGTCAGTGCATCGTTTTCGAAGTGATTCATGTCGGAGCTGGCAATGATCAGAATCTGCTCCGGCCCGCCCAGGCGCGCTACCACATCGGCGATGGCACTGCCCAGTTCTTCAAACGCCTGGTAGCGATCGGTGCCCAGCGCGATCGGCGCCATGCGGAATTCGCCGCGCAAGTGCTGCAGGAAGGGCAACTGCACTTCCAGCGAGTGCTCGGCTTCGTGGGCCACATTGTCGTCGCGCAGCAGGGGGCAGGCGCGCAGCAAAGCATCGGCCAGTTCTTCATCAATCGGCACATCCCCCAACGGCGTGCGCCATGCGCCCTTCAGGTTGATCGCCAGCGGCTGGCCCATCGGGTAATGGCGCGGACACAAAATCACCATGCGTTGCGGCAACTTGATGTGCGCGAAGACCTCTCCGCTCACATGGCCGGAATACATCCACCCGGCATGGGGCACCATGCACCCGATTGCCTGGCTGGCTTCAGGTTTTTCCTCGGGAAGATAACCGGGAAGCTCGCGCGCAATATCCGCGGCCCGTGCGGGATAGAATCGCCCGGCGACAGCAGGCTCGCGAATCATGTTCTTACAGTAGGCCAGGGTGCGGCTGCGTGTCCAGTATGAACGGCGGGAAGTTACCTGCCGGAGGAGGGCTTGCCCTGAATTTCCAGGGCTGTGTCCGCGCCCTGCGGATGCACAATGGTGACTTTATCGCCTACCTGGAATCCGCCCTTATCAAAAGCCTTGATCATCTGCGCACCCGCTTTTTCGGAGAGCACGAAGGTGCGGATAATGCGCAGATCCTTTTCGTGCCGCACGGTGATGCCCTGCAGGGTGGCGCTCACTACTGTGCCCTTGAACTTCTCTTTCTTGATCTTCGGCTGCTTGAGTTTGATTGGCTTGGTTTCGCTGACCTGGGCATGCGCCGGCGCAGCGAGCGCGGCGAAGGCTAGCAAGAGCGCGAAAATAACTTTAGAGAGTCTCATCGAGCGAAATCTTCAGCGACTTCAAGAACTTGATGTCCTGCACGGTCACGTCCTGCTTCCGTTCGGCCACCGCCGCGGTCTTTTCTTCGCGGATCACTTCCTCGTCCACGCGGATATGGAGCGATTCGAGGAATTTGCGGTCCAGCGACGTGATCTTGATCTGCTCAGCATCGCGGCGCGCCAGGCCAATAGTGGCATCAAGACGCAGCACGATATCGAAACCGGCGGCGCGCACGTTGGCGATGGCCTCAGCGATGCGCTCCGAATCGGAAACCGTGTCGTTGATGGCGTGGCCCAGTTCACGTAGCAGTTGTTTGAGGCGGTCGTCCATTTGCAATGCCAATCCCTCCGGCCTGCGCGTTTCCGCCATTGTAAGTCTCGCACACCAGCCAACACAAGGCCGCGGCAAGAATTCCGCCATTTGTCGAATCGGGAAACGGTCCCGGATTCGGCTAGAATAGGGCGATGGAGCGGATTCTGGGCGCGATCTGGGCGGCCGTGCAGGCGTTTGTGCGGGGTGTGTGGCGCGCCCTCCGCCAGCTATTTCATGAAGTGACCGGAGCGTTTTTCCTGCTGTTCACCGCCGTGGGCGCGGTGGGGATATGGCGCGAATGGCGTCAGGACGGACGCGGCTGGGTTCTGGCCGTTTCTGTGGGCTTTACGTTTATGATGGGCATTTTCGCATGGAGCGCGTTTGCCAGCGCCCGGCGCGTGCGCTGATCCAAATGACCAAAGAAACCACCAAAGGGCCGCGCGCGGAACGCAAGGAACGATTCACAACCCTTTCCGGGATTGACCTGCCCGCGCGCTACGACCCCGCAAATTTGCGCGGCGCAAATCCCGACGAGAGTATCGGCTATCCCGGCGAATTTCCGTTCACTCGCGGCGTGTACCCGACGATGTACCGTGGCCGTCCGTGGACCATGCGGCAATACGCCGGCTTCGGCACTGCCGCCGAATCCAACCAGCGTTACCGCTACCTGCTGCAGCGCGGGCAGACCGGCCTGAGCGTGGCCTTCGACCTGCCCACGCAAATCGGCATGGATTCGGATTACCCGCTGGCGCAAGGCGAGGTAGGCAAAGTCGGCGTGGCGATCGATTCGCTTGACGATATGGAAACGCTGTTCCGTGAAATTCCGCTGGGCCGCGTTTCCACTTCGATGACCATCAATTCCACCGCCGCGACCCTGCTGTGTCTCTATGTGGCCGTGGCCAAACAACAAGGCGCGGACCTGAAGCGCCTGGCCGGCACCGTGCAGAACGACATCCTGAAGGAATACATCGCGCGCGGCACCTACATTTACCCGGTGCGCCCGGCGATGCGCATCGTCACCGATATTTTTGCGTGGTGCCGCAGTGAACTGCCCAACTGGAACACCATCTCCATTTCCGGCTACCACATCCGTGAAGCCGGCTCGACCGCTGTGCAGGAAGTAGCCTTCACCCTGGCCGACGGCATCGCTTACGTGCAGGCCGCGCTCGATGCCAGGCTTGCCGTGGACGATTTCGCGCCGCAGCTCTCGTTCTTCTTTAACGCGCACAACGATCTGCTGGAAGAAATCGCGAAGTACCGCGCCGCGCGCCGCCTGTGGGCACGCATCATGCGCGAACGCTTCGGCGCGAAGAAGCCGCAATCGCAGATGCTGCGCTTCCATGCCCAGACGGCAGGCAGCTCGCTTACCGCGCAACAGCCTGAAAACAACATGGTGCGCGTGGCCATTCAGTGCCTGGCGGCCGTGCTCGGCGGATGCCAATCGCTGCATGCCAACGCGCTCGATGAAGCGCTGGCGCTGCCCACGGAAAACGCGGCGCTGATTGCCCTGCGCACGCAGCAAATCATCGCCCATGAAACCGGCGTGGCCAATACCATTGACCCCGTCGGCGGTTCCTATGCGATTGAATCGCTGACCAATTCGGTCGAAGCCGGCGCACAGCAGTACCTCGAGAAGATTGACGCTATGGGCGGCCTGCTCCGCGCCATCGAAACCGGCTACGTGCAAGCCGAAATTCAAAGAGCGGCATACGACTATCAGCGGGCCATCGAGCGCGGCGAGCAAATCGTGGTCGGCGTGAATGAGTTTGTCGCAGAGGAAGAAAAGCCTATCCCGCTGCTGAGCATTGATCCGGCCATCGAACGCGAACAAGTCGAACGCGTCCGCGCCGTGCGCGCCCGGCGCGATTCTGCCCAGGCTGCTGCCGCTGTGGCGGAAGTCGAGTCCCGCGCGCGATCGGGCGCGAACCTGCTGCCGGCGATCCTTGCCGCTGTCGAGGCCTATGCCACCGTGGGCGAAATCAGCGACGCCTTGCGCCGCGTCTTCGGCGAATACAAAGAATCGGTGGTGGTGTAGAAAATCCCGCCGCTTGCCGGCCTCGCGATGACGGAACAGGAACCTACAGCCGGAAAGAGATGCGAACCACCGCTGTGGTAAGGTGCTATCCATCGAGATGAAGCTCATACTGGCCTCGGCCTCGCCTCGCCGCGCGGAAATTCTCCGCGGCGCAGGTTTCTCCTTCGAGGGCGTCAGCGCCGCGGTTGACGAAACCCCGAGGCGCGGCGAGGCGCCTGGTGCCCTCGTCCAACGGCTGGCCATGGAGAAGGCGCGCGCCGCGGCTCGCGGAATTCGCGAAGATTCGGTGATCCTTGCCGCAGATACCGAAGTTGTCTGCGACGGCCGCATTTTCGGCAAGCCGGCCACGGTGGAAGACGCCAAGCGAATGCTCGGCAGCCTGAGCGGCAAGACCCACGATGTGCTCACCGGGCTGGCGTTGCTGCGCATGCCCCGCGCCGAGATGGGCGTTGAAGTAGAGGAAACCAAAGTCACCTTTGCTACGCTGACGCCGGAAGAAATCACCTCCTACATCGCGACCCGCGAACCGTTCGACAAAGCGGGAGGGTATGCCATCCAGGGCCGCGGCGGAATCTTCATCTCGCGCATCGAAGGGTGCTATTTCAATGTAATGGGATTGCCGCTGGCGAGGCTTTACCGTATGCTGCGCGAAATGGGATGGGAACAGGGAAAGTAAGCGGACGCGAAGAACGCCCGCGCGCCAGATTACTTCTTGTTCTCCTGAGGCTTGTCTTCCTTCAGCGCATCCTTGAATCCGCGAATTCCCTCGCCCAAGCCGCGAGCAATCTCCGGGATTTTCTTGCCGCCGAAAATTACCAGCACAATCAACAAAATTACCAGAAGCTCGGGGATACCAATGCGTGGCATGAAATGCCTCCAAACATGATTCTAGGCTTGCCCCAAGGCAGCGTCAACCAATTCGGCGGACGCGGCGCTTCCCGGCCCAGCTAGCCCCGCAAAATCGGGCGGGTCAGGCAGGTGGGTCCGCCGCCGCCGTTGAGCGCGATGATGCTGCCGGGGAAGGTGCGCACGTCGAACCCCGCTTGCTGCAACCAGGCGTTGGTTTTGAAGTTTTCCTCGATGGCCAGCACTTTGCGGTCTCCCAGCGCGAGCACATTGCAGGCCAGCGTGCCCCGTTCGTAGGGGTCAATTTCCACCATGCCGAAATGCCGTTCGTTCAGCAGTTCGACGGTTTCCACCGCGAGCATCGGCAAATCCACCAGCACGGTATGCTCATTCAGCATGCTCAAAATGGACATCAAGTGCAGGCACACCGCCGGCCCGGCGGCATGCGGCAGCGGGGTGGAAATCACCTCGACATCCACAAACGAAAGCATCTGGCGCAATTGCGCGATACCTTCGGCGTTGGTGCGGTAGGTGCGGCCCACCAGCAACGTTTGCGGATCCAGCCAGACCATGTCGCCGGCTTCGGCGGTGCCCGGCTCGGTGATTTCGCCCAGGATGGGAATATTCTGCGCCCGATAGAACTCGGCGTGGCGTTGCGGCTCGGTGGCGCGGGCGGATTTGCCCATGCGCAGAATAATCGCGCCGTGCTGAGTCACGATGGAGGCATCGTGGCAATAGACGGCATCCAGGGAAAAATAGTGCGACTCGGGCAAGGTGAGCACTTCTGCGCCCGCGTCCTCCAGCTCCCGGCGCAAGGCGTCGTGCTGCGCCTGCGCGGAGGCGGCATCCGGCGCGAACTGGTAGCCCAGTTCTTCCCACTGCGCGGCGCGCTCCGGCTTGTACCATCCAGCGCGGCGCGGCGGGCACACCATCACCCGGCGCAGGGGCGCCACCATGGAATTACCGCCGTAGGATTGTGTTGTCGCAGCCGCGGTCGTCATTCCTGTCCCAAGAGTGCCGCCTACAATATCACGCGCTCGTCCCCAGCGCGACGGGTGACCCGTTCGCGGTCCAGGTATTCCAGCAGCGGGATGGCGTATTTGCGGCTGATGCCCGCCAGCTCCTTGAACGCGGGAACCGGCAGTTTCGACCCGCTCGTTTTCTTATAGCCGGCCAGCAACTCGCGCAGGCGCGCGATGGCCGCGCGGTGAAACAGCAGATCCTCGCTCACTTTCACCAGCACCCGTTCGCGCAGCAGGATTTGCAGGATTTTCTGCGCGCGGCGCGCGTCGATCTTCAGCGATGCCAGGACTTCCTTCACCGGCGGTACCGTCAACCCGGCTTTCGCGAAAGCTGATTCGATTTGTTCCTTGGCCCTGATTTCTTCGGGCAGCAGGGTAATGTCACGGCCGGCCCGCCGGACAGTATCGCCCGCGATTTGCGCCACGCCAGCGGCCAAGGCACGCTCCAGCGCAAAGCGAAACACCTCGGGGCGCAACTCGCGCGCGGCGCGCTCGCGCAAGTCTTCCTTGGGGATGCCCGGGACCAGCGGGTTGGCTTTGTGGAAGGCGTCGAGTTCAGCGCCGATGGCTTTTCCGGCGGCGTCAATCGCGGCCGCTGAGGCGACGACCAGGGGCGATTCGGCCACGATGAAGATCTGCCTCTGCGCGGCCAGTTCGCGCGCCGTGAGGAGCATTTCGCTTTCCAGCCAGCCGGTGCGCGCCACAAGGTGCGCGGCATCGAGCCCGCCCGGATGCGCGGCGCACAAGGCGCGCAGGATCGCAGATCGGTCGCGCGATTCGAGGGCGGCCAGCAGCGGCCGGTAACTTGCATCACGCAACTTGTGGCGCGGCGCCAGCGGGTCCAGCACCACGCCGCCGCCGATGGTGATCACCGGGGAAAACTGCCGCAGGATGAAGCGGTCGCCCGGCAATGCCAGCAGCGGTTCGTCAAGTTGCACCTGCGCCAGCGCCGATGCGCCCGGCGCCAGCGCATCGCCTTCCAGCAGGATCACGCGTGCCAGCCCCTCCGCCGTCCCATGATGGAAATGAACCTGGGCGCGGTTGGCCAGCTTGCGCGCGGAAGGCAGCAGCGAGATGCGCGCATCCAGGCGCGCGGTAGGCTCGAATCGCCCCGGCGTCGCCAGCGACATGCCGCGCGAGATTTCTTCGTGCGCGATGCCGGCCAAATTGATGGCGGTGCGCTGGCCGGCCGCGGCGCGTTCGACGGCGGCGCCGCCGGAATGCACGCCGCGCACCCGCAACCGGCGCCGCGCGGAAAACAGTTCCACTTCATCTTCCGGCGCCACCGAACCGGAGAGCAGCGTGCCGGTGACCACCGCGCCAAACCCCTTTACCGGAAAGGAACGGTCAATCGCCAGGCGGAAATAACGCGAGGAATCCTTGGCCGGGGTTTCGCCGGCAACGCGCTGCATTTCCGCGCGCAGCATGTCGAGTCCTGCCCCGGTTTTGGCGCTTACAGGAACCACCGGCGCATTTTCCAGGAACGACCCGCGCGTGAATTCTTCGATTTCCAGGCGCATCAATTCCAGCGTATCCGCGTCCACCAGGTCCGATTTGGTGAGCGCCACCAGCCCGCGAGGAATGGCCAGCAGGCGGCAGATGTCGAAGTGCTCGCGCGTTTGCGGTTTGATGCCTTCGTCGGCGGCGATGATCAGCAACACCACGTCAATGCCGCCCGCGCCCGCCAGCATGTTTTTCACGAAGCGCTCATGCCCGGGAACATCCACAAAGCCGATGCGCGCATCGCCCAAATCGAGAAACGCGAAGCCCAGGTCAATGGTGATGCCGCGGCGCTTTTCTTCCTCCCAGCGGTCGGGATGCGTTCCGGTGAGCGCTTCCACCAGCGCCGATTTGCCGTGGTCAATGTGCCCGGCCGTGCCGATGATGACGTGTTTCATGGTGCGGCCACCCGGGAAAGGCCGTTTCCACGCTGCGCAGGGCCGGGGGGGGGGGGGGGCGGGGGGGGGGGGGGGGGGGGGGGGGGGGGGGGGGGGGG
>CAZCNH010000043.1:0-32574 GCA_964500065.1 uncultured Acidobacteriaceae bacterium
AGAACGCGCAGCCCCAGCGGCTCCAACCGTAATTGGAATATTCAAGCTGCACGCAACTTGCTTTTATTGCTTGTATCGAGCGCAGCGTGCCAAGCAAATCACCCCAGCCACGCATCGGTAATTCCACAATGTCGAATCCGGGGACTTTGCCATGGCGTTCGATGCAGGGCTCGGTCAGTACGACAACCTCATGGCCTTCGCCGGCCAGGAATCGCGCAAGCTCGGCCGTGTAATCTCCCACGCCGCACCTTTGCGGCTGAAACCTGCGGGAGATCAGAAGATGCCTTGTTTTGGTCATGCTCTTAAGACAGTCGCGCCAGGCAAATAATCTCGGAATAGAGGTGGAGGCGGCCCTGGCTAAGGATGTCCGCAAAGCGGTACGCAGCATGTTTCATATACTGGCTTTTTGGAACCACAGCCATAGAGCCATAGGTGCCGCTGGCAAGAGCTGGGAAGAACCGGAGGTTCTGAAACCCGGCGCGACGAATCATGAACTCCAGCGAGGCTTTGCAGAAATGGTTAATGTGTTCACTTGCCGCAAAAGACGTTTCGCGGCTTAGCCCGTGCCGGAGCTTCCAGAAAGCGCCGGAGTTGTTAGGCACTACAACGACCAGAACGCCGCGCGATGTCATCAGCCCCCGTAGCTGGCACAGGAGATCAAGCGGCTGATTCACGTGCTCCAAAACGTTAAGGAGGGTAATTGCATCATAAGGGTCCACTTTGCCGTGACCGAGTTCAGATAGATGGTGGACCGAAGCCCCGGAAATCTCACGTGACAACTGGACTTCATGCGGATCAAATCCAGCGCCTTCAACCTGGTAGCGCGAATCGATTCCAGCGTTGTCCGCGCTCGCATACGTGCCGGCCAGGATCAGGAACAGGCCCCCGCCGCACCCGACATCCAGAAGGCGCCCGCTGGGAACCCGCACATGAATTAGCTCCATGACGCGTTTATATAAGTGAAAATGCCGCAACTGTTGCCGGTGGTCAAAATGGGCTTTTGCCTCCCAAGGGCGCGGCTTCCTGGCCCATTCTTCATATCGTCTGAGTTTGTATGACTCGGTCGGCCGGGGGGTGCTGTAACCCAAGGCACAATCCATACATTCCACGATCGCGACTTCGACGGTCTCGCACTTCTCCTTGAATAACACTGTTCTTCGCGCGCTCCCGCAGGAGGGGCAGGCTGCGACCTCAGAATAGTCGATCACCGCACCCCGACTCTGTTCCTGAGCGTTCGGCATCATGTTCTAAACCGTTTCATAAAATTGAGCGTCGGGAGCGGGCGACTGGGAGCCTGTACGAGTTGGCGCCCAGGCTTCGCGAAGTTTTAGCAGGCCGCGATCATTCCGATAAGCAGTCCTAAAGCCTTCAAACTGTGCATAGCCTAAGAAGAATCCCGCAAGGGCCATTGCCTGACGGAAAGCACGATAACGAGCCGTCCACAGCGGCCCATACAGCTTATTGTGCGAACGCAGGTGGCGGTAGAACTCGCGCCGTCCGGGAGCCGTAAAATGAAATCGAAACTCTTGAATCACTAAGTGGTGCCGCTCGAAGTAAGCGCGGTGGTTCGGAGAGTCCAAAGATACACCCATGTTTTGCAGGTGCTCGCGCACGGCCTCTACACTCTGGCGGTAATAATCCCAGCGCCGCCAGATCTTACCTGTGTCGTTTGCGGAAAACGCGGTGTTGTTGGCCCCATGATGCCGATACTTTGCGAGGTGCTCGTTAATTGCCACAATAGAGGTCAGAAACGGAGCCAGATACACAAGAAAGGTGTCGGCATAGATGAATAAGGACTCAGGAACCGGCGACATCCTTTCCGCCACTTCTGCGCGCAAGACCAGGCCACTGGTTCCGAAACAACCGTACCGGAGGATGCGCGAACGGCTCTCCCAGATATTTCCGCTCATGGCGAAAAAGTTGCGCTCCGGTTCACAAAGATTCTCCTCGGGAGACCAATACAGGTAAGGATGGCAGACAAGTCCTGCCTCCGGGTGCTTTTCGAACTCCTCGGCCACGCGGCGCAACTTCCGGGGCAGCCAGACGTCGTCTCCGTCCAGCAGCGCGATGACTCTGCCTCGCGCCTCACGAAAGCCGAGGTTGAACACCGACGCTTGCCCACCGTTTTCCTTGCGAATATAGCGGACGCGACCGTCGAATTTCTTTACTCGCGCTTGGGTATCGTCGGTTGATCCGTCGTCCACCACCAGGACTTCCACCTCAGATGGCGGAAAGTCCTGCTCCAATACGCTCCGGATTGCATCTTCCACAAAACGGCCCTGGTTGTAGGTGCCAATCAGAGCGGTGAAGAATGGTTTACCCAATGGGCGCCCCGGTCGGTCGGAAAGCGGCAGGATCACCCACTTTGGAAGTTAAGCCGGGTTTCCGGAATGCAACTGCGACATTGACAGCAAGATGTGGACCTAGCTTTTCATCGATCCAATCCCACAAGCCCTCCCACGATTGCGAAATCGCGGAAGGGTGATAGGGGCGGGCGTGGCCGTTCCCCATCCAACGGGCCAGCTTGTTGCGCAGCATGCGGTGCGGATGAATCACCAGCCGGTCAAGAATTCTGCCGTGCTCGTGGCCAGTGGCCCGCACCACTTCGAGTCCGAGGAGCCCAGCCCAGCTCCGTAATTCGCTCAAGCTGTATTCGGTCTCCCAGCCCCAGGGCCAATCTCCCGCGCGCATGGCGCGCTTCTTGTGGAGCGTGTACAAGTTGAACTTTTGCGGAACATCCACCACCAGCACCCCGCCCGGGCGAAGCACCCGAATCTGCTCGCGCATGCCCGGCATTGGGTCCTCAAAATGTTCCAGCACGCCCTGACTGAACACCAAGTCAAAATGCGATTCGGGAAAGGGCAACTGGGTCAAGTCCGCCACGCCCAGATAAAGAGGCCGGCGCAACCTGGAGGCATAGGCATGGGCGACACGGGTTGCTTCAATGGAAAGATCCACAGCCACGCCGGCCGATTTCTGCAATCTCTCCAGAAGCAGACAAGAGTCAATCGCCGTGCCGCAACCCACCTCAAGAAAGCGCGCGGGCTGGTCTGCGGGCAGGCACCGTTCCAACAATTTCAGTAACGGGCGCCGCGACTCCGAATGAATCGCCAGTTGGCGCTCCACATCCCCTTGATGGCTTTGCCAGAATGCCTCGTAAAAATCACGGTCGTTCACCGGAACCTCAAGTTGTGGCACAGCAGCGAGATCGCCTTTCGTGGGGTCAGCGATAACTTGCCCGAAAGGATCGTTGCACCGCAGTACGCTGGCGCTTGCAGGTCATTGGCGTCGCCAGGCGCGAATCAAGAGAGTTTGCAGGGCCGCTGGGTTGCCATTCTCGGCCATATTTGCGCGCACGCGGTATACAAAGCCGTTGTCTTTCAACAAATTCAATGTTTCGGGGAGCATGCTGGCCTCGGGAAAGTGGTGAAACTCCATGACCATCTGGCGGATCAACTCAAGTTTTCCCTGCCGTGCCAAGTCAGCCAGGATGGCATGCTCGGCGCCTTCGGTATCGAGTTTCAAGAAATCCACGGGCTGGTCAATACAGCCGGAGAGGCAAACACCTTCCACGGATGTTTTTTGGCAAGTGCCGTCGCGGCTCACCGAACGCACGATACGATCGTCGGTGCTCATATAGAGCGCTCCATTGCGGTGTGCATCACGAAAAAAGTCCACTGGGCCGGGCTGAGCGGTTAGGGCCACGTTCCGCAAATCAACCTCTGTGAGCCGGTTTGCGGCCACGTTCTGCTGAAGGATGGTAAAGGTTTGCGGATCCGGTTCAAAGGCCAGGATCCGTGCAAGCGGATAGAGTTGCTTGAAGAAAAGAAGAGCAGCCCCAATGTTGCTTCCACAATCAACGATATAGGGCTGTGGAGCCGAACTCACGAACGCGTAATCGCGGTGCAGGAACACCTCGCGCAAGACAAGCTGCAACGAATCGAAATCCAGATAGCGGATCAAAAGATTCTGGAAGGACACCCGTTTGTTTCGATCGTCGCCGAGACGCGCCATGGCCTGCATGCGCCACAGCGCAAAACGCACTGCGACCGAACCAGAGGCGCTTGTCATTGGCTCACGTCTCAGCATTGTTCAATCGGAAGCAAGTTGAGCCGGCACCGCCGTCGAGGACGTTTCACGCGCAGCGAGCGAGAATTCGCACGGCATGTTGAGCTGCCCGTTCCAGGTTTCATCGGGGTGCTGGTGATTGGGCATGGTCACCAGCATTTCGGGCACGGAATGCCAAAGATCCAGACACGAAGAATCATCCCAGAGCCCGATTTGCCAGGTATAAGGTCCCGGCCGGAGCGGCAGCATCGGGAAATCAAAGCGAAGCTCACGGATGCCGGGCTCGAGTGTCAGACGATCGGCGCACCAAGCCCAAACAGGCTGCGAATCCACGGTCCGCAGAACGATGCCCAAATGCACATTTTCGGAGCGCTGAATGACGTCCAGAGCAAACGCAATCGAAACCGGCAAGGTGTCCTGAAGGACAAATCGATTTTGCTGGCCACTCCGGATGATTTCCCAGCCCACAAACTGAGCCTTGCAGCCGTCACCTGGTCGGCGAACCTGCTCCGCGCGTCCGGATGTGATGGAAGCCTCGTAGGCCGCAATTGTTTCGTGTGGGCCGCCGATGGCGCGGATGCTGGCCTGATCAATCCACACCACCCGCTGGCAGAGTCCACGAATGGCGCCCATGTTGTGGCTTACGAAGAGGATGGTTCGGCCCCCGCGCGTAACCTGTTCCATCTTTCCCAGGCATTTCCGCTGGAATTCCAAATCGCCCACGGCCAACACTTCGTCAATCAACAGGATTTCCGGGTCCAGATGCGCAGCAACGGCAAACGCAAGCCTTGTTTGCATTCCCGAGCTATAATGTTTCAAGGGTGTATCCAGAAATTTTTCAACACCGGAGAAGTCCACAATTTCGTCAAACTTGCGCACGATTTCATTGCGCCGCATTCCCAGCACCGCGCCGCTCAAGAACACATTCTCCCGCCCGGTCAGTTCAGGATGGAACCCGGTGCCAATTTCCAAAAGGCTGCCAATGCGACCCTGAATTTGGGCGGCGCCTTCAGTTGGCTGAGTGATTCGCGCGAGAATTTTGAGTAAAGTGGACTTACCTGCGCCGTTTCGCCCGATTAGTCCAACGGCTTCGCCTTCCTGGATTTGCAGGCTTACATCGCGCAACGCCCAGACAGATTGCGACTTCGCCTGCATTCTCTCCAACTGGTTCGCTTGGCGGAAGATTCGTATTGGAGCTTGCAGCCCGCGGGCCAGAACATCGCGGAGCGCGCGATAGCGCTCGGGTGTTCCAAGCACGTAGCGCTTTGACAGGTGCTCGGTTTGAATCGCGCAGTTCATACCACGTCCGCCAGGGTGCCTTCCATCTTCTGAAAATAAACCAAGCCCCCCGCCAGAAGCAGGACGACGCCGACCATGGATCCTGCGAGCAAAAGCCCTGGCGGCGTGCCGACTCCAGTGACTGACCAGCGAAACCCCTCGATAACGCCGGCCATTGGATTCAGGCCATAAAGCCAGCGCCACCGCTCTGGTACTAAGCTGCTTGGGTAGGCCACCGGTGATGCAAACATCCAGAATTGGATGAAGAACGGAATAACGTAGCGCACGTCGCGATATATGGCGTTCAGAGCGGAAAGCCACATTCCCGCGGCCAAAGCCGTCACAACCGCGAACAAGACAAACAGCGGGATCAGCAACACGGCCCAACTTGGTGTGATGCCATACCACAGCATCATTCCTGCCAACAAAACCAAGCCGATCGCCAAATCCACAATGCCAGAAACCACAGCGGAAACAGGAAGAAGAATCTTTGGAAAATAGACCTTCGTGATCATGCGCTGGTTATCCACCACAGTGCTGGTGGCCATTCCGAGCGCGTTGGCGAAATACATCCAAGGCAGGATCGCCGCAAAATAGAACACGGGATAGGGCAAGCCTGCGGATGGGATCTTTGCCAGCTTGCCAAAAAACACCGTAAATACCAGCATCGTGAATAATGGCTGAAGGACGGCCCAACCCACGCCAATCGCGGTTTGTTTGTAGCGGACCTTGAGGTCGCGCCAGACGAAGAAATACAGCAATTCCCTGAATTCCCACGCTTCACTCAGGCGCAGATCAAACCAACCCGCCGCCGGCCCAATCAAAATCAATGGTTTAGTAGTTGTCATGGTATCAGGCAAGAGGAAGCACCTCGTATCCGGCCAACTCGATGGAGACGGCCTGGCGAATCGGTTCGACAGCCACCACCAGGCGGTCGCTGCCTTTGATGCGCGACAAAATTCCCGTGACCCCCGCCAACATGCCGCTGATGACTCGTACTCGCTGGCCCACCCGCAAATACCGATGACGCGTGATCAGGCTTTCGGTTCCCAGCACGCGCTGCAGAGTTTCGATCTGCTCCGGGGGAATAGGGGCATCCTTCTGGCCGAAACCAACGATGCGGACGACGCCCGGCGTGCGCAATACACGCAGCCGCGCGTCAGGGTTTTCCGCGAGATGAACAAATACGTATCCGCCAAAGAGCGGAATCTCGACCGGCTTGTAACGGTCCTTCCAGCGGTGCATTTCTTTACGCAAGGGCAGGAACGTCTGCACCTGCTTCTCGCTGAGTTGCTCAGCAACTTTTTTCTCAAAGCGCGAGCGGGTATGAATCGCGTACCACGCCGGCGCAGGTGTGGATTGTGGAGTTACCTGCATGATTTTTTCCCGAAATTCATATGCAATTTGGGCACAGCTCCGCCCTTTGACTTACAAGAAAGAAACACGCAAGTAGCGAGAAATCCGCTACTTAATCCTCATCCCAGCCGCGACGCACAAAAATTGTGCCCAAGGCTGCGAAGTTCGCTGCATTGGCCGGCACATGAAAATTAAAATCCAGCCAGCCGTGCACCATGAACCCGGCGCAGGCGCAACCCAGTCCAATCAGCATCGCCCCGGTTGATGTGCCCATGGTGCGTTGTACATTCTTCCAGCCCTCTTTCGCGCCCGCGGCAAGAACCCAGACTGCCAGCGCGGCCCCGATCAGCCCCGTTTCCGAAAGGAATTGCAGGAAATCGTTATGGGCATGCGTCCAGACTTTGTCTGTCGCGAAGCTACGAACTGCGGGGAAATGCGTGGCGAAAGTATCCAGGCCGGTTCCGGTAACCGGATGTTGCAGAAAAATCATCCATGCGCCCCTCCAAGCTTCGATGCGGTTCAGAGACGCTTCCTCTTGCTGCAAACGCGGCAACTCCATCGAGTGCTTGTATCGTTCAAACGTCTCGCTGCGTCCAAGCAACGCCGCCGAGCCACCCATCAGTGCGAGCGAAATCGCCAGAGTGAGCAGGGTGCGCCGTCCGCGGAATCCGGCCGCCACGAATGCAATCAGCAGAATCTGAACGGTTATGGCAATCACCCCGCCGCGCGATCCCGAAAGCACCACGGCGGTGCCCATCACCAGGGCCACCGCGCACCACAGCCAGCGCCGCATGAACGTGTTTTCCGGCATCATGGCCAGCCCAAGAGCCACAGGGATCCACAGCTCCATCAATCCGGCAAAATGATTGCGATTCACATAGGGCCCGAACATCCATCCGCCTTGCAGCGGCTCCACAAGCCAGTAAATCTTTCCATTGCCAGTCCAGTACTGAGCGATCGCAAAGGTTGAAACCAGCAGGCCGCTGATCGCCAGCGCGCGGCACAATTGCAGCAGTTGCCCGCGCGAGCGCACCGATTCACCCGCAACCAAGGCGACCGACAGAATTCCAACCCACCGCAACCATTCGAGCTGGGTGGCTTCGGGATTCGCGGAAGAGCGCGTAACCCAGTGCCAGGCAGTGAAGGCCAGCAAGAGCAGCGCGGGACCCAGCGTTGCGAGGGTGAGCATCTCCAACTGGCCCTTACGCAAGGCGCCAACCAGCCAGCAAAGCAAGGCCATCCACGCGGCCCCGGTCAAAAGCAGACTGGCGCGCGCACTGGTTGCGCCGAAGGCCAGCGGGGTGAGCGCCAGGATGGAGATTGCGCCCCAGTGTGCCCATCCGCGAACCTCGCTGCGGACCGCAGAAAAATCCGCGGCCACCGCGAAATCTGCATCACCCAGCGGATGAAGCGCGACACTCATGCTTGCGGGCGTCCTCCGGTATCCGAACTTCCTGACGGAATCCACCGCACATCGGAAAAGCAAGCGAGACCCCGCGCGGGATCTTCATTCTTTGCCGGCGCTGGGCGCGAGAAACGCAACCAGAGAAGCCGTGCCTGGTCGCCAGTCTTCACGATGGTGGTGACTTCCCGCCAGGCCGTGGTACCCATAACAGAATCGGTGCGAGCCATTTCCGAGTTGTCGCTCCCGCGCAGAACCAGGGCTGCGCCGCTGCGCGAAATCAACTGGTCGCTGCGCAGGGAAGCCTTGAGCACGTACGTGGAATTGGGCTCAACGGGAATGGCGTGGCCGATATGCTCGTACGCACTGCGTGAATCATCGCCGAATTGAACGCATAAGGACTGCAATCCTGCCGCCGGCCCCCGCGCCTCAATCCACGTGGAAGCCTCTGGGTGCGGCACCACATGCCAGTCAAATCCAAAATTCTCGATCGGAGACTCGAAACCCGCGTTGTAAATAGGCTCGGCGGCGCCAGTGGGCTGTATCGGCAGCCAGTTTCGCTGCGCGCAATCGCGCCAGACCTCCTGAGCGAGGGCAACCTGTTGCGAATTGAGCAGCCAGTCAACAAACGGACGCAACTGCCCGGGAGAGGGCGCCTCATTTAGGTCTCTGGCGGCATTCCACAATTGGCGCGCCGGAGACAGCAGGTTTTGCGCCCGGATAAATTCCATGGCGGCTTCCAGAGACTCTCGCCGATGAGGCAAAGCCCGCTCAATCAGGATTCCCGGTTCGGCCACTTTGGCAAAAAAAGCCAGGGCCCGCACGGTGTACTCAGGAGAATCCGCCAGCAGAACCTTCAAGCGATCCAGTGCCGCCCTTTCCATGCCTCGGCGAACAAGGTAGTTTGCTTCGAACCACAAGACGGCCGGGGTGCGCGGCTCGGCCGCACGAGCTTTGGCGATTGCCTGGGAAGCGGCCGTGAAGTCTCCCTGAATCTCGTGAAACATGGCTAGATCCATCCAAAACTGGCCACTGCGCGGGTCTAATTGAGCAGCCAACTCCAGTTCCTGGCGAGCGCGCTGGGTATCCGCTAGTGGCGTGTACAGGAGCAAACGCCCCATACGGTTATGGAATTCCGCGCTATACGGATGCAAGGTCAGCGCGCGCTCCAGGCTTTCCTGGGTGCCCATCGCGGAATACCGGGCTACCTGGAACTGGGCCCACAGTGGCAATGCGAGCGCGCCTGTGGCCACCAAAGCGGCGCAGGCCACTACAAACTTCCGCGCGAATGAGGTCAGCTGCAAAGTCATCAAGTTCCCGTATTGCGCATCCCGCGACACTCCGCGGAAGCGGGCACAAATCGGCGAACCGTAACCGCGTTAGGCGCCCTTTCGTTGGCGTTGATCCTCGGGCTCTTGCCCGTAGCCGTACCCATCCACCATGTGCCGGTAGTAGTCGCCGTAGTAATACGAGTAGTAATACTTGTAATCCGCGGAGCGCATATCCACGTTATTCAGCACCACGCCCAGCATTCGCGCGTTCGCGGAGGACAGCAGCTTCCGCACATGGCGCAGGGAATCGCGCGTGGTAACGCCACCATGCGCGACGATAATCACGCCATCGGCGTGCGCGGCCAGAATCATGGCATCGGCCACGGTGATGGCCGGCGGCGAATCGAGCACCACAAAATCAAACTGACGCCGCAACTCCTCGAACAAACCGGTTACCGGCTCACAGGAGAGCAACTCCGCCGGGTTGGGCGGCGTGGGCCCGGCGGTAATCACGAACAGGTTCTGCAGTCGCGGCACAGGCTTCACAATCTGGTCAATGCCCGTCGCTCCAGCCAGATAAGAACTCAGCCCCGTCTGGTTGGTCATTTGAAATGCGCGATGAACGCGCGGACGGCGCAAGTCCGAATCAATCAGAACAACCCGGTCGCCCCTCTGGGCGAGGGTAATGGCAAGGTTCAGGGCTGTGGTTGTTTTCCCCTCCCGCGGCTGGCCGCTGGTGATCAGGATCACCTGCGGCGGATGCTTGGAGGTGGATAGCAAAATCGAGGTGCGCAGTGCCCGGTAGGCCTCGCTGACCACCGATTGCGGCTGCACAATGGTCGCCAGGTCGGATGTGGATACCTTGGATTGGGGCCCCGGCAGAGCGCGTTGCGCCGAACGGCCGTTCACGCTGGCTACGGCAGGAATAATCCCCAGAGCCGGCAAGCTGACCAACTGTTCCACTTCTTCCGGAGTCTTTACGGAGTTATCGAGGTATTCATTGAAGATGGCCAGAACGCAGCCAAGCACGAAACCTACCAGCAGGCTGACGGCAATATTCAGCAGTTTTCGCGGCCGAACCGGCGCCAAGGCGGGGCGGGCGCGATCGATCACATGCACATTATTGGAGCGCAAGCCGGCGGAGATGCCCGCCTCTTTCAGCCGCTGCAACAGGTTTTCATAGAGCTGCTGGTTGGTTTCATACTCGCGCTTGAGCAGGTTGTATTCCACCAGCCGCGCATTCATGACGTTGGCTTCGTTCTTCTGGCCTTCGACGGCTCCGCGCAACAGCGATTCGCGTTGCACCGCAGCCTGGTATTCGCTCTCAATGCGGTTGGCCACTTTCTGCTTTTCCACATCCAGTTGTTTCTGGATTTCCTCCAGTTGCTTTTCCACCTGTTGCACCTTGGGGTACTTCGGTCCAAAGGTCCCGCGCAGCTCCGCGTATTGATCTTTCAACTCCGCCTGGCGTCCTTGCATGTTCTGCACAAAGGAGTTTTGCGCGACCGCCGGCAGGTCATCCAGGCGGCGGGATTGAACCAATCGCCATTGTGCTTCCCTGGAGAACCGCTCACTTTGCGCCAGGGTCAATTCCCGGCTCAGTTCGGCCAGTTTTTGCATCGTGACGTTCTGGCCTTCGCTCACGGCAAAAATCTGGTTCTCCTTCTCGTATCCCACCAGGGCTTCGTGGGATTTCTCCATTTTTATGCGCAGTTCCTTCAACTGTCCGGCCATCCATTCCGAGGCTTGGACCGTTGAATCGTATTTCTTGCGGAAATTGGTTTCGATGTAGGTATCCGCGTGAGCGTTCACAATGTCCGCGGCGAGCTTGGGGTCGCTGGAAGAGTACTTCAACTCGACCAGGCGGCTGGAGCGGATCAGTTGCACGCTCAGCCCTCCCTTGAAATTCCCGATGAGTCGAACCTCCTCTGCGGGGCTGAAAGGAGCGGCATTCTGGCCAAGGGCAGGGCGCACGCGGAACTCCGGCCGCTCGTGGAGGCGCAGAGAGCGAATGGTCTGCATGGCCAAGTCGTCGCTCTGCAAAATGCGCACCTGGGTTTGCAGGAATTCTTCGTCGGTGGGAATGATGGTGAAAAGGTCGCGCAGGCTGCTCAAATCCGGCATTTCACCGTTGATTTCCAGGCGGCTGGATGCTTCGTATACCGGCGTCATCCGGAAAGAAGCAATCGTGACCACGGTGACCATGACCGCCACCACCACCGTAATCATCCAGCGATGCTTGTGCAAAACGCGCAGGTATTCCCGGCCGTTCAATCCGCCGGAAAATGGATCGGAAGACGGCGCAGGCGCAGCGGTTCGCCACGAAGCAGGTTCGGCTACCAGGGTTACTGGGCCGCCGCTTCGTTCAATCGAGTTTCTGGGGTCCATCCTGCCTCGTTTCAGATCACTCCGAAGATGGCGACGCTAGTAGCAACCTGGATCGCCGCTTCCAATCCCCTTGCAAAAGCCTTCTTGCCCATGCTGTCCGGCACAAACAGGACGTCATTTGCCATGACCATCACATCCGGCTGCTTCTGACTGAGAATTTTCCGAATATCCACAGGGATCTGTTCGAGTTTTCCCGAAGTATCTTTGCGGATCAGCACAGCTTTGTCGGCTTTTGCGGAGCGTTTCAAATCTTCGGAGAGGGCAACGAGGCGCAACACGGTCAAGCCGTCCGCTTGCCCCGCCATGGAGTGGCGACCGGGCCGATTGACCGCGCCCACCACGTACACTACGCCCGCAGGCTTCACGTTAATCGTGTCACCACCCCAGACGGGCACGTTGGCGGCTACTTCGCCGCCGCGCACGGATTCGGTCGAGATGCGGACCATCTTTTCGTTTTCCAAACCCGCAGCCCGAAGAACCTGGACTTCAGCTCCCGCTTCATCCATCAAACCACCCGCCATGCTGATCAAACGCAACAGGCGAGATTGCCCGCTGACCTGAAAAACTCCGGGGTTGCGAACTGCGCCCATCACCGTGACCGGCTTGCTCTGTAATTCCTTGACCGTGACGGTTACATGGGGGTCGTTCATGATGCTGCCTTCGCGGTATTTCCGGGCGATGAGTCTCTCCGCCTGGTCCAACGTCAGCCCGGCGATGGACAACCGCTCCAGCAGCGGAAGGCTTACCGTGCCGTCGGCGCTCACGCGGATTTCGCGGGAAAGTTCAGCGGCTTCCAGGAAGGCAATCTGAAGCAGGTCCTGAGCCCCGATCACGTAGTCTCGAAGCGGTTCATTGGAAGGCGCGGGGGCGGGGGGCGCAGGAAGTGAGACTGGCTGCGATTGCGCCCATACTGGGAAGACGAGAAAAATCGCCAAAATGCCTAGCAAAGCGCGATAGCGAAACGGAATAAACCGTCCGCTATCAATGCGATAGCAGGCTTCGTGCATTCTTTTTGTCCCAAGTGCCTTAAGGTAACTAGGATAAGGCGTGTGAATTCTAATGTTTGTGAGCCACGGTGTCAAGCTACTCCTACCGCATTTGTAGGGTGTGTCCTATGAAATAACCCTATTCCTTGTTACGCTTTTAGCTCTGGGACATTTGCATGCTCGCCGCTTTCCCTGCTATAAACTCCTTATGGGCGAGGGCTTGGGAACCCGCTCCAATTGCGAACTGTCACGCCCGGTCAATTCTCCAGATCGGCTTGCCTGGATGGGGTCCGCTCGGACGTCTGGATTTTGCCATCCCCTCGCCGGAGTTGAGACTGCTTTTACCAGCTCAGAACGCTATGTTCTGTGGTTAACGAATCCCTGCCACGCGATGGAACACGCAGAACCTCCGGCGGGACCAGACCCGCACTGGCAAGAAGTCGCAGATTGCCTGGGACACTTGCGCTTGTTTCCCCGCATTGAATATCTGTGGAAGAATGACTGGCCGGCGCCAGATGATCTGCGGAAGTTAAGCAAAGCTGACCAGTTTTCGTCTTCGGCGCGAAACCTGTTGCTGGCCTCAGACCAGCGCGCGATTCTTGCGAAGCTCTGCTCCCGCGGGATTCAAGCGTTTCCCGTGAAAGGCGTTTCGCTGGCGCAGCTTCTTCATCAGACCACCGCGGCGAGAACCGTGTCTGACATTGATTTGGCCGTTGCCGCGCAGGACGTTGCGCAGGCCGCGGAGGTTCTGCGAGAGTTGGGTTTTGTGCCGCAACTGCCCACTGAACTGTTGCGCCGGAAGGATTTCTTGGCCGGGACAAGCGTGAATACTTCAGAATTGGTTTGCATCCGGCAAGATGAGCGGGGCCGGGTGCTGGTGGAATTGCACTGGAAACTTTTCCCCTTTGACATGGGCCAGCCGTGGCCCCGGCATTGCTACCCGGGACTCGCCGAGGAAACGCTTCCTCCCACGGAGTATTTCTTCTACCTGTGTTCGCGTTTTGCCGCCCATGGCTGCGCGGATTTGTCGAAACTCTGCGATATCGGGGACTTTCTTCTCCGATTTGAGGGCGAGTTGGATGCGCAGAAGTTCGCCGCCCTGGCCCGGCAGGCGCAGGCCACCCTGGCGGTGCAGGCTTCGCTGGCATTGCTGCAGGCTCTTTTTGGGCTGCGATGGACAGGCGCGGTGATCGATTCCCGTGCGCGCTATTGTGCGCAAAGACTGCTGCGCAGGCCGTTGGCCCGCAAGCTCACTGTCTCCGCGCTGGCGTTTCACCGCGAGCAGGTGTCGTTCGCCGATCACTGGAGCGCGCGCATGCGCTACGTTGCGCGGTTGTTGCAGCCAACCAGAGAAGAATGGCTTCACGGCCAACAAGTGCGTTCGCGGCCCACCGCTTGGCTCATCCGCGCCGCCCGGCTGGCACGTTTGATGGGCGAGCAAGCCATGTTCAGGGAGGCGTCATGAAGCTTCCGGAAAGGGTGTCCGTCGCGGAGGGCGTCGTCTCACAAGTTCTCGGGGAGGAGGTCGTGCTGCTGCATCTGCATACCGGCGTGTACTGGAACCTGAACGCCTCCGGCGCTGTCATCTGGAACGAAGTGCAGTCGCACGGCAGCGCGCGAAAAGCCAGTGAGGCCCTTTGCAGCGTGTATCTTACTTCCAAGAAAGAAGCGGACGAAGCAGTTTCCGGATTGCTGCAGGATCTGGCGAGGGAAGGCTTAGTCCAAATCACACCATGAAAACGGCAGCGACAAATCTGGTCACAGGCGGGTTGTTGCAGCGTGCCGCACGTCTTAGCGCCGCGGATTGGCGCGACACCTTCCGCGCCTCCGTTTGCTTGCTGCGTGTAGGGTTCGTGCTGCGGAAAAGTTCCCTATTGGAAATTCTGGAGAAACTGCAACTGCGCTCGGGCTGTCCGCCCGCAACCCCGGTGGATTTACAGCGGGCGCAGCAAGCAGTGGGCTGGGCGCACCGGCTGGTGCCGCTGGCTCCGAATTGCCTGCTCGATTCCCTCGCCAGCGCGATGTGGCTGAAATCTCGCGGCGTTTCTCTGCCGCTGGTGATTGGCGTCCGGCAAACCGGCTCTGAAATTGAAGCGCATGCATGGCTGGAAGGAAGCGAGCCTCCACCCGACAGCTTTCGCGTCCTTTGGCGCTCGCATGGCTCTCCGCAATGAACGGATTTGCAGGCACGGTTCAATCCGAACGACAACTGCCTCCCTCGCAGCTCGCCGCACAACTTGATCCCGTCCTGGCGTTGCTGGCCCATCGCGGAAGGCATGCACCGGCGCGCTGGAATGATTCGCTGGCCGCCTGCGGGGTATTTGGCGGCCAACCGGCGAGCGCGGCCGATTTCCCTCGCGATGTGCAAGGAGCGGTCATTGCCTGGCATGGCCACTTGCACAACCGCAAGCAGGTGGCTCGCGAAACAGCAAATACCCTGCACATGCCCGATGCGACCGACGCCGAGTTTGCGCTGGCGGCATGGAGGAGGTGGGGGCCGGGCTGCCTGGACCGCTTGCTGGGGGACTTTGCCTTTGCGATTTGGAGCCCGGCGACGCGCGAAATCTTCGCGGCGAGAGACGCCAACGGTTTGCGTCCGTTGTTTTACTCGGCGACCTGCAACCGCTTCTGGTTTTCCAGCGAAGTTCGGGCGTTGCTGGCGGCGCACGGTGTTTCCCGCGAAATCGAGGAAGCCACGGTTGCTGATTTCCTTTTGTGGTGGAGCGATTATGCGGAAATGGAACAGACGTTTTTCCGGGATATTCGCCGCCTCCCGCCCGGCCACCTCCTGCGATGGGGACCAGCGGGAATTCAAGTCCAGCCGTTCGTGAAAATGGATTTCCAGCGGAAGGTGATCTTCGCCCACCGCGAAGATTATGCCGAACGCTTTCAGGAACTGTTTCGCGAAGCGGTGCGCTGCCGTCTCGATACGGAGCTGCCTACGGGAATTTTGTTGAGCGGCGGTTTGGATTCAGGCGCGGTGACGGCAACCGCTGCGCAAATTCAGCGGAGCCAGCTCCGCGCCTATACCGGAGCAATTCCTTATGCCACCGACGAAAGTCCGCTGGCGGCGGAAACCGCCCGCCATTGCGGGGTGGTCCAGAAGATTCTGGTGACCCCACCGACCCGCGTGGATGACCTTTTGCCCGCTTACATTTCGCGCCAGGCCAGCCCTGTAGCCGACCTCGGATTCGCAAATGACCGGACGCTCTTCGCAGCTGCCCGGGCCGATGGGTGCCGCACCATCCTCACCGGCGACGGTGGCGACGAATTGCTGGGAACTCCGGTGGTCTACATTGCCGATCTGATTCGTACCGGCAGGTGGGTGCAGGCGCTTGACCACGCCAGGAATTTCTCCCGCCTCGAAGCGCGAACGCTGTCCGCGACACTGCGCGACGCTCTGCGACTTGTGGCTCCGGATCTGGTGCGAAAAGCAGTGCTCCAGATGAAGTGGCGGAAGACTCCGACGTGGATTGCCGTGGAACTGGCGCGAAGAACCTGCCTGCTGCAACGGTTGCGCCGCCCGTCACGGCGCGAACCCTTTTCCGCGATATCCATGGCTGAGGATTATCGAGCGCTGGTGCGCGGCCGACGTGTCCTGATGGATGAGGCGCGCGAATTGGAAGCTGCGCACTTGGGTATCACCCTGAGTTACCCGTTCCTGGACCAACGGCTGATCGAATTTTTGTTTGCGATCCCCTGGCAGATGCGCATGATCGGGACGCGGAATAAGTGGCTGGTGCGGGATTGGAAAGGATTGCTCCCGCCGGCAGTCCGGGAACTCGCGGGAAAACCGAGTTACGACGAGTATTGGGACGAAACTAAAGCGCGCTCGAATTGGAATCCTGCTGGGCTGGCCGGGAATCCCGCAGCGGAGCGGTATGTGAACTTTGCTGCGTGGGAACAAGCTGAGCCGGCGGCAAACCATGCGCCGGGTGGCGGACGGCTCTTAACTCTTTGGACCCTTCAGCGATTTCTGGAGTGGCTCAACCAATTCGGTTCCATGCATACTGCATGCCATGAAGCTGCATCGAGGAACGCAAGGGAACTCACAGGATCAAAATCTGCGCGCCAAGGCGCCGATGGAACCACCACGCCTGAAGCGTTTGGGCACGCTTCGGCAAATGACCAAAGCGTTTAGCGGTGTCCAAGCGGATGGGTTTCCTTCCTGTTCCAAGCCTTAGCTGTGTCCCACGATGGTTCGTAGGAAAATTACCATTGGGTAGCCGGCCCGCTCCACAACTTCCGCACGTTCCCAGACCCCCGTGTCGGATCCATAGGACACCACCCGGGCGCCGGGACGAAGCCGTCGCACCAGGGTAGCGCCCAATTCCAAATGAACCGCCGGAGGAAGATAGAGCATCAGCGCGGTAGCCTCGCAAATTTCCTGTTGCTGCAAACAGCCCACGCGAAAATGAACCAAGTGCTGGACGCCGCGGGTCCGGGCATTTCGGGAAGCCTCCGCGATTCGTTGAGGGTCAAGATCAATCCCCACTCCGCGCGCGCCACATTTTTCCGCGGCGCGAATCAGGATGCGGCCATCGCCGCAGCCCAAGTCGAACACCACGTCCTGCTGGGCGATCTTGGCCAGTTCCAGCATTTTGTCTACTGCGTTGAACTCGGAAGGCCGGTACGCAGAGAGATTTTCCGCCTGGGACACCATCTCCTCCCGCGCGCGGCGAACCGGGATTCCCACCAAAGCTCTAAGCAGGCGCAGCGGTCGCAGCAGCGCGCCGAGTGGCGCACCGAACCCGGCATCGGCAACCGTGGGCGTGAATAGAAAACGGATCAAGTACCGGGCGCTTCGGCCCGTTGAATCCATCAAGCCGAGATCCCAACGGAGATCGTAAAGGGTGCCCGCGCCGCTGCGCAGGTCGAACAGGCTGTCCAGCAATGCGGGCGCGCGACCACGGAGATCTGACCGCCGCACTGCGGAACGCACTGTGTCCGGCAGATGAATTTGCCCCACCTCTGCGGCCAATTCGAGGCCCAGCAGAAGATTCCTGCGCACGCCCTCCGACGCTGCATCCGCCAGCAGGCATTTCCATTGGTGCGCTTCCAGCCGGCGCGCGGATTCACAAGTGGCAAGAAGATTCGACAAGTGCCGCCAGTGATTTTCCGAACCCAACATCACGTTGAGCAAAACACAATCGGTGGGGCAGGGAACAAAGGCGGACTGTCCTCCCGAAACTCCCAGTTCCCGCCGGCGCCAGATTTCCGCCAGAGAATGCGCCCCGCTGGTCCGGCCCGGCAAGCGCCAGCGCACGGAAAAAATGGCTCTCCCCGCTGCTGCCTGGAAAAGCAACTGCTTTTCCGTTTGCTCGAAATTTCGGCCGATTTGGGCCGGCCACACACGACGAAAGTCCTGGGCCTCGAGGAGCCGCAGAAAACGGTGCAAATGGTCTGGCAGTACGAACAATTCAACATAGCGGGGAAGCGGAAGCGCATGCGATCTTTCCGTATCAGTCCAAATCGGAAAGAGGAGAAATGCAAGATCATGATTGGTCCACGCATCCAGGCATGAGGCAAGTTCTTGTCTTACGCTCGACGCGTATCGTTCGACGGCTCCTGTGTATGACTCGATCAGCCGCCGGGCAGGCTCAGGAACAGGCCCCAGCCGTTCCAAGTTTGCGTGAAGGCATGGAACAACCTGATGAAGCAAAGCCCAACGCAAAAGCCACTGCCAGTCGAGTTGGCCCTGCGAGGAAGAATCAGCCGTGCAGGGGGCGCCGGCACATGTCCCCAGCAAAATGCAACGTTCCCGAAGATGATGCACCTTGGCTGGATCCATGGAGGGCCGCCAGAATTTTCTCACGGGGAGTCAACCGAGTTGAAGGTTTTACAGCCGGGTACGTAAACCATGAGATAAGGGATGGACAAGGTGCACTCCCGCTGGTACCTTCAGTCATGGTGGATCCCGTGCGAGAGCGCCCAAAAGCTCAAAAACCGCCAAAGCCGTCCCCGGAATCACCCATGCCGAGGCCTCGACTCAAGCGGCTCGGGAAGCTGAAGGAAATCACCCGCGGACAGTTTGGGAATCGGCCCGACGGCAATTCAGGCATGAGCAAACCGTGAACAGGGTCACTCCGGCCCACCTGCCCCTATTTCAAGAACTCCTGCGCAGCAGAATCTACCGGTGCGCTGTGCGGATGGCGGTACCAGGAACGCTACCCCCAAAACGGCCTGCGGGTTGCAAGCTTCTTGCTCGCGGCAAATTCGGAAGTCCCAGCTTGAAGTATGCGTACTGGCAATTTCCCGGCCGGAAACGCTATCGCCTGTTCTGGTCTGATGCGGGAACCTTTGACCTCGATGGAAAGACGCGATCTATCCTGATTTTCCCCGAAGAGAATGCGAGCACGGATGCGATTGAGGAAGTTCTGCGCGGGCCGGCGATTTCGTTTCTTTTGTTGGAACAGGGTTTTGAACCGTTGCATGCCAGCGCGGTGACTGCGCAAAGCCGCTGCCTGGCGCTCGCGGGCGGGTCGGGCGCGGGAAAGTCTTCCCTGTGCGCGTATTTGCAGCAGCAGGGGTGGCGATTCTTCTCAGATGATCTTCTGCCACTCCGGCGCGCGCGCCGGGGAGTGCTGGCCTATCCCGGGCTGCCGCACTTGCGCTTGACGGAGAAAACCACCAAAGCTCTGGGGATAAGACGAGGACAGAGAAGGTCAGAAAAATTGACCCTCACACAACACATGAAACACCACCAGCCCGTGCCGCTGGCAGGTGTCTTTGTTTTGCGGAGGCAAGAGGGGACTCGCGGGGAGGTGCGATTACAGCGGCTGATGCCCGGCACTGCTTTCAAGATGCTGGTTGCCCTGTCGCGCAATCAAGCACAAACAGCCCAGTGGCGCATGGAAAATCAATTGCGCACCCTTGGCTGGGTTTCCACCCATGTTCCCGTGTACCTTTTGCGCTACCCTTCGCGATTTGCCGCCTGGGAGGAGATTCGCGGCTTGCTGGCGGAAGGGTGGTATCCCCCCAAAAAAGAAAGCCCCTCCACACAGGAAGGGGCTTGTTGAAAAGACTGTAAAACCCGCCCGAATAGAGATTACTGCTGCGGCGGCTTCTGTGCGGGCGGTCGCGTCTGACCCGGCTGCGCCGCGGGCCGCGCAGGCTGCTGCGCCGGGCGGAGCGGGTTCGCTGCGTCGTACAAGCGGATAATGTCCTGGGTGATATCCACGCCGGTGGCGGCATAGACAACCGGAGTGGATTGCGCGGAAACGTCAATCACCACGGCGAAGCCGTTTTCGCGGGCATAGCGGTCAACGACGTCCACCATCTTGCGGCCGATGCGGTCGGCAACGTCGTTCTCCGCGGCCTGCACATCTTCCTGTAGTTCTTGCTGCTTGCGCTGGTAGGAGCGGGTCCAGGTGTCAATCTGGCGGGCCAGGCGCGCGCGTTCGTCATCGGGCGTGGTCTGCTGCTGGGCCTTTGTCTGAGCGTCCTGAATCTGCTTGCCGAGATTCTGGAGCTCGGCCTGGCGCGGGGCAAATTGCGACTGCAACTCTGCGGAAGCCTGCTTGCCTTCGGCGGTCGTCACAATAGCCTGACGCACGCTGATGACGCCGACCCGGGTGGGTGCGGCGGCCGGCGCTGCGGCGCCTGCGGTTGTGCCCTGGGAAAAAGCCGCGGGCGCTGCCAGCAGCGCAGCCAGGGCTGTGGTTGCCAATTTCACGTTCATCACTTCGCTCCTTATGAGTATCTTTGGATGGTTACAAACCGCCCATTATAGCGGTACTTTCCGTGCGGGGTCAATTTCCCATCCACACAGAATCCCTTGCTAGTCGGATGCGCCGTGGCGCCGGTGCGTTGTCCTGCGTTCCCGGTGCTACCGCGGCAGCGGGATCAGCAAGACCCGGTTATTGTTTTGATCCACCACCACGGCCACGTTGGTGCGCGGGTGGATTTCCACGGAAAAAGTCGGCGACGCCATCACGCTCAGAATCTCACGCACGCGCAGGCTGCGGAAATCCACGATGGACATGGTGTTGCTGGCATTGTTGGTGCTCACCAGCGTGCTGCTATGCCGGTTCAGCGCCAGAGAGGTGGGGTTCACTCCCAGCCGCGTGGAGGTTTGAGCAAAGTTGACCGGATTGAGCAGAGTCATGTTGTTGCTCAGCGCCGAAGCGACCACATACCGGTCGGAATCGGGGTCAAACAGAACGGAATTGGGCAATTGCAAATTGCTGGCACGGTTCAGAATGCCGCCGCCCGGAAGACCAAGCAGCACCAGCGTGTTTTGCGTAGTGTGCGTAACCGCGGCCTGATTGCGCACCGGATCAATGGCAATGGCCGTCGGCCGCGTATCCACCGTTGTGGTGGTAGCCGTGCCGCCCGCAGCGGAATCGAACGAACTCACGGTGTTGGCGGTGCTGTTGGCGACCAGCGCCTGCCCATCATTGGGATTAATGGCCACGCCGAGCGGGCCGGAGCCGGTCGTCACCGTGCCGGTGACGGTGTTGGTGGCTAAGTCCAGCAGAGAAGCGTTGTTGCTGCCAAAGTTGGTGACCACCGCGCGGCCCGTGCGGGAAAGAACGGCCACGCCCTGTGGACTTGTGCCCACGGTTATTGTTGCAGCCACGGCGCCCGTGTTCATGTCCACTAACGAAACGTTGTTCGAGCCCGAATTGGTGACGATGGCCAGGTCGCGCTCAGGATCAATGGCCACCGCGGAGGGCAACGTGCCGACGGCCACTGGCTGAATCACGGTGAGTTCGCCCACGTTGGAAAGTGAAGCGCCCACCTGCACATCCACATTGTAACGACGCGCCGCAGAGAGCATGGCCGCGGGAACCGTCGCGGTCAGGCGGCGGCTGCTCACCACGGTGGTCGCCAGCGCTGTGCCATCCAAACGAACCGTTCCCCCGGAAAGTCCAAACCCCACAACATTCAGCGTCAGGTTGCTGCCCGAGGTAAACGTGACGATGGGCGAGGATTCGATCAAATGCGGCGAGCGAATCGCGCCGAGATTCAGAATGGTGACGTCGTTGCTGGTCTCGTTGGCGATCACGGCCACGTTCGAGCCGGGGTCAATGGCCACTCCGCGCGGGCCTGTGCCGACCGTCAATGCGGAACCGATCAAAGCGGGCGCGCGCAAATCCACCGCTTGGATCGAGTTGGCTCCGGCGCTGGTGGCAATCCCCACATTAGTAATGGGGCTGGAGGCCGCGGCAATGTACCCGGTCAGCGCGGGAACGGTGCGAACTGTCTGGTCCAGCAAACTGAAGGTGATCAAGTTGGTGGAAGTCGGGTCGGTGAGAAACGCGGTGTGCGTTTCCGAGTTGACAGAAACACCGCGCACATTCACGCCGAGGGTAATCGCCACCAACTGCCCCGGGTTGAATACCGCGCCGCCCCCGCTGGAAGCATTGGCGGCCGTCTGAGAATAGGTGAAGGTGGTGGCCGAAGGCGTTCCGGTGACCGCGAAGAGTCCGTTAAAGGACGCATCGGCAACACCAGAAATGGTCACTTGGTCTCCCACCGCGATGCTGTGGCTGAAGGGCGTCGTGATTGTTACCACGTTGTTGTTGCGCACCGCGCCGCCGGAAGTGATTGCGCTCTGGCGGCCCAGGTCCAGGATCGAGGTCGCTCCCGCCCCGCCCGGAGTGACGATGGCCCAATTCAGGCGCGGATCCACGGCTACCTGCGGGTTGGCTCCGGTTCCCTGAATGGTGGCCACGCCCAGCACGGAATTCGTGGCCAGATTGACCACGGTTGCCGCATTCGTGTTCTGATTGGCGATTATGGCCAGACTGGAGATGGAATTCACCGCCACGGAAACCGGCTTGAGCACTCCCCCACTGGTGGTGGGCGACGTAATGTTGGTCACCGTCCCTGTGCCAAGATCCACAACGGAAATATTATCCGTGCCGTTGTTGGCCACCACCGCCACGTTGCGCACGTGATCCACCGCAATTCCCGTGGGCGCGCTGGTTGCACCGCCCCCGACCACAATAGGCGCGCCAATCACCGTGTTGGTTCCCAGATCGATTCGGGAAATGGTGCCTGACGTCCGGTTGGCCACCACGGCGACTCCCGTTGCTTCGTTAATGGCAACTGCGGATGGCGCCGTGCCACCGGTGGCAACCGTAGTTACCGTTGCCGGCGCGCTGGCGGGTTGAATCGCCAGGTTCACCTGAGCCACCGGTTGTGCGGCAGCGGGATTGCGGACCCCAACCGCGAAGAGTCCGGCGGTGCTCAAGTCAGCTCCGCTGAGGGTCACATCCAATTGGCGCGCATTGGTCGGAGTGGCCGCGCGCACACCTCCGTCGAATTCCGCCGTCACGGAGGGCGAATAGTACCCGCCATTAAACTGGGCAGTCACCGCCGAGGCGCCTTGCGACACGCTATCCGGTGCGGTGCCAATCAATGCCGGGCGCTGTGGTAAGACTGTGATGTTAACGGGCGTCGCGCCGGTTCCGCCCTGCGCCGCTACATCCAGGGGGAAAGTTCCCGCAGTGATAAACGCGGATTCGGGCACCCGCACGCGCAACAGGGTATTGCTCAGCACTTGCGGGGTCACCGCCAGTGGAGCGCCCTTGAAAAGCACTTGCGTGGTGGTCAGGAAATTCGTGCCCACCAGATAGAAATCGTGGAAGCTGGAACCCTGCGCAACGCGAGTGGGCCAAGCCGAAGTCAGCGTGGGCGTCGCAGCGGTGGTGATGGTGACCAGCGCAGTGATGGTTTTCGAAACATCGATCGCGGCCTGGGCTTTCACTGTGACCGTTGCCGGGGTGGGCACAGTGGCCGGCGCGGTATAAACACCGGCAGCCGTGATGGTGCCGACGGTCGCATTGCCGCCTGCGACGTCGTTTACCAGCCAGTTGATTCCCGTGGTGCCCGAGCCGGTATTGGTGGCAACAAACGTCACAGTGTTGCCCGTGGCCAGCGTCGCCGATGTGGGCGAAATGCTCAGCGCGACGCCCGAATCCAGCACCACCGACGCGGTGCCGCTGATGGTGGAATCCGCGGCGCTGACCGCCTTGATCTGTACGGCCGCGGAACTCACCGTGCCGTTTCCGCTGGTGGAATTGGTGCCAATCTGCTGATAGGTCAGTGAGGTGTTGGAAGGAACGCTGGCGACCACAAACGTGCCGTCAAAGCCCGTGGCGGCCACCGAAGCCTGCCCGTTACCGCTATTGGCGTTGCCGGCCACCTGGCTGTACGTGAATGTGGTGGAGGTAGGCGTGGAACTGACGGCGAATGAGCCGTTGAAGCTGGCGTCGCTCACACCACTGATGTTCACGATTTGCCCGGCGGAGAAATTATGCGCCGCGGAAGTCGTGATGGTCACAATGTTGTTGTTGCGAGCCGCGCCGGTGGCGGTAATTGTCGCGGTGAGGGCGCTCGGCGGGGTCACCCCGGTGATGCTGATAATCTGCCCGGCGGTGAAAGTGTGCGCCGCGGTGGTGGTGATCGTCACCGTATTCCCGCTGCGGACCGCGCCCGTGCTGGTGATGCTTGCCGTGACCGCAGAGGGCAAAGCTGCAGGCGCGGTGTACAGGCCATTGGTGGTAATCGTGCCGGTCGTAGAACTGCCGCCGGCCGTGCCATTCACCTGCCAGACCACAGCCGTATGCGGAATGGTTCCACCGCCGCTCGATGCATTCACACCCGTCTGGTTAAACGTGAACGTGGTCGAGGAAGGAACCGACGCAATCGTAAAGGTCCCGATAAAGCTGGTGTCGGAAACGCCGCTCAGGGTCACGATGTTTCCAACGGCAAAGCCGTGGGCCGCGGTGGTGGTCACTGTGACCACGTTGTTGTTGCGTACCGCGCCATTCGAGGTGGCGATGGAAAGATTCGGCGCCCCAGTGACGGAAGCGGAAAGTTGCAACGTCTGGTTCAACAGAACCGCGGCTGCCGGCGGATTCACGGTCACCGTGATGGTGGGATTGCTTCCCCCTCCACCGTTGTTGTTGTTGTCTTTCCCGCACCCGGCCAGGCCCGCCAGCAACACCAGCGCGCAAGCCAGCAGAGCCGGCCACACGCTCGTTGCACGGTTTCCGGACATCGATTCAAGATACTTCATAACGAACCTGCCTCCCTGCCATTCGAGAAATCCATTTGCGTCACTCGCCCTGCGGGAGTGGCGCGTACTTCCCCAGGCCGGACTAGAATGTCCGGCTGACCGTAAAGCGGAACGTTTTCAACGGTTCAAAGAAATTCAAGCGCCGCGCGCTCAGGCTGATCACGCTCTGCAGTTGCGGGTCGATCAGGGTCCTATAGATATTCCCGTTTACCCCGCCCGGAATGGCGGCGCGCAATGGATCGGTCAGAAACTGGCCGTCGCTGCCGCGCACCACATCTCCGGAAGGCTCTGCGATCACGCTGCTCAACCGGTTGAAGTTGTACGCCCAGTAGATGCGGAAAGGCGCGTTGACCACGGGCAACTGCACCACAAATTCCACCCCGCTGGACATGCGCGGGCGGAAATTCGATTCCTTGAAAACCTCGAGCGTGTCGCCGATCTGCGTTCCCGGGAACGCGTTGCGCAAATCGGTCAAGCCCACTTCATTCAAGCGCAATTGATTACGCCGCCAGATGCCGTTCACGCCGACATCGAAGAACAGGCTCATGCCCACGGGTCCCACCAGCGGGATGCGGTATTCCGCATTCAACACGCCCTGTGTATCGCCGCCGGGGAAGGAGATGGTGTAGTCGAGCGTGGGGACGTTGAGCAACGTGACGGTGGGATTCCCCGCGGCGTCGAGCACCGTGGGATTCAAGAATGTAACCGGCGTGGTGGTTTGTACGGGAATGAAAGCAATCGGCGTGATGGTGCGGATGTCGTACCCCCGCACCGTATCTTCGCCGCCCATGTAGAAGCGGTTGTTGGGAGGCAGCACCTTCCCGCCATAGCCGCTGGCAAATGAACCCAGCAAGCGGAAGCCGACCACGTTGCGGCCCTTGTTGATCGGACGGAAATACTTGGTCTCGAAAACATTGGTGATGGTATTGATGTTGCCGCCCAGCGGGCCGCCCTCCACCGCCGCGGAAATATGGAAGCTCTTCCCGCGCGTGGGGTTGATCGGATGGTCCACCGTGTTGTGCGTCAGCGTGGGGACAAAGCGGCTGGACAGAATCCCCTGCACCGCGTTGGGCCCGGCGAAGTTCCGGAATTGCAGCGTTTCAAAGAGAACGCGCGAGGCATCGCTGAAGGCGCGGATGCTGCTCTTGGTCAGCGCATAGGTCGCGCCGATGCGGGTGAAGGCAAAGCGGCGCAGCGGGTAGCTGGCGAAAACGGTGAAGCCCTTGCTGTCCTGGTCGTAATTCTGCGTTGAGTTCGGGTCGAGTTGGATACGCTGGCCGATCAGAATCGAGGTCTCGCGGGCCTGGTCGAAACTGAACCGGCTGGAAAACACCGTGAAACCGGAGGAGATGGGCCGGTCAAACAAGTAAGGTTCGGTGAAGCCGAAGATGAAGTTGCGCTGGCGGTCGCCGAACTCCGCGGAGAAGGTCAGAGTTTCGCCGAGCCCGAGGAAATTATTGGTCTGGTAGTTCAGGCCGACAAAGCTGCCGGCGATCCCGCTGACGCCGCCGGTCAGACCGATGGACTGCTTGCCCTTTTCCTTCACCTTCAGGAGGATGTCCACCGATCCTTCCTTCAGGTTGCGCTTGATTTCGGCGTGCTCCGGCTTGATCTGCTCGAAATAATCGAGTTGATTGATGCGCAGCAGGGAAACTTCCCAGTAGCGGTTATTGAACAGGTCGCCTTCATCGAGCAGGATTTCGCGGCGGATCACTTTGTCGCGGGTGGTGGTATTGCCCTGGAACTCGATGCGGCGCACAAAAAATTGCTTGCCTTCGTTGAAATCGAACGTCAGGTTGATTTGCTTGTTGGCGCGGTCCACATCGGTGTTGGGCTCGGCGACAAAGTCAATAAAGCCCCATTCGCCATAAAGCTTCTTGTAATTCTCGATGGCCTTGCGGACCTTATCCACGCCAAAGATTTCCCCCTGCTTAATGGGGAAAACGCTTTGCAGAAAGTCGGTGCGGAAGAACAGCCCCTTATCGGGGTCCGGGCTGCGAACAAACAGCTTGTTCAGGGTATACAGTTCGCCCTCTTGAATGGGGATGGTGATGTTGGTGCGCTTCCCGGGCGTCACCTTCCCGAACTTGGGGAAACACAGCGGGCCAATCCCGAAGGAGCAGCGGAACCCGTGAATGCCCCGGCCGGGCATCTTGTCCACTGTTTCCAGTTGCGGGTCCTGCACCAGAACCGTGAAGTAGCCCGCGTCCTGGTGCAGGCCGCGGATGCCGATTTCCATGTCTTCGGAAAGCTTGCGGCGGTCGAACGTCTTGCTGGCCACATTCCAGTCAAACAGGTACATGGGCACGGCATAGGGCCGCGAATGGCGCATCGAACGAATGATGCGGCGGGTGCTGAAGGCCTTGTTGCCGGTGATGTTGATGGTTCCGACTTTGACCTTCGGTCCCTCGTTAATCTCAAAGATCAACTTCACCGCATTGGTGGCGGGAATGCGCTCGTAGGTGGGGTTAATGGTGGCAAACTGACGGCCGCGCTCGCTGAGCAGTTCGCGCAGCACCACCTCGGCGCGCTTGATGCGCGTGGGGTCGAACTGGCTTTCAATGGAAAGCCCCACCTTGCGTTCCTTGAAGCGTTCGAGAACCTCGGATTCGGTCACTGATTTGAGGTTCTTGTATTCAATGCGGCGGATGGTGGGCCGCTCTTTGACGTAGAAGACGATGACTTTGGCGCTGGGTTTGTCCGGGCTATCTTCGACTTCCAGGCGGACATCTTCGAAAAACTGGGTGTTCCAGAGGGCCTGGAAATCGCGCCGCAGCAACTCTTCACTGAAGGCGTCGCCTTCCCGGGTGAAGATGCGCGCCTTAAGAGTGTCTTTGGGGATGCGGCGGTTGCCCACGAAATCGATCCGCTGCACCACCGCGTCCTGTGCGAATGCTGGCTGCGTGCAAGCCGCAAAAAAGAGGAACAGCCCCGCCCAGCGGCAGAGGCTTCGGAGACAAGATTTTGCGCTTGCGGCCGTGACGAAATTCAAGGCCGCTCCCCCAAACCCAAGATATTCGGCTCCTCACCGGACGGCAGCCCGGCTTGTCGGTGTTGGATTCGCTACTGTGCGACTGGAGTTGCTTCGAGAACCTGACGAAAGCTCAACCCCTCACCCGCCACAAAGACTTCCAGCGTGGCCGGGCGCTGCAATCCGCCCTGAATCAACGCTTCCGACAATGGGTCTTCCACGTGCTTTTGCAACGCGCGCCGCAAAGGCCGCGCTCCGTAGCTCCGGTCCGCGCAGGTCTTATCCAAAATCCACTGGCGCGCTTCCGGCTTCAAGACGATCTGCACCTGCCGGTGGATCAGCGTGTCGTTAATCTGGCCCACCAGCAAATCTATAATCCGCATCAGGTCTTCATCTGAAAGCGGGTTGAACAGGATCACTTCATCCAGACGGTTCAGGAATTCCGGATTAAATACCTGCTTCACTTCATTGCGGATCAGTTCCTCGACCTTCAGCACGTTGGAATCATCCGCGGTTCCCTGGAATCCCAGCGTCGAGCGCTTGGCCAGGTGGCGTGCCCCGATGTTCGAGGTCATGATCAGGATGGTGTTCCGGAAGTCCACGGTGTTGCCAATGCTATCGGTCAACTGCCCATCCTCAAAGACCTGCAGCAGAATGTTGTACACGTCCGGGTGGGCTTTTTCAATTTCGTCCAGCAGGATAACCGAATACGGCGCGCGGCGCACCCGCTCGGTCAGTTGCCCGCCTTCTTCATAGCCCACGTAGCCCGGAGGGGCGCCGATCAGCTTGGATACCGAGTGCTTTTCCATGTACTCCGACATGTCGAGCCGGATCAGCGACTTTTCGCTTCCGAAAAGGAACTCGGTCAGCCGCCGCGCCACTTCAGTCTTGCCAACGCCGGTGGGTCCCAGGAACAGGAAACTTCCCACGGGGCGGCCCGGGGCCTTCAGGCCCGCGCGGCCGCGGCGGATGGCGCGCGCTAGCGCGGTGATGGCCTTATCCTGGCTGATCACGCGCTTGTGCAATTCCTCTTCGATGCGCAGCAGCTTCTGCTGCTCGTCTTCCTTGATCGCGGTCATCGCGATGCCGGTCCAGCGCGAAACTACCTCTTCGATATCCTCGCGAGTGACGATGCCGGTGGAGGATTCATCGAGCTTCAGCTTCTCGCGCAACTGGCGAAGGTGCTCTTTTTCCTTGCGCTCCTCTTCACTGTAGAAGCGCGCCTTTTCGAATTCGTGGTTGGCGATCGCCGTTTCCATGCGGTGGGTGATGAACTTCACCCGCTTTTGTACTTCGCTGACTTCTTCCGGCAGCATGGACTGGCGCAGCTTAACACGCGCGCCGGATTCATCAATCAGGTCAATGGCCTTGTCGGGCAGAAAGCGATCCGGAATGTAGCGGTTGGAGTGATACACCGAATATTGCACCGCTTCATCGGTGTAACTCACGGCGTGGAATTTTTCGTAGCGTTCGCGAACGCCCTGCAGGATGCGGATGGCCTCATCTTCGGTGGGCGCAACCACCTTCACGGCCTGGAAGCGCCGCTCGAGCGAGCGGTCCTTTTCCACCGACTTGCGGTATTCCCCCGGGGTGGTGGAGCCGATGCACTGAATCTCGCCGCGGGAAAGCGCCGGCTTCAGAATGTTGGCGGCGTCGAGCGAGCCTTCGGCCGAGCCTGCTCCCACCAGGGTGTGCAGTTCGTCAATGAAGATGATGGCGTTCTGGTTCTCCATCAGTTCCTTCATGATGGTCTTCAGCCGTTCTTCGAATTGGCCGCGGTATTTCGTGCCTGCGACAATCAGGGACAGATCGAGGGAAAGAATGCGCTTATCGGAAAGGAAGGGAGGCACGTTGCCATCGGCGATTTTCTGTGCCAGGCCCTCGACAATCGCCGTCTTGCCCACGCCCGGCTCTCCAATGAGCACCGGGTTGTTCTTCGTGCGGCGGCACAGGATCTGAATCACCCGCTCGACTTCCCGGTCGCGTCCAACCAGCGGGTCCAACTGCCCTTCCAGGGCCGCTTGCGTCAGGTCGCGGCTGAACTCGGCAAGCAAAGAAGTTTCTTTCGGGCGATTCACCGGAACTTTTTCTCCGGTGGCCCGGGTGAGTTCTTCGCGCAGGGCGGAAAGGCGTAAACCGCGCTCCTGCAGAATCTCAGCGGCAAAACATTTTTCTTCGCGCAGGATGCCCAGCAGCAGGTGTTCGGTGCCTACGTGCTTGTGGTTCAGCCGGTCGGCTTCCTCGATGGCGTGGTTCATCACGATGCGCTTGCATTCCTGGCTGAGGGGAACGTCCACCGAAGTGGAGATGCGTTCGCGGATGGTGATGCGGGCCTCGATTTCCTTGCGGATGGACTCGATGGTGCCGTGGGTGCGCAAGAAACGGTTGGCCAGGGCCTTATCTTCGCGCAGCAGGCCGAGCAGCAAGTGCTCGGTCTCGATGTACGGGCTGCCGTACTGGCTGGCCTCGTACCGCGCGAAAAAGATCACGCGCCGCGCCTTTTCGGTGTACTTCTCAAACATAGGTCACCCGGGTCTTCCTTGTGCCTGCGCCCCGCCATTCAAATCGCGAACGGAGAGGATGCCATGTTCCAGAGCGAGTACCCGGTGGCACCGGCGCGCGAGATTCAGGTTGTGCGTCGCCAGTACCGCCGTCAATCCGAATTCATCGAGCAGTCCGCGCAACAAGCGGAACACCTCTTCGGCGTTTTGCTCGTCCAAGTCGCCGGTCGGTTCATCGGCCAGCAAGAGCTTCGGTTCGCAAACCAGAGCGCGGGCAATCGCCGCGCGCTGCTGTTCGCCTCCGGAAAGCTCGCCCGCCCGGTGACCGGCCCGCTCGGCCAACCCAACGCGGCCCAGCCAGCGCAGGGCGGCAGCCATTGCTTCCGGTTGCGGCGTGCCCCTGAGCAAAAGGGGCATAACCACATTTTCGGCTGCGCTAAAATCAGGCAGCAAGTGGTGCCGCTGCCACACAAAACCAACCGAGCGGTTGCGGTAGTCCGCCTGCTCCGCCTCAGAAAGAGCGCCAATTTCGCGCCCGTCAAAGTATATCGTACCGCTTGTTGGCGCGTCCAGCGCGCCCAGCAAGTGCAGTAACGTGCTTTTTCCTGCACCGGAAGGGCCAATCACCGCCACCATCTCGCGAAAGCCGATTTCGACGCTTACGCCCGCCAACACCACCAGGTTCGTGCTCCCGGAGCGAAAAACTTTGCGCAAATTCTCCGTGCGCAACGCCGGCATCGCCGGTTTTGTTTCAGTTTGGGGCAATCCAACCTGCGCTTTCTCAGTCGTATCGCAGAATTTCCACGGGCAAGATACCGGACGCCGAGCGAGCCGGCACCAGAGTTGCCGCAGCGCTGATGCCCAGCGCGATGCTGGCGATCCAAAGCCCATCCAGGGCATTGATGTGCAACGGGACGTAGGGAATCGCATACACTTCCGGGTCCAATGGGATCATCTTGTATTTGTCTGCGATCCACGCGGCCGCATAGCCCAGGGTCAGCCCGATCCCCGTGCCCACCGCGCCAACGCACAATCCCTGCCACACAAAAATCTTGCGGATCTGCTCGCGCCGCGCGCCCATGGATTTCAGCACCGCAATGTCGCGGGCCTTGTCGGTCACGGTCATCGAAAGCACCACTAGAATGTTCAGGCCGGCGACGAAGGTGATCAAGCCGATGAAAATCGCGGTGATCAGTTTTTCCAGGCGCAAGGCGCGGAACAAGGCGCGGTTCTGCTCGACCCAGGTGCTGGTGGAAAAGTCAGATCCCGCCGCTTCCCGGATGCGCGGCGCCAGAGCGTCTGCTCGGTCCAGGTCGTGCAAGCGAAATTCCAGCACGTTCACCTGATCTCCCACGCCGGAAAGGGCCTGCGCGGTGGGCAGGGCCACAAACGCCCAATTGGCGTCCGTATCATAGAAGCCGGAATCGAAAATGCCCGTCACGCGCAACCGGCGCGAGCGCGGGATCATTCCGAAGGGAGTAAGTCGCCCTTGCGGGCTGGTGACGGTGACGTACTCGTCCACTCCGGTGCGCAATTCTTGCGCAAGCAATTTCCCCAGCATGATGGCTTCGATGCCGTCGCCATCGGGAGAAAAGTCGGCGCGCCCAGCCGGAAGCCGCGCCAGCGTCTCACTGGATTCGCGTTCGCGCGCCAGGTCGATCCCCTTCAAAACAATGCCGCGGGCGCGGCCGCCTCCGGTGATGAGCACGGTCTGATAGATGGCCGGCGCCACGGCGCGCACACCTTCAATGCGGCGGAGCTTTTCCGCCAGCGCGGCGTAATCGCCGATTCCTTCGGAGCCTTTGCGGGTCAGATTCACGTGCGCGGTTACGCCCAGCAGGCGATCGCGTAACGCTTCGCGAAAACCGGTATTTACAGCCAGCGCGATCACCAGGGTGGCCACGCCGGCGGCGATGCCCACCACGCTAAGCAGCGTAATCAGGCGCAGCACCGCGGGCTTGTACGGCGACCGCAAGTACCGCATCGCCACAAACCATTCGAAACTCATCGGGTCACTTCTTGCGCCGCTTCTCCGGGGTTCTTCGGCGCGGGCGGGCGCAGCAGGGGGAAGAGGATCACTTCGCGGATAGAATGCGAATCGGTAAGCAGCATTGTCAGCCGGTCGATGCCGATGCCTTCGCCGCCCGTGGGCGGCAAGCCGTGGCAAAGCGCGCGCACGTAATCCAGATCCACTTGCTTTGGCGCTTCCTCGCCGCCGGCCGCTACCTGCTCGAGGAACCGGCGCTCCTGCTCGGCCGGATCGTTCAACTCGCTGAAGGCGTTGCCCAGCTCCAGCCCGCCGGCAAAAAACTCGAACCGCTC
>CAZCNH010000044.1:0-32445 GCA_964500065.1 uncultured Acidobacteriaceae bacterium
CATTGCGGGCAACGGTCATACCCGGAGGAAGACCGGTCGCAGAGCACACAGTGAGGGGACGCTGCCCACCCGCGGTGGCGGCGGTGGCCGCAACCGTCACCGTGTACGGACGTCCGACCGTGCCGTTGCTCAAGGTTGGCGCGGTGACTGTCAGCGGCGGATTAATCACCAGGGTGTAGGTAGAAGAGGAGCGCGTGTTTGCCGCACTATCCGTTCCTGTCACAACCACGCTGAAGGTTCCATTCACGCTCGGGGTTCCGGTGATCCGGCAATCGTTGCCGGAAACGGCAACCGACAAACCAGTGGGCAAGCCGGTCGCGCTGCACGCCGTCATGGGAGGAACGCCGATGCCGCCGCCGAGGTTCGAAGCAACCGTCTTGGCGAAGGCGCGGCCTTGGGTGCCATTTTCAATAGAGGGCGTAGTAAAAGAGAAGCCGGCAAAGATGCGGATCACGATGTCTTGCGTGTCGGAATTGGCGGGGTTACCGGAATCGGTGGCGCGAACGGTGAGTTGCAATGTGATAAACCCGCCGGGGGGGATGGTCACACCGGGCAGGGGAGACTGCAGACTTCCAGTAATTACGCAGCTCGTTCCTGAAGGTGCGGCACTCAGGGTAATTCCGGTAGGAATTGTGCCTTGAATCTGGCAACTCGTAACAGGCAGAACGCCGCCTCGGGTCAGGATGGTGGTCGTGTACGGACTGCCCAGAAAAGCATCTGCCATCACGTCAATGGTTCCCGCCGCCACGGAAATTGCGCACAGTTGCGCCCCGGGGTTGGTGGGCGTGCTGCCTGCCGGACATGCTGCCAAATTGGTCGCGATGGTGAATGTGCCGGTGGAGCGGCTGGGGGCCGGCGGGAGTTCGGGCAAGCCGGAATTGGAAACAGCGCAGCCAGCCGCGACCATCGTGGCCACAACCACCAGGATCAGCCACGGCGCGGTTCGCAGGTTCTTGCGAGACGAAATCGTATTTACAAACATGAGTCTTCCCTCCGGGCGCAACACCAATACAGGCACACCCCTGCATACTTCCCTGAAGTTTTTGCAAACAAGCGAGGAGCACTGACGACGCTGGACACGTTTCGCGTTTTCCTCACGTCCAAAGACTACTGAAGATACCAATCCACCCCGGGACAGACTTCTCCCGACTGGCGCGGATGATAGTTGCCCAAGTCGAATCAAGTCAAGGGTATTTTTGAAAATGCGTGCTGAAAGATTTCTTGTGAGTACTAGGAGCGCTCGCACGCGCCGGGTACTCGCCTAATTGACAGATGGAACAAGCGCTTGCAGCAAAACTTCTTGACACTTCCGCCTGCGTTGCATATAACCTACTCGCTTCCTTGCCTCAAGGAAAGGTGTGTGGTGTCGTTGCGCGTTTTGCTCTTGAAACTCCGGCCCGGAGGTCGTCCGATGTTTTCAAACAGAGTCCGCTTTCTAAGTTTGGTAGTGATCATTGCGCTGGCCATGGTACCCGTGGCCCTGTCCCAAGGAATCGGCGGGTCCATTTCCGGCCGCGTCGTGGATCAGCAGAAGGCCGTGGTGGCGGGCGCCTCTGTGCGCATCCTGAACAAAGCCACCAACCAGGCGCGCATCGTCAGCACCGATGGAGAAGGCAATTACGAAGCGCGCGAACTGCCGCCGGGTCTTTATGACGTGATCGTGGAGCAGGCGGGCTTTAAGCCGGTGCGCCTGGAAGACGTGCGCTTGAGCGTGGCCACAACCGCGAAGCTTCAGGAAGCGGTGCTGGAGCCGGTGCCCCTGGAAGCCACGGTCGAAGTGAAAGCCGTCAGCGCGGAAATCGGCCTAACCGATACCACCAGCCCCACGCTGAGCACCTCGTTCAGCGACAAGCAAATTCGCGAACTCCCTATTCTGAGCCGCGACTTGAACAACCTGGCCTTGCTGGCCCCGGGCGTGTTCAGTGTGCGCGCTTTTTCGTTTGCCAGCACCCTGGTGCCATTCGCCGCCAACGGTTCCCGCGGGCGCGACAATAACTTCATCATCGACTCGGTGGACAATAATGAACCGCTATTCGGCGGCGCGGCGGCGCAATTCACCAACACCGATCTTTTCGCTGAATACCGCATTCTGACCAACCAGTACAAGGCGGAATACGGCCGCAACTCCGGCAGCGTAGTCAACATCATTACTGAGCGCGGCGGCAACCAGATTCACGGCAGCGCCTTCTGGTACGGCCAGCACGACAATTTCAACGCTCAGAGTTACGTCGAGCGCATCGCCGATGTCGAGGGCAACACTCTTTTTTACGAGAACCAGCTTGGGTTCACCCTGGGCGGCCCCATCAAAAAGGACAAGACGTGGTTCTTTGCTTCGTATCAGTGGGACCGCGCGCGCAACGATCTTTCGCCGGTTTTCCCGCTGGTAGCCACCATTCCGCAGACCGCTGGATTGACCGCTCTGCAGCCGTTTGCGGGCCAGCTCACGGTCCGCGCGCTGCTGGCAAACCCGACCGTGGCCAGTTTGGCCGGTCAGACCACGCCTTGCGGTCAGGCGGGTTCTGGATTACCGCTCAATAACCCCTGCACAGTGGGCCAGGCATTTGTGTTTCGCCGCAGCCCCCCGGCAACCGCGGCGACGAATTGTTTTGTGTTTCCGATTCCCGCCGGATGTACGGGTACTGCGGTTCCCTTCGGCTCCTACTTGGTGCCCGGCGCGGGCCTGTTTGATGTGCGCGATCACCAAGGGTCTTTCCGCATTGACCACCAGTTGACGTCGCGTGACGATATTTACGGTCGCTACCTCTTCGACGATATCCAGACGCCGCGCACGGTCGGCGCATTCCCATCTGAAATCGCTTTCCTGGACTTGGGGCTGATGCCTGAATACCGCGTGATTTACCGGCAACGCACGCAAAGCCTGGGTCTGTTCTGGACGCACGCATGGCCTACGGCCTTGCATGAACTGCGGTTTTCCGGGACGCGCATTTCCACCGGCAGCGGCGCCTTCGGGGTGGATGAACAGACCCGCGAGAACGTTCCGGCGTTCACCGTTGTGGACTTCTTCGCGCTGCAACCCGGCTCTGGTGGTACCCCGACGGCGAATGCCAGCTTGCTCGCTGCGTTTCCGTCGGCGGGCGTGAACTTCACCCTCGGCCGGGATTCGCGCCCGACCAAAATCGCCAGCGACCTCTTCCAGCTCCAGGACAACCTTTCGCTTTCCACGGGGCGGCATAGCGTGAAGTTGGGCGCGAACTTCGTGGTCACCGACAGCAAGATTCGCCAAGCCTCCGGCGATTTGGGCCAGTACATTTATGCGACCAGCCAGGGCTTCGGTGGCTTTGATGCGTTTGCGAATAATCGCCCCATCGCCGCATTCCGCCGCTTCACCAATTTCGGCGGCCGGGGCGGTGACGTTCTGCCACTGCGCGAATTTGCCCAGTTCTATTTCCTCCAGGACGATATCCAGTTGCGGCCCAATTTCACGCTCAGCGTGGGCCTGCGTTACGAAAACTACGGCCAGGTGATTAACCGCCTGACGGAAATCAACCCCGCTTTCGGCGCCCCGGTGAAGACCGATAACAACAATTTCGCGCCCCGCTTGGGTATCGCATGGTCTCCCTGGAATGGCTTCGTGTTCCGCGGCGGTTATGGTTTCTTCTATAATCCGACGCCGTTCATTGTCCCGCTGCTGGCTTGGCAAAGCGGGCCGATCTCTCCGCTGGTTACCGTGAATAACCCTGCGAATGTCTATCCGAATCTTCCTGTTTTGGCCAGCACGGTCACCGCGCCGATTTCGGATTGCGTGACTTTCGCCGCCGGCGGCCCCGCCACGCCGCAGGGCTGCAGCGCGCAGGATGGAATCAACAAGAATCTCGTTTCACCCTATGTGCAGAACTACTCGATCAGCATGCAGTGGCAGTTCTACCGCGACGCGCTGCTGGAAGTCGCCTTCGTGGGCAGCAAGGGCACCAGCCTGTTCCAGCGCGTGGACCGCAACCCGGTGCGCGGCTACATCGTTAATACTGCTGGCCCGTGCGCCGGCGCCGCGTTCACTTCAGCGTGCATCAGCAACAATACCCGCGGCACCATCACCCGCGGCGCGATCACCGAAGTGACCAACGGCGCGCACTCCACCTACAACGCCCTGCAGATCACTGGCACCAAGCGCATCAGTCGCCGCACCGCGTTCGATTTCGCGGTAACCGCGGCCTACACCTGGAGCCACATGATTGATAATTCGTCCGAAATCTTTGGTCCCGGCGTGCGTCTGCTGAACATCTTTACCGGCACCGGCGCCAGCGAAGTGGAAGCCATCACCCCCTTCGCGCAGGACTACCGCAACACCACGAGCGCCGAGCGCGGCAATTCTTCTTTCGACCGCCGTCACCGCCTAGCCGTCAGTTATCTGTGGAATCTGCCTTCTCCTGGCTCCGGTCCGGCGAAGTGGATTTTGGGTAACTGGCAACTGAACGGCTTCACCACGATTCAGTCCGGCCAGCCGTTTACGCCAATTAACGGCCGCACCGGCGGCGCTTGCACCGATGCCTTCGGCGACGGACTGCCCACCAACGACCGGCCGGATATCGGCAGCGCCGGGGCTTCGATCAATTCCGTGGCGTTGATCAACAACGCGCTGTGCATCGATCCGCGCGACTTCACCGGTCTTTCCGCGGCCACTTTGGCGGCTATTCGCGCCACCAACCAGGTCGGCGGCCTCACCGGCCCCGACTACATCGATGCCGCTGGAAACCCGACCGGCGCGGCGGCCAACCACTTTGTCCAGGTCGGTTTGAACCGGGTAGGCAACGCCGGCCGCAACATTCTGAATGGTCCGCGCTTGACCAACTTTGATATGGCGGTGTTGAAGAACTTCCCGTGGGGCGATCGCTGGAACCTGCAATTCCGCGCGGAAGTGTACAACGTCTTCAACACCCGCAACCCTGGCAACCCCATCGGCAACGTGTTCTCGACCACCGCACAGCCGGTTCCGGGTATCGCCTTCACTCCTGTTACCGTTACTCCGGCTCGCGTCATCGGGACCATTCCGGAAAACGCCATTGATGCGCAGGATCAGGTGACCGGAGCTGGCCAGTTCCTGAGTCGCCGGTTCATGAACACCAGCGCGCGGCACTTCCAGTTCGCGCTCAAGTTGCAGTTCTAATCGGATTCAGCCGAAAAACCGAAGGCCTCCGGTTTCCCGGAGGCCTTTTTCTTTTGCTGACAGAATCTTCAGACTGCCGGAAGCTACTGCGGAATAGGCCTGTCGGCTGGTCCAGCCACGGCGGACGCGTTGTAGCGGATCACATTGGTCTGATTCACAAAGAAATGTTTGACTCCGGTCACGCCGGGACTCGAAGGATCGGCATGCACGGTGTAGCTATCGTTGCGTCCATCCCCGTTGGCGTCGATTGCTGCGTATGTAAAATTGTAGCCAGAGCGCGTACCCATGGCCAAGGCTCGGTCAATCAAATCCGCTGCCGCAGCAGAAGCCGGAGTGCCTACCGGCGGTGGGCCCAAATCGATGAGGTTGTTAGGGTAGCCCGCTTGGTAGGCCAACTCGTACGATACGATCGCCGTGGTGATACTCCTCATGGCGGCTGCCACCGCGGACTCGTTCGCTTGGATGCGCGCGCGCATGAAATTCGGAATCGCCAGCGCAGCCAGGGTTATGAGGATGGCCACAACGATAAGCAGTTCAATGAGCGAGAAACCCTGTTTCTTGCGCCTTCGCGCTCCTGGGTCGAACAAAATGCCTCCTCCCTGCGCCTGAAAAACAGCGAAGAGTCTACCATCGCACTCTTCGGCAAGTAAATGGGGGCCACCGAACTGGCTTGCTGCGCTTTATTTCTTTTTGCGCAGAGCTGCCGCCCGCTGTTCGATCTGGCGCAGGTGATTCACGTCGTGGCCGGCAATCATGCGGGTCATGTGCGTGACCGTTTCCTTGCCGCGCTCGGCGTGTATCCCGTAATTCTCCCAAACCGGCTTGGGAATGCCCTTCAGCAAGCGGTGGTTGGCCTCGCGCAATACTCTGAACTCAGTGAGGGTCTTGCGCGCATCCTCTTTCGCGTAATTACAATGTTGCGCCCACAAATCCTGGTCGAAGGCTTGGAGCGGAGTGCTGCTTTGTGCGACGGCCATGCGCAGCCGGAAACCCACCACAAGTTCGGCGTCCCGCAGGTGCGTGATGACCTCGGCGATGGACCATACGCCAGGTTCCGGCCGCGTGCGCAATTGCGCCGGTGTCAGTCTTTTGATGGCCTTCTCCAGTTTTGCCGGCGTCGCCCGCTGCACGGCAATCGCATTCTTCGCGCCCAGATTGCCCAGGATGCGCGCGATATACTGCTCGGGAGCTTCCTTCATGAAGAAAAAACCTCCGTTCGAAAGTATGAAAGCGGAACGCCGCATTGTGTGACCCTGAGCGAAGAGACAAAACATCCAAATTGGCTACCCGCGTTCCGCTACTTCTTGCGGGCTTGTTCCATCTGCTCCCACACCGCGTCCGGCAAGTCGGCCAGATCGTTGAATTCGCCTGCGCCACGCAGCCACAACGCGCCATCAATCACCACGCATTCTCCATTCACGTAGTCCGATTGCGGGCTCACCAGGTACACTGCCAGGTTGGCAAGTTCGTCGTGGCGTCCGAAACGTTTCATCGGGATTTGCTGCAGGGCGCGCTCTTCGTACTCTTTTGAAGGCATGAGCCGGGAAAACGCGCCTTCGGTGGGGAACGGCCCGGGCGCGATGGCGTTGAAGCGGATGTGGTGGCGCGCCCATTCCACCGCCAGCGATCGCGTCATGGCCAGCACCCCGGCTTTTGCACACGCTGACGGCACAACGAACCCACTACCCGTTTCCGCATAGGTGGTGACGATGTTCAATACCGTCCCGGGTTGCTTCGCCGCGATCCACCGCCGCCCCAGCGTCTGCGCGCAGTGAAACGTGCCGTTCAGCACGATGCTCACCACTGCGTTGAAAGCATTGGCAGAAAGTTTCTCGGTGCGCGCGATGAAATTTCCCGCCGCGTTATTCACCAGCGTGTCGATCCCACCCAGCGCGGCATGCGCCGCATCCGCCATTTTTTCCACAGCCGCAGGATCGCGCACGTCGCAAATCGCGTACGCGGCTTTGGTCTTGTTGCCCAACTCGGCGGCCGTTTCCCGCAGCGGTTCCTCGCGCCGCCCGCACAGAAAGATCTGCGCCCCTAACTCAGCAAACCGCAGGGCCATGGACTTCCCCAGGCCTGTGCCGCCGCCGGTAATCAGGATCTTCCGTCCTGCGAGCAAGTCCGCTTGATACATGGGTCCTCCGTACATCGCAAAGGCCTTCTCAGATGCAGGGATAAGTATAAGCGGGACGCGCGAATTCCGGCGCAGTGGGACGCACTCATTCGTAGCGTAGGGCTTCGACAGGGTCCAGGTGGGCGGCGCGGACTGCGGGATACATGCCAAAAAATAGGCCCACCGCCATGGACACGCCCACCCCAGTGGCCACGGCCCACGCTGGCACAGCAGAGGGCAGGCCGGGCAGCGTGGCATTGAGCAGTGCGCTGATGCTGATCCCCAGCGCCGCGCCCACGATACCGCCCATGCCGGTCAAGGTCATCGCCTCCATCAGGAACTGCCCGATGATATCGGCCCGGCGCGCGCCCACCGCTTTTCGCAGGCCGATCTCCCGCGTGCGTTCGGTGACCGACATCAGCATGATGTTCATCACGCCTACGCCACCCACCAGCAATCCGATCGAGCTGATCACCGCCACGATCAAAGCCAGGGCGCCGGTAATCTGCCGGAACTCCTTCGCGATCTGTTCGGAGGAGGAAATACCGAAGTTGTCCGGCTGGCTCGGCGCGACACCGCGCCGCACGCGTAGCAGGGCGCGGATTTCATCTTCGGCAGCGGCTTTCTTGCCGGGATACGCCAGTGCTCCGACGAAGTGCTCGTCATTATATGGATTGTGTTTGCGGTAGGTGCGGTAGGGGACCACCGCTTCGCGATCGGTGCTGGCATCGCGGAAGAACTGTCCTTTTCGTTTCTCCAGCACGCCCACCACTTCATACGGCCGGGTGGAAATCAAGATGGTCTTGCCCAGCGGGTCTTCCGCCGGGAACAGGGCTTGCGCGAGGTCGTGTCCGACCACCACGACTTCCGCGCGATGAAGATTCTCCGCGGCTGAGAAGAAGCGCCCTCGGGCGACCCGCGCGTTGTAGACCACCTCGTACGATGGCAGGGCTCCGCTGTAAAACACGTTGAATACTTCGTGCCCGCGATAGCGGGCGGTGGTGGTGGGCGGCTGGCCCCCGTGGTGCAGTCGCGGGAAGGCCTCCACGGTCACGTCGCGAACCGCGGGGCAGGATTCGCGAATCGCCAGGGTGTCCTCCAGGGTGAGTGATTTGCGCATCCTTTCTTCGCTGGTCAATCGCGTGGTGCGCAGACCCGGATCGAACTTGAAGACAAAAAGCGTTTCGGTGCCGTAGTCGTTCAGGTAGCCGCGGATGTCGCGGTCCAGCCCGACCAGGATGGAAGCTACGGAAATCAGCGCGGTGATTCCAATCACTACGCCGAGCACGGTCAGGAATGAACGCATCTTGTGTTCGCGCAGGGTGTCCAACGCCAGTTGAACGTTGTGATTTAGTTCCAGCCGCATGGCTGTGCTCCTCTAGGTTTCAAAACGCAGAGCTGCAATCGGGTCGAGATTGGCGGCACGGCGCGCCGGGTAAATGCCGAAGAAAAGTCCCACAGCGGTGGAAACGCCGAGGGCGATAACGACGGCGTATACGGGAACCGCCATCGGCAGCGATGTGGTGGCGCCCACCAGCAGCGAGAGCAGCCAGGCCGTGCCCACCCCGATGCCGCCGCCAACCGCGGCCATCACCGTGGACTCAATCAAGAACTGCATCAGGATGTCGCCCCGGCTTGCACCCACCGATTTGCGAATGCCGATTTCGTGGGTGCGCTCGGTGACCGCAGCCAGCATCACGTTCATAATCACGATGCCACCAATCACCAGGAAAACCGAAACGATGCCCACCATCGAGGCGGCGATGGCTCCTGTGAGTTGCTTCCAGAGGCCCATCAGCGTTTCGGAAGCGATAATTCCAAAATTGTCTTCTTCGTTGGGAGCCAGATGCCGCCGCGCGCGCAGCAGGATGCGCGCTTCTTCCTGGGTGCGCGCCATCCAATCCGCGTTGCGGCACTGAATGTTGATGCTCAAACTGCGGTTGGCGCCATAAATTTTCAAGAAGGTCTGCACGGGAATGTACACAAAGCCGTCCTGCGATTGCCCGAGCACCGTGCCCAGCGGGCGCGCGACGCCGATCACCTCAAAAGGCAGTCCATTTACCCAGATCGTGCGGCCTACCGCGCCAGTCTGGGGAAAGAGCTTGGCGGCCACCTCGGACCCGATGAAGGCCACCATGGCGCGGTGCTGGTCGTCGCCGTCAGAAATGTAGCGGCCAAATTCAGGTTCTTCGACGTCCATTTCCCCGATGTTAGCGGTGACGCCGCGAATGCTGATGTCCTCTACCGTGTGCTTGGGAGTTCGTACCATTCCCAGCGAGCGAACCTCGACACCGACGTTCCGCGGTAGCTTCATCTGGTCTCGCAGGGCCTCGTAGTCTTCCCATGTGATCCTGCGATTGCGGCGAGCGGCCTTGACGAACTCCTGCGCCTCAGTAATCAGTCCAAAGCGGGTGACGAGAAATACGTTGGAGCCCAAGTTGGCCACACGCTCGGCAATGTAGCGGTTAGTGCCTTCGATCATGGCCACTACGAGGATGAGCGTGGAAACGGAAAGGACGACGCCCAGTAGCGTCAGCAGCGTGCGCAGCTTGTGCGCCCGCATGGTTTGGAGCGCCACACGCACCGGCTCCAGGAGTTTGCGCGAATTCCGCACGGCTCTGCCTTTGGCGCGGCAAAGAATAGTTCTCTATAGAATAGTACGGCTCTTCTTCGGCGTAAGTTGCACGACCGTGGGACAAGCAACCAATCGTCGCCTGAGCGGTTCCTACCTGAGCAGGGTGGGGTGCGGTGTCTGCGGTGATTTCAACCAAAGATTTGTTGACCCGGCCGGAGCCGGGGCATAGAATTTGGGATTATTCCACGGGGCGGAGGGGTGTTTCCCGAGGTGGGTGGAGCCCAAGCCCGCCGGAGCGGACGGGCAGCAACTTAGGCCGTGGAGGTAGCTTGTGATGCGCAGATTCATCACATATTCGGCGTTGTGGCTGGCAGCGGTGGGGGTTGTTGCGCCCGCAGCTTCGGCGCAGCAATTCGGCAAGTTGAGCGGCACGGTAGTGGATCCCGCCGGGGTGCCGCAAATGGGTGCGACAGTCGCTCTCACCCAGAACGAAATCTTCAACTCCAGCGTGGTACGTCTACTGACCAACGACCGCGGTTCCTTCCTGGCGTCGCGCTTGGCGCCCGGCGTTTACACCATCCGAGTCACCCTGGCCGGCTTCCTTCCCGCGCTGGAGCGCAATGTCAGAATTGAGCCCAACCTCACCACCATTCTGAAGATTGAAATGGGAACGGTTTTCTCTTCCCTGGATACGCTGCGCCGCAAGGGCAAGAGCGAGCAGCCCGATTCGGATGAATGGGCCTGGGTATTGCGCACATCCGCTTCCACGCGCGCGATCCTGCGGTTTGCTGAAGGGGAAGCGACCCTGGCGGGCGACGTTGAGCGCGGCGATACTTCCGGCGCGCATCGGCCCGCAGCCCGCGTGGAGTTGACCGCGGGCGCCAGGCGCCCGGGTTCGGTCTCAAACATCGCCGATGCCCCTTCGACCGCCATTGCATACGAGCAAGCGTTGGGTCTTGCCGGACGCATGACCTTTGCCGGGCAGGCCAGCTATGAGCGGTCCGCGGCCATGGGATTTGCCACCGCATGGCTGCCTTCCGGAGAAATCGGCCGGGGACCAGAAACCACGTTGGTGCTGCGCCAAGCTAACTTGGGTCCATCGCGCACGCCGTTCCGCGGAGTCCGCCTCGAGCACAACAACCAGTTGAACGTGGGGCGGATGAATGTGACCTATGGCGCAGAATACTTGATGGCTAGCGTCGGTGCCACCGCCACTTCGCTGCGGCCCGGGGTGCAAATCAATTATCAGATCGCTCCCGATTGGCGTGCGTCGGTGAATTTTGCCAGCCGGCCCTGGACTCATGCCCATGGCCAGCAGAACGCCCTTCAGGCCATCCTGGAAGAAATGGACGCCTTCCCCACCGTCATGATGCGAGATGGCCGCCCGGTGCTGGAGGGTGGATGGCATGAAGAAATCGCTGTGGAGCGTCGATTGGGCAACGCCGCGTCGGTTGCCGCAGGGTTCTTCCGCGACCGCTCCAGCCACACCGCTCTTTTCGGCCGTGGCTTGGCCGGCCGGGCGGAATTCTTTCAGGATTTTTATTCGGATGCGTTTGCTTATGATGGCGGCGGCTCCGGATCGCCTGGCTCCCGCATTGCCTACCGGCAGAAGCTCACCGATGGCGCCGAATTCGTCGTTCTGTATTCGTGGGCCGGAGCACTGGTGCCGACAGAAAACCCGGAATCCATGCTCTTACGGGATGCGTTGGAAACGCGACAGCGACACAGCATCGCCGGGCGCATTTCCACCCGCCTGCCCAAGACGCACACGCAGCTCGCAGCCAGCTACAAATGGTTGAGTGGCCCGGTCGCTTCGCGGCAGGATGCTTTCGGCGAAGTGGCGTATCAAGTGGATCCTTTCCTGAACTTCACCATCCGGCAGCCATTGCCGAGTTTGTTTTCCACACGGGTCGAGGCCCTGGCAGACTTCCGTAACCTGCTTGCGCAGGGATACGTCCCAGTGGATACAGCAGACGGAAGGGTTGTGCTGATTCCGGCGTTTCGTACGTTCCGCGGCGGTTTTAGCTTCCAGTTCTAGCCCTCTTCCCGTTTCCTGAAAGGGTGCTTCCAAAAACTGGAGGTTGTTGTGTCGGAGTTTGGAGTGCCGGAATAAGAGGCTTTTTTGCAGCAGGATACAACCATGAGATTCCTTGCTTGGGTGGTAGGCCGCGTGCAAGCACATTAGAAATTGGTTGCTCGTGGGGTAGCTTCCGATGCGAGACACACTTCGAATGAAGGTAGGGGCGGTGGTTCTAGCCCTGGTGTCTCTCACCGCTATCATCTATGCAGGTATCAATTTTAAACAGCGCAACGAGTTTGTCACCCCGGACGACGGGATTTCCTGGATTGACACCAACGATGGCATTCGTGCCTGGCGAGTAGTTGAGGGTTCACCGGGTGAAGTGGCCGGCATCAAGCCCGGCGATGCCCTGGTCAGCCTGAACGATGTAGAAGTTCGCCGTGCCGTGCAAGTCACGCAGCGGCTGTGGCGGGTGGGCCCGTGGGTGGAAGTCCGTTACAAACTTACGCGCGGCGGCAGTCCTTTTGATGCCAAGGTGATTCCTTCGCCGGCGGAGCGGGCCTCCTCGATCGAGAATTTTCTGCGCGTGGTCGGGCTGATTTATCTCTTCATCGGTTTGTTCATTTTTGCCCGCCGCTGGAACGCACCCCGTGCCGTTCATTTTTACATTTTCTGCCTGGCTTCCTTCGTCCTGTATTCGTTTCACTATTCGGGCAAGCTGAACCCGTTTGACTGGCAGATCTACTGGGGCAATGCCGTGGCGCTGTTGTTGCAGCCGGCGCTGTTGCTCCATTTTGCTTTGGTGTTCCCTGAGCGCCGCGGCGGCGGCTCGTGGACACGCTTTGCCGTGTATGTCCTGCCGGCCGGATTGCTAGTGCTGCACGCCAGCATTGCCATGCAGTTGCTCGATTTCGTTCCTTCGCTCGGGGCGCGCCTGTGGCTTGACCAGGTGGAGTTGCTGTATGCCGGCGTGTATTTCGTCGCCGCCGCGTTCGTGTTTCTTGCCAGCTTCCGCCGCGCGCCGAGCGGCGTGTTGCGCCAGCAATTGAAGTGGGTCACCGGCGGGACCTTGGCTGGGATTCTGCCGTTCGTGGTCTTATACGTTCTGCCCTTCGCCTTCGGCATCATCCCCAAGCAATGGATGAAGTTCAGCGCGCTTTCCCTGGCGCTGATCCCGCTGTGTTTTGGCTACGCCATCATCCGTTACCGCCTGATGGATGTGGACATCATCTTCAAGCGTGGACTGGCTTACACCTTCGCTACGGCCGGCGTCGTGGCTCTGTATTTTGCGCTGGTGGGCCTGATGGGACAGGTGTTTCACTCCGCCTGGCAAAGCGGGCCCATGGGCGAAGTCACCGCCATTGTCATGGCCGCGTTTCTCTTCCAGCCGTTCCGTGATTGGATTCAAGTCAAGCTGGATCGCTTCTTCTATCGCGACCGCTTGGATTTTCGCCGATCGCTGATCGAGTTCGGCCGCTCCCTCACCAGCGAGGTGCGCATCGAGCCGATGCTCGACTCCGTGGTGGATCGAATTTCCCAGACGCTGCTGGTGGACCGCATTGGAGTGTTCCTGGAAGACCCAAAGCGCCGCGGCAGTTTCGTGCTGAGCCGGTCCATGGGCCTCCGCTACGATGGCAGCTTGGACCTCGGTTTCCTCGACTCGACGCGCGCGGAAATGCAATCCAACTACCAGTTCTATTTCACCGAGGCCGGCCGCTTGCCGCAATCGCTGAGCCCCGCTGAACGGCAGACCATCGAACAGCTGGGCTTGAATTATTACATTCCGTGTCGCGTGCATGAGCAGGCCGTCGCCGTGGTGGCCGTCGGCAAAACCGTGGATGGCGACTACCTTTCTTCCGACGACGTCGAGTTGCTGGTCACCATGGCCAGCTACGTGGCCATCGCCGCCGATAACGCGCGTCTGTACGAGTCTCTCGAGCAAAAAGCCATCCAGGTCGAGCGTCTGAAAGACTTCAGCGAAAACATCGTGGAATCGCTGAAAGTTGGCGTGCTGGCCGTGGATCTGGAAGGCCGCGTGGATTCCTGGAATACCCAGCTTGAGCACTTGATCGGCGTGCCCCGGGCCCAGGCCCTGGATAGGAAGCTGGATGAGGTGTTCCCGGCAGAACTGGTCAGCGAACTGGCCTCGCGCAATGGCGAGCAGGCGTTCGGCATTTACAAGTTTCACGTGCGCAACGGAGCGGGACGGCACATCGTCGCCAACGTCACAGTGGCTCCCCTGGTAGACAAGGCCGGGGAAAAACAGGGCCGGCTGATTGTGATGGAAGACGTCACCCAGCGCGTGCAGCTCGAAGAGCAATTGCTGCAAACCGAAAAACTCACCTCGCTCGGCCTGCTGGCCGCGGGCGTGGCGCACGAAGTGAACACGCCGCTGGCCGTCATTTCCAACTATACGCAGATGCTCGCGCGGCAGTTGCCCAGCGAGGATCCGAAATCGAAAATCATCGATAAGATCGTCAAGCAGACGTTCCGCGCCAGCGAGATCGTCAATAATCTGCTGAATTTCTCGCGCACCGGCGCCGCGGAGCTGGCCGAAGTGGATATGAACAGCGTGATTGACGAAACCCTCTCGCTGGTCGCCCACCCCTTCAAGGCCGCGCGGGTCAATGTGATCAAGTCTCTCGGGGAGCCGCTGCCGCCGGTGCTGGGTTCGCCCAACCGGCTGCAACAGGTATTCCTTAACCTGTTCATCAACGCCCGCGACGCTATGCCACAGGGCGGCATGATGGAAGTGCGGACTTGGGCCCACAACGGCTCGGTGGAAGTGGAAGTGACCGATACCGGCGTGGGCATCCCGCGTGAATTGCTGGGGCGCATTTTCGACCCGTTTTTCACCACCAAGTCCACCGGCCGCGGCACCGGCCTGGGCCTTTCCGTCAGTTATGGAATCATCAAAGAGCACGCTGGCACGATTGATGTGCGCTCGACGCCCGGGAAGGGCACCGCTTTTCGCTTGGAATTCCCCGTTGCGCGCAAAACCGTAAACACATAAGGCTGGCAATGGAAAAAAGCTGGATCCTGGTCATTGACGATGAGTCGGAGATTCGCGAGGGCCTCGAACTGCTGCTGGCCACTGAAGGATACAACGTGGTCGTTGCGGAAGACGGGGAGCAGGGCCTGGCGCGCCTGAGCGAACGTCCGTTCGATCTCCTGTTGCTCGACGTCAACCTGCCCGGCCGCAGCGGCCTGGATCTGCTGAAGGATATCCGCCTGCGCGACCCCAACGTCGCCATCGTCATGATCACTGCCTACGCGTCGATTGATATGGCGCGCACGGCTTTCAAAAGCGGCGCGCAGGATTACATCACCAAGCCCTGGTCGAATGACGAGCTGCTCACGGTGATCGCGCAAGCCATCGAAGGACGCCGCCTGCGGGAAGAAAACGTGCAGCTCAAGCGCGCCCTGAAGCAGCGCTACAATTTCCCCAACATCATCGGCAAGAGCGAGCGCATGCTGCGGGTGCTGGATCTGGTCTCGCAGGTCGCACCTTCCCGCTCCACCGTGCTGATTAACGGCGAAAGCGGCACCGGCAAGGAACTGATCGCCAAGGCCATCCATGGCGCTTCCCCGCGCGCCGATAAGCCCATCGTGGCCATCAACAGCGGCGCGATTCCTGTGGATTTGCTCGAGTCGCAGCTTTTCGGCCACGTGAAGGGCGCCTTCACCAGCGCCATTGCCTCGCGCAAGGGCCAGTTCGAAATGGCCGACGGCGGCACGATTTTCTTCGACGAGATCAGCACCATCGCGCCGGAAACCCAGGCCAAGCTGCTGCGCGTGATCCAGGAACGGGAATTCATGCGCCTGGGCGGCAACGAAGTGATCAGGGTAGACGTACGCATCATCGCGGCTTCCAACCTGGATCTGGGCCAGATGGTGAAGGAAGGCAAGTTTCGCGAGGATCTGTATCACCGGTTGAACGTGATCGCCATCAACTTGCCGCCGTTGCGCGACCGCAAAGAAGATATTCCGCTGCTGTGCCAGCATGCCTTGCAGCGCTATTGCGCGGAAAACGGCAAGCCTAACTGCCGCTTTGCTGCCGGAGCCATGAAGGTGTTGATGGATTACGATTGGCCGGGCAACGTGCGCGAACTGGAAAACGTCGTCGAGCGCGCCGTCGTGCTCTCCGGCAGCGAATTGCTCGATGTGGATCTGCTCCCCGATAACCTGCGCTCGAAAGAAATCATGAAGGGGGTGCGGCTGCAATTATCCGACTTGGTGTCGCCGTCCGGCGGCGACGCGGCTGCGGAGAAGCCCGCGCCTTCGCTGTTTGATATCGTCGAGGAAGTCGAGCGCCGCGTGATCCTCGACATGCTGGAACGCACCAACTGGAATCAGACCGAAGCGGCCGAGCGTTTCCAGGTGCCGCTTTCCACCCTCAACCAGAAAATCAAGCGTTTGGGAATTGAAACCCGCCGCCGCTCCAATCGCCCCGGCAGCCCCAGCGGCGACGCTTCGATGGATGATACCGCCGACATCATCATCCGCTAGTGTGGTGTCCCCGGAATTCGTTCAGCTGGCAGGCCGCGGAAACAGTTGCTTCCCTTTCATTCTCAGGCCGCTGAACGGCGGACATCGCCATCCTGCGTTCGGAACAAAACATCCGGAGTCGGGGATTGCGCGGGCCTTGGCGCGCTCACTTTCTTTTTTCAATGGGTACCGGCCCGTGCAGCAGCGCGGTTTCCGTCAGCGCGCCATCCATCTTGGCGTGTTTCCAGTCGCATTCTTTCAGCAGCGCAATATTCAAGTCCGCCCCGCGAAAATCCGCGCCGTCCACGTTGGTTCCGCGAAAATTCGTGCCGCGGAAATTGGCCCGATGCAGCGTGGCTCCGCTCAGATCCACGCGGAACAATTCCACTCCGCTGATCTGCGCTTCGGTCAAGTCCGCTCCGGAAAGGACGGCCTCGGTCATATCACAGTTGCGCAAGTCGGCTTTCACCAGGTGCGCGCCGGAAAAATTGGCGCGCGTCAGCTTGGCGGCGCGCAGGTCCGAGCCGCTCAGGTTGGCTCCCTGAAATATGGCCGATGTCAGGTTCTGCTCGCGCAGGTCGCAACGGGAAAGGTCGGCGCCGGAAAGATCTGCGCAGGCGCCGCCGGCTTCGCGCTTCACGAATTTCACATGTGCTTCCAGGATGTCGCTCAGGCGCTGACCCTTGTGCTTGACGCTCTTCGGCTTCCGCAATCCAAACATTTTGAATTCCCTTCGATGGAAGTGGAATCTCCATTCTAACCGAATTCTCTGCCTGGCAAGCGGCCGCCACCCTACGTCACAGCCTCAACGCCCTCTCCGTCATTCGGAGGCCCGCTTTTGGCCGGAGAATCTCCGAGTTTTCCGATTCTGCGTATGAACTAGTCTTGCATCTGCAACCCAGCATTTGGAATGCGGCGCGCACTTGCTATGATTCTGCAGGATAGAGGGGAGGAGTCTTCATGTGCCGCAATATTCGCACCTTGTTCAATTTCGCGCCGCCCGCCACCGATGAGGAAATCCGCGCCTCGTCCCTGCAGTTCGTGCGCAAGCTGAGCGGCTTTACTAAGCCCTCCAAGGCCAACGAGGCAGCGTTCCATCAGGCTGTGGCGGAGGTGACTGCCGCGGCCCAGCGCCTGATCGGGTCGCTGGTCACCACCGCGCCGCCGCGCGACCGCGCGATCGTTGCCGCGCAAGCCCGCGCCCGCAGCGCCCGGCGCTTCGCCCGCCCCGCGTAGAGCGGTGCCAGTCAGCTCCCCGCAGTTCGCGGGAAAAGTCACTTCGTCATTCTGGAACCGTGAAGAGGCCGAAGAATTTCGATCCTGAGCCATTGGGGAAGTAATGACTTTTTTCGCGGATCGTTAAGCAAGAAATGGCTGGGAAGTGGCCAAGGCGTTAGAGCCTGGGTACGCGGGCAGGCAATGAGAGAGTCGGCCGGCGGCAAACGTGCAAATCGGTATCCCCGGGTTCCTGCTGCCAAACCTGACCAACCGAATCTTTTTGTGTTAACTTGGCTGCGCTTATGGACACGCTGGCCAAGCTCAAATCGCGCGCGAAGGCCTATCCGCAGCACATTGTTCTGCCCGAAGGCGAAGACCCGCGCGTGGTCGCCGCCGCCGCGTGCATCGCAGCAGAGGGTTTTGCGAAAATTACCCTGCTGGGCCGGGCGGCCACCATTCAGGCGGCCGCTGGTGAAGCGGCTGCGCACCTCGGCAAGGTGAATATCCTGGATCCCGGCGCCAGCCCGCATCTGGAACGCTACGCGCAAATTTATCTCGAGCGGCGGCGAGCGCGCGGCGCCACCAGTGAGGAAGCGCATGCGGCAGTGCGCAAGCCGCTGTACTTCGCCGATCTGATGGTTGCTGCCGGACACGCGGACGGCAGCGTCGGCGGCGCCGCCAATACCACGGCAGAAACCGTACGCGCGGCGCTGCACTGCATCGGCCTGGCGCCCCAATACAAACTCGTCTCCAGCTTTTTCCTGATGGTACTGCCGGCACAGGGTCCCGGCGCGCATCTGGGGACCACGGGCGCAATGCTCTTCGCGGATTGCGGCGTGGTGCCTGATCCCTCCTCCGGTGAGCTTGCGGAAATCGCCATGGCGGCTGCCGAAAATGCCCGGGTTTTCCTGGAAGATCACCCGCGCGTGGCGCTGCTCAGCTTTTCCACCAAGGGTTCGGCTACCCATCCCCGCGTGGAGAAGGTGCGCGAAGCCATGCGCATCCTGCGCGAGCGCGCCCCGGACTTGGCCGTGGATGGAGAATTGCAAGCCGATGCCGCACTGGTTCCCGCGGTCGGACAAAGCAAGTCACCGGGATCGGCGGTGGCAGGCCGCGCGAACGTGCTGATCTTTCCGGACCTGGATGCGGGGAATATCGGATACAAGCTGGTAGAACGGGCCGCCGGCGCGGCTGCACTGGGCCCGATTCTGCAAGGCCTGGCCCGTCCGGCAAACGATTTGTCACGTGGCTGCTCGGTGGAGGACATCGTCAACGTGGTGGCCATCACCGCCATTCAAGCCGCTGCCGCCAAAGCATCCCCTGCCGCGCATTGACATTCCAATTCTGTGTAAGCACCGATGAACAGTGATCAACAGAGATGAAACCAAGCCAGGCGAACATTCGGAACTTGCCGCGCTTCCGGGAGAGCCGTAGCGCGACCTGGTTCGTTCCACGAGTCTTGCTGGTCGCGCTAGCTGCGTTCTTCTGTGTTCATCTGGGGTTCCTGTCGTTTGCGCGTGCCCAGGATGGCGAAGTGGTGGCCAATTTTGCCTCCGGGCGGGCGATTTTTCTTGTCGCCAAAGACGCCATTGTTTTTGCCACCGTCGAGAACAAGCTCGAGCCGGAATCCCGCGGCCCGCAGATCGTCCAGTTGAGCGACAAGCGTTTCGCTATCCTAATGGGTGCCGCGGAATGGGTTTCTCCGGATTCCAACGCCAAGCCGGTGCGCCTGGAAGAAGAAATCCCGGGGCTGGTGCGGGGCCTGGCCGGTGAGAAACGCTTGCAGCAAGAACATGAAAATGATCTGGAAGCCTTGGGCATGGGCTTTCTCGAGCCCCTGCGCAGAGCAGCCGCGCGGCTGCATAACAAAGTTTCACTGCAAAAAGACGAGCCGCTGGTGGAACTGTTGCTTGTCGGATACCTGGAGAATTACGGCCCCGAGGTATGGAGCCTGCGCTACCGCATGGCGCAAGACCCGTTGCGAGGCGATTACTGGCAGACGCGCGTGTTGCGGCCGGCCTACAACCAACTCTACCCCCCGGAAAAAGGGGAGCCGCGAAGCATCATGGAAGTGGCCTATCCGCCGCGCACCGAAGACGATACGCCCACGCTGCTGGCCTGGATGAAAAGCAGAGATGAAGAAGCGGGCGCGCTGCGCGGCGTCCTCAACAATCCTGCCGAGCCCGCCGGCCGCGCCTGGGCGGCGCTGGAAAAAGGCGAAAGCCACAAAGCCAAGGGCGACGACATGCTGGCCCTGCTGCGCGCGGCGTTGAATGCCACCGTCCCAGCCGACACGCCCATCGCCGTCGGCTTGATCCGTGAAATCGCCACCCGCGAAAAACCATCCTTCGAGTGGATTATCCCTCCCCGTCAGTCCGCCCCTGTGCAGCGCGCGGAAGAAGAAAAGCGTGAACCGGGCGCGCCGACCTTGCGCAAGAAACCGCCACAATAAAGGGTCTCCATCGCGGATCAGCTTTTTGGCAGGGAGCTGGCAAATTCTCGCAGCGCGCCCAGGAACTCTTTTGGCGCCACCAGCGACGCCGTTTCGTGGCATTCGCCCTCGATCTCTACGAATCGTTTCGGTTGCGCAGCGGCAGCGTAGACTTGCCGGCCAAATTCGATGGGGATCACCGGGTCGCGCGTGCAATGGAGCACCAGAAGCGGCGCTTGCATGCGAGAGATTTTCCCCACGGTATCGAGTTTTGTGCGCGCCAGCGCGCCCAGCCCCGGCAGGAACCAGTACACGCGCCGCGCAAGTGCGGCCACGGAAGGAAACGGCGCTTCCAGCGTCACCCCGCCCACCTTGCGATTTACGGCCAGGTCGGTTGCCACCGCGGTCCCCAGCGATGCGCCGTACACGATGATCCGGCCGGGCGCGATGCCCCGTTGCCGCGTCAGGTAATCATAGCCGGCGCGGGCATCGGCATAGATGCCGGCTTCGCTCGGCCGCCCTTCGCTTTTGCCATAGCCGCGGTATTCCACCGCCAGCACGTGGGCGGGTGCTTCCCTGAGCAACCGAAATATCTCCTCGCGGTTGGGAAGATTCGCGGCGTTGCCGTGGAACGCCAGAATCACCGGCACCGGCGAAGCCTGCTCGCCGGGCGCCGGAATCCACCACGCATGCAGCTTCACGCCATCTTCGGCGGTGAGCCAAACGTCTTCCACGGCAAGTCCTTGCGGATGCCAATTCCCACTCAGCCGGCCGGGAAATTGTGGGAAAAAGATGAAGTTCCGCTCAAAGACCAGCAGCAAACCAAGCAGGCAAACATAAAGAAACGCGAGTGTCGCGAGAAGAGAAAGCATGGGCTTCGGAATGCGCATAGGTGAAAGGCGAGCTTCGCAGGCGGGGCCACTGCACTCGCGGACTACTTGAACTGGGCCTGCGCGCGAGCGTTCTTCTCCGCCACGGCCTTGGCCATTTCCACCTTGTACTCCGTCAGGCGTTGCCGCAATCCCGCATCCGCCGTGGCCAGGATCTGCACCGCGAAGATTCCCGCATTGGTAGCGCCCCATTTATCCAGCGCCATGCTGGCCACAGGTACACCGGGTGGCATCTGCACGGTGGCCAGCAATGCGTCCATGCCATTCAGCGACGTGGCCGAAAGCGGAACCGCCACCACCGGCAGCGTCGTGCAGGAAGCCACCACTCCCGCCAGATGCGCGGCCCCGCCGGCCGCCGCGATGATCACGCGGATGCCGCGCTCCATAGCGGTAGTGGCAAATTCGTGAACCCGGGCTGGCGACCGGTGCGCTGAAGCCACTTCGACTTCAAACGGTATGCCGAATTTCTGCAGGACCTTGGTGGTTTCGGTCATCGTCGGCAAGTCGCTATCCGACCCCATGATGATGGCCACGACCGCTTTTCCTTCTGCCATTGGGTTATTCCCCCACCTTTCCCGGATGAATTGGCTCAATCCTGTCCCCGCAGCGAACCATGCCTTCTTGCACAACCCGGCACAGCACCCCCCGCTTGCCGCGCAACGCTTCTTGCAGTCCGCGCCGAATGTCGTCCATTCGCCCGCAGGGTTCGCAACTAAGGGTAACTTCCATCAGCGATTCCCCAATGCGCAGCTGCTGGCCTCGTGGCAGCTCGCGCAGGGGAATCCCTTGGGTGGTGATGTTCTCCTTCAGGAGTCCGGGCTCCAAATTGAACTCACCCAGCGTTTCGATATCCATAAGAAGAATCTGCCGCTTGCTGCCGGGCCGGCCATGCGCGCATCCCTCGAAACCCTTGTCCGCCACTGCTCGCACCTCCTCCACGGGGCGCATGGGCAGTCGGTGCCTGAGGCAGGTGAAGAGGTGCATTACGGTTCCCATCGCAATCAACCATTGGCCATCTTCGCAAAGGAAGAGCCAATGTCCTTTCGAAAAAAAGCTCCGTGCAAGAAAATGTTGCTACATATGTCGTAACACGTTTCAGTGGCCGCGGAAACGGTAGCCCCAGTGGCAGTTACCACTAGAGTTCTACCGCTATTATTGTAGTATAAATTGTCTTTCCTTGAGGTTCCGGCATGGAAGACCAGGCCGGCCCCTTGCTCGGTCTTTCCAGTTAGCCCTCGCACCTCTCGTCCGGTTTCTACCTTTCCGGGGTACCCTTCGGCAGCGATTACCACGCAGGCGCTTGCTCCTGGTTTCCAAACAAGTTTGTTGGCCTCCAGGGCGCCCCTGGCTGCCTTGTTGAGTACCGCGGCCAAGTCAAAGTCCATCCGGGCAACGATGGCCTGCGCCTCCGGATCCCCCAGCCTGCAATTGAATTCCAGAACCATGGGACCGGATGAAGTCAGCATCAAGCCGAAATAGAGGAACCCTTTGTAAGGGATGCCGTCGGCTGCCAATCCTCTCAGTGTTGGCTCAACAATGGTGGACTGGATCGTCTTCTCCACCTCCGTGCTGATCAAGCCGTCCGCCGAGAAGGCTCCCATACCGCCCGTGTTGGGTCCCTTGTCACCGTCGTAGGCGCGCTTGTGGTCTCGGGTGGGAACCATTGGGGCGTAGCGTACGCCATCGGTCAGGATGATGTAGGAGAGCTCCTGGCCTTCCAACGCCTCTTCCAGCAGCACCTTGTTGCCCCCGAAGCCAAACTCGCGCTCTTCCATCATTCTTCGCAGGAACTCGGTAGCCTCATCCGGATCGCGGGCAACCAGCACGCCTTTGCCGGCGCACAGCCCGTCCGCCTTAATCACCATGGGCCACTCCACGGCGCACAGAGCGGAATACGCAGAGCCGACATAATCGTAGGACCCGTACGTGGGCGCAGTGGGGATCTTGTGCCGGACGAGAAAATCCTTGGCAAAAATCTTGCTGCCTTCCAGTTGCGCCGCCTTGGCCACCGGCCCCAGGATGGCGAATCCCGCCTTCTCGAATTCATCCACGATTCCGTTGACCAGCGGCTGTTCGGGGCCCACCACGGTCAAATCCGGCATGAGCCTTTTCGCCAACTGGAGAAGGCCCGGCACATCTTTAGGGTCCCCGGCCACGCATTCCGCATCCTGTGAAATACCGCCGTTGCCCGGAACGCACCAGACGTGCTCCACCTGCGGGCTCTGCCGCAACTTCCAAACCAGGGCATGCTCGCGTCCACCGCTGCCGATCACCAGAATTTTCATGGAGAGTTTGCTCCGCGGCAACGATAGTCGCGCGGCGAATCGGTGTCAACCGTGCTTTGAAGTTGACTCGCAAGGCGCATGCCCCGTACGATGCTGCGCTGGTGAAGAATGGGTCCATCGGTCGTCCCTTGTTCCTCGGTGTATCCCTGTGCTTTTTTCTTTCCGGCGCCGCCGGACTTGTTTATCAAGTTGCCTGGAGCAAATCGCTTGGCCTGATCTTTGGCAACACGGTGTATGCAACGGCCACGGTGCTGGCTGTCTTCATGGGCGGCCTGGCGCTGGGCAGTGCGATTTTGGGGCGCTGGGCGGAATCGCGTGAAAACGCGGTGGCGCTCTATGGCTGGATCGAGCTGGCCGTGGCGGCGACCGGCGCGCTTTCGTTGCTGGGCCTCGGCGGCGTGCGTTCTCTTTATGTGGGCGCGCATTCAGCGCTCAGCGGCTCCACTGTGGCGTTGGTGAGCTTGCGCTTTGTGGGCGCGGCGATCGTCCTGCTCCTGCCAACCTTCTTGATGGGTTCGACGCTGCCCATCCTGGTGAAAGGCGTGACGCGCAGCTCGCAGGAACTCGGTTCGCGCGTGAGCCGCTTGTACTGGGTGAACACCCTGGGCGCTGTGGCGGGCACGTTTGCCTCCGGCTTCTGGCTAATCCCTGCGTTCGGCTTACGCAGGACTGTGGCTGTCGCGGTGGGATTGAACGTCCTGGCCGGGTTGATCGCGCTGGTGTTTTCGCGGCGGCAATTGTCGGCAAGGGGGACGGCCGCAGGGCCCTCCGCGGACGACTCCCGCAAACTGTCCTATGGAGAACGCTTTCTGCTTGTGACCTTCGCTGTGGTCGGCGCCTCCGCCATCGTGTACGAGATTTGCTGGACGCGCCTGCTGGCCACCACCATCGGCAGCTCGACCTATGCGTTTACCTTGATGCTGGGAACGTTCCTGGTGGGCATCGTGCTGGGCAGCGCGATTTTCGAGATGTGGATTTCGCCCGGACGCACGGTAACGCTGCGCACTTATGCCCTCACGCAGACGGCCACGGCGCTCGCGGCGCTGGCGTTTCTGGTGCTCTTTCAACACATGCCGGAGATGGTGCCCGGCTATTTGAAAGGCAGTGCTGGCGCTTTTTCGCGGCTGCTGGGGCTGCAATTTACCATCAGCGCGATGGCCATGCTGCCTGCGGCTCTGGCGTTTGGTTTCAATTTTCCGGTGGTCACCATGCTGATTGCCGGCCGTCCCGGAACCAAAGGTTACGGCGCGGCAGTGGGCCGGGCGTATGCCGCCAACACGCTGGGGGCGATTCTGGGCGCGGTGGTTGCCGGGTTCTGGCTGGTGCCGAAACTCGGCGCATTCCATCTGGTGGCTTATGCTGCCGCGGCCAATATGCTGCTGGCGCTGGTATTGGTTTTGCGCCAGATTCCACGCTCACGTGTTTGGGTGACGGCGAAGGGCGCTTTGCTCGCTGTGGTGGGCTGGGCGGCGGTGAGCGGCGCGTTCTACAATCGCGATATCGCTGTCTTCAATGCGGTGCTCTACTGGGATCTTTACAACGAGCATCTCACGCTGGCGGAAATGGCCGCTACCAATGACGTGATCTTCGCAGAAGACGGTTTGAACGCCACCATCTCCGTAGTGCGCTCTGAGGATTACATCAGCATTCGCACCAACGGTAAAGTGGACGCCTCGAATCAGGATGTCCTCACCCAGTTGATGATGGGGCACGTGGGCGGCATCCTGCACCCCGCACCCAAGAGCGCTCTGGTGATTGGCTTCGGCAGCGGCATGACCGTGGCCGCGCTGGCGCGCCATCCAAGCATCGGGCACATCACTGTCGCGGAAATCGAGCCAGCCGTGATCCGCGCCGCGCCGCTGCTGGAGTCGCTCAACGCCGGCGTGCTGCGCGACCCGCGTGTCCGCGTGGTGCTGGAAGATGCGCGCAGCTTTCTGCTGACAACCTCGGACAAGTTCGACTTGATTATTTCCGAGCCTTCCAATCCATGGATCGCCGGCGTAGCCACGCTCTTCACCGACGAGTACTACCGCGAGGCGCGCGCCCGGCTGAATCCCGGCGGGCTCTTCATTCAATGGGTGCAGGCCTATTCCCTGTTCCCGGAAGACTTTCGCATGGTGCTGGGCACCCTGGCGCCGCATTTTCCGAGGACCAGCCTGTGGCGCGGCGAATCATCGGACTACATCCTGGTCGGCTTCACCGACCACCGCCAGCCTACACTCGACGCGGCGCGCGCAGCATGGAAGATTCCCGCCATTCGCGCGGATTTTGAGCGCCTCGGCCTCCGCCAGCCCGAGGGCATTCTTGCTTATTACCGCCTGGACGATCAGGACTTGCGCGCAATGATCGGCTCTGTGCAGAAAAATACCGACGATCACACGCGGCTTGAGTACAACGCCCCGCGCGCTTTGCTGGCCACCGGGATTGAGGACCAGAACCGCGAAGAAGTCTGGAAGCACCGCACCGCCGCGGTTCCCCGCGACATCCGCATCGAAGATGGCTGGGAGACGCTGCAGGCCTCCGCGGAAGTCTTCTTGAACCTCGAAGAAGCGGACGACGCGGAAAAATTCGTGGACGCTCTTGCCGACGCCCCGGCCTCCGCCCGGCTGGAAATGCTGCGCGGAAAAATGGCGGTGCAGCGGAACCGCCTGACCAGCGCAAAAGAAAATTTCCGCAACGCGCTGGCGCTTGATCCCAAGTCTTTCGATGCCGTGATTCAACTGGGCATCGTGGCGCGCAAGCAATTAGACTGGGACACTGCGCGACTTCTGTTCGGCCAGGTCCTGGCCCGCGACGCAAGCCATGTGGCCGCATTGGAAGGCTTGTATCAAGTGGAAAAATCTCAGCAGCACTATGCCAGGGCTGCTGAATTGCGGGAGCGGGTGGTGGCGGCGCGCGGCAGACCCGTGCGCGCTGATTTGAAACAACTGGGCGAAATGTACCTGCAGGCTGGTGATTGGGCGCGCGCCGAGCAAAACTTTCGAGCCTTGCTCGCTGTGGAACCGCATAGCTATTCCGCGCACCGCAACTTGGGTGAAATGTTGCTGGTGAAGAAGGATTTGAAAGCCGGCATAGAAATGCTGGAATTTGTCGTGCGCTTCAACCCCGACGAGGAATCCAAGGTGTACAAACTGCTGGCGCAAGCCTACCGCGATATGGGCCGCTCAACTGACGCTTACGGCATCATGGAAAAAGCGCGCCGGCTGTTCCCCTCCGATCAATCCCTGAAGTAGTCAGCTTGCGGTTCGATTCTGTGTCTCCCTTCCTCCGTTTGTCGGGCAGCGCTGCGCCTTGCATCTGTGAAAGGCAATGGTAGTCTGTGGTGGTGCCTCAAAATGTGCTCCACGATTTTCGTCTTGCTGAACCGGCAGTACTTTGCGTCCAGAATTCGATTTCAATCTTGTTCCCTTACCTGCGGGTGGCTACACAGGCCGCAAGACCTTTTTGTATTTTACTTATAGCTAAGTGATGATGAATGCTGTTTCTAATTGTGACTGGCGCGAAGATGCCTGCATCCAGGCGGCCCTGGCCCCCTTCGGCTTTGTCCCTTCCTCCGTCCATTGCAGTCAGATTCGTGTGTATGTGGACCTTCTCCTGAAATGGAACAAGAAGCTGAATCTGACAACCATCACTTCCCCGTCGGAAATCTTGCAGCGGCACTTTGGCGAATCGGCCTTTGCTCTGCCCAAGATCAAATCGGGGATGTTGATGGACATAGGTAGCGGTGCAGGCTTTCCTGGGATGGCGCTCAAGCTGTTCAATCCTGATCTGGATGTTACGTTGGTTGAGCCTGTGTTGAAGAAGGCCGCGTTCTTAAAAGAGATTGCCCGAGCCATCACGGTGAACGTAGCGGTAGATTCCAGAAGGATCGATCGAATTGATATACCGTCAGATTACTTGGATACAATCACCGTTCGTGGTGTTCGTATGGACGAGGCCCTTCTCTCGTGGGCCTCATCGGCCCTGAAGACTGATGGGCGCCTTGTAGCATGGCTCGGGGCGGCTGATGCCGCTAATCTTTGTCAACATGAGGCTTTTTCGTGGGATACATTCTCTGTTCCTAGCTCAGAATCGCGGATTCTATTGGTCGGTCACAGGGCCGCGTGATGGTTCCACGTGAAACAATCTACTCTACTGTGCCTCCTCTGGGGATGTGTTCCACGTGAAACATTTGCCCTTCCATTGCTTTCCTGCTAGGATTCGCCACCATTGAGGGGTTTGAGTGTCCAGAGTCATCGCCATCACAAACCAGAAGGGCGGCGTGGGAAAGACCACAACCGCTATCAATCTGGCCGCCTGCCTGGCCGCTTCTGAAAAGAAGACCCTCCTTATTGACTGCGATCCCCAGGCAAACACCACGGCCGGACTTGGCTTTGCCAAGGACCCCGCCAGAAGATCACTCTATCAAGCCCTGATCCTTAACGAACCACTTGCCCGGGTCATCTCCAAGACAGAGGTAGAGGGCATGGACATACTCCCCTCTGACAAGAACCTTGTCGGCGCCGCGATCGATTTGGTTTCGGTTGAGCAACGGGAATACAGGCTACGGCTGCTCACCGAGGAATTGCGCAAGCACTATGAGTTCATCTTACTCGATTGTCCCCCGACCTTGGACCTCCTCACGCTGAACGCCCTTGTGGCCTGCGATTCTGTCTTGGTTCCTATCCAATGTGAGTACCTGGCCTTGGAAGGTGTTTCCGAGCTCTTGGATACTCTCATGCGTGTTCGCCGAACTCTTAATCAGAACCTGGCAATCGAAGGAATCCTGCTGACGATGTATGACGACCGGACAAACCTCTCTAGGCAAGTATCTGCCGACTTGCACAGCTTCTTTGGTAACCAGGTATTCAAGACGGTGATTCCTCGAAATGTCCGCCTAGCCGAAGCGCCAAGCCATGGAAAGCCAATCATCTTTTACGACATAAATAGTAAAGGCGCAGAAAGCTACATGCAATTGGCAAAGGAGATACTGGAAAATGGCCAGAAACGCACTGGGCAAGGGACTTAGCGCACTCATTCGAGAGCCAGAATCCCCTGCCATTAAAGCTACACATGTAGCAATAGAACCCGGCCAGCCGAGCTTGGTTGATATCGACCTGATCGACCCCAGCCCCTATCAACCTCGCACTCGCTTCACCGAGGCTGCGCTGGAAGAGTTGGCACAGTCCATCCGGTCGAGCGGAATCATCCAACCTCTGGTGTTGCGCAGGATGGGTTTGCGCTTCCAACTCATTGCCGGCGAACGCCGCTGGCGCGCAGCGCAGCGCGCGGGCCTGCACAAAGTTCCCGCGGTGCTGCGCGAGGTCGCGGAGGAAAAAGCGCTCGAGTTGACGCTGGTGGAAAACATTCAGCGCGAAGACTTGAACGCCATCGAACAGGCCCGCGCCTTCGATCGGCTGATGGCAGATTTTCGCCTGACGCAGGAAGACGTGGCCGCGCGTACCGGGAAAGACCGCGCCACAGTGGCGAATTCGGTGCGCTTGCTGAAATTGCCCGCACCGATTCAGCAGATGATCGAAGAAGGGAAGTTGAGCGCCGGACACGGCCGCGCGCTTCTGGCGATTGAAAATGTGGAACTGAGAAATCATGTTGCGCAACGAGCGGCGGGCGGCGGGTTGACGGTCCGCCAGGTGGAAGCCATCGCTTCACGGAAACCGGCGGAGAAGAAATCCGCGCCATTCCTTGACCCCAACACCCGAGCAGCGCTTGAGGAACTTGAGCGCGCGCTGGGCACCAGGGTCCTGCTGCACCCGAAGAAGGGCAAACGCCCCGGCCGCCTGCTGATCGAGTACTACGATGACACGCAATTACAGGGCCTCTACGACCGACTGACTCGCTAGTTGCTACTATATATGCCGTTGTAACCAAAGTTTAACCTTGAAACCTGTTGACCCGGTTTGTTTGCAAAGGTAAATTTCTTCTCCCTGCGGAGGATGCGATGGCTTGGAAGATGGGCAGCAAAGGCGAAGTTGAAGCCGGCGAATGGACAGGCTTTCTGGATAAAGGCGTCAAGCTCGACGGCACCATCGAAGTCGCCGGGACATTCCGCATTGATTGCCAGATGAAAGGCACGCTGATCGGCCAGCAGAGCATTCTGATTGGCGAGAACGCGCAGATTGAAGGGGTCATCGAAGGCAACCACGTCGTGGTCGGGGGCCGTTTCGACGGCACCATCAAAGCCAAAGGCCGCGTGGAAATCCAGCCGAAGGGAATTGTCACCGGAGAAATTCATACTCCCTGCCTGGTGATTGAAGCCGGGGGCATCCTTGACGGCCGCTGCCACATGAGCAAAGCCGGCGAGGCGGAAAAACCGCTGACAATTCCGCTGCGTCCGGCCGCACAGCAGACCTAAGGCCCGAGTTTGGTCCGCGAGGTTCATTTCCACGTGATTCCGGCAGGATCTTCGAACCGGGCGATCAAGCCCCATCCGCCGAAGGTTTCCGTCACCGCAAACCACAGTTCGTTTTCACCTTTCTTCAACGGCAAATACACCTCATCGAACAGGCCGATGGTACCCAGGAAGCGGTAGTCGCGCGAGGAGTAGTCGTCCTGTCCGCCATAGAGCAGCGTTCCGTTGAAATACACTTTCACGTGCTCGCTGAAGCCGAAGCGCAGCTTTTTCACCTGGTCGCGGTCGCTGGTCACGGTGACGCGCGCGAACACGGTGTCCTTGCCCTCAGCAATGCCCTGCACGCGGGCCAGATTCGCCAGGCCGTTGGGCTCGGCCGCCAGCGGCGTCCACACGCGCGCGGCCTGGTCCGCCGCAGTCAGTTGAAACTTCGTGGCCAGCGATTTTTCGTCGAAGGTATCCGAGACGCGCCAGTTCATCACCGTGCCCGGCGGGCCCGGCTCGATTTTGTGCGGCGGGTTGACGATCAGCGCGGCAGCCTGCGCAGCGCTCATCGGCGTAAAGCGGAAGCGCGTGAACCATCCCGCCGCGAAATTGCCGACGGTCAGCCCCACGCGGCCGGCGGCGATGGCCCGCTTCTGATCATGCGTATTCAGGATGGGCTTGCTCATGTCGCCGATGTAGATTTCCGCGCGCGGGCCGGCCACAACGATACGCACCGGGATCCAGGTGTTGTTGGCGTAGCGCACCGGAGTGCCGTAGCCTTCGCCGTAGTAAAGCTGCCAGCAGGTGATGCCGTGGAACGCCGGGGTGTACTGGTTCGCATCCGGATTGCCGGACTGGTGCGGGCGCAGGTAGAACTCTTCGTGTTCGCCCCAGGCCGCTGCGCGCCAGACTCCGCCGATAAAGCCGCGCTCGCCGGTGAACGCCACGTCGAATTCCAGAACGCCATCGGTCATCGCCGAATCGCGCACCAGCGCCTCGCCGCCCTTCAGGTAGAGACTCGTGCGGCCCAGGTGTTCTTCCACGCGGTGCTCGCGCGCTCTGAATTCCCAGCGCGGCGAATCGGGAGCGATTTCATCCGCGGCTTGGGGTGAAGGAAGAGGAGCGAGCAGAGGCATCGCCGCCTTCGCCACCTGCGGCGCCCGGATAGGCTCTGTCCCGGCAGCCGTTGCGCTTGGGGCGCTCGCCAGTGGCGCCGCCACGAGTGCTGCCATCAATAGTGCGTTTCGTAAGATTGGGTTTCGCATGTCCGTTGGACGCTCGTCAGCCGCTAATGCCGCCTGAAAAAAAACGCCACTTCAAGGGCGCGTTTGCGTAAGTGTGTCTGACGCAGGCACTTAGCGTGATGCTCTCTTTCTTGCGCGTAAGTGTATGTTGCATAGCCACTTAACCTGCTTTCTTCACCCCTTCCGCTGGTAAGTTTATCTCGCATAAGCTTTTGCCCTTCTTCGCCGCTCTGCCACTCCGCCACTCTTGCCACTTTGCCACTCTGCTCTGCCTTTGGCTTTCCAGCCCCCAGCCCCCTGGTCCCTAGCCCCTGCCTTTGGCCCCCCCTCCCCCCACCCCCTTTTTGTGCATCGTTGTGACTCGAAAGGACTTGAACGTTCGTCGCATCGCATCGTTGTGATTTAGTTGGGTTTGAAACCGCAGCGAATCTAACTCTTCCACGAGGAGTACTCCGGCAGGTCCCCTGCGCGGCCACTGCAACCGCCGCCCCGGGGTGATAGGCATACCACATAATGACAACCGCAGTTCCATCATATAGCTAAATGCTACATTGTCAACTATTGTTTTTGGAAAGCCCGGCGTGGAGGAAGCGGGAGCTAACACTCCCGCACCTCAAGTTGCGCTACGGCAAAGTCATCGCGGACACGAACTTTGTCAATCGGCAGGGACATAATTCGGCGGCATAGCGGCCGCGGGGCCGGGGCTTCAAACCAGTTCGCCGAACACCCCGGGTATTCCGAGGCGGCTCGCACCAGTCGGTGATGAACGGCATTTTGATGCACATATGCCAAGCGGGCTGTGCAGGACTTTTCAAACGTGATGCGCGAATCCCAATACTGGAACCATACTTGGCGGTCCCGCGTTGCATCTTCTGCGTTGATGGTGAGAACAGGCATCCCGTGACGAGATCAAGGCGCTGTGGCGAACCGAAGAGGGCTACTTTGCGGTACGTCCCCGCGGTCACCATGAAAGTACCGCCTGGCCCAAGGCAGTGAAGGGGAGCGTGCGGCCGTTGCTTCGTAGCGGTAAAGGATATGGACTGCACCGCGACTTGGCAATGCCATTTGCTGTGCAGCACGGTGGTGTGGTGTTTGCCGTCCGCCAAGACTGCTGGCGGACGGCCGATTTCGCCCGGGCTCGGCTTCATTCAAAACTATCTAGCAGGCGATTTAGCGTCCTATTCAAATCCTTATCGTTGCGGCGCTGCGCATCAATCTTATTTATTGAGTGCAAGACAGTCGTGTGGTGTTTGCCGCCGAACTGGCGGCCGATTTCGGGCAGGCTCGCTGACGTGAGTTGCTTGACCACGTACATGGCCACCTGACGCGGGAAGGCGATGGCTTTGGAGTTGGACCGCATCTTCAGGTCCTGCTGGCGCAAGCCGTAGTGTTCGCCCACGCGCTTCTGGATCAAATCAATGGTGACTTTCTTTTCCTGGGTATCAATGATGTTGCGCAACACCTGCTGCGCGGTGGCCAGGGTGACCTGCGCTCCGGTGAGCGAGGTGAAGGCAAACAACCGGGTGAGCGCGCCTTCCAGTTCGCGCACGTTGGACTTGATGGACTTGGCGATGAATTCGGCCACGTCGTCGGCCAGCGGCGTGCGTTCCTGATCGGCTTTTTTCTGCAGGATGGCGATTTTCGTTTCCAGGTCGGGCGCCTGGATATCGGCGATCAAGCCCCATTCAAAGCGCGAGCGCAGCCGCTCTTCAATCGCGGAAA
>CAZCNH010000045.1:0-32013 GCA_964500065.1 uncultured Acidobacteriaceae bacterium
CGCTGCTCTTTGAACGGATCCCCGTACATGTGGTAGCCGCCGCGTTCCCAGAAGCCGCCTTCGTCTTCAGCCAGCAACTCCAGGCCACGCACCCATTTCACGCTTTTCCATGCGTACAGGTGAGGCACCACCAGGCGCAGAGGGTGGCCGTGGTCGCCCGGTAGCGGCTCTCCGTCGTGGTGCGTGGCAAAGATGCTCCCCGGTTGCCGCAAGTCCCGCAACGGCAGATTCGAGGTATAACCCTGCTCGGCGTGGACCTGCACATACTTCGCGGTAGGCGCGAGCTTGACCAGGTTCAGCACAGCGCTGGCCGCCACGCCGCGCCAGCGTACGTCGAAGCGGCTCCAGCGCGTCACACAATGCATGTCGGCTGTTAGTTCCCGCACCGGTAGCGCGGAAAACTCTTTCCAGCTCAGTCGCACCGGCGCATCCACCAGACCCCAGATCTTGAAGTCCCACGTTTGCGGATTAAACTTCGGCACCGTTCCCACATGGAGCACCGGCCACTTGAGGGTGGCCGCTTGTCCCGGCGGCAGCCGGCCCGCGTCGCGCATGCGCCGTTCCAGTTCTTTGCGTTCATTATCGAAGATCATTCTCCTTAGATGCGTGGAGACGGACATTCGCTTCACTTCCAGAGCGGCGGTGGATCTGCTCTTTCCGCAGCGCGGTTTTTGCGAGCGCGCGAATAATCCCGCGCGCGCGGCCCGAGCAGGCCGCGTGATATTATCAAACGAGAAAGCGACAAGCCGCGCCGAGAGGAGCCCGCAGTGAGCGCACGAATCCTGAACGGCAATGCGATTCGCGACCAGATCTACTCCGAACTGACAGCCGAAATTGCCCGGCTGAAAGAACGCGGCATCCAACCCGGCCTGGCCACCGTGCTGGTGGGTGAAAATCCTGCGTCGCAAATGTACGTGAGCAGCAAGATCGCGGCATGCGAGCAACTGGGCCTGCATAGCGAGCGCCACACGCCCCCCGCCGGCATCACCACAGAAGAACTGCTGAAGCTGGTCGAAGGGCTGAACGCTCGCAATGAAATTGACGGCATCCTTGTACAACTTCCGTTGCCGCCGCAGGTGGACTCGAAGAAGATTCTCGAAGCCGTGGACCCGGAAAAAGACGTAGATGGCTTCCATCCGGTCAGCGTTGGCCACCTGGTGGCCGGGCGGCCGGGCCTGGTGGCCTGCACCCCCGCCGGCGTGATGGAAATCCTGCGGCGCAGCGGGGTGAAGATCGAAGGCGCGAACGCGGTGGTGGTGGGCCGCAGTGACATCGTGGGCAAGCCCATGGCCATCCTGCTGATGCACTCGCATGCCACGGTCACCATCTGCCACTCGAAAACGCGTAACCTGCCGGAAGTGGTGCGCCGCGGCGACATTGTTGTCGCGGCGATGGGCAAGGCCGGTTTCGTGCAAAAAGACTGGATCGCGGCCGGTGCCACGGTGATCGACGTCGGCACCAACCGCATCACGGATGCGGCGCTGGCGGAAAACTTGTTCGCGAATAATCCCGGGCGGCTCGAAAAATTCCGCGAGAAGGGTTTCACCACCGTGGGCGATGTTCACCCGGACGCGGCGCAAGTCGCTGGAGCGATCACCCCCGTCCCCGGCGGCGTGGGCCCGCTGACCATCGCCATGCTGATGAGCAACACGGTGAAGGCGGCGAAGCTGCGCCGTGGCGGGGGCGAGCAACAAGCCGCCGGGCAGTCCGCGGGGAAGCGTGGCTGATGTTGCGCGTCGGACTTACCGGCGGCATTGCCTGCGGAAAAAGCACCGTGGTGGCCATGCTGCGCGAAAAGGGGCTGGCGGTGCTGGAAGCGGATCCCGTCGCGCATCGCATGATTGACCGTGGCGGAGTGGCCTACGCCGACGTGTTGCGCGAATTCGGCCAGGGCATCTGCAACCCCGATGGCACGGTGAACCGCAGCCGGCTGGGCGAAATTGTTTTCGCTGACGCCGCGCGGCGGCAGGCGCTCAATCGCATTGTGCATCCGCACGTGATTGCCTGGCAGGAAAAGCAACTCGCGGATTGGGAAGCTGCGGGCCTGAAGCTCGGCGTCATCGAGGCGGCGCTGATGATTGAAGCCGGGTATCACAGTCGCATGGACCGGCTGGTGGTGTGCTGGTGCCGCCCGGAGCAGCAACTTGAGCGCCTGCAAGCCCGCGGGCTCACTCTCGAGCAGGCCCAGGCGCGGCTGGCGGCGCAGATGCCTATCGAGGAGAAATTGCGCTGCGCTACCGATCCGGTGGATTGCTCGGGGACCCTAGAACACACCCGCGCGCAGGCTGCGCGACTGGTGGAACGCTTGAAACAACTGGTGGCATCGAATTGAAAAGGCTTCAGGAAGGATGCGAACACGAATGAATGCAAAAGATGGCGGACGCTTACTTCTGCTGGGGTTGGTGATTGGGCTGGGCTCGTGGTGGGCCGGGGCCCGCTGGGGTCCGCATAATCCCACCGAAGTGCAGGCATTGCCGGCGGCCATTCAGTCCGTATCACCGGGGCAGCTTGAATCCGAGGAAGCGGTGAATGTGCGGATTTACCAGACTTCATCTCCCGCGGTGGCCAACATCGTGACGCGTGCCGTAGCCTACGACTGGTTCATGAATCCAGTGCCGCAGGAAGGCGCGGGCTCTGGTTTCTTGATTGACGACAAGGGCCACGTGCTGACCAACTATCACGTGATTCAGGGCGCGCAAACAGTAGAAGTCACGCTCGGCGACGGCAAGGACCGCGGGCGTTACACCGCGCAACTGGTGGGCGGCGACGAACGCAATGACGTAGCGCTGCTGCGCATTGACACCAAGGGCCGCAAGTTCAGCCCCCTGTCGCTGGGTGATTCTGCCAGGCTGAAGGTCGGCCAGCGCGTGCTGGCCATCGGCAATCCCTTTGGCCGATTCCAAAGCACGCTCACCACCGGCGTGGTCAGCGCGCTGGGCCGCACTGTACAAACCGGACAAACCACATTGATTGACGATGCGATTCAGACTGACGCCGCCATCAATCAGGGCAATTCCGGCGGCCCGCTGCTGAATTCCTCCGGGCAGGTGATCGGCATCAACAGCGCCATCTTCACCCCCACCGGAACCACCGCGGGGATCGGCTTCGCCATTCCCATCAACACCGCCAAACGCATCGTGGATGATTTGTTGCGCGACGGCAAAGTGCATCGCGCCTTTCTCGGAGTGCGCAGCCTAGAACTTTTCCCGCAACTGGCCGACGCTCTGCAACTCCCGGTCGAGGAGGGCATGCTGATCGAGCAGGTCACTTCGGGCTCGCCCGCAGACCGCGCCGGGCTTCGTGGCGGCAGCCGCTCGGCGCGCCTCGGATTCCAGCAAGTACTGATCGGCGGCGACATCGTAGTCGCGATCGATGGCAACCCCGTCACTAACCAGTTCGAATTGAACCTGGCATTGAACCGCAAACGCCCCGGCGAAACCGCCTCACTCACCATTTACCGCGGCCGCCAGAAAATGGATGTGAAAGTGATTCTGGGAGATTACACGTCCACCGGGCGCGAATAATAGAATAGCTGGCCGCCCAGCTGTTCCTTCAGGGCGCCACCCTCCGAGTCGGCCTAAGCCGAACGAGGAATTTGGTAACGGGCTGGTCAACTGTTCAGGAGTTGAGTTCTGTCCGCAGACGTTCGCGTTCTGCGGGCGTCAATTGATACCAGCCCTCGGCCAGGTCGCGGACGCGCTCGAGCGACTTCTGCATTTTGTCGTGCTTCTCTTCCAGCAGATCCTTACCGGCATTGCGTGGAACGTAGATGGGGGGCGCGAGAATCATCACCACTTTCGAGAAGGGCTTGGGCAACTGGAAATGGTCCCAGGTCCTCTCCAGCGTGATGCCGTTCTGCGCCGTGGTGTGAAAGGTCAGAATGGGAAAGCCGGTCTTGCGGGCCAGCATGGCCGGGCCGGGCTTGGCCACGTAACGCGGGCCGCGCGGGCCGTCAATCGTGAAGGCTACGTCCAAACCTTCGCGCAGGCGCTGCGCCATCACCGCCAGTCCTTTCAGGCCGCCGCGGGAGCTGCTGCCCTGCGCGGTGCCATAGCCGAGCCGCTCGATTACTTTGCGCGTCCACTGGCCGTCGAAATTGGTGGTGTTCATCACCACGATGCCGCGATGGCGCCACCACCACATGGTGGCAAAGATCGCGCGGTGCCAGAACGCGTAAATGGCGCGCTGGCCCGCGTCGTACACGCGTTGCGCATGGCGCCAACCCAGCACTTCGTAATCCAGCGTAGGGCCCAGCGTGCGCGCCACGGCATAAACGCCGGCGGCAATCACCGGAATTTGCATGCGGCGGCCGCGGGAAAGCTCAGGGTAAACAATGTCGAAGTGAGACGTGGCGGCGGATTCGCGGGCAACTTCGCCCGGCGCGGTTCCCACGGCTGTGGGTTCTGCGGATTCTGCCATCGCGTATAGTATAGGCGAAGCGGCGCGGGTTAATTTGAGAATTCAATTTTCACATTGGAGATGGCAACGGACAGGAAGCGTTGTTGCGCTCGTCTTTGCCGTCTTGTTCCGGCCTGGACCAGCCGCGGCGCAATCGCAGGAATTCGTCGGCCACATTGAAGGGGAAGGGTTCACCGCGCGAGGAAACGTAGCGATCACGCGCGATGGCCCGCGCACCGCGACCGCCTTGCTCAGCGGCAGTGAAGTTACCGTCACCGGCGGCCACGCCCGCATCACCCTGCCCGACGGCGGCGAAATTGATATCTGCGGCCCGGCGCAACTTTCAGTGCTGAAGTCCGGCGGGGCCATCACCCTGGCCTTGAGTTTCGGCAAAGTGCACGCGCGCGTTTCCGCCGAACTGCCCCTGCAAATCTTCACTGCGATGGTGGTGGCGTCGCCGGTAAGTGTGGGAGGTTTGCCCCGGGATGCCGTCGTCGGCCTCGATGCCCGTGGCGAGATGTGCGTGTATTCGCCGCACGGCGCGGTGCGGCTCGAACACCAATTCAGCGGCCAGAAAATCCTGGTGCCGCAATTGGGCGAAGTCACCGTGCCCGGCGGACAAATCGAAAACCTGCGCGAAGCGGTTGGGGCATGCCGCTGCGAAATTCCGGCGGCTGCGAAACGCGAGCCCTCGGAAGCCGCAAGGCCGGCCGAAGCGCCCGTACGAGCCAAGTCCGAAGAACCTCGCAGGGAAGAAGCGAAAAAAGAAGAAGTGGTGTACACCGCGGTGATGCCGCCGCTCACCTTCAGCGCGGATGCGCCGGCGCCACCGCCCCTGCCCCGCGTGCAGAAAATCAAGCTGCTGCGCGAAGTGCGCCTGCACCCGGTGCGCTTTTCCGGCCGGGTGGAACGAGTCGCGGTGGCTGCGAAGCCTCCCGGAACGCCGAGACCCGTGGCGGTCCAATCTGAGGCCCCGCCGAAGACCGAAGCAACAGGATTTGGTGCGAAACTGAAGAACTTCTTCCGCAGACTGTTTGGAAGAAAAACGCCCAGCTAAGGAAGATGGCGTCCCATGCCATACCCAGACATCAAAGATTCGCGGGTTGTGGAAGTAATGACCTTTATCCTCTTTTCCCCCGAAATCTTGCTGGTCGCAACCGCTCCGGTTTGGGTAACAACCCTGCTCGTTTTCATTGGACTTGGAAACTTCTGGGATTCGCTATGGATCTCGGTGTTGCTGTGGGTCGGCGTCGCGTGCTTGGCCATCGGGTTCCTGCCGGAATCCGCGTGGAGTAAAGTGCGGAAAACACTCGGATCGGGAAGATTTGTCAGGTAGGGGCGGGGCCATCAATCTTCGCTCATGGGTCATTCTCGTTGGTCAAAAGGACCAGAACAACTGCGGTCACAAAACCTAGTCCGAGAGCAAGCAACACCCGGGTGCCGGTCGAAAAGTGCTCCATTGCTTCAATGCAAGGAACCGCCAGCAAGAGCGCCGTGGCAATCAATCGAAAATGGCGGGTCATTCTGCCTCCTTCCCTACTCGCTGTAGATGCGGACTTTCTTTCCGTCCGGCTCGTCCACATCTATGTTCAGTTCTTGCAAGTCGGCCTGAAGATTGATGTCTTTCGAGTTGCGGATGCCGGCGATCACCCCAATATCAATTCCGCGGTCCGCAAGCCGCTGCTGCAACTTCTCCGGCAACACGCCCATCAGAGCCATGCCCGAGCGCACGAAGGCCAGCGGCACGCGCATGTTCACCCGCTTCCCCGCGGGCTCGTCTACCTCGATCCGCAGGAAACGCTTCTTTGTTTTGGGGGCCACCGGATCGCCGGCTGTGGCCGTTTCTCCCGCCTCGGATTCTTCTCCCGCGCTGCAGCAGGCAAGCTTTTCCAGGAGCTTTTCCGCTTCCTCCGCAGTGATCTTTCCCGCGGCCAGCATTTCCAGAACTTTCTTGCGTTCCACAGACATGGCGTGTCTCCTTTTCAGTTAGCTCAGTTTTTCCAGCGCTTCCTCAACCGTAATTTCTCCGCGGGAAAGCTGCTCCAGTACATATAGATTCGTGCTCGGCGCCTCGAAGCCCTTTTCCAGGGCCGCACCAATGGCATTCAGGCGGTTCTTCACCGTGGGATAGCTGATGTCGAAGATGCTTTCCATTTTCTTGATCGAGCCGTGGTGCCGCACGAAAGCAATTACGAAAGCCTGGTCGTTGTGGGAAAGTTGGCCCAGAGGGGAAACCTCAAACTCGCCTTCCAGGTTCACTTTGCAGCTTGCGCAGGCCATGCGGTTGATCTTCAGGGCTTGGTGGCATTCTGGGCAAGTTGCCTTTGAGATGTCCATGAATTGATTTAATAAACCACGCGCTTCATTTTGTCAAGCACAATATTGATTTAATTAATCATTGTTATGAAATTCAAAGAAATCAACAACTTGCGGATTAGATTCCGTGAGAAATTGGCTCACTGGGGAGACAATAGTCTCTGTCGCGGGAGGGCGAACTGGCAAAAGTAGAAAGCGCCGAGTTGATCGCCAAGCGCCTAGAACGCTGGGCGCGGCATCACATTCCTTCGTAATTGGGGCCGCCACCGCCTTCGGGCGTAACCCAGTTGATGACCTGATAGGGATCCATAATGTCGCAGGTCTTGCAATGCACGCAGTTTGAAAAATTGATCTTCAGTTTGCGCTGACCCTTTTCTTCCGCCATTTCATAAACCGCCGCTGGGCAGAAATACTGGCAGGGATTACCGTACTCACTCGTGCATTTATCCGCGCAGATGTTTGTGTCGGCTACTTGCAGATGGCAAGGCTGGTCTTCTTCGTGGCGCGTGCCGGAGTGGTAGATGTCGGTCAAGCGGTCAAACGTGAGCGCGCCATCGCCTTTGAACCGGTCTGGATTGCGATTCGCCGCGGCATCTAACGGGTGGTACATCTCGTGCCCGGCTTTCACGCGCCAGGGATCAATCAGCCCGCGCCCGCCGCTGATGAATTGCAGCCCGGTGTGCACCATGCCCAGCCAGAAACCCTTGGTGAACGACTGGTGGAAGTTGCGCACTTCCCACAATTCCTGCTTGATCCAGCTTGCGTCCACTCTTTGCTTGAAGCCAGCAAGGGATTTGGCAGAGGTGTCACCGGACTTTAGTGCTTCGAAAATGGTTTCCGCGGCGAGCATCCCGCTTTTGATGCCCATGCCCACGCCCTTCAGGCGCTGCGCATTCAGGAAGCCACCGGAATCGCCGATAATCAGGCCGCCATCCACGTAGTTACGCGGCATGGAGTACCAGCCGCTGGCGGGCAGCGTCTTCGCGCCGTAACGCACCAGCTTGCCGCCCTCGATGATGCGGCGCACAAAGGGGTGGGTCTTGAGTTTCTGAAACGCCTCGTGCGGGTCGAATTGCGGGTTGTGGTATTCCAGGCCGACTACCAGCCCCAGCGAGACGCGATTATTCTGCATCCCATAAATCCAGCCGCCGCCGTACATCTCGCTCGACATCGGCCAGCCCATGGTGTGGGCAACAAAGCCGGGCTGGATGCGCCCCGGTGGCACGTCCCATAATTCCTTGATACCCAGCGAATAGACCTGCGGGTTGAGGTTTTCCAGCTTGAATTTGTCCACAAGCTGCTTGGTGAGCGAGCCGCGCGGGCCTTCGGCCAGCACGGTGACCTTGGCGCGCAATTCGTAGCCGGGCGCGAAGTTGTCTTTCGGCTTGCCGTGCTTATCAACGCCCTTGTCGCCGGTGATGACGCCGGCGATGCCCTCTTTTTCGTAAATCAGCGACGCTGCGGTGAATTCGGTGAAGACGTTTGTGCCGGTTTTTTCAACCAAGCCGCCCAGCCACTTCACCAGCTTGCTCAGAGAGATGACGTAGTTACCGTGGTTTTCCAGCGGCGGCGGGGTGATGGGAAATTTCAGCGCGCGCTTTTCAGTGAAAAAGTATGCGGCGTCATCACCCACCTGGGCGTCCAGAACGCCGGGGGGCGCGCTCGAGGTGTAGTCGGGGACGAGTTCTGCCAGGCCGCGGGGGTCCATCACCGCGCCACTCAGTTGGTGCGCGCCGAGCTCGCGCGCCTTCTCCAATACATAAATATTTTCTGTGGAAAGTTCGGGCTTGGCGCCGCTCTTATTGTGGGCCTCGATAAGTCTGGCAAGATGAAGCGCGCAGCCCAGACCCGCCGGCCCCGCACCCACGATGAGTACGTCGCCTTCCAGTTGTTCGCGTTCGATCGTCACGCGGATATTTTAGCAGAATCACTCGAAGGGGCCGGCCCAAACCCTGAACGGCGGCGGCCCCGGGCCCTTTACCCTACGTCGTCTTCTGCAACGATTCAGTAAGGGCGGGGATGATTTCGAAAATGTCGCCGACGATGCCGTAGTCGGCGACTTCGAAGATGGGAGCGTTGGCGTCTTTGTTGACGGCCACGATGCAGCGCGAGCCCTTCATGCCGACCACGTGCTGAATCGCGCCGCTGATGCCCAGCGCGAGATAAAGTTTCGGCGCGACGGTCTGGCCCGAGCTGCCGATTTGCCGTTCCATGGGCAGCCAGCCTTCGTCGCAAATCGGGCGCGAGGCGGCGATTTCTCCCCCCATCAGTTGCGCCAGCTTTTCCACCATGGGCAGGTTTGCCGCTTCCTTGATGCCGCGGCCGATGGCCACAATCACGGGCGCTTGCGTCAGGTCGATCGCTTGCTTGGCCTCGCGGAAAAGTTCCAGCGGTTTGGTGCGGATCTGCTCCGCGGAAAGATTTACGCTGACCGCGCGCACCGGGGCGGAGGATGCGCCATCTTTCACCAGATCGGAGCGGAACGCGCCCGCCTGGAACGTAGCGAACCATGGCGCGGCGCCCTGAAAGGTCACGTCGGCAGCGGTGCGGCCCTGAAACATCTGGCGCACAAACGCCAGCTTGCCGCCGTCGTTGCGGTAGCCGATGCAGTCGCCAATCATGCCCTTGCCGAGCGATGCAGCCAGTTTGGGCGCGAAGTCGCGCACCTGATAGGTGTGCGGCAACAGGACCAAGTCGGGCTTGGCCTGCTCGATCACCTGCTTGAGGGCCAGCGAGAAGCCGTCGGGCGTGTAAGCTCCCAGCAAGTCGTGCTCGACCAGCAGCACTTCGGCCAGATTTCTTGCGGCGAGCTCGTTCGCCAGTCCGGCGACACCCTTGCCGATGACGACGGCAGAAAGTTTGCCGCCGGTTTCTGCGGCCATTTGTTGCGCCGCGGCCAATGTTTCAAAACTGACTTTGTTCCACTGCCCGCCGCGCTGTTCGGTAATCAAAAGAATATTCATTAGAGCACCCTCGCTTCGAAGCGCAGTTTCTCAATCAGCTTGGCGGCGGATTCTTTGGCGGTCCCGGCGAGCATTTCCGTTTTCTTGGACTTGACCGGCACGTACACGCGCTCGACTTTTTGCGTCGGCTCGATGCTGACGCCCAAGTCCGGCCGCGCAATCACGGTGATTTCTTTTTTCTTGGCGGCCATGATGCCCTTCAGCGATGCATAGCGCGGCTTGTTGATGCCGGACTGAATGGACAGCACCGCCGGCAGCGGGCACTCCATCCATTGAAACCATCCCGCCTCGAGTTCGCGCTTGAGCTTCATCCGGGCGCCATTCACCTCGATCTGCATGATGATGGTGGCATGGGGCAGGCCGAGCAGTTCGGCGAGCAGGACGCCGGACTGGCCGAAGCCGTGGTCGTCGCTCTGCAAGCCGGTGAGCACCAGGTCCGGCGATTCCTTGCGGATGGCCGCAGCCAGCAATTTTGCGGAGCCCAGCGGGTCGAGCGCGTGGAACGCGTCGTCGAGTACATGGATGCCGCGGTCGGCGCCCTTCGCCAAACCTTCCTTGATGGTCTGCTTCACGCGTTCGGGACCGAGGGAAAGGGTAATCACTTCCCCGCCGTGCTTTTCCTTCAGGCGCAGGCCTTCTTCGAGCGCGAAGCTATCCGGCTCGTTGGTCTCAAAGCTGATGTCGGTTTCGCGGATCCACGCGGCGCCTTCGCTGATGTGCAGCGGAGCGTCTTTTGCGGGGACTTGCTTCATGCACACGATGATTTTCATAAGTGGGTACTCGTCGGGCGGCGGCAAAGTCAAAGACTGCCGGGACACGACCCGTCCCGGCGCTACAAAACCAAAAAGCCGGACAGACCTGGAGGCCCGTCCTACGACTCCCAGCGCTTGAACAGCAGGGCGGCATTGGTGCCGCCAAATCCGAACGAGTTCGACAAGGCGTAGCGCACTTCCGCCTTGCGCGCGTGATTCGGGACGTAATCCAAATCGCAGGCCGGATCGGGATTTTCGTAGTTGATGGTGGGTGGCAGCGTCTGGTCGCGCAGGGCCAGAACGCTGATGCCGGCTTCCAGGCCGCCCGCACCGCCCAGCAAGTGTCCGGTCATGGATTTGGTCGAACTGACCGGCACGGTCTTCGCGCGCTCGCCGAACAGGCGCTTCATGGCCGTGGTTTCCAGGGCGTCGCCGATAGGCGTGGAAGTGCCGTGGGCATTGATGTAACCGATGTCGCCGGTGGAGATGCCTGCGTCGTTGATGGCCGCGCGCATAACGCGGAAGCCGCCATCGCCTTCTTCGGCAGGCTGGGTGATGTGGTAGGCGTCGCCGGACATGCCGTAGCCCGCCACTTCCACCAGAATCCTGGCTCCGCGCTTTTGCGCATGTTCGAGTGTTTCCAGAACCAGGATGCCGCTGCCTTCGCCAACGACGAAGCCATCCCGCTGGGCATCGAAGGGGCGGCTGGCGCGCTGCGGTTCATCGTTGCGCGTGGAAAGCGCCTTCATGGCGGCAAAGCCACCGACGCTCATCGCCGTGATCGCAGCTTCAGCGCCCCCGGCGATCATCACGTCGGCATCGCCGCGCTGAATGATTTTGAACGCGTCGCCAATCGCATGCGCGGAGGCAGAGCAGGCGGTGGCCGTGGCGGAATTGGGCCCCTTGGCGCCGAAACGAATCGAAACATGCCCGGCGGCGAGGTTCACGATGGTGGCCGGGATGAAGAAAGGCGAAATCTTGCCCGGCCCGCCGGCCAGCAATTTCGAGTGCTCACGCTCGATCACGTCAAAGCCGCCGATGCCCGACCCGATAAAAACGCCCGTTCGTTCCGCTATTGCGGGACCGACGGCAAGTCCGGACATCTTCACCGCAAAATCGGATGCCGCCAGGGCCAGTTGAATAAACCGGCCCATTTTCTTGAGCTCTTTCTTTTCAATCCAGTTCAGCGGGTCAAAGTTCTTCACCTCGCCCGCGATACGGCAATCGAAGCCGGTAGCATCAAAATGAGTGATAGGGCCGATGCCGGATTGGCCGGCGAGGATATTCTTCCAGGCTTCTTCGGTACCGATGCCGCAGCCGCAAACCAAGCCCACACCGGTGACAACGACACGACGTGTCAAAATGGAATCTCCGTCAGGCGGGGCGGTTCAAGAACCACCCCGGAAGATTGGCAGCAGGGCCAGGGCGGGAGCGAGCCCGCCACCAGGTACTTCACAAACTAAGAAACGGGCGCCGCCCGGCTCGGGCTACTTTTTGGCGTGCTTCGCGATGTACTCGTTCGCGTCTTTTACGGTACGAATCTTTTCCGCTTCTTCGTCGGGAATTTCAATCCCGAACCCTTCTTCAAAGGCCATCACCAACTCGACGATATCGAGCGAATCCGCGCCCAGATCGTCCACAAACGAGGCGGTGGGGGTGACTTCGCCCTCATCCACGCCCAGTTGCTCCACAATGATCTGCTTTACGCGTTCTTCAACACTAGCCATGTGTTCTCCTCGAATCCCTGCAATCCTATGCAGGTTCCCCTGGTTGCTTGCCTGTTCGTAAACTCACATATTTTATGCATCGCGCCCAGCCGGGTCAACTTGCCGGCGGCCTGGCGATCTGCGCATGAAGTCACTTGGTCACTTTGAGGCCCGTTCCTGCCCGCAAGAATCTCGGTCACAAGTCCTTGGCACCATGCGCATCGAGGTTCTTCATCCGCCTCCCGGCGAACTCAGATTGACGCAAAGGCGGCGGTTTGCGTGGCCTGCTAGCCCATGTGCATGCCGCCGTTCACATCCAGCACGTGCCCGGTGACGTAGCCCGCTTCCTCGGAAGCGAGATAGACAATCGCCGCAGCCACATCGCGGTCCGTGCCCATGCGGCCCAGCGGTATCTTCGCCGCCATCTGCTCCTTCACGCCCTGCGGAAGCCCGTCGGTCATGGCGGTTACAATGAAGCCCGGGGCCACGGCATTGCAGGTGATATTGCGCGAGGCGTATTCGTGCGCGATTGCCCGGGTCAATCCAATTAATCCGGCCTTGGAAGCAATGTAGTTGGCCTGTCCTGCGTTGCCCGCTTGCGCCACCACCGAAGTGATATTGATGATGCGGCCCCAGCGCTGCTTGCCCATCACCGCCAGCGCCTGCTGGATGCACCAGTGGGCGCCGGTCAGGTTGGTGCGAAGGACGGCGTCCCAATCGTCCTGCTTCATGCGCAGAGCCAGGCCGTCGCGGTTCACCGCGGCGTTATTCACCAGAATGTGCAGGGCGCCGAATTTCTCAACTGCTTGCTTGAAGCCGGACTTGATTTGCTCCGGCTCGGCAACATCCATGGTGATCGCCAGGGCTTCCCCGCCGGCCGCAGCGATTTCGCCGGCGACGGCGGCCAGTTTTTCCGCATTGCGCGCGGCCAGGACCACTTTTGCCCCGGCTTCAGCCAGCGCCAGGGCGACCGCGCGCCCAATGCCTTGGGAAGCCCCGGTGACCAGCGCGACTTTGGCTTTCAGGCTGAACATGGCGTCAGGCTTCCGTCTCTTTCCGCGCCGAGGCCAGCTTTTCAAGCGTGGCGTTCAAACTCTTTTCGTCCTCCACGTTGAAGCAGTGCACGCTGCGGTCAATCTGCCGCAGCAGGCCGCTGAGCACGCGGCCGGGACCGACTTCAACAAGAATGGAAACGCCCTGCTCGATCAGTTCGCGGACGGAGGCTTCCCAGCGCACCGGCATGCACACCTGGCGGATCAGGCCGTCGCGCGCTTCTTCTCCGCTGGAAACCAGCGCGGCATCCACGTTGTTCACCAGGGGAACACGCAAGGGGGCGAACGGGGTTGCGTGCAGATCCTTTTCCAGCCGGAGCTGTGCGGGCATCATCATTTCGCAATGGAAGGGCGCGGACACGGGCAGGATCACCGCGCGCTTGGCGCCGCTGGCCGAAGCTTCTTCCACCGCGCGTTTAACCGCGGCGGCCTGGCCGGAGATTACGGTCTGCTCCGGAGAATTCAAGTTGGCCGCGGAGACTTTGCCGGCATCGCTCACCTTGCGACAGATCTCCTCCACCTGCGCCGAGGAAATGCCCAGGATGGCGGCCATCGCGCCTTCTCCGGCAGGCACGGCTTCCTGCATGTACTTGCCACGGCTGCGCACCAGGCGCACCGCGTCGGCAAAGGCCACCCCGCCTGCGGCGACCACCGCTGAATATTCCCCCAGGCTGTGGCCGGCGACAAAATCAGGCAGTGCCTTGCGCTCTTCCAGGACCCGGTACACCGCGACGGAAACGGCGAGAATTGCGGGCTGGGTATTCTCGGTTTGCTTCAGCGCTTCTTCGGAGCCTTCAAAACAAAGTTTGGAAATCTCGAACCCGAGGGCTTGATCCGCCTCCTCGAACACACGTTGGGCGACAGGAAACTTTTCCGCGAGGTCCTTGCCCATTCCCGGGTACTGCGAAGCTTGTCCAGGGAAGATAAATGCCAGTTTACCCATGAATCCTGAATTCTAGCGAGACGCGCCGGTGAGCGCGCCCAGCTCCTGTTCGATTTTTTCGTTGATTTTCGCTTTGCTCAGTTCCGCGGCCACGCGGATGGCGTTCTTGATCGCGTTGGCATTGGAGCGGCCGTGGCCGATGATGGTAATCCCTTTCACGCCCAGCAGGGGCGCGCCTCCGTATTCAGAATAGTCCAGTTTTCTTTTCAAGTCTTTGAAGGCGCCGCGAGCCAGCAGCGCGCCCACTTGCGTGGTCCAGGTGCTGCCCAGCCCTTCCTTGAGCATCTTGATCATGTGCTCGACCAAGCCTTCACTGATCTTCAGCGCGACGTTGCCGATGAATCCGTCACAAACGATCACGTCGGCGCTGCCGGCAAAGACGTCGCGGCCTTCCACGTTGCCGGTGAAATTCAGATGCATCTGTTTCAACCGGGCGACGGTTTCCTTGGTGAGTTCGTTGCCCTTTACCTCTTCCTCGCCGATGGAAAGCACCGCCACCTTGGGCCGCCGCGTCCCGAAAATAGCGCGGTAGTAGATTTCGCCCATCACCGCGAATTGCTCGAGATGCGCAGCCTTCGAATCCACGTTCGCGCCCACATCGAGCATGACGGAAACACCGCCCTTCGACGTGGGAAACGGCGCCGCCAGCGCCGGCCGGTCCACCGAAGGCAATGTCCCCAGCACGAAATAGGAAATGGCCATCACCGCGCCGGTATTGCCGGCGCTCACCAGGCCATCGGCTTCTCCTGCTTTGACCATTCGCGCGGCGACATGCACGGAGCTATCGCGCTTCTTGCGTGCCGCCTGCACCGGCGAATCGTGCATGGTGATGACATCGGCGGCGGGCACGATCTCGACGGCAGCTCCGCGGTGCGGGTGGCGCTCCAGTTCGGGCTTGATCTTCTCAGGCTGCCCGACCAGCGCGACGCGAACCCCAAACTCGCGGGCGGCAGCAATCGCGCCCTCCACTTCGGCTTGCGGGGCGCTATCGCCGCCCATGGCATCGAGTGCGATGGTTGTCATGAGTTTGCCGGCTCCGGACTGGGTAGAATCCGGAAGAGCAGCTTAGGACTTGGCGGCCGCAATCACGGCGCGGCCCTTATAATACCCGCAACTGGGACAAGCTTGATGGGGCATCTTGCGCTCGTGGCAGTTGGGGCATTCCGAAAGCGAAGGGGTGGTCAAGAAATCATGGGAGCGGCGCTTGTTCTTGCGCGTCTTCGAGTGGCGTCGCTTGGGGTTCGGCATAGTGACTCCTAAAGGATGTGCTCAAAAGCGGCAATTTTACACGATTTTGCGGGGAATTTCTATTGCTTTTTGGACCAGTCCAACTTAAGGCGCGCCAGAGGCGCCAGCCGCGGGTCCGCCGACCGGGCTTCGCAGCGGCATTCGTCATGGTTCAGGTTCGCGCCACAGGAAGCGCATAGCCCGCGGCAATCACTGCGGCAAATGGCCTTCATGGGAATCTGCAGGTTGACCTGCTCCACCAATACTTCGGCGAGGAAAAGGCCCTCGCCCTGAAAAAAAGCGACCTCTGTCTCGCCTTCCTTCAGATGGATTTCTTCCCCTTGGGGTGAGCTGGATGCGGGCCGGTAGTAGAGGTCGAAATCCCGGCTGACTTCCTCGGTCACCGAATCCAGGCAGCGGGCGCAGGTCAGTTCCACGCGCACGCTCATCTGACCGTACACGCGGATGTGGCCTTCCACCAGTTCCGCCGTAGCGCGCACGTCCAATGGCCCCGCTTGCCGGAACTCTTCGGTCTTGAAATCGAGCAGACCCGGGGCGTAGCTCCTGCGGATGCGAATTTTTCGGACAGCGAGTTCCTTGACATCCAAGAACATGTCGCTTCCTTCCATTTCCTGCACGGCAGCCCCGCCCGGCGGCCAGCCAATAAGGCCGCCATCTTTCCGCAAGGTCATTATTACGAGCCGCGGGGGTGGTGTCAATTCAAGGACCGGGCCGCGTTGCTTCGGTAAACGCGAATCAGGCAATGACTAAATGGAAGCAACAGGCGCACAGGTTTCGCTGGGCTCCACAAACTCCGCCGTAATTTCCTGGAAGGTGGTGGAAAGGAACGGCGCCATTTCGCCGAATCGGTCAAGGGAAACCAAGAGTTCCTCGCGCAGAGATCTCTCCAGGAGTGCCCAGGCTCGCTGCATAGCGTCGTTCTGCCAGCCATGGCGCGCGCCGGCTTTGACCGGAAGCCGGCAATCGGCCAGCGATAGTTCGATGCCGTGGGCCAAAAGGGCTTTTTCGGCCCGGTCGCGCGCTTCGGGCGAAGCGGCGATGTGATCCAGGTCGAGTACGACATCCGCGTGGCGCAGATTATGAAGCGCCGTCAGCAAGTAGAAGTAGCAGAACAGCGCGGGAAGGTGAGCTTCATTCTGTCCTGTAAATTCATAATAGAAATCCAGATCCTTCTGCATATCCCCGCCCGCGAAACAGGGCACATCCAGCAGTTCGCGGAGCGGCTGGAACCACGCCGAATCGCGGTTCTGCCCGGCGATGCAAGCCGTTACGGTAATGAAATAGCGGTGCGGAAACGAACAGTAGGAATGCCACGTTTCCCAGGGGTCGCGGAGCAGCAGCACGTCGATCGAGTTGAACTTCTGCCGCAGCCATTGGGAACGCAGCAAACCACGGTTGAACTGCAGCAGAGGGATTTGGCCGTTGCCCCAGGCTAAGTGTAGAAGTTGCCCAATATATTCTTCCAGCGCCGGGTCTTCATCGCCGGGCGCCAGACAGTAGCGCTGGTAGGGAAAGTGGGCAGCAAACTTTTCCACGCCGCCGGCGGGGCGGAAGGGATATTCCGCGAAATAGTGCGCCCGCAACGCGGGGTGGCGCATTTTCTCCGTCACCCGGCTCTGATATTCTGCTTCGAAGCGGCTTGCGGGAGACGCGATGAAAGCTTCGTGGAGCGGTTCAAGGTAGCAACGATAGCGAGGCTGTTCGCGGAATTTCGACCAGACGTAGGTGCTTCCGGTCCGCCAGCAGGCATGGACAAAGATCGGCCGCGGGTTCATCCCGCCAGGCCCTGCAAGATGCTGGCCGATTTGCCTCAGTCTTCGTTAGAAGGCTCTTAACGTTCCTTCGCGCGCGTTCAAAAATCAAAGCTGCCGATGCGCTTTTCACTGCGGGTCAGGCTCTCGCAGCGCGCATCGAGCGCCGCGTATTCCGCATGGAACCGCTTCTTTGCCCGGACAAACGCGGAACGCGTTGCCCAGATATCGAGGGTAAAAAAACGGAGGCGGTCATCGGGATCGGGCAGCAAATGCGTGCCAACGTATCCCGGCGCCTTGCGAAATAACCTGGCCCAATCGCCCTGGTTGCCGTAGGCGCGCAGAAACGACTTTCTCGATTTCGCGTGCACCCGGAATTCCCACAGGATTATGTGCATGGCTGCCCTCCGATTCGCTCCGCGTGCTGCCGCAGCAGGAATTGATCGGTCATCCCGGCGACGTAATCGCACACCACGCGGTGGAGCGGTTGCTTGCGGGCCTGCTCGGCATAGAACGGCGGCATTTTCTCCGGCTGGGCCAGGTAGAAGCGGAATAGATCTTCCAGCGCCTCCACTGAGCGGTCGCGCTCTTCCACGATAGAAGGATGCCCGTACAGTTCGGCATAGAGGAATTTCTTTAGGGTGGCGTTGGCTTTTGCCACCTCGGGACTGAACGCGGCCAGGCGCCGGGGGTGCTCGCGTACATCATTCACCGACTTCGCGCCCAACGATTCCGCCGCGATGCGCGTGGTCTGGATCAAGTCGCTGGCCAGTTGATCGAGCACGAGCTTCTGTGCTTCCAGGAACTGCAGTTTCGGCCGCGCATCCGGATGCTGGTGCTTCACGATGGAAAACGCCGCGGCGAACAGGGGGACGCCGTGGCAAATCATGTCGAGCCCGACCAGCCGCGCCTCGTAGCCATCGTCCAGATCCGCAGTGTTGTAGGCGATTTCGTCCACCAAGTCGATCAGTTGAGCTTCGAGCGGCGGACGCAGGTCCAATTCATACTCGGCGAGTTCCGGGAATTCCGCGGCGCGGTAGTCGCGAGAATGCTTGATGATGCCCTCGCGCACTTCGAAGGTGAGGTTCAACCCTTCGAAGGAAAGGTAGCGCTGCTCGAAGTGGTCCACGATGCGCAAGGCGTGCAGGTTGTGATCGAAGCGGTCGCCGAAGCCGCGCATCAGGGTGTCCAGGCGGCGCTCGCCGGCATGGCCAAACGGCGGGTGGCCGATATCGTGCGCCAGCGCCAGCGCTTCCGCCAGGTCGGTATTCAGGTTCAGCGCCCCCGCCACGGTCCGCGCGATCTGCGCGACTTCCAAGGTGTGGGTCAGCCGGTTGCGAAAGTGGTCGGAATAACGCGTGGTGAAAACCTGGGTTTTGGCTTCCAGGCGGCGAAAGGCGCGGGAATGAATTACACGGTCGCGGTCGCGGGCAAAGTCATTGCGGTAGGGATGCGCAGGCTCAGGAAAACGCCGCCCGCGGGACCGGGCAACCTCCATGGCATAAGCAGCGAGCGGCATGGGTTGATTCGATTCGCGGAAGGGGTCCGCGAGCGATCTTTCTTACGACGGCCCGAGAAAATCGAGCCGATCCTGCGCGGTTCGCGCCAGACCCGATTTCGGGAATTCGCTCCTGATTTGCTCGTAGAGCTTACGGGCTTCGGCTGGATTGGTCTTCGCGTAGTAATCCGCGAGCGCCAGCATGGCGAAAGGCTTCGGCACCATGGTGGTCGGATTGGCCATCAGTTGCTGGTAAACCTTTACCGCTTCGCCGCCCTTTCCGGTCTTTTCCAGAATTTGCGCCTGCTGAAAACGCGAAAGCGAAGCCAGTTCCACGTCACCGGAGTTTTCCGCCTGCTTTAGCCACTTGTTGGCCTCATCGTATTTGACCAGGCGCTCGAAACACAGTCCCGCATAATACTTGGCGGTTTTCCCTGCCCGGGTCCCGGAGTAACCTTCCGCGACCGCAATGAACTTCTTGGCAGCGTCTTCGTACTTGTTCTTTTCATCCACGTAAGTGGTTTCACCCGGCTGCTCCGGTTCGCCGGGAACGCGGATGCGGGCTTGGAAGATCTTGCTGGCTTCTTCAAACGCCGTCGCGGCCTTCAGGTTCTGCCGCTCCGAATAGAACCGCCAGCCAAACACGATCGCCAGAACCAGCGCGACGCCGCCGACCGCCAGCCAAAGTTGCTTCTGGTGCGTGAGCGCGGCTTCCGCGCCATGCACGAGGGTTTCTCGGAGTTGGTCGGCTTTCAGTTCTTTTCGCGAAATATGGTGCTCATGCGACACAGACGACTCCTGCCATGAAGTTAGAAACCGTGGATTTTAGCACGAAAGCACAGGCAGCCAAAATTGCCGGTCAGGGCGTGCTCCAGGTGCGGCCGCCATCGCTGGTTACGTAGGACTTATTGTTGCGCGTGCGCACCGTGGCGCGCAGCGCGTCCTGCGCTTCTACAAACACCAAGTCTTCTTCGGTCGGAGAACCGATTTGCTGCCACGCCTGCTTATCCACGGTGCGGATCACGATTCCTTTTTGTCCCACGGCCCAGCAAACTTTTTCAGAAGGCGCAGAGGCGGCCAGGAGTTTTTCAGCGGCCGGGTTCGACGTCATGTCGCCGGCTTTCAGGCGCTCGTCGTAGCGCTCGATACGCCCGTCGGCGAAGAACCGCCAATGAATCCTGCCCGCCAGGGCCGAGAACATGGGCAGCGGGCCGCGCACGCTTCGCCCGGTATCGTACCCCGGCGCTTCGCTGGCTCGCGGCGGCGCTTCTTGCGTGACCACAACCGTACTTTGAGCCCGCAGCGCGTCCTTTTGGTCCACTGTCTCCTTCTTTGCCGCAGGTGCATCGACGCGGAACTGCCTGTCGGCCGGAACCGGCGGCGCGACCTGCGCCGCAACCGCTGGAACCTGCTTGGCCATCTGCGGCTTCGCAACCGCTCCCGATTGAATCTTCTGTTCTTCCGCGGCTTTTGCATCCTGTACTGCATCAGCGGATAAAACCTCCGCGCGCTTCTGCGGGACGTCGCTCTCACGCAGCGCGGCTCTTCCTTTTTCTCCCGATGCGGAAACCGCCAAGCCTTCTTTGCCGGCGACCTGGTCCCGCTCGGCCGGCAGGCTGCCGCTGGATTGCGTTGCGGTGTTGGCTCTGGCCAGCGTATCGAGCGCCTGGTCGGTCCGCGGCGGAGCAGAGGCGGGAGGCGGAGCTGCGGAGGCAGCTTCCGGCACGCGCGTGCGCGTGGGTTCTACGGCAGTTGCTGCGGGCGCTTGCGCAGGCTTCGCTGCATCGAGCTTAGCCACTTCGTTTGCCTGTGCTTTCTGCTCCTGCACTGTACGAACAAGCATCTCCTGGTGGCCGCCCGGTGATTGCAGCGCCACCCAAATCACCAGCGCGCCGAGGGCTGCGGCGCCTGCCCCCGTCAGCCAGCGCCAGTTCAGAAACCAGGACCCGGCTTGTGGGGCGACCCGCTGCGCGCTGCCCAAGACGGTTTCCATCCGCGCCAGAGTCGCCAACTGCTCTTGGCAGCGCAGGCAACGGGAAAAGTGGGTTTCCCAACGAACTCGCTCGCCCGCTTCCAGGCTTCGCTCGAAGTAGCTCCCCAGCACGTCTGGCGCGGGGCAGCCCTGCGAGCCGTTGCCGTGCTCCTGCAAGCCCTGCCGAATCGCGCCGGCAATGGGATCGAGTTTGTTTGACTGCGTCATTTGCGCTTCCAAAGCTTAGAACGCCGTGCAGCCGTTTCCTTGCACGGATTGCAACGCGCAACGCCTGCGTTGCCAACAGCTTACAGTGTTGGCAAGACCCCTTACATTCCTCGTCCCGATGAACACCCTCGGGACTCACAATGACGAAGCTTCCAGCTACGGTCCTTTGGTAAGCGCAGCCGACAGGTCAAACGGCCATTGTTCCCGCGCATACTCAAAGCACAATTCGATTTGCGCCGCGCTGAGTTTGGCCTGCTGTTGCAGGGCCGCTTCGATTTGCTTGCGTAACTCGGCGCGCGTGCGGTCAAGCTTGCGCGACACGGTGGCTTCGTGCTCTTCCATTAGCCGCCCGATCTGCGCCAGGGTCAAATCCTGCGCGTAGTAGTAACTCAGCCGCAGGCGGTCGCGCGGTTCGAGCGCGCCCAGGCAACTGCCAATCGCCGCTTGCAAGAAGTCCAGCAACCGCGCGCGGTCCAAATCCTGCGCGGGCTGTGTTGCCAGGGTTCCTTGCCGATGTGCTCCGCCCGCCGGCCGGGAATCTCCCGCGCCACGCTCATGCTCGGAATCATCGAGCGAAACCATTTTGCGCGCGGCGCGCACCTGATCCACAAAACGCTGCGCCACAATGGCACGCAACCAGGTGGAGAGTTTGCTGCGTCCATGGAAGTAGATAAACAGCGACCGGCGTTTCCCGCCGCGCTCCTCCAGGCCGAACAACTCGGCGTAGATGGCGTCGGCTAGTTCGTGAGGATTGCCACCTTTGGCCACGGCGCGGGCCGCAGCGTACAAATCCGGCCGGTATGTGCGGATGAAATGTTCCCAGGCTGCGTCGCGACCTTCGGCGCAAGCCACAGCCAGGGCCAAATCGGACAAGTGGAGCGACTCTAAATAGCGGCGAACCTCCTCCCCGGCGGGGTTGCGCGCTTCCCGGAAGCGAGCCGCGGCGCTGCGCTCGCAGGCCTCTGCAAACGCCGCTGCCGGAACTTGACCGCGCAAAAAGGGAGCAGCAGAGCATGCGCGATCAAGAAGCTTTTCCGCGAGCGCTGCGGAGACCAGGGCCGAGCTTGTGGTTGCGGTGGTCACGTCTTCCCAGTTAGATGCCTTCCGCGATGGTAGCGGAAACCGGGCCAACCCTGAAGAGCGCCCAGTGCGGAGTGTGCTATACTTGGGGTTTCGTCATGGCCTAGCGGCGCTTGCAGGTGCGGCCCTCGTAAGCCGCAAGTGCGAAATGGCGGGTATACCCGCCGCTACAGCGCAAACCGGCCGGGACAAGAGGAAGAAAATGAAAACTGGAATTCACCCCGATTACCACGAAGTGCTGGTCCACTGCGCCTGTGGACATTCGTTCAAAACCCGCTCGACCATCAAGGGCGAACGGTTGAACGTCGAAATCTGCTCCAGTTGCCACCCCTTCTTCACCGGCAAGCAGAAACTGCTCGATACCGCCGGCCGCGTGGACCGCTTCAACAAGAAATACGCCAACGTCAAGAAGGCCTAGCCTCTTTGTCAATCGGTGCTCGATCTTGGATTTGCCCCCGATGCGAATGCGAACTCGATCGGGGGCACATTTTTGGGCAACGCCCCATTTCCATTTTCCCTTTTCCTTTTTCCAGACTAAAATGCCCTGCGCATGGCAGCGCAACCCATCCCCAATGACAATTCCGGAGTGGAAACCACAGCGCCGCGCGTTACCCTGCGCAACGCTTTTGCCCATGCCTACGATTCGGCGATTGCCGCCGCGCGCACCTGTTATGCCCCGCGCCTGATTCAGCCCGAAGAAGTGAACGATAAGCAGCGGCTGCAAATTGGCGCGGCCACGTTCTACGGCGGGCACCACACCGTATTCCAGCACGCGCATTTCGAATTCGGGCTGGAGAACATCAGCCGGCAATTTGTGTGGTCGTTCCTGCACGCGCATCCTTTTTACAATTCCGAGCAGCAATCGCAGCGCTATGTGCGCATGGACCGCGTGCAGGCCTATGTCCCTCCACCCGGGCCGAACTTCGGGCCGGCCGAGCGCGCCATCTATGAAGCGGCGGTTGTGCGCGCGTGGGATTCCTACCGCGAACTGACCGAGCTGCTGAAGCCGGGCGCGCGCGAAATCCTGAATGAAATCTGGCACATCAGCCCGATGTCGCATCCCAAGCGCATCAAGAAGGTGGACGGGCAAACGGAAAAACGCGCGATTGAAGTGGCGCGCTACGTTCTTCCGGTGGCCGCTTTCACCACCATGGTGCACACCCTTTCCGGAATCGTGCTGCACCGGCTATGGAAGATGCAGGCGGCCTCGGATACGCCCAGCGAAGCGCGCGCGGTGATTGGCGCGATGGTGGCGCGGGTGCACGAGACCGATCCACAATTTTTCGACCGCTTCGAAAACGAGCCGATGGAAGATTTGCCCGAGTGGAAGCACGCGGGCCCACCAGGGCGGGGGGATGCCTTTGCGCGCGAATTCGACGAGCGGCTGGGCGGGATGACCTCGAAGCTGCTCGACTATTCCGCGAATGCCCCGGCAGTGATGGCGGAAGCCTATCGCGCGGTGGTCGGCGTAACCCGCGCGGAATGCGGCGACGCGGAAGCGCTGGACCGCGTGCTGAATCCGGCGCGCAATCCCTACCGCTTGCAGACGCTCAACATCGGCGTGCATGCCCCAATGATGCGCGTGTTGCAGCACGCCAATTACACCTTCGCCAAGAAGATCAGCCACACCGCCGATAGCCAGGATCAGCGGCATCGCATGGTGCCCGCGTCGCGGCCGCTGCTGGTTCTTACCGATACGCGCCAGCCGGATTTCATCGTGCCCATGCTGATCAAAGAAAACCCGCGCGCGCGGGAAGTGTATGAACGCGCGATGGCCGATGCCTGGACGGCAAAAAACCAGCTGCTGGATCGCGGCGTGCCGCGCGAATTCGCCCTGTACCTGCTGCCCAATGCCGCCGCGGTGCGCCTGGTGGAAACGGGATCACTGCTGCACCTGATGCACAAATGGACCATGCGCACCTGCTTCAACGCGCAGGAAGAAATCTATCAGGCGTCCATGGAAGAAATCCGCCAGCTCGCCCAGGTGCAACCGGAAGTGATGAAGCATATGGGCCCGCCGTGCCACCTGCGCGCAGGCATCACCACGCCGATTTGCACCGAAGGCTCGCATTTCTGCGGCGTCAAGGTGTGGACCGATTTCCCCAGCATCCAGCGGCGGATTTGAAACAGATACATGAAAACCGATGCCATCATCCTGGTGAATCGAATTGAATCCCGAATACGCCTGCTCCGCGGACAGAAGGTCGTGTTGGATTCGGACTTGGCTGCGCTTTACGGCGTAGAGACGAGGGCGCTGGTTCAAGCCGTAAAGCGCAATCTGAGCCGCTTCCCTCGGGATTTCATATTCCAGCTGAGCTCCGAGGAATACAAGAGTTTGAGATCACAACTTGTGACCTCAAAGGGTCGCGGGGGGGCGGCGGTACCCGCCATTCGCATTCACAGAACAAGGTGTGGCAATGCTGTCGAGCGTTTTGGACAGCATGCGGGCGGTGCGGGTGAACATCGAGATCATGCGGGCGTTCGTCCGGTTGCGGAAGGTGCTGGCAACGCACGCTGAGCTTGCGCACAAGCTCGCCGCACTGGAAACCAGGACAGAGACCCGCTTTGAAGCGGTGTTCAAGGTTCTGCAAGATCTGATGAATCCGCCTCGCCGGAAATCAAGCAGAACTGGTTTTCTCAGCTAGTGGTCCGCGACTCTTGTTTGAGATCACAGATTGTGATCTCAAACAAAAGGTGTGGGGAATGGGTTGGTTGAGGAATGATTTGAGCCATATGACGCGGCGCGGCAGCATTGCTTACTATTCGGCGGCCATCGTCTGCGGCTGCTTCTTCCTGGTGCTGGCGCTGGCGGGCGTGGGCGAGCGCTCGTTACGCGTAACGCGACCGGGCATTAGCGACCTCTTCCTGCTGTATTTCCTGAGCCTCGCCTACGGCTCGGTGGCCTTGTTGCTGTTTGCATTTCTGCTGCGGGTGATTGCCCGGCGAGTGCGCTGGATTTCCAGCATGGAATGGATGGTAGGCGGGGCGATTCTGGCCTGCGCCCAGGCTTGGACGATGAGCGCTCTGTGGATTCACTGGCTGGGGCAGCGCAGTTTACCGGGGCCCAGCGTGGCGTGGATGGCCGTGTTCGGCGGGCCGGTGGGTCTGGTGGGCTTATCCAAAGGGCCTGTTTCCGCCACGCTGGCCATGGCGGTGATGGGCGCCGGGACCGGGTTCGTGCTGGGCCGCATCTATCTGGCGTTTGAAGCCGGTCCGGCGGGCGAAGTGGGAGAAAAGCCGGCATGAAGTGGGTTCGCACGATTCTCTACTACCTGACCGCATTCGTGGGCGGCGCCTTCGCCTGGGGCGTGTTCTATTACCTATACAAACGGTTTGGCGTCTCGATGGATACGATGGTTTCTCCTTCCGAGGATTCTTACTATCTTATCGTGGCCATCGTGCCGATCTTGCAGAACGCCCTGCCGCAACTGCTGGCGGCGATTGTGCTGCGCAAGGCGGCGCGGCGAATGCGCTGGACTTCGTGGTGGCAGTGGCTGCTGGCGGGCAGCGTGATTTCCCTGGCCGTGGTGTTCGGCTTCAACCGCGCCGGGCTGGCCATTGAAGGCGCTCGCCTGCCGCTGGCCTGGCAACCGCTGAAGATAGCGCTGTTCTTCGCGCTGATGGGGCCGATCATGCTGAGCGTTCTGCCGCTGTGGGTGCCGCTGGCAGCCGTGGGCACGACATCGTTGCTCCTGTGGGTGGTCGAGCGTGGTGCGGGGCGAACGAAGTAATTCCCAATTCAGGATTCCAGATTCAAGAAAAACGCCTGCCGGTCCAGAATCCGACCCGAGGCTTGCAAGGGCCCAAAAAGAAAAAGCCCCGGCCATCGCTGACCGGGGCATTTTTCGAAGCCTTTGGCTAGAGGCTCGTCACGTTTTCGGCCTGCAAGCCCTTCGGGCCCTTCTTGACTTCGAACTCCACCGCCTGTCCCTCGTTCAGGGACTTGTAGCCGTCCATCTGAATGGCGGAGAAGTGTACGAAGACATCCTCGCCGGTCTGGCGCTGGATGAACCCGTAGCCCTTGCTGGCGTTAAACCACTTGACTGTTCCTTGTTCTCTGCTCACTGCGTTTTCCTTTTCTTAAAGCCCGAACGGTGGAACCGCCCGCAGCCGAATCGCGATGTGTGCCTCTTCCTGCCCCTCTAGCCGTAAAAAAAAAGGCTGCTGGTTTTGAACCCGCAGCCTCGTTATTGCATCAAGGTACTCACAAGAGCCACAAACGCAAGGCCAGCGTAACAAAGGGAAGTCAGGGTGTCAATTGAGCCGGCGAACGGGTAGCCTGCATCTCCACCAAGGCCAGCTGGCCGCAGGCGGCCATGATGTCCTGCCCGCGGGAATAGCGCACGAATGCGGGAATGCCCTTCTCGGTGAGGATCTGGCGCATGGATTCCGTTTTTTCCGGCGAAGGCGGGTGGTAGGGCAGTTCGCCAGGGTTCCACGGGATCAGGTTTAGTTTGCAGCGCAGGTTGCCGAGCAGTTTTGCCAGGCGGCGCGCGTCGTCGGGTGAATCGTTGAAGCCGCCCAGCAGCACGTACTCGAAGGTGAGGTGTTCCCAGGTGCGCAGCGGGTAGGCGCGGCAGGCGACCAGCAAATCCGCGATGGGGTATTTGCGATTGATGGGCATGATCTCGTTGCGCTGATCGTCGTTCGAGGCGTTCAGCGAAATTGCCAGCTTGGGCCGCACCTCCTCCCTGCCCATGCGCTCGATGCCGGGCACGATGCCGCTGGTGGAAAGCGTGGCGTGCTTGGGGGAAATGCCGGCGCCCGCCGGATCGAGCAGGATGCGCAGCGCGGCAAACACCGGCTCGAAATTCAGCAGCGGCTCGCCCTGCCCCATAAGCACCACGTTGGTTTGCGGGCGAAGCCGCGCCTGGTTTTCCTGCAAGGCCAGCAGCACCTGGCCGACAATTTCTCCGGCGCTGAGATTGCGGATCAGCCCAAGCGTTGCGGTCAGACAGAATTTGCAATCCACCGCGCAGCCGGCCTGCGTGGAAATGCAAATCGTCTGGCGGTTTTCTTCAGGCATGAAAACGGCTTCTACGGTTGCGCTGGTAGAGGCGATGCGCGCTGCGCCCTCGCCGATTGCGGGAGGCCACCCCAGAACATAGCGAATTGTGCCGTCCGCCGAGGCGTATTGCCGCACGATGCGCGGCAGGGAGATGCGCGCCTCCTGCTGCAGGCGCGCGCGTAATGCCGCGGGCAGATTGGTCATGGCGGAAAAATCGAACCGTCGCTGCGCATACATCGCCTCGTACAGTTGCGTGGCGCGGTAGGCCGGCTCTCCCCAGGCGTCGACCAAAGCGGCCAATTCCGGCTTTGTTTTGCCCAGCAATTCCATGGCAGGACGATGGTAGCACTGCGGAGGCAGCTTTCCGCCGCCGCGCATTACCGGGTTTTTTCCGGGTATGCCACAATAGATATTGCGATGAATGCGCCACGCGACATCCAGCGGCATCAGTTGCCGAACGGTTTGGTGGTGATCACCGAGCCGATGAGCCACGTGCGTTCGGTGTGCGTGGGCATCTGGGTGAATTGCGGCTCGCGCCGCGAACCTGCGCCGCTGAACGGCGCCGCGCATTTCATCGAGCATATGGTGTTCAAGGGCACCGAGCGCCGCTCCGCCGAGCAGATCGCCAAAGAAGTGGATTCGGTGGGCGGCATGCTCGACGCCTTCACCTCCAAGGAACTGATCTGCTTCAACACCAAGGTGCTGGATGAGCACCTGCCGCTGGCTTTCGATGTGCTGGCCGACCTGGTGTTGCGCCCGCGCTTTGCCCCCGAAGATATCGAAAAAGAAAAGGGCGTCATCCTGGAAGAAATCAAGATGGACCAGGACAATCCCGACTACCTGGTCCACGAAATGCTCACGCAGGGATTCTGGCGGGGGCATGCGCTGGGCAAGCCCATCCTGGGCACTCCGCGGACGGTGCGCGGATTCCGCCCGTCGGCAATCCGCAATTGTTACCAGGAGTGGTTCGCGCCGCAGAACCTGGTGATTACTGCCGCGGGAAACTTACGGCATGAAAAGCTGCTGGCGCTGGTGGAAAAAGAATTCGGCGGGTTGAAACGGGGCAAGAAGAGCACGGCCGAACGCGTGCCGCCCACCACGGCGCATATCACTCTGAAAAGCAAGAAAGAACTGGAGCAGGCGCACGTGTGTCTGGGCATTGCCTCCTACCCCATGGCACACGAGCGGCGCTTCGCCATCGCCGTGCTCAACAACATTCTGGGCGGCGGCATGAGCTCGCGCCTGTTCCAGAACATCCGCGAAAAGCGCGGCTTGGCCTACGCGGTGTATAGCGACGTCAGCCCCTACCGCGATACCGGCCTGCTTTCGATTTATGCCGGCACCGCGGTGAAAACCATTCCTGAAGTGATTCGCCTGGTGATGGCCGAATTCCGCGACCTGAAGGAAAAGCCGGTGCCTGCGGAGGAGTTGCGCCGCGCCAAGGACTACCTGAAGGGTTCGCTGATGCTTTCCCTGGAGTCCACCAGCTCGCGCATGAGCAACCTGGCGCGCCAGGAAATGTATTTCGGCCGCTTCGTCACCATGGACGAGTTGCTGGCCTCGGTCGAGCGCGTGACCGCCGCGGAAATCCGGGAAATCGCCCAGGAGTTCTTCCGGCCCAAGCAAATCGCCGCCACCGTGCTGGGCAACCTCAACGGCCACAAAGTCACCCGCGCGCATCTCGCGTGCTGAGCTCGCCTCCGCGTTCTGATTTCGCCTGTTGACGCGCTACCAGCACTCTGCCATCATCGAAAAAACCAGAGGGGAGTTTTTCCATCGGGCTGAAGATATCGATCCTGGCGTCGGGAAGCGCGGGCAACGCCACGTTGCTCGAAACCGAGCGGACGCGTCTCCTGGTGGACGCCGGCCTGGGCAAGAAGGAAATCTACCGCCGCTTCGAAGCCCTGGGCATCGCCTGCGATCGCATTGACGCCGTCCTGATTTCCCATGAACACACTGACCATGCGGGCGCGCTGCCGCAGATGGCGCATCACTGGAAAGCTCCGGTGTACCTGACCGAAGAGACTTTCCACGCCATCCGCTGCCAGTTGCCGGAGCGCGCTGCCAGGCGCCTGGAACGCGTCGAGCACATCCAGCCCGGGCAGCGTTTCACCATCGGCGACATCGAAGTCCACGCCTTCGCCATTCCGCACGATGCCGCTGATCCCATCGGCTTCACTTTCCGCTCAAACGGCTCAAAGGCCGCGCTGGTCACCGACCTGGGCTATCTGCCCGAACTGGTGAAGCAGCATCTGCGCGATTCCGATTGTTTGATCCTGGAATCAAATCACGATCTGGACATGCTCAAGGTGGGCGGCTACCCCTGGTACTTGAAGCAGCGGGTGATGAGCCGCACCGGGCATTTGTCGAATCACCATCTGGGCGAATACCTTTCCGATCCCGGCGGGTTCGACGGACGCGCGCGCTACCTGGTGCTGGCGCATCTTTCCGAGCAGAACAACACGCCGGATGTAGCGCGCATTTGCGCCGAAGAAGCCCTCGGGCGCCGCCCCGCCGGAGCGGTTTTCGCCGGTGAATTGCTGATTGCTTCGCAGCACGTGCCCATCGGCCCGCTGCAAGTGTGACCTTCCGCTGATAAACTCGCTCGCGCAACAAAAGAAATGTTAGGCACGTCCAAGACGTGCGGGTGGATTCGAAACATCCTGCTTCATGGGCAATAGGAAACAGCTAAGATGGCTTCGCTGGGCAGCCATAGCGCTCGCTGCGGTTCTGCCTGGGGCGGGCTTTTGCCGGTCCGCGAGCGGCATCAGCGCGGCCCCGGAGCCGCCGCCGATGCCCGCTTCGCCAGCGCCGGAAATGAACTTACCGCGCGTGCAGCGAGCCCCGACCCTGGAAGACTTTTCAGGGATGAAGCCCTCCCCGGAGATCGCTTCACAACTGATGAAGGTCAGCCAGTTTGTGCAACGGCGGCCCAGCGATGGCGCGCCCATCAGCCAGCGCACTGAAGCGTATTGCGGCTACGACGAAAAGTACCTGTACTTCGTGTTCCTGGCCTTCGATAGCGAGCGGGCCAAGCTGCGCGCGCGCATGGTGTCGCGCGAGAATTTCGTCAGCGAGCGCGGCGACGGCATTGACGACATGGTTTCGGTTTCGCTGGACACCTTCAACGATAAGCGCCGCATGTACGTCTTCCAGGTCAACCCCTACGGCATTCAATGGGACGGCGTATACGATGAATCGGGCCGCTTCGACAAATCCTGGGATGGCGTGTGGCGGACCCGCGGCGCAGTCACCGGCGAAGGCTTCATAGTGTGGATTGCCATTCCCTTTAAGACTCTGCGTTTTTCCCATCAATCGAAGCAAACCTGGGGCATCATCCTCAACCGCGATATCCCGCGCAACAACGAAGCCAGCTTCTGGCCCGCCTATAGCAGCAAAGTATCGGGCTATGCCAATCAGGCCGCGCCGATGAATGGCTTGCAGAACATTTCCCCCGCGCGTAATTTTCAGTTCATTCCCTACGGCGCGTTCCGGGCCTTCCGCGCCATCGACAATAGTTCCATCAGCGGGCCTGTGTTCAAGGGGCGGCGAGCCGAATTCGACGGCGGCCTCGACGGCAAGTTCGTTCTGAAGGACAGCCTGGTGCTGGACGTCACGGTTAATCCCGATTTCAGCCAGGTGGAATCTGATAACCCGCAGATCACCGCGAGCGAGCGGTTTGAAGTGTTTTTCCCGGAGAAGCGCCCGTTCTTTCTGGAGAACGCGACTTTTTTTGCCACGCCCAACAATCTGGTGTTCACACGGCGCATTGCCGAGCCGCAATTCGGCGCGCGTCTCACCGGAAAAATCGGGAAATATTCCATCGGCGCTCTGCTTGCCGACGATGAAGCGCCCGGCAAAGACCCGACCCTGACCACCGCTGCGGGCAAGCGCGCTTTCGCCGCCATTGCCCGGGTGAGCCGCGATGTCTTTTCACAATCGAACGTGGGGGCGATCTTTGTCACCCGCGAATTCGCGGGCAGTTTCAGCCGGGTGGGCGGCGTGGATGCGCGCTTCCGCATCGGCCGCAACTGGACCTCGACCATGCAGGCCGTGGCGAGTTCAACCCGCTTCCTGGATGGCTCCACCGAAGCCGGCCCGGCGTACGACTTCGGCGTGCGTCGTGAAGGGCGGCAGTTCCGCTATAACTTCAGCTTCTTCGACCGCAGCCCCGGATTCCGCGCCGGCCTGGGCTTCCTGCCGCGCCGCAACATCCGCAACTTCAATCAGACAGTGAGTTACCGGTGGCGGCCCGAAGGCAAGCGCCTGATCAGCTGGGGACCACAGGTGATTTCCACGGCAACCTACGATCATCAAGGCCTGCTGCTGGGCTGGGAACACGTCTTTTTCCTGCAAGCGGAATTCGCGGGCCAGACCAACATCAGCTTTCTCACCAACCCGCAATACGAAGCATTCACTCCCGCTGATATTTCCTGGTTGACCCGAAACATGGGTTTTCACCGTTACAACAACGCCGTCATGTTCAGTTCGCAAGTCTTCCGGCAAGCCCTTTTTTCCGGTGAATTCGTGTGGGGCGAACGGGTGAACAAGGATCCGGTCGTGGGGCAGGACCCCTATGTGGTGAACCGGCGCAGCGGCAACATGGTCATGACGCTCAATCCCAGCAAGCGCCTGCAAATTGACAACACCTACCTCTTCTTCCGTCTGAGCGAGAAGACCGGCGGGGGCATCTTCAATAACCATATTCTGCGTTCCAAGTGGAACTTGCAATTGACGCGCGAGCTTTCGGTCCGCGTGATTTTGCAATATGATGCGCTGCTGGCCAATCAAACTCGAACCTCCCTGGAAACGAGTAAGAACTTCAATGCCGACTTCCTGATTACCTACCTGCTGCACCCGGGAACCGCGCTGTACGTGGGCTACAATTCCAATTTGCAGAATGTGGATATCATTCCCTGCGTTTCCGGCCAGACCTGTTCAACGCAACTGGTTCGCACCAGCCGCTTTATTAATGACGCTCGCGGGCTGTTTGCGAAATTTTCGTACCTGTTTCGTTTCTAGCAGAGACAAATGATCGTGCGGGCACTCGATGGTTTGTGACCTGGGCCTTCTCCGGTTGCGGGCCGCGAGCTACTCG
>CAZCNH010000046.1:0-30837 GCA_964500065.1 uncultured Acidobacteriaceae bacterium
GCGATACGCAGTTCATCATCATCACCCACAACCGCCGCACCATGGAGATGGCGCCAGTGCTCTACGGCGTCACCATGCAGGAACCCGGTGTATCGAAAATGGTCAGCGTGCGCTGGGACGAAGCGCAAAGCAACGCCGCGTAAAGCCAAACTACATATCCGCAGATTTTGCCGGTTGTTTTCCGGTGATGCAGAGTTTTGCAGCGATTCTGCGCTATGGTGCTCGAGCATCATGTCATGCCGGGAATACTGCTTTGCTCTTTCTGTTTTTCTTCGGTTGACAAGAATCGTCCCTGCGCTAGAATACCCGCCTCTTTCGGAGCAAAGGCGAATCTGTGGCGACTCCTTCGATGCATCCAACGGTTTGGCAGACAAATTTTGAAGGCGTTTCGTTGCGGTCGCGCGGTAAGGTGCGCGACATGTACGATCTGGGCGATTCGCTGCTGATGGTTGCCAGCGACCGCCTTTCCGCTTTCGACGTGGTGCTGCCGACTCCCATTCCCGACAAGGGATGCGTCCTTACGCAGCTTTCCCTTTTCTGGTTCGAGAAGTTGCGCGACGTTGTGCCCAACCATGTGCTGAGCGCAACCGATTTCACTCTCGCGCTGGAAAAATACCGCAGCCAGCTCGATGGCCGCGCCATCCGCGTGCGCAAGACCGAGCCGCTGGCGATTGAATGCGTGGTGCGCGGCTATCTTTCCGGATCGGGCTGGAAGGATTACAAGGCCACCGGCTCGGTTTGCGGTATTGCCCTGCCCGCCGGCTTGCAAGATTCCAGCCAGTTGCCGGAGCCATTGTTCACCCCGGCGACAAAAGCCACTTCCGGGCACGACGAGAACATTTCGTTCGAACAAGCGGCGCAAATCGTGGGCGGCAAACTCGCCGAAAAGCTGCGCGATACCAGCCTGACGATTTACAAACGCGCTTCGCAGTACGCCCGCGAGCGCGGCATTATCATTGCCGACACGAAATTCGAGTTCGGTCTGGCGGGCGGCGAACTGATTTGGATTGACGAAGCGCTTACGCCCGATTCTTCGCGCTTCTGGCCCGCCTCTGAATATGCGCCGGGGCGCAGCCAGCCTTCGTTCGATAAGCAATTCGTGCGCGATTATCTGGAACGCATCGGCTGGAACAAACAGCCGCCCGGCCCGGAATTGCCTGCGGACGTGGTGGCAGGCACCCGGAGCAAGTACCGCGAAGGCTACCGGTTGCTAACCGGGCACGAATTGAGCTAGAGTCCAACTCCCGGCGGAACCCTTCGCCGCCCTGAAGCCGGTTGTTACGCACACGCGGAGCAAAACTGTGAAGGATCAACTCGAGAACCTGGTTGGACAGATGGTGGAGCGGGGGATCCGCTTTGATGAGGCGGTGGCCGAGTTCGAGAAGAAGTTCATCCGCCGTTCGCTTGACCGCTCCAACGGCAACCAGTCCCGCGCCGCGATTGCCATGGGCATCCACCGCAACACCTTGAGCCGCAAGATGGGTATCTACAAGCTCGATCAACGGCCCCGCCGCCGCAGATAGGTTCCTGCTGCTTTTCCTTTTTGTAATTCGAAGGTGAGTTGTGATGGAGATTCTTCGCCCGGCCAGAATCGGCGGGCTCGGAATGACGCGAACAATCTTTTTGCGGCCCCAAAAAGACGAACGGCTCCGGTGCTTCCGGAGCCGTTTCAGTTTGATTGATTTTCTCTTTACCGGACGGGCGGGCGCTTTTTCGCCGGCGCCTTTTTCGGGGTTGCTTTCTTGGTGGCGGCTTCTTCCGCGGGGATGAATTCCGCATCCACTTTGGCCTTGTCAAAGGTAAGCAGGAACGGTTCCGGAGCAAAAGCCGCGACGTGGCCGGAGAACTTCACCGGCTCGTCCTTCTTCACGCGAATGGCCTCGGGCTGGTCGGCGATTTTTGCCTGGACGTTGGCGGTTGTGGCTGCCTGGAATTCATCCTCGGTCTGGCCGATGAAAACATTCACCACCACGCCGGCGCCGTTATCCTCCGCGCTGATCACTTTGCCCTGCACTTCAGGGAATTCGAGCCCGCAGGAGCCCAGCCAGGTGACCTTGGCCGTCTTGCCGCCTTCGCTCAAACCCTTCAACAGGGTAAGGATGTTGATACCCTTCTGCACTGCTTCAATTTCCGCCCCGGTGGGGATGGAGTAATCGGCCGGGCGTTCGGGGTTGGATGCCGCCAGGGCGATGAGTTCGTTCATCTGCGCGTCGATTTCCTTGTCGCACAGCACACGTCCATCCTGGTAACGGATGAGTTGATTACGGAGGTAGCTGCGCACCTGGGCCTCGCCGGCCACTTTCAATCCGATGGCGCGGGCGATGGACCAGAAACCGTCCATGAATTGCGGCGGCTCAAGCTGCATATAGGAAACACCCAACTGGTAGCGCGTGAGCGCGTCGCCCGGGTTGGTGGCCAGCGCGCCGGTGAAAGCGTCCACCGCGCGGCGGTAATCCTTCAAGGCCTGCGACATGACGCCGACGGTGTAGTTGAACAGCGTCTTGGCGCCGTTCATCTGCTGATCGAACTGCGCCTGATCCACCTGTTCCGGTTTCTTGATTTCGGGAAGCAGGGCCAGGCCTTCTTCCCCCATCTTGCGCGCAGTGGTCGCCATTTCAACGGCGTTTGGAGCCTTCAGATTGATCACCTGATGGATGGTCAGGGCACGCAAATAGTAAGCCTGGAAGCGGGAAAGAACGTCCGCTTTGTCGCCCAGGCCGATGACCTTGTCGGAGTATTCGATAATCTTGGCGTTGCTGCGCGAAGCCGCCGCAGCTTGCAGCCCGCCCTGGTACACAAATGGCAGCAGCGTGGATTGCGGATAGGTGGTCTGGAACGTGTCAAAGCACTTGAGCTTGGAAGCGGCATTGGCGTCGTTGACGCATGCCTGGTAGGCATTGTATTCCGCCACAGTGTATTGCGGCTTGGCGTCCTGGGCCACGGCGGGCATGGCCACCAGCAAGCCTGCCATAAACCCTGCGATAAGCACCCTACGAATCATATTGATCCCGCCTCCAAGTTGAATTGGTTTGAATGGGAACCGAGTCCACCCAGTGAGCCATCCCACGGGTTGAAAGCCTGAAATTATAGGGAAGACTGCCGATAGGTGCAAGCTAAACTTGGTCCCGCGAATTGTGTCCACCGACCCTGGTGCGCGCATATTGCGTTCGCCTCCGCGACCAAATGCAGCATCCCTCCCACGCACGCCCTGAATGCTATGATGAGGCTCCAGCGAAAAAGGTCGCCTGAACCGCAAAAGGACTTCAGCAATGGAAAATTCCTTGCATGGCAAAACAGCATTAATTACCGGGGGTAGCCGCGGGATTGGGCTGGCTTGCGCGAGCAGACTGGGCCGAATGGGCGCGCAGGTGGCCATCAGTGGCCGCACGCGATCCACGCTGGATGCGGCGGTGGCCTCGCTGACCCAGGAGGGCGTCGAGGCCATCGGCATCTCCGCCGATGTGGCCGTCGCCAAGCAAGTCGAGGAAATGCTGCGGCAAACCAACGCCGCATTCGGTGACCTGCACATCCTGGTGAATAATGCCGGCATCGGCCGCTTTGGCCCAGCGCACGAACAGAGCGAGGAAGACTGGGACGCTGTAATGGACACCAATTTAAAGGGCGTGTTCCTGTGCAGCAAAGCGGTGGCGCCCCAGATGATCCGCCAGAAATCGGGCCACATCATTAACATCAGTTCCCTGGCCGGGAAGAACGCCAATGCCGGTGGCGGCATTTACTACGCCTCGAAGTGGGGCTTGCAGGGGCTGACCTACTGCATGGCGGAGGATCTGCGGAAATTCGGCATCCGCGTGAGTGTAATTTGCCCCGGCAGCGTGCTCACCGAATTTTCTCCTCACGCCGGGAAAGATCCGCTGAAGATGCTGCAACCGGATGACGTGGCCCATGCCGTGGCCATGCTGGTTACCCAGGCCCCGCAAAGCTTCATCAGCGAAGTGCTCCTGCGCCCCACGATGAAGCCGTAAACCCGGAGTCCGCGCGCGCCGCAGGCGGCGAAGCTCCGCCCCCCTATTTCAGACTGACCCATTGCCAGACCCCGGACTTTGTTTTCTTCTTCGTTATTTAAGTGTATGCTTAACTCACGTCTTCCCCCAAAACTGAGGAGGTTCGTGATGCGTACCCAACTCAGCTCCATCGTGGGACTTCTCGTTGCATGCTTTGTTATTCCTTGCGTCGCTCAGGATCCGCCGCAACGAATCCGGATCGGCGGCGCTATACAGCAATCACAACTCATTTCGCACGTTGCTCCAGCGTACCCGGAATTGGCGAAGCAAGCGCGGATTCAGGGCACGGTGCGGTTGGAGGCTGTAATCAGCGCGGAGGGAAAGGTTCTGCAACTGCAGGTTGTTTCCGGGCACCCTCTGCTGCAACAGGCCGCCCTGCAAGCCGTATCGCAGTGGGAATATCGGCCCACGCTGCTGAATGGCAAGCCGGTCGAGGTGGTCAGCACGGTGGATGTTGTGTTTAAGCTGGATGGTTCAGCAGGCGCCGAGCCTCTACCCGCGGACCGAAGCGCCGCCCTCCTCCGCCCGGTCGTGCCGGTCCCCGATCCCGCGGCCGAAATCGCCAGGCTGCGCGGAGAAATTACAGCGAATCCCGGCAATGCCCTGCTGCATCGCCAGTTGGCGATGAACTACATGCGCGCTCGTGATGTGGACGCGGCAATTGCCGCACTCCGCGAAGGTTCGCGCGTGAATCCCGAAGATGGCCAATTGCGCTTGACGCTGGGCCAGTATCTGCTCAATGAAAGATACGATTACGCTGGCGCGGTGGCCGAGATACGCGAAGCCTTGCTGCGCAAATCCGACGACACCTTCGCCTGCGCCTGGCTGGCCCGCGCGCATGAGTTTGTCTACGACTACGGGCAGGCCGTGCAGCAGTATGCCGAGTGCATCCGCCTGCGGCCCGGGGAAATCAACGACTACCGGCAACTGGCTGCTGCCCTCTACCGGAGGGAAAAACTCGAACGCGCCACCACCGAGTTCCGCAGGTATGCGGCCCTGCATCCCAATCCCGCAGAAGCTCACTTTCGCGTAGCGGAATTTCTTCAAACGCAGAATTTGCCCGCGGCCATGGCGCAAGCCCGGGAAACGCTGCGCGTCCAGTCCGACCATGCGCAGGTCCGGGAATTGCTGGGCCGGATGGAATCGTCCCTTGCCGATCAACAGCAGCGGATCCTGGGGCTGCGGGAATACGTCGCGCGAAACCCGGGGGATCCAATGGGATACGTGGCGCTTTCGTTTCTGCTGCATTTGAATCTGGCCGATCACGAAGGCGCGCTGGAGGCCATGAGGAAAAGCGCTGCCGCTTCGGCGGATGCCGACTTGAGCCGGCTCGGCGAAGAAGCCGTTGAAGCCAGAGGCTTCGACGGCGCCATCACCGAGTTACGCAAGCTGGCCGGCGCGAATCCGCAATCACCTTCGGTGTACCGGGCACTCGCTGAACTGCTGCTGAGAAAAGGGCTTTCGGGCGAGGCTTTGGAGGTAGCACGGCAAGCCGTGCTGCTTGCGCCAGAAAATCGCGAGGCACGGGTGCTATGGGCGCGCGCTCTCTCGCTGACAGGCGACGCTGAGCGTTCGCGCCAGGAAATGCAAACTTCTGTCACGCTGGCCGCCGCGCCTGTTCGGCCGCGTGTTAGTCCCGAACTTGAAAGCATCATGCGGCGCGGACCGGGTGCGACCGGAGCCGCAGACGCGGCGATCACCGCGAACGAGACCACTGCGGTGGGTTCGCTGCGGACGCTGAACACCGTGCTGGTCATGTACAGCATGAAGTACCAAAAGGGCTTTGCGGCATCCCTCGCCGCTCTCGGCCCGGGCACTCCTCCATCGGCCCAGGCGGCAGATTTGATTGATGCTTCATTGGCCAGCGGCGCCCGCAGCGGATATGTATTTGTCTATTCAGCCGGACCTCCAGGACCCCAGGGAGAAATCCAGAGTTATACGATCAGCGCTTCGCCCAGTGAACCGGGCAAGTCGGGGCGCCGATTCTTTTTCACGGACCAAAGCGGCGTCATCCGCTACGACAACGGCCCGGCCAACGCCAGTAGTCCGCCGGTTTCCTGATGGAGTTTCCGCAGCAACTGCAGCGAACATTTCGTGTACCATAACTCGCATGACTCGCGGGCGCTGGGAAGTGTCCCCCTGCAACCCAAGCGGACGGACGGTCGTCCAGCGCCAAGGAACCTGGCATGGGTGAACGGTTATCTTTGCTGGCGGGCATCGTGATTATCCTCTTCGCGTTTGTCCTGTTCAGTTTCTTCCCTACGCAGAAGCCCCCGGTGCGCTCCTCGCAAGAAACTGCGTCGCCGGCGCGAGAAGCCGAGGCACCTTCGGGAGAGAGTTCCCTTCCGCCCGTATCCGGTTCTGGCGACCCGGAGGCCCACCTGCGTCGCGGCATCGAATTAATGAAGAAAGATTCCTACGAAGAAGCGATTGCAGAACTGCAGCAGGCGGTTCAGAGCGCGCCGCGAAACGCGCTGGCCCACTACCACCTGGGCCATGCCTACGAGAAGGCGGCGCGGCACGAAGACGCCATCCGCGAATATGAACTGGCTGTCCGTTACGACCCGGAAAACGCCATGGCCAGGGGCAGCCTGGGGAACTTGCTGGTGGAAAAAGGCGATCACGACAACGCGATCGCCGAGTTTCGCGCGGCGATTGACCTGGACCCGCGGAATGCGACCCTGCGCAACAACCTGGCCACCGCGCTCAACGCCAAAGGCGAGTTCAACCTGGCCATTGCGCAACTGGAGGCGGCTCTCAAGCTGGAGCCGGAGAACACTGGTCTGCTCATTAACCTGGGCACCACCTGCCAGAATAAAGGTGATTTGCGCGAGGCAGTGGAGTGGTTCACCAAGGCGTGTGACGCCGGCAACCAGACCGGCTGCAGCAAGCAGCGCGAGACATCCGCGCTGCTTCGGCAGTAGACCACAACATCCGAAAGATGCTCTCTAGAGCCGGGGCAGCACGATCCCGGTCTGCGATTGATACTTGCCCTTCTTGTCCTTATAGGAGACTTCGCAATCCTGATCGGACTCAAAGAACAGCACCTGGCAGAGGCCTTCGTTGGCGTAGATCTTCGCAGGCAGCGGCGTGGTGTTGCTGATTTCCAGCGTGACGAAGCCTTCCCATTCCGGCTCGAACGGCGTGACGTTCACAATGACGCCGCAGCGCGCGTAGGTGGATTTGCCCAGGCACACGGTGATCACGTTGCGCGGGATACGGAAGTACTCGATCGAACGCGCCAGAGCGAACGAATTCGGCGGGATGATGCACACCGCTCCCTTGAATTCGACGAACGAGCGCGCGTCGAAATGCTTGGGGTCTACGATAGTGGAATTCACATTAGTGAAGATCTTGAACTCGTCGGCCACGCGAATATCGTAGCCGTAGGAAGAAACGCCGTAGCTGATCACCCCTTCGCGCACCTGGCGGTCTTCGAACGGCTCGATCATTTTGTGTTCCAGCGCCATTTTGCGAATCCACTTGTCCGGCCGAATCGACATGAATTCTCCCCCTGAATGCCTGTGCGCGAATCGCTGCTGCACAATCCCAAAGGCAGCGCAGTTTAGCGTAGTGCTGAATCCTTGACAACTTGCAACTGCCTCTCTAGCATAGCTTTGCGGGTCGCAACCGCGTGCCGGCGTCGTTGCCGGTGCTTGCAGGTCGGGGAGGCGGGAGGCGTCGTGATCAAGCTTGATATTGTGAATGCGGTGGTGGAGCGCACCAAAGTCAGCCGGAGCAAGGCCGAACAAGCCGTCGAAACGGTTTTTGAAGCCATGAAAAACGCCATGGGCCGTGGCGATCGTATTGAGTTGCGGCGTTTTGGCGTCTTCAACGTCAAGCCCCGCAAAACCGGCATCGGCCGCAACCCGCGCACCGGCGAAGAAGTCAGCATCCCCCCGGGCAAGGCGGTGCGCTTCAAGCCGGGCAAGGAACTGCACTCCGTCTAGTGAAACTTTCGATCGGCTGGGTTTTGGAAGGCGGCCGCACTGGCCGCCTTTGTGTTTTAGAAGAAGAACAAGCGTCCCAGCCGGGTCTTGCAGTGGCACCACTGACCTTCGCGGTATTGAAAAACGCGAACGTAGAAGTCACGGTCGGCGCGTTTATCGATGGGGACCGAAGACACCTGGTTGAAGCTGGCTACCTCATCCGGCGACATCGGCACGCACACCGGCCACATGAGGTAGGCCAGCAACAAAAGGAAGAGCACAAGAGCAACGATGCGAATGCGCATGGCGTTCTCCAGTATGCCCGGGCCGGCTCCAAGGCTTCTCACCATGAATGAGAATGAGGCGAAAAAAACAACGCCGGGTGTTCCCGCGGACGACCCGCGCTTTCAGGTCACCCGGGAAGGCTGGGTCATGGCCGAGCCGGAGCCTGCGCCACAGCGCCGTGAGTTTTGGGTGCCCGCAGTCCTGTTTCTTCTGACGGTGCTCTCCACGCTGGCCGTGGGAAGCGAATTTTCTGGCGCCTACAGTAACAATCGCGCTCCCTTCGCGGATGGCCTGGATTTTTTTCGCGAGATTCTCCGCGAGCCGGATTTGCTGCTGCTCGGCATTCCCTTCTCATTCACGCTGTTGGTGATTCTCGGCGCGCACGAACTCGGGCATTACTTTGCTTGCCGCTACTACGGGATTCGCGCTTCCTTCCCTTATTTCATTCCGGCGCCAACCATCATCGGCACCATGGGCGCGTTTATCCGCATCCGCTCTCCCATCGTCAACCGGAAAGCGCTGTTCGATGTCGGGATAGCCGGCCCGCTGGTTGGCTTCCTGTTCGCCGTGCCTGCGCTGGCCATTGCGATTGCGTTTTCCAAGATTGTGCCTGCGGCGGAGGTGCAGTCTCCTCTTGTTTTTGGCGAGCCATTGCTGAGCCACGTTCTGATGGCGGTGTTGCGTCCCGGCGTCTCTCCCGCAGACCTCCTGTTGCATCCAGTGGGCCGGGCCGCCTGGGTGGGGTTGTTTGCTACGGCGCTGAACTTGCTTCCGGCCGGCCAATTGGATGGCGGGCACATCGTTTACGCGCTTTCCAGCCAGAACCACCGCCGCATTTCTTTCGCAGTTGCGTTAGTGTTGTTGCCAATGAGTTTCTTCTTTTGGCAGGGCTGGGCCTTGTGGGCCTTGCTGCTCTTCCTGTTTGGCTTCCGTCATCCGCGTTTGCTGAACCGCTGGGAGCGCATTGATAACGCGCGCCGCGCCTGGGCCGTGGCGGCGCTGATCATTTTTCTCCTGTGCTTCACCCCGGTTCCTCTGGCCGTCCTCAACTAACCTGCCTTGCCCGTAGACCTACATCAGGGAGAGCGGGTCCACGTCCACCAGGACCGCTGTTTCGGGCACTTCTTTTTTCAGGCAGACGTCCAGCGCGGCTGTCAACACTTGCGAGAGTACGCCCCGCTTGGGTGACTTCAGCAAAAACTGAAAACGGTACTCGCGTTTCAGGCGCGCCAGCGGCGCCGGCGCAGGACCCAGCACTTTAATCCCCTGCTTGGCGTACGGCAGAAAGAACGTGGAAAGCAGTTTCGACCAGCGTATGGCATTTTCGATCTTTGCGTCGCGCACAATCAGGTTGGCCAGCGCGGTAAACGGCGGGTAGCCCATTAAGCGGCGAAAGTGCAGTTCCTTTTCGAAAAACGAGCCATAGTCCTGCTGCGCGGCGTGCTGAATGGCGTAATGCTCCGGGTAGTGCGTTTGCACGAACACTTCGCCGGGCAGGTGGCCGCGACCCGCCCGGCCCGCCACCTGCGTGAGCAATTGAAAAGTGCGCTCAGCCGCGCGAAAGTCCGGCATGCCCAGAAGAAGGTCGGCGGATACCGCGCCCACCAGCGTGACCCTCTGGAAGTCGTGGCCTTTGGCCACCATTTGCGTGCCCACCAGGATATCCAGTGCGCCGGCCGCAAACGCGCCCAGCACCTGCTGGTATTCGCGCTTGGTTCGCACCGCGTCGCGGTCCAGCCTTCCGATGCGCGCCTCTGGAAACATTTTGCCGAGGTACTCTTCGATCTGCTCCGATCCTTCGCCCACAAAATACAGGTGCTTTGCTTCGCACTTGGGGCAGGCCTTCGGAACCTTGCGGCTGAATCCGCAATAGTGGCAGATCAGCAGGTCGCGCCGCTTATGATAGGTAAGGGAAATGCTGCAATTTTCGCACTGCACGCCCGCGCCGCAGCTCCGGCACAGAATGAACCACGAATACCCGCGCCGGTTCAGCAGGACCAGCGATTGCGTCCCGGCTTCCAGCCGCTGCGCCATCGCTTCACGCAGGACCGCGGAAATGGGATCGGACCGGTGCGTGCGGCGAAAATCTTCCCGCATATCCACGATCCGCACGCGGGCCATCGGCCGGTTTTCGACCCGCGTTTCCATTTGCAGCAGGTGGTATTTCCCGCTTTGCGCGTGGTGGAAACTTTCCAGCGAAGGCGTGGCCGAAGCCAGCAGGGCCACCGAATTTTCCAGGCGCGCGCGCACCACGGCCGTATCGCGCCCGTGGTAGCGCGGGGTTTCTTCCTGCTTGTAGCTGCTTTCCTGCTCCTCATCCACGATGATCAACGCCAGGTCTTGCAGCGGCGCAAACACCGAAGACCGCGTACCCACTACGATTCGCGCTTCCCCGCGCCGCACGCGCCACCATTCACGCGAACGCTCGAGATCCGGCAGGCTGCTGTGCAGCACCGCGACCACGTCGCCGAAGCGCGCCCGGCATAGCCGCGCCGTCCACAGCGTAAGCGCAATTTCCGGCACCAGGATCAGCGCCGAACGCCCCTGCTCCAGCACGCGCTGCACCGCGCTCAAATACACTTCCGTTTTTCCGCTGCCGGTGACTCCGTACAAGAGCGCAGTAGTGAAGGTCCGCAACTCCAGCCAGCGGTTGATTTCCTCCATCGCCCGCTGCTGGCTGGGGTTCAGGGTGTTCTGCGGCGGAACAAAATCGCTGTCCCACGGTTCTTCTTCCGCGACCAGTTGTTCTTCCCAGGTTTGCAGCTTGCCTTCGCGCTCCAGCCGCTCGACCACCGAGCGCGAAGCTTCGGCCAGCTTGAGCAGTACGGTGAGCGGCACCGGGCCGCGCTCATTCATCAGCACCTGCCGCAACCGCTCTTCGGCAGGAGTCGCCGCCGGGCTCATATACGTGTCGCGCCAGGCCACAATCACCTGGGTGCGCCGCGCGCGCGCCTTGGCTGCCTCACGGGCATCTAAAGCTCCGCGTTGCGCCAGGCGCACCGTGGCGGCGTGCTGCTCCGGAGATTTGCGGAAGCGCGATTCGGAAACAGGTTTCCCGGCTTTTTCCAGGAATTCGAGAACCGCGATTTCGGCCTGCTGCGTTCCGCGGGGTGCCGGGAGCGCGCGCAAGTCCGCGAGTGCCGCGCGGCCAATCGCGGTAATTTGCAACTCGCGCTGCTGGCGCACTTCAATGGGCGGAGGCAGCATCGCCCGCATCACTTCTCCTACCGGCGCCACATAGTAATGGGCCAGCCAGCGCCCCAGTTCCAGCATGTGCGGGCTGAGCGCGGGCACCGCCTCCAGAACCTGCGCGATCTCGCGCGCTTTCCCGGCCGCCGGCGGGGTGTCCCCCAGTCCCACGACAACCCCCACCAGAGCCCGCTTGCCGAACGGCACGGCGACACGAAAACCCGGCGCGATAATCTCCCGCAGCGGTTCCGGAACCGTATAGGTAAACGTCCGTCGCAACGGCACCGGCAACGCGACATCGCAGTAATCCGACATGGGAAGAGTAGTGTAGCAAGCCGCCAGCGCAAGCTGTTCGCACCGACGCTACTTCTTTTTTGCGGGCAGGGGCAGGCCGAGGAAGGCCATCACTTTTTGCAGGTCTTTCCAGGCGTCCGGCTTGGCCGGCGGATTCCGCAGCAGATACGCCGGATGATAGACCGGCATCAGTTTTGTCCCGCGCCAGTCAATCCATTCGCCGTGAATCTTCGTGATGGCAACCGGCCCGCCCAGCAAGGCGCCCACCGCGGAGGCGCCCAACGCCACCACCGCTTTGGGCTGAATCACGGAAAGCTGCCGGAAGAGAAACGGAGAGCACTCGGCCACTTCATCTTTTTCCGGAACGCGGTTATCCGGCGGGCGACATTTCACCACGTTGCAGATGTAGACGTCGCTGCGCTTCAGGCCCATCGCTTCGATCATTTGCGTGAGCAGTTTTCCGGCGCGGCCTACAAATGGCAAGCCCTGCTCGTCTTCATCCGCGCCCGGCCCTTCGCCCACGAAGACAAGCTCGGCGCGCGGGTTGCCGTCGCCAAAGACAATCGTCTTGCGCTTGCGGTGCAGTTTGCAGCGGCGGCAATCCTCGCCCAGGTCGGCCTGGACTTGCGCCAGCGTGCCGCCTTCAATCCGGTCCGCCGCGTCGAAAAGAGAGGCGGCGTTCACCACAGGAAGCACTGGCAAGGTGGCTTTGGCTTTGGGCATGGGAGTGGGTAGTTCGCGAACTTCGTCGGTTACTTTTTGGGGTACAGCCACGGGCGGCGGCAGATTCGTTTCCGCCGGCGGCTGCGGAACCAGCCGGCCGCGGTAAAACGCGCGGATGCCGAGGTCTTCGTAGTAGCGAAGGCGTGCTTCGAGTTTGGCTCGCGTTTCAGGTTTCAAGGGTAAAGGTATCGTACGCAGCAGCGCCGCCGCGGACCTTCACTTCGCGTTTTTCACGCGCAGCATTTCATCGTAAATGCGGTGCGCGATTTCCAGCTTACTCATGCGGGGAACCTCGACCGCTTGCCCGCTCCGGGAAAAGATGGAAACGGCATTGGTATCCACGTCGAAGCCCGCGCCTTCCTGGGTCACGTCGTTGGCGACCACCATATCCACTTTCTTGCTTTCCAGTTTCTTGCGCGCGTTTTCCGCCACGCTATCGGTTTCTGCAGCGAACCCGATGAAGAAGCGCTGGCCCTTCTCGCGTGCCAGGTCCGCCAGGATGTCCGGCGTGGACTCCAGTTCCAGCACGGCCGGCCCGGCCGCGCGCTTGATCTTGCGCGCCTGCGGCGCAGCCGGGCGATAATCGGCAACGGCGGCAGCCTTCACCAGCACCGTACTCTCCTTTACCCGCGCGAGGACTGCGCGATGCATTTCTTCCGCGGTCTGCACAGAGACAAATTCCACGCTGGAGGGAGGGGTGAGCGCCGTCGGCCCGCTCACCAGAATCACGCGCGCGCCGCGCCGCGCCGCGGCCTCGGCCATGGCGTAGCCCATCTTCCCGGACGAGCGATTGGTCAGGTAACGCACCGGATCCACCGGCTCGCGCGTGGGCCCCGCGGTTACCAACACCGTTTCGCCGGCCAGGTCTTTTCGCAGGCCCAATACATCCGCCACCTTCTGCGCAATCGCTTCGGTGGCCGCCAGCCGTCCCGCTCCGGTCATGCCGCACGCCAGATAACCTTCATCCGGCTCCACAATGTGTACGCCGCGCGCCCGCAACGCGGCGATATTTTCCTGTGTGGCGGCGTGCTCCCACATATTCACGTTCATCGCGGGCGCCACCACCAGCGGCGCCTTGGTCGCCAGGGCCAGCGTCGTAAGGAAATCGTTGGCTTCGCCATGCGCCAGCTTGGCGATCACATCGGCCGTGGCTGGGGCAATCACCAGCAGGCGGATGCGCTGGGCCACGGCAATGTGCTCGATGGCGCTTTCCACGTTGGCAGTCCCGCCCGGTTCCGGGGCGAACATGTCGGTAATGACTTTTTGTCCGGTGAGCGCCGCAAAGGTAAGCGGCTGGACAAATTGCTGCGCGGCCCGGGTCATCACTACTTGAACATCCAGGTGATCCTGCTGGAGGCGGCGAACCAGTTCGGCGGCCTTGTAGGCAGCGATACCTCCGGTGACGCCGAGGGCAATCTTCATGGCAGGCGAGCGCCTAGCGGCGGCGCTTGGCTTCCTTCTCTTCTTCGGTTTCCTTCACTTCCGGAACTTCATATTCCAGCAAGCCTTTGGTGAGTTCCTCGCGGGCGATCCGGGTGGGCTTGCGGGAGCGGCTATCGGTGAGCGCGGGGGCGCCATCCTGCAGCTGGCGCGCGCGGCGCGCGGCCACCATCACATACACAAACTTGCTCTCTGGAGATTTGTTGAATACGGCCATGCGAGCCTAGCCTCCAAATGAATCCAGAATCTGTCGAATCCGCCGTTTGTTCCGAGCGCTGCGACCGCGGGCCGCTTTGGCGATATCCTGCACCTCGCGCCCCGCTCTCTCGATGTTATCATTGACCACGGCATAATCGTAATCGTCCCGCCGGTTGATTTCTTCCTTGGCCCGCTCCAGCCGCCGCTGAATATCCTCATCCGAGTTTTCGCCCCGGTCGCGGATGCGTTGCTCCAGAATCTCCGGCGAAGGCGGCAGGATGAAAATGGAAACCGCCCCGGGCAGCTTATGCTTCACCTGTTCCGCGCCTTGCACATCGATTTCCAGCACCAGGTCTTTTCCCTTCCGGCGCGCCTCTTCCAGCCATTTCTTCGGCGTGCCATAACTGTGCTTGCCGAACACGCAGGCGTACTCCACGAATTCCCCCGCCTGCACCATGCGCTCAAATTCTTCCGGCGTCACAAAGTGATACCACTCGCCTTCGCGCTCGCTTTCCCGCGGCTTCCGCGTGGTGGCAGAGACGGAAAACATCATGTCCGGCAGCTCCAGTAATTTTTTCACCAGCGTGGACTTTCCCGACCCCGAAGGGCCGGACACGATGAACACCAGAGGGTCTTGGGACTTGGGCATGTTTATTCAATATTCTGCGCCTGCTCGCGCAGTTTTTCGATTTCGGATTTGACTTCCAGTGCCAGAGTGGTCATCTCCAGGCCGTCGGCTTCCACGCCCGGCGTCTTCGAGAGCATGGTGTTGGCTTCGCGCTGCATTTCCTGCAGCAGGAAATCGAGCTTCTTGCCGACTTCGCCGCCCGCGCCGAGCAGCGACTGGAATTGCTGCACGTGGCTGCGCAGGCGCGTCACTTCTTCGGCGATATCGCCGCGCTCGGCGACGACGGCCGCTTCCTGCAGGATGCGCTGGGGCTCCACCGCGGTATCAGCCAGCAACTCCCGCAGCCGCGATTCCAGGCGCTGCATGTACGCCGGCCGAACCCCAACCGTCAATTGCTCGATGCGGATGCTGTTCCGCGCGATGTGTTCAAGCCGCCCCTGCATTTCCTCGCGCAAGCTGCGCCCTTCGGATTCGCGCATTTCGTTCAGTCGCGTGGCCGCTTCCGCGACGCAGCCCAGCAATACACCCGCGAGTTCTTCCTGTTCCTCTTCGCTGGGCAGCGCGGACCCGATCACTCCCGGCAAGCGCAGGATCGCCGCCAAATCCGGGTCACCCTGAATCGAAAACTCCTCGCGCAAGTCGCGGGTGGCCTGCAAATAAGATGACGCGACCTCGCGGTTGATGTGCACCGCCGCCGGCCCGGCAGGCTCGTAATAAAGGTTGACGTCCACGTGCCCGCGGCGGATGCGCTCGCGCAAGGCCTGCCGGATGCGCATTTCGAACAACTCAAACCCTTCGGGCAGGCGCAGGTGCATATCCAGAAAGCGATGATTCACGCTGCGCAGGTTCAGGCGCAGCACCCAGCCGTTCTTTTCCGCGCGGGATTGCGCGAAGCCGGTCATCGAGCGCAACGGATGCGGCGGGGTCATTTCTTAGAAGCCTCCTGGGAAGTATTGGCGGCAATGTCGCGCGGTTCCGGAGCATCGGCAAACTGCAAATCATAGAGCCGGGCATATGTTCCGCCGCGCGCCAGCAATTCTTCGTGGCGGCCCATTTCCCGGATCACCCCGTCTTCCAGAACCACGATCTTATCCGCGCGCCGGATGGTGGAAAGCCGGTGCGCAATCACAAATACCGTGCGGCCGGTCATCAGGTTGGCCAGCGCGCGCTGCACTTCCATTTCGGACTCGGAATCCAGTTCTGAAGTCGCTTCGTCCAGAATCAGGATCGGTGAATCTTTCAAAATGGCGCGGGCAATGGCCAGCCGCTGGCGCTGGCCGCCACTCAAGCGCTGGCCGCGCTCGCCCAGCATGGTTTGATAGCCTTCGGGCAGCTCTTCGATGAAGTCGTGGGCCCACGCGGCTTTGGCGGCGGCGAGCACTCTTTCTTTCGGCAAGCCGGGCCGGCCGTAGCAGATGTTGTTCCACACGGTGTCGTTAAAGAGAATGTTCTCCTGGGTGACGATAGCCATCTGCTCGCGCAGGCTGCGCAAGGTCACCTCGCGCACGTCATGGCCATCCACGCGGACCGCTCCGGCGGTGGCCGTGTAGAACCGCGGCAACAAGTTGACCAGGGTAGTCTTGCCTGCCCCGCTCGAACCCACCACTGCCACCACTTCGCCCGCCGTGGCCGTGAAGTGAATGCCCTGGAAGACGGCGGGGCCATCCTGATAGGCGAAGGCGACGTGGTCAAATTCCACCGACTGCGAGAAAGGCGGCAGAGTCTTGGCCCCCGGCGCATCCGGCGCTTCTTCCGGCAGGGCAAGATAGGCAAATACCGAGGTGCTCGCGCCCAGCGCCTGTTGGAACAGATTGTAAATGCCGCCCAAGCGCTTGATGGGCTCGTAGATCTTCAGCAAAGCATAGCTGAACGCGAGAAAGGCCCCGGTGCTCAACAGGCCGTAGCGGATTTGATCGCGCGCATACCACAGCAGCACGGCCAGGACGATTGCTCCGAGCAGTTCCATCAACGGAGAGGTAAGGGCTTGGGCGCGGACCCAACGCATGTTCTCGCGCAACAGGCGACGCGCAGTGCCGCGGAACTTATCCTGCTCGAACGATTCCATTCCGAAGGCCTTCACCACGCGGTTGCCGGTCGCGGTTTCCTGCAATATCTGGCTGAGCTCGCCCAGCTTTTCCTGGCTGGCCCGCGTCGCGCCGCGAATCTTACGGCCCAGCCGCGCCACGGGAAACACGATCAGCGGGATCACAGTGAAGGACGCCAGCGTCAGCTTCCAGTCGAGCGTGAGCAAGACCAGGAAAAGGAACAGAAGCGTGAACGATTGCCGGAAGAAGTCCGCAAGCCATTCCGAGAGTGCGCCGCGCACGCGTTCCACATCGTTAATCACGGCGGACATCAGCCGCCCTGTCGGGTTATGCGCGAAAAAACCAATCGGCTGGCGAATGATGCGGGCATAGACCTGATTGCGCAGGTCGGTGATGGCGGAGTGGCCCACATATTGAATCAGCGTGTTGCCGAAAAACTCGGCGATGCCTTTTCCCAGGTACAGAATCACCAGGGAGATGGCGAAAACCGTCCAAACGTGGCGGATCGTCGAGGGAAAGAAGGAATGAAGCTCGATGGTGTAGTTCGAAAACGGCAAGGTGAGCAGGGGCAAGGCCGGCGGAGCATTCGGGGAGAGGACGCGGTCAATCACCGGCCGGATCATCAAGGCGGTAACGCCTTCGGCCAAACCCACCATGGCCATCAAGGACACAGCAAACGCCAAGCGGCCGGCATAGGGCCGCACATAGCGCAACAGCCGTGTTAACTCCGCCGAAAAATTCAAAACGCCTCTTCTGTGCTCACCGGCCGTGGTCAGACTGAGCGATCCAGATCGCGGTGCGTGACTTTGGCGTCGAACCCGCGCTTCGCCAGGTCTTTGCACACGGTCTCAGCCATCAGGACCGAACGGTGCCGCCCCCCGGTACATCCGAAGGCCACCGTCAGATAACTCTTCCCTTCCCGAATGTAGTGTGGCAACAGGAATCCGAGGAGGGCTTGAATTTTTTTCAGGAATTGCCCGGTTTGCGGAAACGACCGGACGTAGCGGGCCACCTTCGGATTCTTCCCGGAGAAAGGCCTCAGTTTGGACACAAAATGCGGATTGGGCAGAAAACGAACGTCGAGGACCAGATCCGCATCGCTTGGCACGCCAAAGCGAAAACCAAAACTGACCACGGAAATCAGCAGGGGGCGCTGCGCTTTTTCTTCGAATTGCCGGGTAACAAATCGCCGCAACTCGTGCACGTTGAATTTGGTGGTATCAATGGTCAGGTCGGCCAGGCGGCGGATGGGCGCCATGAGCTTCATTTCGCGCTCGACGCCGGCGCGGACCGGCCCTTCGCGGCTCAGCGGATGCGGCCGCCGCGTTTCGCTGAAGCGGCGCAGCAGCGTTTCTTCGCCGGCTTCGATGAAGATCAGCGTAGTCGGGTAGTCGCGGCGCAACCGCAGATAGATGATCGGCAGGCTGGCCAGTTGCTCGCCTTCGCGCGCATCCACCAGCAGGGCCGCGCGTTCAATCTCTTCACTTTGGGAGTACATTTCGGCAAAGCTGGGGATCAGGTCCACCGGCATGTTATCTACGCAGTAGAAACCGAGATCTTCGAAGGTGCGGAGCACCGAACCTTTGCCGGAGCCGCTGAGGCCGGTGAGGATGACCAGTTGGCGATTCTGTCGGCGAGCGGCGCGTTTGGGCATGGGTCTAGGTCTTCACCCGGCGCTGATGCGTGCTGGGAATGCGCATGTCTTCGCGGTACTTGGCCACCGTGCGCCGCGTGACGTGGATACCCTCTTCGTCTAGTTTTTTGGCGATTTGATCGTCGGTCAGGGGCTTGGAGGAATCTTCTTCGTCAATCATCTTCTTGACGCGTCGCTTGAGGGTTTGCAGGGACATGCTGTCGCCGCCGGGCCCGTTCACTGATTCAGAAAAGAACGAGCGCAGCTCGATGACGCCCTGCGGGGTGTGCGCATACTTGTTAGCCACCGCGCGGCTCACCGTGGACGGGTGCACGCCGACCTCTTCCGCCACTTCCTTGATCATCAGGGGCTTCAAGTGATCCGCGCCGTGATCCAGGAACATCCCCTGGCGGCGGATGATGGACTGGCACACGCGCACGATGGTGTGCTTGCGCTGTTCGATGTTCTTCATCAGTTGGATGGCCGCAGTGAAGCGTTCTTTAACGTACACGCGAACGTCCTTTTCCGCGGCATCGCGGGCCATCAGCTTGCGGTAGATGGGGCTCAAGCGCAGTTGCGGCATGTCGTCTTCGTTCACGAAAACGCCCCAGCCGTCCTCCGCTTTGCGGAAGTAAACATCCGGCTCGACGACGCGCGGCTCCGCCTTGTTGTAGCGCAGCCCGGGGCGCGGATCAAGCCGCTTCAGCGTGTCTGCCGCGTGCTTGATGTGCTCGACCGGGCGGTTCAGCGCGCGGGCAATTTCCTTGAGCTGGTTATTCTGGAAATGACGCACCAGCGGCGATTCGGGATTCGCAGGATCCGGCTCCTGCGCCGCGGGACGCTGCGGCAGGCACTCGGACGCCACCAGATGCGCCAGGTTGTTGTGGGGATCGAGCGCCCGCAACTGAATCAACAGGCATTCGCGGAGGTTTCGCGCCGCCACCCCCAGGGGATCGAATTCCTGCACCACGGCCAGGGCTTCTTCCACGTCATCCATCGGGTAATTTCCGCCCTGGGCGATTTCTTCCAGCGTGGTGGTGAGGTATCCATCCTCGTCCAGGTTGCCGATGATGATTTCGGCGACTTCGCGCACCACGTCGCTGCACACCGTGGCGCGCAACTGCCAGTTCAAGTGATCGGCCAGATGTTGCGGGGAGGAAAGAAAAGTCTCAAAGGATGGCCGCTCGATTTCCTCACGCTCGCGGAAATTTTCCGAGCTTCCGGTATCGAGATACTGGTTGAAAAAGGCATTGGCGTCGAATTCGTCAAAGGGCGAGGCAGCTTCCAGGTTGGCGCCGTCGCGGATCAATTCTTCGCGGATAAATTCCTGAATTTCTTTTTGCCCATCGCCTTCATGACCGTCTTCTTCGGCTTGGCGGTCGGGGACGGGCGCTTCCGCGCCGGCGACGCGTTCGGGCGGCGGCTCGGCGCCCGGTCCCGCCGGTACTACCGGGCTTTCTGCGGATTCTTCGTCCTCCAAATCCAATTCGGGCGCGCCATCCGATTCCTCGCCCAACTCTTCCAGGACCGGATTGGCCACCATCTCCTGATTGATCATCTCGCGCAGTTCCAGGCGATTCAGCGCCAGCACGCTGACCATCTGCACCAGGCCGGGCGTCAGAATCTGCTTCTGCGAAACCTTCAGGTGCAGCCGAGGTTGGAGAAAGTTACCCATTGACCTTTCGTTCTTGTCCCCGCGGGACGAACACAACCTTTCAATGAATCGAAAACTGCTCGCCCAGGTATACCCGCCTCACATCCGCATCCGCGCTCAGTTCCGCCGGCCCACCGGCGCGGAAGATCTTCCCCGCGCTGATGATGTAGGCACGGTGCGTGACCCGCAGCGTGGCGCGCACATCGTGATCGGTAATCAGCACCCCGATGCCGGATTCGCTCAGACCGCGGATGGTTCTTTGCAAATCGGCCACGGTCAGCGGGTCAATGCCGGAAAACGGCTCGTCCAACAGCACAAACATCGGTTGCAGCACCAGCGAGCGGGCAATTTCCAGCCGCCGGCGCTCGCCGCCCGATAGCGTATAGGCCTTATTAAGCCGCACCTTATCCAGGCCCATCTGAGCCAGCAGTTCTTCCAGCCGGTCGCGCTGCTGTTCGGGCGTCAGAGGCAGCGTTTCCAGCACTGCGATTAAGTTCTGTTCCGTGGAAAGCTTGCGAAAGACCGATGGTTCCTGGGGGAGGTAGCTCAAGCCATTGCGGGCCCGGAGGTACATGGGAAGGTCGGTGATGTCTTCCCCGTCAAGAAGAACCCGTCCCGAATCCGGCTTGGCCAGGCCGACCAGCATATAAAAGGTGGTCGTCTTACCGGCGCCGTTTGGACCGAGCAGGCCAACCACTTCGCCCTGCTCGATCTCGAGATTGACGTTGTCAACAATCCTCCGGCCCCGATACGTCTTGCAGAGGTCGACGGCCTGGAGCTTTAACATCCCCGAATCATTTCTCGACACGGTGTCGAGTCACCGTTCGCGAGCCTTCCTCAGATTCGACCAGAATCTTATCATCCGCTAAAAAGAAGGTCAATTGACGGCCGGTGGTGGTGCCCAGGGCAGCATCGTAAAGTGTTGGCTTTCCGCCAGATAACACGAACTTGCCTTCGCTGGCAAAGTAATCGGCGCGTTCGGCGGTACCCCGCCGGTCGCCCTGCCGCACGCTGACTCCGCCATGCGCTTCTGCGCGCACCAGTTGCTGCGGCCCGCTCCCCACCGCGGCTAGTAGCAAATCGAGCCGCTGTGCCTGGATCTTGCCAATACTCGATTCGGCCGCAACTTTTTCTTCGAGACGAATCAAAGATTCGGAACTTCGGTAATGAAGTTGCTCAGCGCTGATTTGCCAGAATGTTTTTCCATCATTTGGCGCAACATTGGCAGCGGAATTGCTCACCCTCCGCACCTGCGGGAAAACCGCACGCACCTCTCGCAACGCGTGCAACTCCTTTTCCTCCCCGGCCCCGCGTCGCAATTCGATGGATTCCGCCTCGATGACAGCTTCGCCCTGCCACAGCCTGGCCCTGCCCGTATAGAGCGCGCGCCCGGCGTCGGCATTGCCGCGCATCTCGGCGGCGGTAATGTGCGCGGGCTGCGGCGCAAAGCTGGGAACGAAGGGAGCGCCAGCCCTCTGCGACGCGGCCGCATAGCTGGTGCGCGCGCCGCCCTTAGCCAGCACATCTCCGGTGCGCTGGTTGATTTCGATCGAACTGGCGCTGGTGCGGGAGACGGCATCGGCCACCATCGCCCCGCCGGAAAGGGTGAGCGTCTCCGCCGCTCGCACGGCTACAGCAGATTGCGCCTCGCCGGTCCGCGCGCCAGCCCGGAAACGCACGTCGCCGGTCTGCTCCGCGTGCGTCCATTCCCCGCGCCTATCAAAGCGCAGCGCGAACTCCCGCGAGGACGTCTGCTGCTCCGGACCGCGGCCGATCCGGCGCTGCACTTCCACGCCTCCCGTTCCGCGCGCCGCGCGAATTTCCGTACGCGCGTCGAACTCCGCGGTCAACCGCGCGGCCCGCACGCGCGATTGATCTTCACCCTGGCGAAATTCCACCGTCGCTGGCGCGCGGGTTTCCGCGCGGCTCAGATAGCGCTCGCGGCCTTTCGCCGCGGCCGCGAAATCGAGTTGCAGCGATTCGGTATCCAGTCGGCGCGACGGCCCGCTGCCGGCCCGTTGCGAAAGAACCTGCACCGCGCCGGTGGCGCGCACTTGCCCCGGCTGGCGGCCGTAATCGAGCAGATCCATTTCCATGTGCTGCGCGCTGATGCGATCGTCACTGGCGGCATCTTTGGCATTGAAAGCCACCTTTCCATCCGCAATCACTTTTTCCGGCACGTTGCCTTGCGCCAGCAGCACCGTGATCCGTTCGGCGGAGAGCGTCGTGTCACCCTCTGCTGCCAGTTCGCGCAGCGTGGGCCGTCCGCTGGCCAGCAGGCGTTGTGGGGTCATTTCCGGGCTGAAGTCTGTTTGCAGCGCGCCGGCGCGCAATTCCCGCGCGCCCTGCACCGCCACCACGGGACCCAGCAGGCGCATGATGCGGGCGTCGCGCGCGTATTCCAGGGCCGTGCCGGTCAACCGCGTGGGCGGCGCTTCGCGCGACGCGGCCAGCATGACCTCGACATCCTTCTCCAGCCGCGCGATGCCTTCGCGCGTGCTGTAGCGCAGGCCGGCGCCGCGGCCGGTGCCGTAGGCAAACTTGAATTCCACCGGCTGCGTGGTGCGCGCCTCGCCGCTCTCACGGTCGAAATTCACGCCCGAAGTGCGGATTTGAATAGCGCGCTGCCCGGGCCTCGTGCCGGCCTCTTCCGCGCTTTCCAGGTCAATCTGCACTTCGCCTGCGCAAACAATGCGTCCACTGGCAGGTTGGTAATCGCATTCGCGCGTGTGGATGTTGTCGAAGCGCTTGCTGCTCTTGCCATAGATCGTGATCCACACATCTTCCAACTGGCTTTTGCCGCCTTCCTTGTATTCCGTCGCCTGCGACGCGCGGATGGTGAACAGAGTGCGGCTGCCTTCCACTTTCGAGTACGAGAATGTTTCGGAACGCTTCTTCACCGGTTCCGGCACCACCGGCGGCGCTTCGCGCAAGGCCCGCTGCGCTTCCCACTGTCTCCAGCCATAGGCCAGCAGGCTCACCAGCGTCACCGTGCCCGCGGCCATCGCCGCCCATCGCGCCAATTTGTTCGCCTGGCTTGTGCGCATCCGCTGTCCTTGCTGGCCATTTTGGGCCTCGACACCCTTTGTCGGGGCCAAGAGTCTGCATTTTGTGCCGCCGGGACGGAAACCGCCCGGCAATTCCACGCTACACGCTACGATGCCATTCTAGCTCTATCCTGCTGCAGAAAGCGTGAGTTGGCCGTTCAGGTTGCTGGCTTCGCCGGTTGAATAGGTTGAGGATCATTCGGAATTGCTGCCTCTTACACCCACGCGAACCTTGGGTTTTCGCGGAGACGAGGTCACTGCGCCTGAATGATGACGCCTTCGTGGTCGGAGGCGAGGTCGCGCGCGGAGGGCGTGATGATGGTCTTCGGACCGACGAAGATGCGCTGGCCTTTGGTGATGGCCATGCGCACGTCGTTTTCGGAAACGAAGGGCGAGATTTCCGGTTTCGGCGGCTCCGGCTTTTTCGCAGCGGGGGCGACGACAACGGGGGGCGCTTCCGCCTTCAGCGCAGGCGTCGCAGCTTGAGCTACGGCGGGTTCTGCGGTAACAGTTTTAGGCGCTGCGCATGCCGCAGGCTCCGGCGCGGGCGACGACGCAGGCTGCAAGCCCGCGGTGCCACCGCGCGGAATGCCACGTGCTGTGAACACGCGTTCCACGATCCCCGCGATCAGCGCTCGATCTGCCGCAGGAGCGCTGCTCGCTGCGCCCTCTGCTGCGCCACCGATGCCGGAAATTACAGAAGCAGGCTTCCCGCCCGCAACCGCTTCCGCCGCGGGACGGGGCGCGGCAAGCGCTGCCCCTGCGGCGGCGGCCGCAGCCTTGGCCTGCGCAGGTCTTGCTTCTTGCGCCACGGGAGTCGTGCCCGACATGCGCTGCGATTCATGGATGGTGCGGTGCTCGATCGGTCGCGCCTCCCAGGCAATGCGCTTGATATTCATCAAGTGCTGGGGGCCGATGTTGTCGCTGGTGATGTTGCCGCCGGGTGAGCCGCAACCCAAGGTCATCGCGGGAAACAGATTGGTGGAAAACCCAATCGAGCCATGCACCGACGCGGTATTCACGCACACGCGGAATGCCGGAACGCCCGCGCCATATTCGCGCGCGACGGCTTCGTTCTGCGTATGTACCGACGCAGTGTGCCCCGCTCCACCAAACAGCAGTAGCCTGCGGCACAAATCAATTCCCTCTGCTGTTCCCTTCACCACATAGAACGCCAGGATCGGCGAGAGTTTTTCGGCGGAAAGCGGGTATGCCCGGCCCACCTGGTCCGGTTCCAGGCGCGCAATCAGCACCCGCGTGTCCTGCGGCACTTTGATTCCGGCCATCGCGGCCAGTTTCGTTGCCGGCTGGCCGACGATTTTCGCATTAGGCACATGCCGCACTGGGTCGAACAGAATCGCGGTGAGTTTCTGCGCTTCTTCGGGGGAAAGAAAATGCGCGCCGTTGCGGCGGCATTCTTCCAGAGCCAGGTCGCGCACCGCTTCGTCGCACACAATCGCCTGTTCCGAAGAGCAAATGGTGCCGTAATCGAACGTCTTGCCGGCAATAATATCAGCCACCGCTTTGCGGACATTCGCTGTGCGTTCGATATACGCGGGGACGTTCCCGGGGCCCACGCCGTAGGCCGGCCGTCCGCTGCTGTACGCCTGGCGCACCAGGCCCGCGCCGCCGGTGGCCAGGATCACGCCCACGTCGCGCAGTTTCATCAATTCGTGCGTGCCCTGCATGGTGGCTTCACTCATGCAGGCAATCAGGTGCTCCGGAGCGCCCGCCTTTTCCGCGGCGCGCGCCAGCAGGTTGACCGTCTCGCGGATGCAGCGCGCGGCGTTCGGGTGCGGGCTGCACACAATCCCGTTGCGGGCCTTGATGGAGATCAGCGTCTTGTAAATGGCGGTGGAGGTCGGATTGGTGGTGGGAATAATGGCCGCGACCACGCCCACCGGACTGGCTACTTCCACGATTCCCTTTTCCTTGCAATGGCGGATGATGCCCACGGTCTTGACGTCGCGGATAGCCCGGCGCACATGCGCGGCCGCGAACGTGTTCTTGATGATTTTGTCGGGAACGTTGCCGTAGGTGGTTTCTTCAACGGCCAGGCGCGCCAGCGGTTCGGCGGCTTCGAGTGCGGCAGCGCCGCAGGTCTCCACGACCGCGTCCACTTGTTCCTGGGAAAACTGTGCGAATTTCTTTTGAGCGGCAAGCGCCCGTGCCACCAACTCGCGGGCTTCCTGAATGGATACGAGGTCTTTGTCGCGAACCGTCATGGTGACTGGTGACTCGTGACCTGCGACTGTTTTGCCCATTCCCTGCGCGGCAAAAGGCCAGTCACCAGTCACCAATCACCAGTCACTTCTTTTGGCCGGGCAGAAGCTTTTCCACGTTCTCATGCGGGCGCGGAATCACGTGGACTGCGACCAGTTCGCCCACGCGGCGCGCCGCGGCAGCCCCGGCATCGGTGGCCGCTTTGACCGCGCCCACATCCCCGCGCACCATCACCGTCACGAACCCCGCGCCGATGTACGTGCTGCCAATCAGGATCACGTTGGCGGCCTTCACCATCGCGTCTGCGGCTTCCACCGAGCCCACCAACCCCTTGGTTTCAATCATACCCAGGGCTTCATTGGACATGCGTTTCCCCCGGAAAGAATCATGCGCAGACTAACACGGTGGGGCAAGCAGTGACAAGCGGGATTCCCGCAACCCGGGCCGCGTCGCCGGTTGCAAATGCGAAATGCATGGCTACTGCTTTGCGGCCAGCCCCGGCAGGATGCCCACGTTGGCGGCGGCCACGCTGTCGCGCGAGGTGTTCTTCACCAGATACATGGCTTCATCGGCCAGGTGCATCAGCTCGGCCTTCGTCTTCGAATCGTGCGGATAGCTGGAAACGCCCACGCTGGCGGTCAGCCGGACGTTGTGCCCGGACTCCTTGAGCCACACCGTGTCCCGGATGATGCGGTGCAGGCGGCGCGCCACGATGTACGCGTGATCCTTGGACGTTTGCGGCAGCAGAACCACGAACTCATCGCCGCCATAGCGGAAGGCAAAATCAATCAGGCGGCAGCTGTTCTTGATCATCGCGCCGATTTCGCCCAGCAGTTTGCTGCCGTACAAATGCCCATGCGTGTCGTTGATCTGCTTGAAGTGGTCGAGATCGAGAAAGACCAGGGAGAACTCGTAGCCGTAACGCTGGCTGCGGTAGATCTCCGTTTCCAGCACGAAATTCATGTGCCGCGCGTTGTACAGGCAGGTGCAATCATCGGTGATGGTCAGTTCGTGAATGCGCTGCACATGGCGGGCGTTTTCGATGGCGATGGCCGCGTAATCGGCCAGCGCTTCCAGCAGGCCCAGGTCGCGCGCGGAAAACCCGTCAGGCCCGACGCAGTTCACCAGTTCAATCACGCCCAGGGTCTGATCCCGGAACCGTACCGGAACCGCCACCACCGACTTCGTATCCATCTGGGTGATGGCGTCAAAGAATTTTGCGAACCGGGTGTCGGTGGCCGTATCCGGCACAATCACCGCCTGCCCTTTTTCCGCCACCCAGCCCGCCAGGCCCTGCCCTTTCTTGATGCGCACTTCCTTCAATTTCTGCGCGTTCTTGCCGATGGCGATTTCGAAATAGAGTTCGTCGGTTTTGTCGTCAATCAGCAGCAGCGACCAGGTGTCCGGGCGGAGAAACTCGTCAATCTTCTCCATGATCGTACGCAGCACCTGATCCAGTTGCAGGGAGGAGGTAAGGGCCTTCCCCAGTTCGTGGAAGACGGCGATTTCGCCGCTGGCGCGCGGGTCAGGCGCGTCAATCGGGTTGCGGCGGCGTTCGGTAAACGACTTGGTGTCTTCTGGCACGAGAGAAAAGAATACGCTGCCGCGCGGCGAGGGAAACCGCCCAGCGAAAAAGATTATACGGCACGGTCTATCGCCAGACAACTTCCGCTTCTTCTGGCCGCGTATCGGTCAATGCCTGAGCCAGGAGCCGGTTCCCCCGTCTCGTTCCGACCAATCCGAATTGACACACCCATCTCCGCTGCCTATATTGCCTGTAGCCGGCTGATTGCGCATCGAATGAAGAAAAGCAATTTTGGCGAGACACTGAAGCGGGAACGGGAGATGCGCGGAGTGTCGCTCGAAGAAGTCGCCAATGCCACCCGCATCAGCACCCGCAACCTGGAAGCCCTGGAGAACGAGCGCTGGGACCAGCTCCCCGGCGGCGTCTTCAATCGCGGATTCATCCGTTCCATTTCGCGCTTCCTGGGGCTGGATGAAGATAACCTGGTGGCCGAGTACGTAATCGCCACCGACGATCAGCCGCAGCTTGCCGTGTGGGCGGACAAAAGCCCTCCCAAGAGAGCGTCCCTGCTACCGGCCGTGGCGCTGGCCACGGGTGCTTTGCTGGTGCTTGCGGCCGTCTTTTTTCTGTGGCGCGACTGGCCCCTCTTGAAGGCGGTCTTCAGCGGGGAGCGGCCCGCAGCCACCACCGTCCAGAGCCTGCCGGTTCCCCCTGTCGCCGCGACGGTCCCGCCCGTGCAGGCCGCGGCGCCTGAACCGGAATCGCTGCAACTCAAGATAGACTCCGCCAAGACCACCACGCTCAAGATTGTCGCCGATGGCAAAACCGTTTTCGATGGGCGCATCGAAGCCCGCACCAGCCGCATTTTCAGCGCGAAAGAAAAATTCGAAGTCAGCGCGGGGGATTCCTTCGCCGTTCTGCTGGAATTGAATGGACAAGCCGTGGCGCCTATTGGGCAACCCGGCCAGCCGGGCAGCATTACCCTCACCCGTAAGGATCTCCGCAAACCGGAGGCGCCGCATTAGCTCGCCAATTCGAGATGAGATTCTCGCAAGCCGCGCCACGCGCGAACGCAAGCTCGCCGTCATCAGCGGCAGCGCCGGCATTCCTTCTCATGAGCGCGTGGAACTGCTGACTGTCCTCAGCAGGGATAAAGACGAGATGGTTGGCCCGCGCGCCCGCGAGGCTCTGATTACGTGCGACCTTTCCGACTTTCTGGAAGCCCTAAAGCAGCAGAACCCGGCCGAATCCCTCTTTGTTCATTGCGCGGATCATCTGGCGGAAAAACCGGGCATCGCCGACGCCATGGCCGAAAACTTCGGCTGCCCTGCCGACCAATTGCTGCAAGTCGCCCCGTATTTGAAGGACGCGGTGAACGCGCTGGTGGAAGACCTGGACCGTATCTCCTCATCGCCCGAATTGGTGACGGCGCTCGCGCCCTCCACTCACCTGGGACCGCGCCAGAAATCCATGCTGGAAGAACTGCAAAAGAATGAACTGCCCGACGAAATGCACGTGATGCGCCAGCTGGAAGGCATGGTCGAGGTAATGCCGGAAAAGCAACAGCGGCTCAGCCTTTTTCAAAAAGTGGCAAAAATGCGCGTCGCTGAACGCATGCAGCTGGCCATTCGCGGAGGCCGGGAAGAACGCGCCCTGCTGATTCGCGATTCCAGCAAGCTGGTGCAGCGCGCCGTGCTGAAGTCACCGCGCATCACCGACCAGGAAATCGAAGGCTTTGCCGCCATGACCAGCGTCAGCGAGGATGTGCTGCGCGGCATCGCCGGCAGCCGCAACTTCATGAAACAGTACGCCGTGACCCGCGCGCTTACGTTCAACCCCAAGTGCCCCTTGGATGTTTCCCTGAAACTGATGAACCTCCTGCTCCTCCACGACTTGAAACATCTCTGCAACAACAAGAACATCCCCGAAACGCTGCGGACTTCTGCGCAGAAGCTTTTCCGCCAGCGCACCTCCAAGGGCGGCGGGTAAGGCGGCCCGGCAGGCTGAGGAAGAAACCGCCCTTTCATTCTGAGGAGTCCCGAAAAAGTGGGGGACGACGAGGAATCTGTATTTTCTTTAGGATTTCGGTGAAATGCAGATCCCTCGCCTCGCTCGGGATGACCCCTGGGGAGCTTCTTCCGCACCCTGTTAGCGGATGCGGTCTTTCAATTCTTCAGCGAAGCTTTCACCTTTTCCGCCAGTTCCCGCGCTTTGGCAATCACCTGCGCCTCGTTCAAGGCAAGCACGCGACGGCCCTCCATCACGATGCGGCCGTTAATGGCCACGGTTTCCACGTCGCTGGCTTTCAACGCGTAGACAATCTGCGAGTAAAAGCCGTACATCGGCACGGCATGCGGTGCGTCGGTGCGCAACAGCACGAAGTCTGCTTTCTTCCCAACTTCAAGCGAGCCGATTTCCCTTTCCATGTGCAGCGCGCGAGCCCCTTCGATGGTGGCCATGGCCAGCGCCTGCTCGGCATTCAGCGCCTGCGGATCCATGGTGGTGACCTTGGCCAGCTTTGCCGCCAGATCCATTTCTTCCATCATGTTCAAGTCGTTGTTGCTGCCGGATGGACCATCGGTGGCAACTCCAAGGCGCACCCCGGCCTGCAGCATCTGCATCACCGGCGCGACGCCACTCGCCAGTTTCATATTGCTGGATGGATTGTGGACGCAGCCCACTTCGCGCCGGGCAATCAGGGCGATGTCGGTGGCATCCATCCACACGCAATGCGCGGCCACCACGTCCGGACCGAGAAAACCCAGTTTTTCGAGATACACCGTCGGGGACGCGCCGAACTTGGCCACTGCGTCATCATTTTCTTTTTTCGTCTCGGAAAGATGAATCAGAATGGGCGACTTGTACTTGCGCGCCAAGGCGGCTGTCTTGCGCAGAGTGTCTTCGGTTGCCAGATAGACCGAGTGCGGCGCGACGGCGGCTCTGATCAACGGATCACCCTGCCATTTCTTGAGATACGCTTCGGTATACTCCAGTGCTTGCGGCACGCTTTTGTTGTCCGGCGCGGGAAACTCGAGAATGGTCTCTCCCAGCACCCCGCGCATCCCGGCTTCTTTCGTCACCCGCGCGATCACGTCTTCGAAGTAGTACATGTCGGTATGCAGCGTGGTGCCGCCCTTGATCATTTCCAGCGCAGCCAGGCGCGTACCCCACTCCACGAATTCGGCGTTCACGTTGCGTGCTTCGGCGGGAAAGATATATTTGGTGAGCCATTCCTGCAGGGTTAAATCGTCGGCAATGCCGCGCAGCAGCACCATGGGCGCGTGCCCGTGGCCGTTGATCAATCCGGGGATGACGATGCGCCCTGCGGCGCTGATGCGCTTCGGCGCAGCGTATTTTGCGGTGATTTCTGCGCGCGGCCCAATGGCCATAATGGTGTCGCCTTTCACCGCCATGGCGCCGTTTTCGATCAGGCGGCGCGAGCCATCCATGGTGACGTACGTGCCGCCCACCACCAGCAAGTCCGCTCTTTCTTTCTGGGGCGCGCTTTTGGCGGCTTTGCTTTGTCCCCATGCGCCGGGGGAAAACCAAAGGCTGGAACCACAGATGAGCACAGATAAACACAGATAAAGCAAAACACCTGCGGGGTTGACACGAGTTGTCGTGGACGTGACCTTCAGCATGGGCTTCTCCTGAACACATCTATTGTATCTGTGTTCATCTGTGTTCATCTGTGCTTTCAAAACGGTTTTTTCAGAGGAATGACGAGTCAAACGGCTTCGGAAAAAGCGCCGCCATCTTGTGCGTTTCCATTTTGCCCTGCAAATTCGAGAGGATCACGTCCACATCGCCGCAGAATTCCCAGATGATTTGCCGGCACGCACCGCAGGGCGGCGTGAGTGTCTCGGCGTCGGTACAGACGGCGATGGCGTCAAAGCCGCGCTCACCTTCGGAAATGGCTTTGAAAATGGCCACGCGCTCAGCACACACCGTCAGCCCATACGTGGCGTTTTCCACGTTGCAGCCGGTAAAGATGCGCCCGCT
>CAZCNH010000047.1:0-30536 GCA_964500065.1 uncultured Acidobacteriaceae bacterium
TTGAAATAAGGCGCCATTGCTCCAAGTTCCGCCTCTCATCCACACCATCTGAGAACTTCGTTGGGGTTGGCCAGGTTCAGCCGCGAAATTTCAGGTCTCGCCGGGAGACCGCCGAACCTCGTAGCGGAGCGGGTCTTGCCAGACTCCTTGCTTTCGGGGCATGGGAGAAAATTCTGACGGGCAGCTCGTTGTCCTCTTAGCGCCGGCTGGGTTGACTCCGCACCCCTGCTGCGCTAGCTTCAGGTGAGCAAGGGTGGGGACCCGCGCAGGATCATGGCCAGTCCGCATAACGACCTCTTCTGGGAGCGCAGCCAGCAGGAAGGCGCCGAAGTCTTTCGCATCACCGGGTCGTTCTGCCTGCTGAGCCCGGATAAACTGGACGAATTCCGTGATATGGCCAAGACGTTGGATACCAAGCGCTGCGTACTGGACATGCGCGAAGTTCCCTATATGGATTCGGCCGGCATGGGCATCCTGGCGCTGATCGCGCGCTATGCTGCGGCCAACGATGCGTCGCTGGTGGTGGTGCCCAGCCCGCAGGTGCGCAAGCTGATCACCTCCACCGGCATGGACCGCGCGCTGCTGTTCGCCGATTCCATTCCCGCCGCGCTCGATGCCAAGCCCGAAGCCTCCGCCCCGGAATAGCTCCCTGCCAATTTGGCCAGCGCAAACGGCATGAATCTGCGCGAATCCGCAAACCACTGGTGTAAAATAGAGGTTTGTGCAGCAGGCTTGCGCCTGCGCTGTATGGACTGCCGATCTACAGGAGAGCACTCTACATGGCTACTGCCGAATCGAAACTGACTCGTCCGGAATTCACCAACGAGCCGTTTACCGACTACTCTGTACCCGAAAACCGCCGCGCGATGGAAGAAGCGCTGGCCAAGGTGAAAGGCGAACTGGGGCGCGAATATCCCATGTGGATCGGCGGCGAGAAAGTGACCACCGCGCAGAAGCTGAAGTCCACCAACCCTTCGCGGCCCGCCGAAGTGATTGGCGTGTTCCCCATGGCCGACGAAGCCATGGTGGACCGTGCCGTACTCGACGCCAACAAAGCCTTTGAATCCTGGAGAACTATTCCGGCCGCGCAGCGGGCCGAATACCTGTTCCAGATCTCCGATCGCATCCGCAAGAACAAGCACTACTACAGCGCGTGGGTCTGCTATGAAGTGGGCAAATCGTGGGCCGAAGCCGACGCCGATACCGCCGAAACGATAGACTTCTGCGAATACTATGGACGCGAAATGCTGCGCCTCGCAGCCACGCAGGTGCCCCTGACGCCGATGAAGGGCGAAGCAAACCAGATGACCTACATCCCGCTGGGCGCGGGCGCGGTGATTCCACCGTGGAATTTTCCGTTTGCCATCATGGCCGGCCTGGTGGTTTCCGCGCTGGTCACCGGCAACACCGTGGTGCTGAAACCTGCGGAAGATGCGCCCACCATCGCCTACAAGTTTCTTGAACTGGTCCACGAAGTGGGCATCCCCAAGCGCGCCGTGCAGTTCCTTACCGGCCTGGGCGAAGTGGTGGGCGCAGCCATGGTGCGCCACCCCAAGACGCGCTTCATCAGCTTCACCGGCTCGAAGGACGTGGGCCTGCTCATCAGTGCCGAAGCCGGCAAGCGCCAGCCCGGCCAGGTATGGATCAAACGCACCGTGCTGGAGATGGGCGGAAAGGACGCGATCATCCTGGACGAAGAAGGCGACGTGGATGCCGCCGTCGAGGGCGTGGCCGCATCGGCCTTCGGCTATCAGGGACAAAAGTGCTCCGCGTGTTCGCGCGCCATCGTGAGCGAAAAACTCTACGACACCTTCGTGCAGAAGCTTGCCGAGCGCGCGAAAAAGATCACCGTGGGCGCGGCCGATGATCCCGGCAACTATATGGGTCCGGTGATCAACACCGAATCGGTGAACAAGATCCTGAGTTATCTGGATCTGGGCAAGAAAGAAGGCCGCATTGTGACGGGCGGCGATCGTGCGCCGGGCGATGGTTATTTCATCCAACCCACCGTGATCGCCGACATCAAACCCGGCTCCAAGATCGAGCAGGAAGAAATCTTTGGGCCGGTGGTCGCGGTGATCAAGGCCAAGGACTTTGACGAGGCCCTGCGAATCGCCAATGGAACCGAGTTCGGCCTGACCGGCGCGGTCTATACACGCAACCCGCAAAAACTGGAGCGCGCCCGCAACGAATTCCACGTGGGTAATCTGTACCTCAACCGCAAGTGCACTGGCGCCATGGTCGGCGCGCACCCCTTCGGCGGCTTCAATATGTCCGGCACCGACTCGAAAACCGGCGGCAAGGATTACTTGCTGCTGTTCTTGCAAGCGAAAACCGTCGCGGAAAAAGTTTCCTGAGTTTGGGCAGGCTCAAACCGCCCCCCGTTATTCTGAGCCCGCCGGGGCGCATGAAGAACCTCGATGCTCATCGTTGCCACGGGCGCGGGATCGAGATTCTTCGATCGCTTCGCGCTCTCAGAATGACGAAGGGACTTTTTCGGTAACTACCAGGGGTTTGCCAGCAAAGCAGTTCCATTCAGCAGGCTAACCCTAATCCCCGGCCCCTAGACCCTTTTTCACTGTAAGGCGATAAATCGGATAGCTGAGGGCCAGCAATCCAGCGGAGTAGTAACTGTAGTAAGTCCCGGCCTGCGTATCGGCGTAGAACACTCCCACCACGAATCCGATGGATCCCAGCAGCACGATCGCCGTGCTCCACGGATAGCCCCAGGCGCGATAGGGGCGGTGCGCATCCGGCTCGCGCCGGCGCAATGCGAAAAGCGAAGTGAACGACACGGTGTACTGCAACACGAAAAGCAGCGCGCACAGGTTGAGCAGACTATTGAAGGTTCCCGTCCACACCAACGCCAGTGCGGTGCCCACGCTCAGCGCCAGCGCCGTAGTCGGCGTCCCTCCGGCGTTGACGCGCACGATCTGCGGGGGCACGTAGCCCGCGCGGCTCATGGCAAAAATCACGCGCGAGGTCATCAGGTGATAGGCGTTGATGCCGCTCAGCATGGAAAGAATCATGATGCAACGCACAATGGTATCGCCCGCGTGGCCAAACACCTTTTCCGCCGCCAATCCCAGCGCGAACGTATTTCCCGCCAAATCGCCCATCGGCACCAGCCACACCAGGGCCAGATTCACCGACACGTAGATGCCCATCACGGCGAGCACGCCACCAAACATCGCTTTGGGGATGTTGCGGTCCGGGTCGCTGATTTCTTCCGCAAAGTAGGCGGGCCCGGTCCAGCCGTCGTAGGTGTAAATCACCGATTGAAACGCAAACACAATCGCCAGCACCAGCGCTGTGCCGGAGGCCATCGGCAGCGCGGGAGTCTCCGCCGCGCCCGCGGTGTGACCCATCGTAAAGCTGGCAATCACCAGCAGCAGGAAGCCCGCGCCTTTTGCCGCGGAGGTAATATTCTGCGTCTGGCTGCCCCAGCGCACGCCGCGCCACTGAATCGCGCCAAAAATCAAGATGATGGCGGTAGCGTACGCCGCCTCCCAGCCTTTCAGCGCGGGAAACAGCGCCACGGTATATTCCCCGATGACCGTAGAAACCAGGGCGGTGGTGCCGCTGGTCGAGAGAAAATCGCTCCAGCCAACGAAAAACCCTGCGAACGGCCCGATACCGCGTCGCGCAAAGGTGAATTGCCCGCCCGAACTGCGGATCATGGCGGTCAGCTCGGTCATCTGGATGGTGCCAAGCAGCGCGTAGAAGCCGGCGAAGATCCAAATCCCCAGGAACAACCAGACGTTCGGCAGATAGGCCGCCACTTCGCCCGGTGTGCGCATGATGCCCGCGCCGATGGTGTTGCCCACCGTGGCCGCCACGCCAAATCCCGCGCCCAGAACTTTCAGGAGCGTGCTGCGCGTGGGCGTTCCGGCAGATTGTGCGTGAGAGGCCAAATGGGTCGCTTGGTGAAAGCGGCATCATACGGGCATTGGCGGCGGGATTCAACGCTTGTTTCACCGCAAGGGCGCATCCACGACGACTGGTCGTGCTGAGCCCCGATGCCTTGCATCGGGGCTAACAATCTCGATCCGCAATCGTGGGTACCCCCCCGCACATGCCGCGTCATGCTGAGGCCGCTTTTGGCCGAAGCACCTCGATTACGCAGGAGGCAAGGGGCTGGAAATCGGGATTAGCTGGGCTGGACGTCGAGGGCGGCGGGGATCGAATCCGCGGTCAGGAGAACGCGGGTCAGGCCGGTGCTGGTGATCAAATTGCTGACTTGCGCGCTGGGAATCAGCACCAGGAAGCGCGGCGTGGAGAGCGTGTGTTTGATCACCATGGCCAGGATTCCCAGTCCCGCCGAATCCATGTGCGCCACTTCGCGCAGGTCAAAGACGATTCGCCGTGCGCTTCCGGCCAGCGCTTCCTCGGCCATCTTCTGCATGCTCTCGTGGCTCACCAGGGAAAACGCGCCGGAGCAGCGGAAAATGTCCGCATCGGCCTGCTGGGTACGCTCCCAGTGCAGTTCATCCTGGCGCTGAACAAATTCCTGGAGGGTCTTGCCCATTCCGTCTCCCCACGGCCCTTTCACGGTACCGCCGGAGGGAGACACAGTCAATCGCCAAGTTTCCATCGGGTTAATGCGCGTCCGCGCAAAGCGGCGGTCGGGCGGCCAGCCCGCGTTGCTTACTTAAGGGCCGCGGCAATTTCGCGCGCGGCGTTGCGGCCGCTGGCGCCGGTCAGGCCGGTGCCGGGATGCGTGCCGGAGCCGCACAGGAACAGGTTGCGAATTGGGGTGGCATAGCGCGCCCATTTCAGCACCGGGCGCATGGTGAACACCTGGTCGAGCGCCAGTTCACCGTGGAAAATGTGCCCTCCGGTCAGGCCATAGGTCGCTTCCAGATCGGCGGGGGTAATCACCTGACGGTGCAGGATCTTCGACGGCAGATCCGGCGCATACTGCGCCAGGGTCTTCACCACGACATCGCCTAAGGCTTCGCCCTGGGTGTTCCAATCGCCGGCTTTCAGCTTCATGGGCGCATATTGCATGTAGATGCTCATCACGTGCTTGCCCGCCGGGGCCAGCGACGCATCGCTCAGCGAAGGAATCATCACATCCAGAAAAGGATGTGTTGAAAATTCGCCATACTTGGAAGCATCGAAGGCGCGCTCGATATAGTCGAGCTCATGCCCGATGTGGATACGGCCTTTCAACAGCGAGGAATCGGGCGCCGCTGCAAAATTCGGCAGCGCGTCGAGCGCCAGATTCACTTTGGCCGCGACGCCCTTGGCGCGGAAGTTGCGCATCTTGGTGGCGAAACTCGGGTCGAGGTGTACAGGATCCACCAGGCCCAGCAAAGTGCGCTTGGGATCGGCGCCAGATACCACCGCGCGGGCCATGATTTCTTCTCCGCCAGCCAGCGCGACGCCCACTGTGGCGCCATTCTTCACCAGGATCTGGGCAATCGCTGCGCCGGTGCGAATCTCCGCGCCCGCGGCTTTGGCGGCCGCCGCCATCGCCTGCGTCAGCGCGCCCACGCCGCCACGCGGAAATGCCGCGCTGCCCGCGGGATGCGCGTCCGAGGCCGCCCGCAACAACAGCAGCAGCGCCGAGCCGGCCGACCACGGCCCCAAGTTCGCGCCGAAAATGCCGCGCGCGGCGATCGTGGCGCGCACCATTTCGTTTTCGAAAAATTCATTTACCAGGTCGGCCACGCACATCGGGCCCCAGCGCAGCAAGCGGAACATTTCGGCGCGGCCCATTGCCCGGAATTTGCGTCCGATGGGCAGCAGCTTCCACACGTCACCGGTGGAAGGCGCATCAATCGCGGGGGGCGTCAGTTCCAGGACGTGGGCCAGCACCTTGCCGAACCGTTCCAGCGTGCGCGCGAATTCGGGATAGGCCAGCGCATCTTTTTGCGAAAACGGCACGATGGTTTGCGCCGCGCGCCCGGTATCGCCATACAGCACCAGCGCCCGCCCGTCCGGAGCGGGAGCCAGCACGCGCGGGTCGGGCAGAATCATCTCCAGCCCGTGCCGGTGAAGCTGCATGTCGCGGGCGATGCCTTCCGCCAGCGGCCCGGTGGCATGGGCCAGCGTGGGACACTTGAACCCGGGATGAATTTCACCGGTGATGGCGCAACCGCCCACCACGTCGCGCTGTTCCAGCACCAGCGGCTTGTAGCCCGACTTCGCCAGGTAAAAAGCGGCGGCCAGCGCGTTATGACCGGCTCCGATAATGAGTACGTCGTGTTTCAATGAGGCCATTAGAGGGACACCCCCGGGGCGTTCGACTGGGCCGCGGCAAATTCAAAACTTGAAATTTCCGGCTTCTTCACGCGGAGACTCCCATGTCCTTCAACATTTCCAGCGCGGCCAGGCGCCCCGGCCCGCCCATGATGCCGCCGCCGGGATGTGTGGCTGAGCCGCACATGTACAGGTTCTTGATGGGCGTGCGGAACCGCGCCCAGCCCGCCACCGGACGCAGGAAGAAAAGCTGCTCGAGCGAAAGCTCGCCCTGGAAGATATTTCCTTCGCTCAAGCCGAATTCGCGCTCCAGATCCAGCGGCGTCACCACCTGGCGGTGCAGGATGATGCTTTTCAAATTCGGCGCAAACTGGGAAATCGCGTCAATCACCGCATCGCCGAAGGCTTCCTTCTGGTCGTCCCAGGTGCCCTGGTCGGGCGCCAGCTTGAACGGCGCGTACTGCACGAAGCACGACATGGTGTGCTTGCCCGGCGGCGCCACGCTGGGATCGGTCAGGCTGGGAATCACGACGTCGCAATACGGACGGCGCGAAAAACGGCCGTACTTGGCGTCGTCGTAGGCGCGCTCCATGTACTCAACGCTGGGCGATATCGAAATGGCCCCGCGCAGGTGCGGCCCCGGCCCCGGCATGCAGGTGAAATCCGGCAAAGCGTCCAGCGCCAGATTCACCTTGCCGCTCGAGCCGCGGAACTTGTAGTGGTTCACACCGGCGATGAAGTCGCCCGGCAATTCCTTCGCGTCCATCAGTTTTGTAAAACTCAGGCGCGGATCGAGGCTGGTGCTTACGTAGTCCGCGAAGATTTCTTCCCCGCTCTGCAGCGCCACCCCCGTGGCGCGCTCGTTCCTGGTGAGGATGCGCACGATCGGTGCTTCGGTGCGGATCTCGGCGCCGGCTTCGCGCGCCGCGCTGGCAATGGCATTGGAGATGCCCCCAGTCCCGCCGCGCGGCAGGCCCCAGGCGCGAAACGTGCCGTCGATTTCGCCCATGTAGTGGTGCAGCAGCACATAGGCGGTTCCGGGCGAGCGCACGCCGAGGAACGTGCCGATAATCCCGCTGGCGCTCATGGTGGCCTTAAGCACGTCGGTCTCGAACCACTGGTCGAGAAAATCTGTCGCGCTCATGGTCATCAACTGCACCATGTTGTACTGGTCTTCGTACTTCATGTCGCGGAACCGCTTGCCGAGGAACAGCAGTTTTTGCAGGTCGCCCCACTTCACTTTGGTGGGATCGGGCGGCACCATGCCCAGGATGGGCTTGACGAACCGGCACATGTGCACCATGGCTTGCGAAAATTCTTCATAGGCTTCGGCATCGAGCTTGGAATGGCGCCGGATCTCGCGCACCGTGCGGCCATGGTCGTTCATGCGCCACAGGTAATCGCCCGAGGGCATCGGCGTCATGGTGCCGTCGAGCGGAAGAATTTCCAGCCCGTGCCGCGGCAATTCCAGATCGCGGATGATTTCCGGCCGCAACAGGGACACCACGTAGGAGCACACTGAAAACTTGAAGCCCGGAAAAATTTCCTCGGTGACCGAGGCCCCGCCCAGCACGTGGCGGCGCTCCAGCACCAGCACCTTTTTGCCGGCGCGCGCGAGATACGCCGCACTCACCAGCCCGTTATGTCCGCCGCCGATGACGATCACATCGTATTTCTGAGCCATGGGAGTCCTTGTAGCAAGAAACGCCGGCGAAGGTCTTCGCCCGCCGCATTCAAACGTGCAGAACCGGGTCACATTCTACTGGGGGCTAAGGTTCGCGGCAAGCTGTGGGGAACAGGTTGTCGGAATCCGTTCCGAGCGGTTATCCGTTTCACGTCCGGATATGCGCTTAAACGACGCGAAAGGCAGAGCCGATTGATATAATGGATGAATTCAATTGGATTGCGCGTTTCTCTGCTCAGGCGGGAGTAGCCAATGCTTAAGGGACTCATGATCGCGGGAGTTTGCGTCCTTTACTGCGCGCCATGCGTGGCCCAAGTCGCGCCTGCCCCTTCCGCATCGCCAGCCAAGGAGCCTGCCCGGCAAGCACCGGAGACGGAGACAAAGACCCAGGAGGGAGTGCTCTCTGCCAGCAGCAAGCCGCACGGTTCGCCGCTGCTGCAAGCCGCCCAAGGCGCCTTCTCCAAAGCCATTGCCGACAATTCCTTTTTTGTTGAAGAAGCCTTCAACCAGGAACCCGGCGTGGTCCAGCACATTTCCAACTTCATTTATTTCCGCGACGAGGCCTTCCATTACGTGTTCACCCAGGAATGGCCGGTCCCGAACCAGCGCCATCAGTTCAGCTTGACCGTTCCCTTTTCGTCGCTCAGCGCTGCACCCCGCGAAAATGGCATTGGCGATATCCTGCTGAATTACCGCTTCGGCGCGGTGCAGCGCGAAAACACCGCGTTTGCCCCACGCCTTTCCCTGGTGATTCCCTCCGGCAGCAACGACCGTGGCCTGGGGGATGGCTCTGCCGGCGTGCAATTCAACCTGCCCGTGAGCCACCGTTTCCATGAAAACTGGATCTATCACTTGAACGCCGGCGCCACCATCCTGCCTCGCGCCCGCGCGCTGACCGCAACCGGCCCGGTGCGCCGCAACATCAATTCGGTGAACCTGGGCGGCAGCCTGATCTGGCTGGCGGGGCCCGGCTTCAACGCCATGCTGGAAACTTTCGCGGAGATGGGCCAGAGCATTGATCCGGTCGGCGTGGTTACGCGGGAGACCGAGGTTTTTCTGAGCCCCGGTCTGCGCTGGGCCATCAACGTCGGTGAATTGCAGATCGTGCCCGGCATCGGCGTTCCCATCCGCCTGAATCATGGTGCGTCGGCGCGAGGCGTGCTTTTCTATCTTTCCTTTGAACACCCCTTCGGCAAGCGCCCGCCAAAACCCTAGCGATACCGCTCGCACAACCATCGTCATTCTGAGAAGCGCAAGTCAACTGCGCAGCATGCGCAGATGACGCGACGAAGAATCTCGATGCCCAATCATCCTCCGCCAGCAACTTTTCGCCTGCGGTTCCATGTCCAGAATTTGCCGCCTCGGGCGGGCCACTGGTAAGATTCGTCTTGTTTCTGGGGAGGCTGCCTTGCCGGTCGGAACTGCATTTCACGAACGCACCTTGTCGCTGTGCCACAGCCTGAATTATCGCGAGTGGTCGGGCTATTACACGGTCAGCGCGTATGAAATGCACCACGAGCACGAGTACAACGCCATCCGCAACGCCGCTGCGCTGATTGATATTTCCCCGCTTTACAAATACTGGGTGACTGGCCCGGATGCCTCCAAGCTGGTGAACCGCATCATCGCCCGCGACATCAACAAAGTCGCTGTCGGCCAGGTCATCTACTGCTGCTGGTGCGACGAGCAGGGCAAAGTGATTGACGACGGCACCATTACCCGCATCGCGGAAAACACCTTCCGCTGGACGGCGGCCGACCCCAGCCTGCGCTGGTTCCGCCAGAACGCCATGGGCCTGAACGTCAGCATCGAGGACATTTCCGAACAAACTGCGGCGCTCGCACTACAGGGGCCTACCAGCGGCCGCCTGCTGAAATCGCTCGGCGTGGACATCACCAACCTGAAATATTTCCGGATGATGCCCGGCGAAATCGCCGGCGTGGCCGTGAACGTTTCGCGTACCGGCTATACCGGCGATCTGGGCTACGAGGTGTGGATGCCGTGGGAAAGCGCGCTCACGGTGTGGGACGCCATTTCCAACGCCGGAAAGAAATTCGATTTGCACGCTGCGGGCATGCTGGCGCTCGACGTGGCCCGCATCGAAGCCGGCCTCATCCTGATCGAAGTGGATTATTTCAGCAGCAAGAAAGCGCTGATTGAATCGCAGAAATACACGCCCTACGAAATCGGCCTCGGCAAACTGGTGGATTTGAAAAAGGAAGCGTTTATCGGCCGCGCCGCGCTCGAAAAAGAAGCCGCCAAGGGTCCCAAGCGCCTGCTGATGGGACTGGAATTGAACTGGGAAGAACTGGAAGCGCTGTGGGACGCCATCGGCATGCCGCCGCAAGTGCCCTCGCAGGCTTCGCGCGTTCACGTTCCGGTGTATCGCACCGGCGTGCAGGTCGGCAAAGCCACTTCCACCACCTGGTCACCCACGCTGAAACGCTTGATTGCGCTGGCCAGCCTGAACCGCGAGCACGCCGCCCCCGGTACGGTGCTGCAAGTGGAAACCACCGTGGAGGCCGTGCGCCACCGCATCAGCGCCAAAGTCGTCGAGTTGCCTTTCTTCAATCCCAAGCGCAAAACGGCCACACCCGTCCTTTAGCCGCAGCCTCTGGAGTGCGGCAGCTTGCTGCCGCTGTAGTTGCGCTCGGAGCTCTGCTCCGAGCGCCAGAAAGACGCGGAGCATCTCATTTCTTTTGTTGCATCCGCGCAGGGCAGTGCAGGCGAAGTTAGCTGCCGCGCTCCACGCCCGGCTAACCAGGTGTTGTAGCGCCGGGACGAATTCTGTCCCGGCACGGTTTGTCAGGAAGATTTCTGTGAACTCACAAGCCTTCCGGGCGCTTTACCTCTGCCGGGACGTACCCCGTCCCGTCATTACAAGACCTTCGCCGCGCGCGACCCAGCGGTGCGACATCACTCCACAGCCCCGGCCTCCCGTGGTATTGTTCGCACACTCAAGGGAGATGATATGAAAATTTTATTTCGAGCATCCGCCATTGCCTTTCTTTGCCTGCTCGTTGGCAATGCCGCCGCGCAAACCACAAAACCACGCGCGCGCGACCTCGGCGTGCCCTTTGAAGGAACGTCCGGCCCGCTGAACGCCATCACCGACGTGAAAGGCGTGGAAGTCGGCCACAGCACCATCATTCGCGGCGAAGGCAAACTCGTTGTGGGCCAGGGTCCGGTACGCACCGGCGTGACCGCGATTCTTCCCCGCGGAAAGAATTCCACCAGGGATCCGGTGTTTGCCGGATGGTTTTCGCTGAACGGCAACGGGGAAATGACCGGCACCACCTGGGTTACGGAAAGCGGATTCCTGGAAGGCCCGGTGATGATCACCAACACGCACAGCGTCGGAGTGGTGCGCGATGCGGTCATCACCTACCGCGTGAAACAGGGCTCGCCGGATTCCGGCGGCTACTGGTGGTCGCTCCCGGTGGTGGCGGAAACCTACGACGGCCACCTGAACGACATCAATGGATTTCACGTAAAGGAACAGCACGTTTTCGAAGCGCTCGACGGCGCGCGCGGCGGCCCGGTCGCCGAAGGCAGCGTCGGCGGCGGCACCGGAATGGTGTGCAACGAATTCAAGGGCGGCATCGGCACCGCTTCGCGGAAGCTCACCGAGCGGCAGGGCGGCTACACCGTGGGGGTGCTGGTGCAGTGCAATTATGGCGTGCGGCGCTGGCTGCGCATCGCCGGGGTTCCGGTGGGCCAGGAAATCACCGAAGGCGCCACGCGGAGCGCGAATGGGGCGGAACCCGCAGGCGACGTCGGCTCGATCATTATTGTGGTGGCCACAGATGCTCCTCTGCTGGCGCACCAATTGAACCGCCTGGCCAGGCGCGCGGCGCTGGGCCTGGCGCGCAACGGCAGCAGCGCGGGCAACGGTTCGGGCGATATCTTTATCGCGTTTTCTACCGCCAATCCGGGCGCCGCCGTGGAAGGAAAAATCGTCAACATAAAGATGCTCTCCAACGAAGCGATGAACCCGGTGATGGAAGCCACCGTGCAAGCCACCGAAGAAGCCATCATCAACGCCATGGTCGCGGCGGAAACCATGACCGGCGCGGACAATCACACCGTGATGGGATTGCCGCACGACAAGCTGCGCGAAGTATTGAAGAAGTACAACCGCCTGGCAAAGTGAGTCTTTACTTTTTCAGGAAGACCGGCTGGGTCCAGGCGCGGGCGCCGTTCGAGGCTTCGACGCGCGCGCGAACGTAGAGTTCGTCGCCTTTGAATGCATACGCCGGTCGCAGCGTTTCATCCCGCTTCAACACTTCCCCGTTCTTCCCGATGAAAAACGTGCGGTAGCGCAGCGGGTTGCGTCCAGTATCTTCCGGCAGTTCGATGCGGATGCCGCGCGCGTCTGCTTCGTAACTTTTCAAGGTGACGCCGGTGCTGGCGTAAAAGTCGCCCCGGTCGAGCGCTGCCAGAATCGTTTCGCGGGAAAGCTCGGCAGCGCGCACCATCACCCACGCGCGTCCGGGATTCTGCTTGCTGTCGCTGAATTCTCCTTTGAAGTCGTGCGCGTCATCCGTGCCCAGGCCGTAAAGCATGCGCCCGGCGCTCAATACGGTGTCCCACATTTCTTCGGTGGAGGGCGCGCCGCCCCCGCCAAAATTATTCACGCCGGAATGCCCGTTCATTAATTCGAAGTGCTTCACTTCCGTGGCCGCGATCAAGTCCTGCGCGGTGAGCGACCAGATCCAGTTGGGATGATTGGCGTGGGGCACCCCGCCCGCTTCGCGGATGGCGCGGGCATCGGCCTGCAGCGCTTCCGCGCGCGTTTTGCCGCCGCGCGCCCGCACCGTATCGCGCACGCCCACGCCGATCAGGTGCACTTGCGCGCCTTCCACGCGGTCGGTCACTTCCACTCCGGAAATCAGCAGAAACGTTCCCGGCAGCGCAAACATGCTGCTCAAACCCTCCACGGGTGTCATCACCCCGCGATCGGCGTAGGTGTGATCGGAGAGAACCAGGAAATTGTAGCCGTGCTCCCTGTACCAGCTCACCACAGCGTCCGGGGAGGAGTCGCCATCGCTGTTGATGGTGTGGGTATGGGTGTTGCCTTTGTACCAGCGCAGGGGCTGGCTTTGCGCGTGTCCTGAAGCCGCGGCCCAGACGGCTCCGGCAAGACAAGCGGCCAGGCGGAGAATTTTTCTCACAACAGCCATCCTTTGCGGGTGACGTGGCGACCCATGAATCCTAGTCCTTGAATCCCGGAGAAATTGCGCCGCCGTAGTGCCGCGCCACATAGGCGGCCACGCGCGCGACGGCTTCGTGCAATTCGGCTTTGCTGCCGCGATGGCGTCCGGTGAACACCACCAGCACGACCGGCTGATCCTGCACCCAGAGGATTCCCGCGTCGTTGGCGATGTAGGGCTGGCCGTCGCCGGTCTTGTGCGCCACTTCGATATCGCCCAGGTATTTCGGGAAGCGGTCGTTTACCTGCTGCTTGCGCAGAATGGCCAGCATCAATTCGCTGGCGCGCGGCGACACCAGTTGCCCCTTTTGCATTAATTCGAAAACCCGTCCCATTTCCCGCGCCGTGCTGTGTCCGAAATAGATCCCGCTGTCATAGATCGCTTTGCGGAAGGCTTCGCTCACCTGTTTCCCGCTGAATCGATCGAACGGAAAACTCATCACTCCTTCGGGCGTTTCCGTGCGGAAGCGGGGGTCCAGATGGCCGAGCCACACGCGGTCCCAGTCGAAGTCGGAGAATTCGATGGTGGTGTTTTTCAAGCCGAGTTCGCGCATGAATTGCGTCACGTTGTTCCGGCCGGCCTTGTCGCCCAGGATGTCCGTGGCTGCGTTGTCGCTGATAATGATCATCAGCGTGAGCAGATCGTGAATCGTCGGGTTCAATCCAGGCTGAAGGGTGTAGAGCACGCCCGAAGGCCAGCGCGCATGCGACGTTTTCAACTCGATGCGGTCGTTCAGGGAAAGTTTTCCGGCTTCCGCCTGGCGGAACACCTCCGCCATGATGGGCACCTTGATCACGCTGAACGTTTCGTACACGCGGTCCGCGTCCAGCGCCACCTCCTCGCCGGTGGAAAGATTCTTCATGTAGATGGCCATCTCTCCGGCGAGTTTCTGCTGCACTCCGCGCAGTTCGTTTTCGAGCGCGGCCAAAGTGCGCTTCGGCGCGGGCGCCGCTGCTGCCGGGGGCGGATGCTGCAACGCCGCCAGCGCGTCCTTGAGCAGCGTGGTATTGCGCCGTACCGCGGCTTCCAGCAGGCCGGCCTGTTCGGCGGCGCGTTTCCAATCGCGCCCTTCGACGGCTTCGGTAAGCCCGGGCAATTCGAGATGCGCATAGGTGTAACGCGCCGCGTAGAGCAAATGCTTGAACCACGGCCGCCCGGGAATGCCATCCGGGTTGAGCCAGTTGCGCTCGAAGGCCAGCGCCGCGCGGTTCAACTCCGCGGATTGCGCCGCCGGCAGAGAGCCGTGCCGCAGCGTTTCTTCCTCGACGTGATGCTTCAGCGCGCGTCCCGCCGTCTGCATTTCCACCGTAGCGCGCAGCAGCGGCCGCAAGTCCACCTGTTCATCGGTCACCGCGCCGGCCTGCTGCAAATCACGCGTGAACTCGCGCACTTTTTCCGCGTAGCGCGAAAAATCGAAGGGCAGCGCATCGGCGTTGGCCAGCCGCAGCGCCAGCGAACCCCACATCTGGGTCATCGTGGTGTGGTAGCGGTAGCCGGGATCGCCGATTTTGTCCATCCAGTAGAAGTTGTCGTACACCGAATGATAGACGCCGTATGGACCGTCGAAATCGAGGCCCACCGTAGGAACTCCCAGGTGATTGAGAAACACGGTGTGATCCGAGCCGCTGCCGATGCGCGTATCCACCAGGTCCGGCGCTGCGCCGCCGCGCTGCTTGCCTTGTTCGGCGCGTTGCGCGCGCAGATCTTCCCATAATGGCCGCCCGGTGGGTGCGGTGACGCTGCGGCTCACTTCTTCCAGCACCGGGGCCAGCGAGGCCACCGCGCTCGGATTGAAATTCGGTCCGGAAGTGGACGAATCCACATTCAAATACGCCACGGCTTTCCGTTTCAACTCGTCTGCGAAGTTTTCGCCCCATTCGGTCGAGCCGGTGAGCGCGTATTCTTCCCCATCCCAACTGCACACCACCAGGGTGCGCTGCGGGCGGATGCCCTGCGCCTTCAACTCGCCCAGCGCGCGCGTCAATTCCATCATCGACGCGGTGCCGCTCGATGGGTCCACGCCGCCGTACTCCCACGCATCGCGGTGATTGCCCATTACCACCCATTCATCGGGAAGTTCCTGCCCCCGGATGCGCGCCTCCACCACCAGATTCGGCATCACCCGCGTGTCCATATCCACTTTCATGCGCAGGCGCAGCGCCGTTCCGGTCAGCCGGTACTTCACCGGGATCGCGCCCTGCCAGTTCTTCGGCGCTTCGGGACCGTCCATGGCTTCGAAAATCATTTTCGCTTCGCGCCACGACATCGGCGCCGCCATCACCCGCGGCACCGATTGCGCTTCTTCCATGGGAATGCGCTTTGCCCCCGGCAGCGACGCCCAGCCCGGCGTGAGCGGGTCGCCGGGAACGATGAAGTCGTAGGTGATCGCGCCCCGCTGGATGTGGCTTTCCGGTCCCCAGGGCCCGTCGGGGAAAACTTTTCCTTTGGCAAAGCCATCTTCCATCGGGTCGGAGTAAATAATCAGCCCCGCCGCGCCTTCGCGTTGCGCGGTGAGCGCTTTGAATCCGCGATAGCTGTAGGGATTCGAGTAGCGCACGATGGCGATTTTTCCGCGCGGGTCAATGCCCTGCTTGCGCAGGTACGCGTAATCTTCGGGATTGCCGCTGAAGGCGTACACCACCGGCGCGGTCACGTCTCCCGAGGCGGAAAATCCCAGATAACCGGTTTGTACGGCCGGGTTCCGGGTGTCGGGATCAACGTCGTAGGCATCTTCGCGCAGCGTGAAGCGGTGCGCGCGCGGCGCCGTCATTTCCAGCAGCACTTCGCGCGGCGTGGAAGAGAGCACGTCGTACTGATGCACTTTCACATCTTCCCAGCCTTGCGCGCGCCACTGCTCGGCGATGTAGCGGGCCAGTTCGTTATTGCGCTTCGAGCCCGCCGGATGCGGCTCTGCGGTGAAATACCGGTGCCACTTGCGCGCTTCAGCGGGCGATGGGATCGCACGGAATTTTTCCTCAATTGCCTTTTGCGCCGCCGTGCCTTGTGGCGTGTACCCAAGGTAACGTTCCGGAGGATTCTGCGCCCCCAACCACGCCGCCCCTGCTAACGCGATTACTCCCAATCCTGCAGCAATTCTTGGTTTGTGCATTGTCTTCCGTGGGACAGAACTGTACGTCTGTCCAGCCATTGGTTTAGAGGTTGTAGCGCCGGGTCGCGTTTCCTCCCGGCAGCCTTGTATATTGCACCGTGCAAAATCTGCCGGAACAAAATCCGTTCCAGCACTACAAAACCGTCTTTGCCATCCGCGCCAGGGCGCGTTCGATTCCGCCCGCCATCTCCGCAATCTCGGATGAAGAAATAGTGAAAGGTGGAGCGAGCAGGATGTGATCGCCCAGGTCTCCATCCACGCAGCCTTTCATCGGATAGGTGGCCACGCCTTCCTCGAGGGAAGCCTCGGCAAAGCGTTCCGCAAAACGCGCTTCCGGCGGAAAAGGCGCCTTGGTCGCTTTGTCTTTCACAAACTCGATGCCTGCCAGCAGCCCAAGCCCGCGCACATCGCCCACCGAGGCGAACTTCTTCAGCGGCTCGAGCGCGCGCATCACTTCACGCCCCGCGGTGCTCACACGATCGAACAGCCCCTTCTGTTCGATGAAGTCGAGCACGGCGTGCGCGGCAGCCATTCCCACCGGGTGCGCCATGTAGGTGAAGCCGTGTTCGAACGCGCCGGAGGTGTTTTCGATCGCTTCCACGATGTGCGAAGCGGCGAACACCGCGCCCACTGGAGCATAGCCGCTGGCCACGCCCTTGCCGGTCACAATGATGTCCGGCTCGATGCCCCAGTGCTGTACCGCAAACGGTTTTCCGGTGCGGCCCATGCCGGTCATCACTTCATCGGCGATCAGCAGAATGCCGTGCCGCTTGCAAATCTCGGCGATGCGTTGCAGGTAACCATCCGGCGGCGCCGCGGCGCCCAGCGTGGCGCCGCTCACCGGTTCAAAGATGAAGGCGGCGACGTTCGCCGGGTCAGCGGCAATCATCCTCTCCAACTCATCCGCGCAGGCCACGTTACACTCTGGGAAAGATTTTTGCAGCGGGCAGCGGTAGCAATAGCACGGCGGGATGTGTCCCCATTCGTGCAGCAGGGGCGCATAGGCGCGGCGGCGGCGCAGGTTGCCGCTCAGGGAAAGCGCGCCCAGCGTGCTGCCATGGTAGCTCATCAACCGCGAGAGGATGCGGGTGCGTTGCGGCGCGCCGCGGTCCAGCCAATAGCGGCGCACCAGCTTGATGGCCGTCTCGTTGGCTTCCGATCCGCCGGAAGTGAACAGCACGCGCCCGCACGCGTGAAAGTTGACCGGCGCCAGCGCCCGCAGGCGTTGCGCCAGGCGTTTGGCTTCCGGCGTGTGGTATTCACTGGTGTGCGCAAAGCAGGCACGGCGCGCCTGCTCGGCCATGGCTTGCGCCACCGCTTCCACGCCGTGACCGATGCTGACCACCGCAGCCCCGCCAATGGCGTCCAGCACCTTGCGCCCATCGGATAAATAAAGGTAACAGCCTTCAGCCCGGACTACTTCGGGATAGTGTTTGCGGAAACTGCGCGGGAAAAATGCCGGGCTCGCGTCCATGAAGGCCCTCATTCTATACCAGCAACCGGGCCTGCGGCCCGCTTGCCCTGGCGCAACACCCAACTCTCTCCTGCCGCCAGGCGCTTGCGCAGAATCATCCTGCCGTGGGCAAATTCCGTTTTCACCTCTTCGCCGGACGACAAATCACGTGCCGCAGCCATGGCCGACAAGGGGAGAGAAATCACCGCGTCGGCAGCCGTCTGCGAGCGGTTGAAAACGAAAACAAACTGGTAGCCATCGCCCAGCATGCGCCGGACTTCAACTGGAGCGGTGCCCGGTCCGGTGACCTCCACCAGGAACGGAACGCCCGACTGCCGCGCCAGCGTCAGAAACAGGTTGCCCGTTTGCCGCGCCTCCGGCGAGCCTTCGGCGGGCTGCCGCTGGTACGCCAGCGCCGCAAACGTTCCGATCAGCACCGCGCGGCCTTTGCCGAAAGAATTCGACACCACCGCTGGCGCGCCGCCGGCAAATCGTCCCAGCACGGTGGCCCCCGGCAGCGGTTCCAGTTCTTCTTCGAAGCCTTCGCCGGCCATTCCATTGCCCGGAGCCGCCGCGACCGGGTCCGTCAAGAAACCCGGTTCGATTCGCACGCGTGGCTTTTCCGCCGGTCGCACCAGTTTTTCGCGAGCGCCAAACACTTGATCCAGGCCGAATCCCGGAATGCTTTCCGCGGCCAGCCCGCGCTCGTCGTTCCACGCGAGCCGCGCTTCGGCCACCACCGTGCCCCCGCCGGCCACAAAGCGCTTCACGCCTTCGGCCACGCCGCGGGAGAGCATCACCGGAAAGGGCAAAAACAGTATTTTGTACTGGGCCAGGCGGTCATCGCTCGCTTCCGCGGGGGAGACGAAATCCACCGGCACATTCGCTTCAAAAAAGATGCGGTGCAGGCCCATCATGGAATCGCGGTTGGCGTTACCCAACCGCGACAGCGAAGGCTGCGCGCCGCCTACCATCGCCGATAGTTTGTTGTAGAGAATCGCCACCTGGGCCGGTGCAGGCTGCGCAGCCAGCAATTCCCCAGCGTGCTTTTGCAGGACTTGCGCCACGCGGCCGCCGGTACGCGCGCGGTCGGTAATTTTCCCATCCAGTTCAATCAACCCATAGCCGCCGGATTCGTAGCCGCTGCTCATGGGATACCACGCGTAGATGGCAATTTTGCGCGCGCCATAGGAAACGGCTTTCCACATCCAGTATTCGGTGTCTTGCGCCCACACCGGTTCCTGGATGCGCATGCCGGTCACGCCCTGCCCGGCCTGCAATTCACCAATCCAGAAACCTTTGCCGCTGGCGCGCCCCGCCGAGCGCGTAAAGTCCAGTCCGGCGGAAAGCATCGGCACCGGCCACGGTTGCGCGGAGGCCGCATGCTTGGGATAAATCGAAGTGCCGAAGAAATCCGCGCTGGCGCTCATCAAGAAATCGTCCGGGCTGCCGTAGCCATACGCCGGCGAAGTGAAAATCCCGGGAACCGCCGCGTGACTGGTCACCGGATGCGCCCCACCCGCGGAACGGATCGCTTCCACGCGCGTGCTCAGATCGCTGGCCAGCTTGACGGGGATGAACTCGCGCCAATCCAAGTAATCGGTGTAAGAAAGAATGGTGGAGGAGCGCGGCGGCTGCACCTGCTCCCATGCGGAAAAGTTGCGGTACCAGGCCGCGTTGAGGGCATCAAGCGAAGAGTACTTCCGCCGCAGCCAGTCGCGGAAGCGCGCCTGCGAATACGGACAGTAGCAAAACTCCGGGTTGTTGATCCATGGGAACTCCGCCCAGTTGATCACGTGCGGTTCGCTCCAGGCGTCCCATCCGTAGAGCGCCGGCGAGCGCGCCGCGCGCGCCGCCAGCGCCTTCAAGAAGTCTTGCATCGCTCCGCGCACGCCTGGATGATCTACGCAAAATCCCGGCGCGGCCTGCGACTGCACCACCATGCCGCTGCGTTCCACAAACTTCCCATCGGGAAATTTTTCTCCGACCCAGTCCGGCGCGGAATCCAGGTACACCTGCACAATCACGCGCAGCCCGCGCCGCTCAGCCAGTTGCAGCAGCAACTCCAGGTTTTCAAAGTGAAATTCTCCGGGGCGCGGCTCGGCAGTGGCCCAGTCCACCCAGGTCTTGATCATGTTGAATCCGGCGGCTTGGATCGCGTCCAGGTCCCGGCCCCAGCGCTCGCGGCTGGTCGCGTCCAGGCGCTCAAGCATCGGAGCGCGGGCTTTCCCTCCGCCATACCACACGCCCACGGGGAAAACTCTTGCGTCACCGGGCTGCGGTTGCGCTTCAGCAGCCAGCACCAGCAGCGTGGCCGCGAGCAGGAGAGTGGCGCCGAGAACGCCGGCCATCCAGCCGTTCCATGTGCCCATACTTCGCAGAAGGCTTTTCATGGGCGCGATTCTAGCAAGTGCCGGCGGGGCATGCGAGCGACGCGCGAGCAATTCTCCGGCAGGCCGCTGAAGAAAGTCACTCCCCTGCCCTTCTGAAATGGCCGCGGTTGCAGAGCGAGCGTCGTTCGCTTTCTTGCTAGAATGGGTACTCGAACAAGGCGCGCGGGTTTTGCGGCAAAGGAGCCGGCTCTGCGGAGACAGCATTTCTCAAATGGAATGAAGGAAAGCAAGCTCATCACCGGCTGCCTGGCCGAACCTGCGCGGCTGGCCTGTTTTGTTTTCCTGGCGGCAAGCTTCTGGATTGCCCCTGCGCGTGCACAGCGGCCAGTGCCCGCTCCGGCGCAACAACCTCAACCACAAGCCCCGCCGTCGCGTCCGGAAGAACAGAAGCAAGACCCGGGGTCAAAACCACCCTCGCAACCTGCTTCCCCGTCCCATCGGTTCTTCGATAAGCGGAACAACTGGCTTTTCGCGGGCGTGACCGCCAGCCGCTTTTATGACTTCGCCTCGACTAAGAATTTCCGCAGCCGCGGACGCGACGAAATCCTGCTGACCAACGACGTGGTGGACAACACTCCCGCGTTTGTGGCCGTGGAGTTGGGCGGCGCGGCTGTTTCCGTGGGCATTTCCTACTTGTTCCACCGCAGCGGCCACCACAAACTCGAGCGCTGGGTATCCTACCTGCACATCAGCGTCACAACGTTCGGCGCCTCGCGCAACTTCCTGCTCAAGTCCAACCCCGCCGGCGTACCCACTCCCTGACTCCTGACAGGGTGCCGAAAAACCCCAGAGGTGTCATCCCGAGCGAAGCGAGGGAAAGACACGTCGTTGGGCCTGCACGTGCAGAATGGATCTCCCATATTGGCAGCTTGAACTTTTGCGAGAAATGCAGGCTGAGTCGGCAGTCTCTTGAAGGCTGCCGTGAGCTTATGTTAGCTTGCGTCAGCGCAAAAGGCTTGGCGCGATGGCATGTCGCAAAGCGCTCCACGTTGGCTGAGTCTGATTTTTGGCGTGATTGGTGTGGGCGCCCTGGCGGGCGGCGGGTTGCTGGCGCAGAAGCAGTTCACCATCCTGAACGATTGGCCGGTGGCCGAGGGCGAGGTGATTTCCAGTGAAATTACCCGTCACACGAGTTCCGACGACGATTCCACAACCTACGGCGTCACCGTGATCTTCCGGTTTGAGTACGATGGCGCAACGCACGAAGCCTCCGCGGATCGCGGGTATACCACCTCCAGCTACAATTCGATGAAGCGCGTTTCGGAAAAATTCGCGCCGCGCACGCGCCACCCGATTCGCGTGAATCCCCAGCAGCCGCAGGATATTCGTTTTAATGCGGGTTACACCTTCGAGTTCTTCGGCGTTTCTATTTTTGTGGCCGTTTTTGGATTTGTTTTTCTTCTGGTGAGCGTGCTGGTGTTCCGGAAAACGGCGCATCCATACTCGGTGGCGCAGACCCCCACCGACCCTCAGACGTGCCCCACCTGCCAAACGTACGTGCCTGCTGGTGAAAAGTTTTGCCCCAAGTGCGGCACCATGATGCATAACAGATGACCCGGGCATGTCACCGCAGTTCAGACCGCGCAGTGGTTGCCCGCGAGGAGCGGGCACCCAAGGATATATTCGCTCGCGCATCAACCTCGTCATGCTGAGGCCCGCCTTTGGCCGAAGCATCTCGATTGCAGTCCTTGCTTCCTGCGCAATCGAGATGCTTCGTCCGCCTCCGGCGGACTCAGAATGACGCGCTGTTTTTTCTCACCCGTGCAACCGCATCGTGGCTTACTGTCCCCGGGTGAAATGCGGGCGCGATTGGCCGCCCCGCTTTCTGCGTGGTAGAGTCACCCGCGAGCTTTTGGAAATAATTGTGACCGGACAAAGCAAACCCGAATTGGTGCGTGCCATTGGACGGTGGACACTGGCTGCCCTGGTGCTCAACACCATTATTGGCAGCGGGATCTTCGGCTTGCCCGACGACGTGGCGCGCTTCGTCGGCGGCGCAGCGGCGTGGGCCTACCTGATCGCTGCTGCGGGCATCGGCGTGATTATGGCGGTGTTTGCCGAGGTCGGGTCGCAATTCCGCGAAGCGGGCGGGCCGTACCTGTACGCGCGCGAGGCGTTCGGACAATTCGCCGGAGTGCAGATGGGCTGGTTCGCGTGGCTGGTGCGGCTCACCTCGGCGGCCGCCAACTCCAACCTGTTTGTGGTCTATCTGGGCGAGTTCTGGCCCGCAGCCACGCAGCCTGGGCCGCGCGCGGCGATTTTACTGGCGCTGATTCTGTTTCTCACCGTCGTGAACGTGCGCGGGGTAAGCGCCGGCGCGCAGCTCAGCAATTTCTTTGTAGTGGCAAAGCTGGTCCCGCTGGGCATCTTTATTTTTATGGGATTGCTGTGGGCCGGCCCGAAGATTACGCCGGTTGCCGTGCAGGCCACGCTCGGCGATTGGGGGCAGGCCATCCTGGCGCTGGTTTTTGCCTATGGCGGATTCGAATCCTCGCTGATGCCGATGAGCGAGGCCAAGGACCCGCGCCGCGACGCTCCGTTCGCCCTGTTCACCGGGCTGGCGGCAGTCACCGTGGTGTTCACGCTGATCCACATCGTGGCGATGACCACGCTGGCCGGTTTGGCAGATAGCGCGCGCCCGCTGGCCGATGCCGCGCGCGTTTTTCTGGGGCCGGGCGGGGCCGCATTGATTGCCATCGGCGCCATGGTTTCCACGTACGGCTACCTGAGCGGCCAGTTTGTTACCGCGCCGCGCCTCACGTACGCATTTGCTGAACAGGGAGATTTTCCGTCGTGGTTCGGCAAGGTGCATCCGCAATTCCGCACGCCATACCTTTCGATTGTGATGTATGCCTTGCTGGTTTCCGCACTGGCCATCTACGGCAGTTTTGTGTGGAACGCCATCCTCAGCGCGGTGGGCCGTTTGTTTACCTACGGCTTGGTGTGCATGTCGCTGATCGCGCTGCGCCGCAAACATCCCGCCGCGGATTCGTTCCGCCTCCCCGCGGCGTGGCTCTTTGTGGTCGTGGGATTTGCCTTCTGCCTGGTAATGGTGGCGCAGATGAACCGCCAGCACGCGATGATTGTCGCCGCCGTGGCATCGGTGGCTTGCCTCAACTGGCTGTTTTTCCGGAAGCCCGCATCAGCGTGATTCTTGGGGACGGTTGTTCCCTGCACGAAGCTGGTGATACCCTCGCCGCATGAAAAAATCAAAATGGTCCTTGGGGCTTTCCCTGCTGCTGTGCAGCGCCGCGGCTTGCGTGATGCTGTCCGGTTCTTTGTCCGCTCAGCAGAACGTTGTGAAGGATAGCGACGTCTGGATTCCGATGCGCGATGGCGTGCGCCTGCAAGCCGCCGTATGGCGGCCGCAAGGCGCCGGAAAGTTTCCCACCCTGGTGTACCGCACGCCTTACGGCCGAAAAAGCGCCGAGCGCACCTACACCACCTTTCCCCGCGCCGTCGAGCGCGGATATGCCGTGGTGATCGTAGATGTCCGCGGACGTTACGGCAGCGAAGGCGAGTACTTCGCCTACCAGCAGGAAGGGCGCGATGGCTACGACACGATCGAATGGGCCGCAGCACAACCCTGGTCCGATGGCAACGTCGGCACCTTTGGCCTTTCCTATCCGGGCGCGGTGCAGTGGCTGGCGGCCATGGAACGGCCGCCGCATCTGAAGGCCATGGTTCCCGCGATGACCTTTTCCACGCCCGCTAACTTTTTCTATTCCGGCGGCGTGTTCGACATGTCGTGGATTGGCTGGATCTGGAACAACATCGCGCCGGACCTTCGCCTCAAGAAAAATCTGCCCGGCCCGCGCACGGGTGAAGAAGCGCGCCGCGAATACCGCACCAAGGGGCCGGAGTTTCTGGATCACCTGCCGCTTTCGGAACTGGCAGAACTGAAGCCCATCGCTCCGTGGTATTTCGAATGGATGAAGCATCCTCCTGGTGACAAATGGTGGGATTGGGCCGAACTGCGCGACAAGTACGCTCGCGCCGGCGAGATTGCCGTCCTGAATTTTTCCGGATGGTACGACGAAGCCTATGGCCCGGAAGGCGCGACCACCAATTTCATGGGCCTGCTCGCCGCGCGCAAAAATCAGAAAGACGCGCGCACGGCTCTGGTCATGGGCCCGTGGGTCCACGGCGTTCCCGGACCCGAGGATCGCGTGGCCGGTGAGCGCGACTTCGGACCCAACTCCGCAATTGATTACGACGGCATGATTCTCGACTGGATGGACCTGTATCTGAAAGGTCAAAAACCAGATTGTACCGGCAACCCTGCCTCCGGCGCTTTCCGCAAAATCACCTGCGGGGATCGCGTGCGCTACTACGCCACCGGGCCCAACCAGTGGCGCGACGCAGCCACCTGGCCGCTGCCCGGCACGCGCGCCACCGACATGTATCTGATCGCCGCGGAGACATCGAAGAGTGCTGGTGGCCTCGCGCCGGCGCCGTCCAAATCGGCGGATCAAACTCTCTCGTTCGTTTCCGACCCGAAGAATCCCGTTCCCGATGCGTTTCCGCCTTACACCGGTGGGCATGACTACAGTGCGCTGGCGGGCCGCGGCGATGTGCTCGTGTTCGACTCAGCGCCCCTGGAAAAAGACCTGGAAGTCTTCGGCACTTCCCGCGCGGTGATTTACCTTTCCTGCGATCAGCCGGACACCGACCTGTGGGTGCGCCTGCTCGAAGTGGGGCCGGATGGCAAAGCCATCAGCCTGATGAGCCCGGGCCTGGACGTCATCCGCGCCAGCTACCGCAATGGCGGCCCGAAGCGCGAACTGCTGACTCGCGACAAGATCTACAAAATCGAATTGAAGAATCTGGTTACGGGAAACGTGTTCCGCAAAGGGCACCGCATCCGCGTGCAGATTTCCGCCACGTTCTTTCCGAATTTCTCGCGCAACCTGCATACGGGCCAACTGGAAATGGATTCCGCCGAATCGCGCAAAGCCACCATTCGCATTCATTTGGACAGGAAGTACCCATCGCACGTCGCGCTGCCAGTGCTTCCGTAGGACAGATTTTCGAGTCTGTCCAGCCGTTGGTTTGTGGTTCCGCTTTCAGCTGGGGTTCTGGTCCTTAATGTTTTGAGTTCTGGTTTTGCTTTTGTTTCCAGCGCTACCCAACTCTGGTCCCGTCTCCCTGAGACCCGGTTTTGGCCGAAGGATCTCGACGTCACATCGCGAAGCTGCGTGGAAATCAATGCGAGTGTGAATCGCAGCAACCGGGAAACCGGTCCCCGGACAGCCCCGAAGATCTACCCGGCACTTTTGCACCCAAACGCGGTCCAAACTCATCTAAGATAATCATGGAAAATGAAATGGAACTGAAGCACGGAGAAATCAACGGCAGCATGTGGCCCAACCGGCGCTCATTTCTGCTGACCGGCGTTGCCGTGGGGGCGGGCATCACTTGGCAACTGTGGGGCGGGGTGGCGCGCGCCATCCTCGGCAGCGATACGCGCAAAAGCAAGCCGGGCATGGTCACGATTGTGGAATTCACCGACGCCGGCGAACGCAAAGGCGTGGTGAAAGTTGCGCGCGTGATCAAGACTGACGCCGAATGGAAAGCGCAGCTCACCGCCGCGCAATTCTACGTGGCACGCCAGGCAGGCACCGAACGTGCCTTCGCCAACGAGTACAACAACAACCACGCCGCGGGAATTTACCGCTGCATCGGCTGCGGCAACGCGCTCTACTCTTCCAGGCAGAAGTTCGAATCCGGCACCGGCTGGCCCAGTTTCTGGGCTCCCATCGCCAAGGAGAACGTCTACACCGGCACAGATACCACGCTCGGCATGGTGCGTGACGAAGTCGCCTGCACCCTGTGCGATGGCCACCTGGGCCACGTCTTCGACGACGGCCCGCAACCCACCGGTCTGCGCTACTGCATGAATTCCGCCGCCATGCGGTTCGTCCCCTTCCCCGCTCAACCAAAGAAATAGCCACAGAGGCACAGAGGATACTGACAAACGTAGGTGTAGCGCCGGGACGGTTTGTGTCCCGGCATTCTTGTTCTGGGTGGCCGGTGCCGGGACACACACCGTCCCGGCGCTACATTTGTATCTATGCCGCGCCTCTGTGCCTCTGTGGCTAATCTTTTGTTTTTTCTTCCTTGGGTTCTTCGAGGGTGGCCAGCAACTGTTTCCAGTCGAACCAGCCTTCTTTGCCCTTGATCCACTTTTCGAACCAGTTGAATTCGCTGACCATTTTTACCATCTGGTAGCGCGGGTCGCCGATGCCGTGCGTATTCTGCGGATAGACGATGTACTCGGTGGGCACCCCGAGTTTTTTCAGCGCCATGTGCAGTTCATCGGACTGCGGCTTGGGCACGCGCGGGTCGCCCTGGCAGACGTGAATCAGCGTCGGCGTCTTGGCGTTCTTGATGTACTTCAGGGGCGATTCAGCGAGATAGTGGTCCCAGTTTTCCCACGGCTTGCCTTTGAAATAGAACTCGCGCGTGGCCTGAATATCGGTCTGCGCGTACATGGAAATCCAGTTCATCGCGCCCGCGCCGCTGCTGATGGCTTTGAAGCGGTCGGTATGCGTGAGCGTCCAGTTGCTCCAGTGGCCGCCGGCGCTCCATCCCATCATGCCCATTTTGTCCGGATCAGCCACGCCCCGGGCGATCAGGGAATCCACGCCGAGCATGATGTCGTCGAAGGCCTGGCGGAAATAATCGCCGGCAATCTGCGTACGGAATTTTTCGCCGTACTGGTCGGAGCCGCGGTAGTTGGGCTTCAGGATGACGTACCCATTTCCCGCGAACACGTGCACATAGCTGCCATAGCCGCCGTTGAAGCCGTTCTGGTCGGCGGCCGCAGGGCCCCCGTGCACTTGCACAATCAGCGGGTATTTCTTCCCGGCTTCGAAGTTGGCAGGCTTAATCAGAATTCCTTCCACCATCAGGCCGTCGCTGGATTTCCAGCGGACGGTCTCAAATTCGCCGAGCAGGAAATCCTTCACCTGCGGATTGGCGTTGGAAGCGCGCACCCATCGGGCGCGCTGGCCGATCGTTTCCGGGCGGGCCACAAAAATGTCGCCGGGAGATGCCGGGTCGGAGAAATGGATAACGAAGTAGCCGGTATCGGTGTCGAAGCGCGTGCCGCCGCCAAACGCGCCGCGCTCGCGGGTCAGTTGCGCCGGCTTGCCGCTGGTCACATCAATGGAAAACCAGTGATCGTCCACGCCCACTCCGGCGTTCATATAGAGCGTCCTGGAATCGGCGCTCCAGTTTGCCGCGCCGGAGTTGTAGTCCCATCCGGCGAGCAGCTTGCGCGACGGGCCGCCTTCGATCGGCGTGACGTAGAGCTTGCTGTTGCGGCCGTCGGTGAAGTCTTCGTCGGCGGAAAACAGGATCCACTTACTGTCCGGTGAGATGCTCACGGCGCCTTCGCCAACTTTGTTTTCCGTAACGCGGCGCGCGCGCCCCAGGCTCAGGTCGAGAACATAAATCTCCGAGTCCGGGTCGCTTAAGTCGCGGTGGCGGTTGTTGGAATCGCTGCGGAACACCACCCACTTGGAATCGTCGGAAATATCAAAATTGGCAACGCCGTAGGCTTCGCCGCTGGTCCAGCGTTTTTCCGATTTATCGGCCACGGCCACCGACCAGAGGTGCGCATAGGGCTGCTGCTGATCTACGATGCGCACATCGAATTTCTTTTCCTTTCGTTTGGTGTCGTCCTTATCCACGGTGTCGGGCGAAGTGAAGAAAATTCTTGCGCTGTCGGCGGTCCAGCTCCAGGATCGCAACGGGGTGGAGTGCTTGGTCAGTTGCACGGGCGCTGCATCTTCTTTGGAGAGGTCCACAAGCCACAATTGGCGCTCTTCGGCTTTGCCCGCGGAAAATGCCAGCCACTTGCCGTCGCGGCTGAAATCGAACGTATTCACGCCGTCCTTGGCGTCGCTGACCTTGCGCGCTTCACCGCCGTCGGTACGCAGCAGATAGAGCTGGCTGCTGCTGCCTTCGCGGTCGGAGAGGAAACCGATGGTTTTGCTGTCGCGGGCCCATCGCGGGCTTGTTTCGTTCTTTTCCCTGGTGAACGTCAACTGGCGGGCCGGCCAGCTTCCATCGGCCGGCGCGACAAAAATGTCGGTGAAGTTCTTTCCCGCTTTCCATTGCGGAATGGAGACGGTATAGATCACCAGGCGGCCATCCGGAGATACCTGCGCGCCGCCCACGCTGCGCAGTTCCATCACGTCCATAAACGTCATCGAGCGCTTGCCTTTGTCTTGCGCCGCGGCGAAATGCGCCGTCACCAGCAGCAGCGCGGCCGCGCACGCCAGGCAATACTCCCTACGAAGGTTTCGCATGTTGACCTCCCAAGAAAAAGAATCGGCGGCAGTCTACCAGTTTGCTCTGCAATTCTGAATGGGCCGGATTCCATTTATGCGCGCCCGTTGGAAAATTGCGGCAGAAAATGTAATGATGACCTCCCGGGCCCGGTTTGCCGCGACTCTTGGAGGATTCATGTTCCGTAAGTCACACATTCTAGTTTTGTGCGGCCTGCTGTGCTCGCTGGCGATGGGTGCGAGTGCGCAAGCCAGGCACGGCATCACCTTTGCCGACATGATGGCCATGCAGCGCGTCAGTGATCCGCAGATTTCTCCTGACGGCAAGTGGGTGGTCTATCGCGTAGCCACGCCGGATATGGACGCCAACCGTATCCCCGGCAACCTGTGGCTGGCGAGCACGGACGGATCCGAAGCGCCGCGGCAATTGACGCGCAGCGGAAAAGATTCCGGGGCGCGCTGGTCGCCCGACGGAAAACGCATCGCCTTTACATCCACGCGGGATGGCTCCGCGCAGGTCTGGGTGATTCACGTGGAAGGCGGGGAGGCTACCAGGCTCACTTCCCTTTCCACCGGCGCGAGCGACCCGGCCTGGTCACCCGACGGCACGTGGATTGCCTTCGCTTCCGAGGTCTATCCGGATTGCCCCGACGACGCCTGCAACAGCAAGCGCGATGCGGAGAATGCCAAGGTCAAATCCAGCGCGCGCATCTACGACCGGCTGCTGTACCGCCACTGGGTCACCTGGAGCGAGCACAAACGCAGCCACATTTTCGTCACCGCCGCGGACGGCAGCGGCGCTGCGCGCGACCTGCTTCCCGGTGCGGATTACGACGTGCCAGTGGTACAGCGCGGCGGCCCGGCGCACTTTTCCTGGTCTCCGGATGGAAAGGAAATAGCGTTCAACGCCGTGCTCGACAAAAACGAAGCGTGGAGCACCAATGGCGAAATCCTGACCGTGCCCGCCGCCGGTGGCGCGACCGCGACGCTGACCACCAACCCGGGTTTCGATGGCGGCCCGATTTATTCGCCTGACGGAAAGTTCATCGCCTACATTGCGCAATCGCGCGCGGGCAACGAGGCCGACAAGTGGACGCTGATGCTCTACGACCGCGCCGCGAAAAAACACGTCGCCGTGACTCGCAACTGGGACCGCAGCGTGAGTTCCTTCGCGTGGGCCTCGGACGGCAAGTTCATCTTCCTGAACGCGCAGGACCGCGGGCGCGAGCCGATTTACCGCGTTGCCGCGATCGCCGATGCGGAACCTCAGGTGGTGGTGCAGGATGTTTACGCGAGTGAATTCGTGCTGTCCCGCGACGGGCGGCGCATCATCTATTCTGCTTCCACGATTGCCAGGCCCGCGGAACTTTTCGCGGCGGCAGCCGACGGCAGGGACGGCGCGCAAATCACCCGGCACAATGCCGCACTGCTGGCGCAACTGGATATGAACGCTGCCGAGCATTTCTGGTTCGACGCCGCCGACGGCGCAAAAATTCACGGCATGCTGGTGCGTCCGCCGGGATTTGATCCCGCAAAGAAATACCCGCTGCTGTACTTGATGCACGGCGGGCCGGAAACCATGGTGGGCGATAGCTGGGGCTACCGCTGGAATCCGCAGGTGATGGCCACGCCGGGTTACGTGGTGGTGTGGGTGAACCGGCGCGGCTCCACCGGCTTCGGGCAGAAATTCACCGATGAGATTGTCGCCGACTGGGGCGGCAAGGCGTACAACGACTTAATGAAGGGCGTGGACTACCTGCTGGCCAAGTATTCGTTTATTGACGGAACGAAAATGGCCGCGGCGGGCGGCAGCTATGGCGGCTACATGGCCGCGTGGGTGGGCGCGCACACCGACCGCTTCAAGGCCATCATCGCGCACGCCGCGGTGTACGACCTCGAGAGCATGTACGGCGCGACCGAGGAATTGTGGTTCCCCGAATGGGAATTCAAAGGCGTGCCGTGGCAGAACCGCGCCGAATACGACCGCTGGTCGGCGCATCGCTTCGCGCAGAACTATGGCAAGTACAAAGTGCCCATGCTGGTGATTCATGGCGAACAGGACTACCGCGTGCCCTACACGCAAGGGCTGGAGTTGTTCACCGCTTTGCAGCGTCAGGGCGTGCCTTCCAAGCTGGTGCTCTTCACCGACGAAGGCCACTGGATCGGCAAGCCGCACAATA
>CAZCNH010000048.1:0-21921 GCA_964500065.1 uncultured Acidobacteriaceae bacterium
GCCGGTTGGGCCGGAAAACGGGACTGTACGTTGTGTTGCCGAAGCGGACCGCGCGCCCCATCTCATACTTCCAAAGGAGTTGGCCCTTATTGTCCCGTCGGTGGCGGATGGCGGACTGACGTGGAACCCTGGCGGAGATGGGTTTATCTTTTCCGCAGTCTCCGTCTGCAACGAATACTTGCGCTCGGTGAACGAGAACGGGTCGAACAACCAGTTCTTTTTCGATCCGCCGACAGGTGTAGCATTTCAGGCCGATGCCCGGCCGGGTGATTTGGGACCCATGCCACTGGTTGTTTATGAGTTGTCCCAGTGCGGCCAGGAGAATCTTCCCAATCAATTCTTTGGTTCCTTTTTCACCCGTTCGGGTGGCGCGGACTTTCAGGCGATCGCAGCATCCCCCGGCATCACGCGGCAATGGGGACCCCGTTGGTCCAGCGACGGTCAAAAACTCATCACCAAGGTGCGCAATAATCTTGGCTCGTGGGCCCTTGAGGTGCTGCACGCCCCTTTGGATCCGGGCGGCGCTCGTTCGCAGCATTTATTGGGCCCATCAAGCTTCTATGGCTTGGATTTCGGCTGCGGAACCAAACAAGCCTATTTCACAAGGGAGAATGACGGTTTTCGGAATGTCTATCGCGCCGACCTTGAGACCGGGACTCTAACGCAGATTACGGATTTTCCCAGCGGCGCATCGTGGGAACTGGATTTCTTTTGCAATCCCCCACCCGACCGCGATGGCGACGGGGTGCTTGATGAGAATGATAACTGTCCCGACGTGGCTAATCCCGATCAGGCGGATGTGGATCATGACGGCGTGGGAGACGTGTGCGAAACCAATGTCCCGCCCGTGGCCAAGGCTCCCCCTGACGTGTGCGTCAAGTGCAGCCACTTTGGGAACCACGATGTCCCCTTGAATGGTTCTGCCACCGATGAGAACCCTCTCGACATACTTTCCTATGAATGGAGAAACTCCAATGGGGAAGTCGTCGGCAACACGCCCTCCATCGTGGTGAGTGTGCCGCTGGGGGTTCACGTTTTCACGTTGACGGTAAGCGATGGCCACGGGGGCACTTCGTCGGATAGCGTGACTGTCTCGGTGGAGGATGTTGTGAAGCCCACCTTGGTTTTGAGCCAGACCAGTATCACGCGCGTTCTGCCCAGCGCGTCAGCGGCCGGAGCGGTTGTGGACTTGTCCGGCATTGCCTCCGCCACGGACATTTGTGATCCGAGCGTGACCATCACCAACAACGCGCCCGCGATCTTCCCGATCGGGACTACCATCGTGACGTTCACGGCAACCGATGACAGCGGCAATTCAACAGAAGCGCAACTCACCGTTAAAGTGCTTTACAACTTTATCGGGTTCCTTCCTCCGCTGCGCAACGATGGCAGTTCGTTCTTCCGTTCCGGCCGGACCGTGCCCGTGAAATTCCAGTTGACGGCCGCGGATGGCAGCATTTCGAGCAGCGCCATCGCTACGCTTCAAGTCTTCCGCATCACAGACGTGGCGACGGGTACTCTGGAAGAAATCACGCCGGATGCCGCCGGGAGCAGCAATACGGATAACCTGTTCCGATTTGATCCGATCTCGGGACAATACACCTACACGTTGAAGCTGACTGGATACGCTACAGGTACCTATCTCTTGCGAGTCACTCTAAACGATGGAACCGTGCATGAAGTGAATTTTTCCGTCCGCTAGCGATGCGCAACCAATAGGGAAAGGGGCGCTACCAGGCGCCCCTTTTTCTATTTCTGGATGCGTTTCCGCTTCTAATCGGCGCGGAGGGTGAGGCGCTGGATGGAACTGGCTTTGCCCGATGCGGGATCGGCTTCGACCAACACGCAGTTCATGCGGGTGTCGCCTTCAGCTACGGAGAAGCGGGTGGGGATGCCATCCAAGAATTTTTGCAGGATGGGTTCTTTGGTCATGCCGATGACGCCGTTGTGCGGGCCGGTCATGCCGACGTCGGTGATGTGCGCGGTACCGCCCGGCAGAACGCGCTCGTCGGCGGTGGCCACGTGAGTGTGCGTGCCCACCACGGCGGTCACGCGGCCGTCGAGATACCATCCCATGGCGATTTTTTCGCTGGTGGTTTCCGCATGGATATCCACGATGATGATTTTCACGTCGCCAGGAATGCGCCCGAGTTCGCGGTCGGCGGTTTTGAACGGGCAATCGTTGGCGGCCATGAACACGCGGCCCTGCAGATTTAGAACGGCGAATTTCACAAGGGCAGGGGCCAGGGGCTGGGGGCTAGGGGCTAGTGAGCCCTCCAACACCGGCGCAATGGAACCACCGCCGGAGGTTGCGGAACCCGCGGTTCCCGGATCTTGGGCGGGTTGCAACCCGCCCCTGCAGGAAAAAGGCATGACTTCACCGATGTACAGACCGCTGCCGGGATTTTCCGCGGGAAAATTCGCGGGGCGCAGCAGGCGCGGCTCGTGCGGGAAAAATTCCAGAATTTCGCGGCGGTCGTAAATGTGGTTGCCGCTGGTGAGCACGTGGATGCCTTCGCCCAGCAATTCCTGCGCGAGGCGCGGCGTAATACCGAAACCGGAAGCGGCGTTTTCGCAGTTGGCGATCACCAGATCAATGGTCTGCGTTTGCACCAGGTCGGCCAGGCGGTCGTGGACGATTTGCCGTCCGGGCGCGCCTGCGATGTCGCCGATAAAGAGAATGCGCACGGGAAGAGGATAAGGGGGCAAGGGGGAAAAGGCAAAGATTCCCCCAGCATTCACCGCAGAAAAGCGCGGAGAAAAGCCCTTCAAAATTCAAGATTCCAGAGGCAAAGCCAGCCGCCAATAAACGCGCACAACTGAAGTCCTGTATTCGCTATTTATTCGCCCTATGATAGAGTCGCGCGCGGAGGGTTTCGTTCCATGAACGAGAATCTGCTGGCCGTGGTAACCGGAGCAAGTCGCGGCGTGGGCCGCGGGGTGGCCATCGCGCTAGCCGGCAGCGGCTTTCACGTGCTTGCCACGGGACGCAGCATCGCTTCCGCGCAATTGCCGGAAGCGGTCACGCGCATCACCTGCGACCACACCCGCGATGAAGAAACCGCGCGCGCGTTTGCGCAAGTCGAGAACGCCGGCGGCGAACTGGCGGTGCTGGTGAATTCCGCGTGGGGCGGTTACGAACAGATGGTGGAAAAGGGCGCGTTCACCTGGGGCGCGCCATTCTGGCAGCAACCCGCGCATCGCTGGCACAGCATGATGGATGCGGGCGTGCGCGCAGCGTGGATGTGCTCGTTCCATGCCGCGCGGCGGATGGTGGCGCAGCGCCGCGGGCTGATCGTCAACATCAGCTTCTGGGCCGCGCAAAAATATGTGGGCAACACGCTCTATGGCGTGTCCAAGGCCGCGACGGACAAGCTGGCCGCGGACATGGCGCATGAACTGCGCGCGCACGGCGTGGCTGCGGTTTCGCTCTATCCCGGAATGGTGCGCACCGAAGCTGTGCTGGAAGCGGCAAAAGCCGGGTGGCTGGACCTATCCAACAGCGAGAGCCCGGAGTTCATCGGCAGGGTGGTTGCTGGCCTGTGGAACGACCCGAAGCGGATGGAACGCAGTGGAAAAGTTCTGGTGGCCGCCGCGCTGGCGCGGGAGTACGGCATTGCCGACACGGATGGCAAGCAACCCGTCGCGCTCACGAGGGAAACCGCGTAGCCACAGGCGCGCCAAGGAAAGGGAGCGGTCCGCCGGAGCCGTTGGCTGCTAGATCCTGAACCTTCTTGCTAAGGTGGGCGCCTCGAGCTTGCTTTGAGGCTTTCCCAGGCCCGGGAACCGGCCACTGGTTGCGGGCCGATCTAGAGATCGGCCGCTACACCGGCGGGTTCCGGGACCCAGGACGTGCGCAAGGGCAAGCGAACAGGCTCCCAAAGGTCCAGTAGGTTCAAAAGACCGTCGCAACCTGACGAGCAACGCAGGCCGCTCCACCTTTGATTTTACAGCGGCAACAGAAATCCGCCTAGGGTATTGCGCTTCGCGCTACAACGTCCCTTGACGGGAGCAACCCCGGTTCCGTAAGGTACGTCCTATCAGGACGGTATGTTTTCAAGGCTCGGCAAGTTCGGAGTGTTGCTCGCGCTGCTTTGCGTCGTTGCGGCGCAGGTACACGTTTCCGTGGATATTGATTCGTGCCTGCTGAATGGAAGCGGTTCGCACGGCGCCGCCAGCCACAACCACCGCTGCCAGGGTTGCGAAAGCGGGACGGTGGTGCTGGCCGGCCTGCTGCCCAGCCTTTCTCCATTTGCGCACTGCTTGCGTCTGAATAAAGAAGGACAGAAGCCGCTCGTCACCAGGGCGCACTTCGAAGACCGCGCCCCGCGTGCCCCGCCCGCCCCATCGGTGTAGATTTCTTGCCCGGCTGTTTTTTTCCTTTTTTTCTGAGCGTCTATGACGCTGCGGTAGCCAGGAGAAAAATCATGAAGCGGTTCGTTACTTTGCTTTGCGCCGCGCTTCTTTGCGGGACGGGCGCGTGGGGACAGGGCGCGGATTCCTCCGCGGACAAATTGAAAAGTTTGGAAGAACGGGTGCGGCTGCTGGAAGAGCAGTTGCAATCCCTGAAGGCTGCGCTGGCCGATGCGCAAAGCACGGCGGCGCGCGCGCCGGAGACTGCTCCGCCGGCTGCGGCGCCTGCGGCCGCGTCCCGGCCGCAATCCGGGGGCGGTGTGATCGGCGGCGCGGCACAAATGGGGAAGGCGCTCAATCCGGACATCAGCTTGATCGGGAATTTTCTCGGCTCCCTGGGCAAGAATCCGGTTCGCGCGGTACCCAGCCTGGAAATGGCCGAATCGGAGTTGAGCCTGCGGGCCATTATTGATCCCTATGCCCAGGGCGACGTGTTTCTCTCGTTCGGAGAATCCGGCGTGGATGTGGAAGAGGCCTACATCACCTTCACCTCGCTGCCGGGGAGCTTCGTGGCGCGCGCCGGGAAGCTGCGTTCTGCTTTCGGCAAAGTGAATACGCTGCACACGCACAACCTGCCGTGGATTGACCGCCCGCTGGCGACGGAGAATTTGCTGGGCGGTGAGGAAGGCATCTCCGATGCGGGCCTGGCCATCAGTCGCATTCTTCCCGCGCCGGCGGGGATTTTCCTGGAAGGCACGGCGCAGGTGTTTCGCGGGGATTCGGCGGACGTATTTACCGCGAGCAAGCGCAGCGACGTGAGCGTGATCGGCCACCTGCGCGGCTACGGCGACATCAGCGAATCCACCAATCTCGACCTGGGCTTTTCCTACGGACGCGGCCACACCAGCGAAGGCAGCCTGTTCCTGGCAAATTTGTACGGTGTGGACGCCACGCTGCGCTGGAAGCCGTTGCGCCGCGCGATCTACAAATCGTTCATGGCGCGCACCGAACTGGTGTGGAGCCGCCGCGATACCCTGGCCGGCGGACGGGCCGCCGAACGCGCGTTCGGCATGTTCACCTCCGGCGAGTATCGCCTCAGTCGTCGCTGGACCGTTGGCGGGCGCTACGACCGCTCGGGCCGCGCGATGGATGCCGGCATGACCGACACCGGTTTCTCCGGTGTGCTCACCTACTGGCCCAGCGAGTTCAGCCAGATTCGCAGCCAGTACCGCTTCGCACGATATGCGGAAGGCCGCGACGCCAACGAATTGCGGTTCCAGTTTTTGTTCGTGCTGGGCGCGCACGGCGCGCACCCGTTCTAAGGAGACCCTGATGAAACGTTTCTGGATGTGCTGGTTTGCCGCAGTTGCAATGCTGGTGATGGGCGCGGCGCCAGCGGCTGCCGCAGACAAAATTAATATCATCACCACCACCGAAGATCTGGCCTCCATCGTCCGCGAAATTGGCGGCGACAAGGTGCAAGTGGAGGCGCTGGCCAAGGGCTACCAGGATCCGCACTTTGTGGATGCCAAGCCCAGCTTCCTGCTGAAATTGCGCCGCGCGGATTTGCTGGTGGCCATCGGCCTGCAACTGGAGATCGGCTGGCTGCCGCCATTGGTGACCAATTGCGGCAACCCGAAAATCCAGCCGGGCGCGGGCGGTTATCTGGAGGCCGCGCAGTTTGCGGAAATTCTGGAGATTCCCACCGGGCAGATCACCCGCGCCATGGGCGACGTGCATCCGCAGGGCAATCCGCATTTCTGGCTGGACCCGCAGAATGGCCTGCGTGTGGCTAAAGGCTTGCGCGACAAGTTTTCGGAAATGTCGCGCGCCGATGCGCCATACTTCGCGCAGCGATTCGACTCCTTCCAGCAGCGCATGGCCGACGCGGAAAAAGCCTGGGACGAAAAAATGAAACCTTATCGCGGCGCGAAGATCGTGACCTATCACAACTCGTGGCCCAACCTGGTGCGCCGCTTCGGGTTGAACGTGGTGGGTTACGTCGAGCCGAGGCCGGGCATTCCGCCCAGCCCCGGCCACCTGGTGGATCTCATCAGGGAAATGAAGCGCCAGAACATCAAGCTGATCCTGGTGGAGACGTACTTCGACCTGTAGACGCCGGAGAGCGTGGCCCGGCAGACCGGAGCGCAAGTCGTGGTGCTGCTGCCTTCGGTGGGCGGGGAAAAAGAAGTAACCGACTATTTCAAGCTGTTCGATTACGATGTGAACCTGCTGGCGCGCGCCCTGAGCGGCGCGAAGTAGCGACGTAACTGGCTGCGCTGGAGACGTTCTGGAAGCGCGGTTCTGAAAAGCGTGGGTCGGAAACCCCGGGAGAAGGTTCATGGAAATGCTCGAATTCTTGCTCGCGCCCTTCGCGGCCAGCCTTATTCTGACCGGCATACACGCCTACCTGGGCGTGCACGTGGTGGAACGCGGGGTAATTTTCGTGGACCTGGCGCTGGCGCAAATCGCCGCGCTCGGCGCCACCATCGCCATTCTGCTGGGGATGGATGTACACAGCCCGCAAGCCTACTGGACCAGCCTGGCCTTCACCTTTCTGGGCGCGGGGATCTTTTCCTTTGCGCGCACCCGGCGCGGCCACATCCCACAGGAGGCCTTTATCGGCATCACCTACGCCGTGTCGTCCGGCGCGGCCATCCTGATGATGAGCAAGGCCACCGGAGAAACCGAGCACTTGAAGGACATGCTGGTGGGCAGCATCCTGACCGTGTCGTGGACCGAGGTGCGCCATACTGCGCTGCTTTACACGGTGATCGGCGTTTTCCACTACATCTTCCGCAAGAACTTTCTGGCCATTTCCATGAATCCCAAGCAGGCCGAAGCGCAAGGGCTTTCCATCCGGTTCTGGGATTTCCTGTTTTATGCGTCGTTCGGTTTCGTGGTCACCTCCTCGGTATCCATTGCCGGCGTGCTGCTGGTGTTCTGCTACCTGATCGTGCCATCGGTGGGCGCGATGCTGTTTGCCGACCGCATCGGGCCGCGTCTGGCGATCGGCTGGACCATGGGTACGCTGGTTTCGGCGCTGGGCTGCTACCTCTCCGTGCGCGTGGATTTGCCCACCGGCGCGACCATTGTGTGCACCTTCGGGGGAATCCTGTTGCTGATGTTCATTGTGCATGCGGTGGTCTATCACGGCACGGATGCGCGCCAGCTGGCCGGAGCGCGCTCGGCGGAAATCGAGCGTCACGCCGCGGAAGGCAAGCTCTGACAGGCTTGTTGAAAAACCCCGAACAGTGTCATTCCGAGTCGCCGAAGGCGGCGAGGAATCTGCATTTTCCTCGGCTTTTTGCAAAATGCAGATGCCTCGCTCCGCTCGGCATGACAACCAAAGCGGGTTTTTCAACAATCTGCAAAAAACCGTGTTGTCATTCTGAGGAACGATGCCGGTTCGGCGCAAAGCGCCGAATCGGGTGACGAAGAATCTCGATCACAAGTTCGCCCGCGGGACATCGAGATTCTTCGGCCAAAACCGGGCCTCAGAAGGACAGGCTTGGTTGGAGGGCACAAATCGCGCGCTCAAGTTGCGAACCACTGTTGCGGGAAATACCGGCTAGCGTTCTGCCTGGAGCACCCCTTCAATCATCAGCAGGGCGCGCTGGGCGCGCGGGCGCAATTGCTTTTCCAGGTCGTGGTTGCGGCGGCGTTCGGTGTACAGTTCGTCGGCTAAATTGAGAGCCGCAAGCACAGCCAGCCGGTGAGCATCCATTGAGCGGGCGCTGCCGGCCACCGCGCGCAGCTTTTCATCCACGTAACGAGCCAGTTCTTCCATGTAGGCTTCATCCACGTCGCCCCGGATGTGGTAGGTCTGATCGAAGATTTCCACGCGCATGGGGGAAATCATACAGGCGAAGGCAACCGGCAATCCACAGATTCCGCTGCGGGGCCGGCGCAATCCATGAATGGCTTTTTGCGGTGCTATAATCTCGCGCAATGAGTGCGCGTATACAACACTTGCACACCTATTTTCTGTTTCCTTTCTCCATTGACAAGGAGGTTGTTTCCGCCGAGCACGCGGTCCACTGGAAGAATCAGAAGTACTGGATTGGCGGACTGGATGAGTGGATTGCCTGGCATGCCACCAACGCGCAGGCGCCGGTGACCACGCACCTGGGTTGCTGGCAGCGCGCGGCCTACGCGCGCAGCGACATGGAGTCACCCGCCTACCAGGACATGGTTTTCTTTCACCCGTTCGTGCGGCGCGTGTTTTTCGATATCAGTGACAAGTCGGAGGCCGCCGGCGAGCGCGAGGCGCTGATCCGCTGCTACAAGATCCCGCTGGATGCGGCGCGCCGCGTGTGGTTTTCCGCAGCGGACGTCCGCGGACGCAGCGCGAGGATGCAGGTCACTGACCTGCGCCTGTTTCTCTTCGCCAACGGCATGGGCATCCTGAGCCTGGGGGTGGAATCGGAGGCCATCAGCCCCAAGGACGCGCTGTGGTTCAACGAACAGGCGCGCAAGATTTACCCTTCGAGCGGGCGCCAGGTGCGCGAGGGCCGCGGGCCGAACTATTCCGCGCTGATCGTGGAAACGGCCGGGCGGGAAAGCGTGGTGGCGGAAGAAAACTTTGCCGCTTGCGCCATGCACGGATTTCAGCCGCCGCTCTCCAGGGTGATTCAGTCGCTGCTGTACTTCCTGGACTACGACAAGCACGAATACGAGCAGTTGCTCGACGAGCGGATGATCGTGTATTCCTACGCGTCGTTCGATCCGGCCACCGTTCCCGGGGAGTTCGGGCAATCGGAGGAATATCAGCACCTGCTGAGCCGGTTGCTGTACGTGGACCACGAAGGAAAAGGCTTCCGCTACGAGCCGGAGTTCACGCGCGCCCAGATGAAGAAGCATGTGTATTCGCGCTGGGCGCACGAAGGCACCTACTACGGCTTCACCAGCTACAGTAACGTGAGCGCCACGATCGGCGTTCACGACCTGGGCGAGCATCTGGCCAAAGAAGGCTTCCTGATTCACCGCATGTTCGATTCGCGTTACTACCTGATGGCCATCATCGCCCTGTTCTACCGCGCCACGCTGCTGGACTTCGCGCGCAAAACGGCGCTGGTGGCCCGGGCCCTGTATCACGACCAGCAGGAAGGCGAGTTTTCGCATACCAACGTGCAATACGCGCGGGCGTTGCGCGCGGAATTCCTGCACTTTTCGAATCACTGGTTCTTCGAAGAGCTGGCCAATAAAGATGAAGAGATCGAGCACTTCGACATGCAGTGCCGCGCCTATCGCGTGTTCGAAATGAAACGCGAGGTGGAAGGGGAAATCCGCGAACTAAATGCCTCGCTCAACGAATACGCGCAGACGCAGAGCACCGAAGCGGTGAACCGGCTGGCCATGGTCAGCATGATCCTGGGCGCGGGCGCTGTGGTCACCGGATATTTCGGCATGAACTTCGGGCGCGAATTCGGCGCGTTGTTCTTCGAGCCGTCGGCGGAGGCCCCGGTGCTGCACTACGCCGCGCTGATCTTTGTCACGCTGTTCGCGCTGGGCGCGGTGGCGTTCGGCGCCTACCTGGTTTTCTCCAACCCCGCAGACTACCGGGACATCCTGATGCCGGTGCGCAAGTCAGCGCGCGCCAAATGGTTCAGCTTCCGCCGCCTGATGAAGAACTAGATGATTACCAGGGCTCGCGCCGGGGCCTGATGTCCTGCCGCCCCTGCGGGGCTGGGCGCCGGATTCTTTGATGCCGCCGGAGCCAAGAGCCGCGAAGCGGCGGCAGAAATCAGACCGGGGCGTAAGCCCCGGCTTCCAGTTGCGTCACAACAAAAAGCCCCGCAGGGGCGAAAGAAATCCTCCAGAGCGAAGCCGGCCTGCATTACTCTAGTGTCGTGTCCCGCAAATCCACTCAATAAGTCGCGGCGTCTAGCCCATTGCGGGGGCGCTGCTTGCCGCGCCTTAACCGCATCGCATATTTCGGGAACGCGACACTGGCCGCTTGTTGAAAAACTCCGAAAGCTGTCGTTCCGAGTCGCCGAAGGCGGTGAGGAATCTGCATTTTCCCCGGCGTTTTGCAAAATACAGATGCCTCGCTCCGCTCGGCATGACAACCAAATCGGTTTTTTCAACAAGCGGCTGGAGTTCAAGGCGAAATAGGGATACACCGCGGGAAATGCGGATTAGTTTTTGTGTTTGGCGATGTAGGCGCGGGCGAAGTCGCGCATGTCGGGGCTATTGGCAAGGCCGATCTTCATCGCTTCTTCCTGGGCTTTTTCCAGCGGCCAGTTCTCGCGCAGGACGCGCCGCACCATCCACAGCGCGGCCACGCGGATGGTGGTGGTGCAGTGGATGTAGGCGGGGCGGTTGGCGGGGTCGTCCAAGGTGCGCAGGAATTCGTCCACTGCTTCCTCTTTGGGCTGCGTGTATACCAGCGGGATATTGATGTATTTCAGCCCCAGCGCTTCCACCTGCGCCTGTTCTTCCGCGGCGCGGTGTTCGGAGGGGTTGCGCAGGTTGATCACCGCCTTGATACCCGCGGCTTTCATCTTTTCGAAGTGCTCGGGGCGAGGTTGCGCGCCGAAGTAAATGTCGTCCGCAGGGTGCGCAAATTCGCGGATTTCCTGCAGCGCGGCCAGCGCCTGCTGCCGCTGGATGTAACCCAGCGCGAAATCACGGACCGGCGCGGTGCGCAGGCCCACTTTCCTGGCTTCAGCTTCGGCTTCTTCCAGCGGCATTTTTTCCACCAGCACCCGGTAAATCATCCAGAAGCCGCCCACGCGGTTGGCGGCGGTACAGTGGATGAACAAGGGCCGGTTCTCCGGGTCGGCCGCCGCTTTCAGAAATTCGGCGGCCTGGGCATCCTGAATGTTGTTTCCATCCACCGGAATGTTGATGTAGCGAAGTCCGAGTTCGCGCGCCTTGGCTACTTCCTCTTCCATGTTGTATTCGGAGGGCCGGCGCAGGTTAATCACCGCGCGAATACCCTGGGTCTTCAGTTTGGCCAGGTCGTCCATGGAAGGCTGGCCCGCGGTGCAGACCTGGTCATTGACGCGCAGGAAATTTACCGCAGTGAGCGGCGCATCCTGCGCCGCAAGGGTGACCGCGACCAGACAAGTCAGAAGCAGAAGTCGTTTCATCAAGGGGCCTCGATTCCCATTGTGCTGCCTGCCTATTGCGGAGCAGCCGCAGCCGGTTCTTCGGTTACTTCCAGGCGTTCGTTGATGCGCAGCACGGGCCAGCGCTCGGCTTCTTCGCCTTGTGCCCGGGCGGTGACCACGAAGCTGCGCTCCCCGGTCTCTACGGTAAACAAATAGACGCCGCGCGCGGGAGTTTTCATCGCCAGCGCGCCGCTGGAAATCAGCTCCTCCATCGAGCCGAAGCGGTTGTTATCGGCGAAGAAGGCCTGCTCCGCCCTGCCGATTTTCAGAAGCTCGATACGGATGGGCTGGGTGACGGCGATTTGCGCCAGCCGGGGCGCCGCTTCTTTCTGCGGGCTGCGCCCGTTCAGGGCCAGCAGCAGAATCAGGGCCAGCGCGCCGCCCAAGGCCAGGTATTTCTGCTTGGCGTCCATCGTTGGATTGTCTCGCCGCGCCGCTGGCGCCGCAAGGTATCAAGCCGGACACATGCCCTTTTTCAGGAGCACGGTTCTGCTATAGTGCCAGCCATTGGCTGCCGATGGGTGTAGGCGGCGAAGAAAATGGCAGTCGCTCAGTCCACGATGAACATGGATCCCGCCATCCTCGAGCGGATCCGCGCTTCGGAAATCGAAGAGGCGCGCCTGGTGCAGCAGGCCATGCTGCCGCGAGAACCGATGTGCGTCGCCGCGGCGGAGTTTGCCTTCCGGTTCCGCCCGGTAACCGAGGTCGGCGGCGACTTCCTGGATTTCTTCGAATTGGACAACGATTGCCCCGCGCTGTATCTGGGGGATGTGGTGGGCAAGGGCCTGCCGGCAGCGATGTTTGCGGCGCTGGCGGTGGGCGCGTTGCGGGGCATGCACAAGACAGACACCGCTCCGAGCCTGGTGCTGGAAACACTCAACCGGCGGCTGCGCATGCGGATTATTCCCGGGCGCTACTGTTCGGTGCTTTATGGCGTGTACGACCCGCGCACGCGGCAGTTCTGCCACGCCAATTCAGGATTGCCGAAGCCCATTCGCATTTCTTCGGGCAGATGCGAGGAATTAGGCGCGGGCGGGCTGCCCCCCGGCCTCTTTGAAGGCGCCACCTACGACCTCTACACCACCCCCGTGCAGCCGGGCGATACCATCCTCTTTTGTTCCGATGGGGTGATTGACGCCCGCAACGTAGACGGCGAAGACTTCGGCGAAGAACGCTTTCTGGCCGCCTGCGCCGCTCATGCTTCCGAGTCTCCGGATGCGCTGCTGGGCCATGTCTTCGCCGCCCTGGATGAATTCTGCGCCGGCGAGCGCCAGCACGACGACATCACCCTGACTGCCATGCGCATTCGCTAGCCGCCCTCCCCGCCCCTCGCATCCGTGTTTCTCCAGGAGCCGGGTCAGACAGGCACTTGTTGCCATGAGATTCCCGGCCGCGGTTGAGCTCCTGTGCGGAAAACGCGCTACTCTCTACCTTTTGTTCCGCGCCTGCTGCCCGATGGATTATCCTGAAGGCAGAACTTATCACCGCGTTTTTTGCGGCGCTGGAGGTTGCTGTGATTCGCAAAAGCTTGTTGGCTGGTCTTGGGGTGGCCTTGCTGGCTGCGACGATCCCCGCGGCTGCTCAGAAAATGGATTTGAAAGAACTGCTTGCGCGGCATGCGCAATCCTTGAAGAAATCGGGAACCCCGGCGCTGGCGTCGCGCAGCGTTGCGGGTACGGTAGAGATGACCGTAGTGGTGGGCGGTTCCGGCACGCTGGCCGGCGCTTTGCAATTGCTTTCCGCCGGGGAGAAGCGCCGGTTGGAGATGAACTTTGGACACGCGTCGTACGACCACGAACGGGTAATCACCGATGGCAACAAGATTTCCGTGGACCAGGTCAACGCCGCGCGCCGTTCGGACCTGGGCCTGTTTCTCTTCACGCAGGATCAGGTTTTCAAGGAAGGCCTGTTGGGCGGCGTGCTTTCCAGCGCCTGGCCTCTGGCTGGCGGCACGGAGCAAAAAGGCTCGATGAAATATGAGGGCTTGAAGAAAATTGAAGACAAGGAATTCCATGTGATCCGCTACCGCACGCGGAGCAAAAGCAGCGATGTGGAAATCAAGCTGTATTTCGATCCGCAGACCTTCTGCCACATCCGCACGTCCTACCTGGTGACCAAGGGCCCCGGGATCGGTCCGGGAGGCGAGACCGAATCCGCGCGCCAGCAAACCTCTCGCTTCCGCCTGGAAGAAGAGTTCGCCGACTTTCGCAACTCGGATGGGTACCTGGTTCCCGCCCGGTGGAAAATCCGCTACACCACGGAAACCGAACAGAGCCGCATCTGGGAATGGGTGGTGAACGTCGCGGCGGTAAAGAACAACCCTTCCATCGAGGCCGCGCAATTCGAAGTGAAGTAGGAAGCGTGCTTCAAAGAGGCGGCGTTTCCTGACGCGGGCGACGCGGCTACTTGACGCCCAAGTTGTCCAATCCCTTCAGAATATCTTCGCCTTTTACGCGGACGCGGTAGTTTTCGGTCAAATCGCGCCAGCGAATCACGCCGCCCGGATCAATCAGGAATTCGCCCGGCCGGGCAATATCGCGGCCCTGAAACGCGCCGGCATGCACCAGGTCGTAGCGCTTGATAATGTCGAGTTTTTCATCCGCAAGGAAAATGAACGGGTAGCCTCGTTTTTCCACGTGCGGCCGCGTAGTATCGGGCGGGTCCACGCTCACCGCCACGACTTTCAGGCCGCGTTCTTTCAACTGCGCTGCAATCTCCGTAAGACTCCGCAACTCGGAGTTGCAGAAGGGTCACCAGTAGCCGCGGTAGAAAATCAGCAGCACCCAGGAGCCCTTTTGCCCCTTGGGACCGGGCTCGGCCAGCAGTTCGGAAAGCTTGACGGTCTTATTGTCTTTGTCTGGCAGAGAGAAATCGGGCGCTTTATCGCCCACCTTGGGAGTGTTTTGCGGCAGCGGCGGCAGTTGGCCGGGCGTCTGGCCGCGGAGAACCGCGGAGAAAGTCAGTAGAGACACAACCAGTGCAGCAGCGCGAAATCGCAATAGACCCTCCCGCCGACTTAGATTCGGGAAAGGCGGCGCCGGATTCAGGGAATTTTCCCGGTGACCTCGCGCAACTGGCGGTCGTGCCAGCGCGAAAGCAGGGCCTGCGCGATCATCGCTCCCACGAAACACAGCGCCATATCTTTTTGCGTGTCCCAGGGATCGCCCTGCGTGCCCAGAAAAGCCTCAGCGGCCTCGCCGGTCGAAATGGCCACCAGCCATTCGATCAATTCATAAAGCGCGCTGATGGAAAGGCAGATCGCCGTCGTGAGCGTGAAAAGCCAGCCGCCCGGCCGCAACGGCGTGCGGCGTTGCAGCACTTCGCGGGCGAGGATGGCGGGCACGAATCCCTGCGCGAAGTGGCCCACGCGGTCGTAGTGGTTGCGGGCCAGGCCGAAGGCGTCGCGGATCCAATTGAACAGCGGCACTTCTGCATAGGTGTAATGCCCGCCGACCATCAGGATCACCGCGTGAATCGCAATCAGCGTGTAGGCCAGTTTCGTGAGGGGAAATTTTGCGCGGGTGAAATAGAGGACCGGCAGCGCGATCACGGCCGGAGCTACTTCCAGCACCCAGGTGAAGCGGTCGCGCGGCCCGATTCCCGACCAGAGAAATACAAGGGTGGCGACGGCGAGCAAGCTTCGCAGCAGCCCGCGATCGCCCGGCTCGCTCATAATTTATGCCTTGGCTTTTTCGTAGGCGCGCACCAGATGCTTCTTGCTTTGCTTCAGTTCCTTGCCCACGGCCTTGGCCTTCTTCTTCAGCGTTTCGCGCGCTTCCGAGACGGCCTTGGTGGCCGCCTTTTTTGCGGCTCGCGCTTTGCCTTCGGCGCGCCCCACCGCCCCGCCGATTTTCACTGCGGTTTCTTTCAACGCATCTTTTTTGGCCATAGGCACCTCCCCAAAGTGCGGTCATCTTAAGCGGTGAAGGCGGACGGGGTCAAACGGCAAATAGGCCGTCTGTTTCTGCTACCTTTCCGCGCCGGCTGCGTACTAATCCGAAGAGGAGTGAGTGTGCGGCCTGGCGGGCCGCAGAAAGAGTCTCTTCGTTATTCTGAGCGCCGTTTTTGGCCGAGGAATCTCGATGTCCACCCGCGGTTTCTTGCGCGATCGAGATTCTTCGTCACGCGATTCGCCGCGCTGCGCCGAATCACAACCGCTCCTCAGAATGACGGAAAGGCAGCTTGTTCCGCAGCCTGCCAGCCGGTTACCGTCGGGTGCAGGGATTATTTCAGCGGAGAGCGTGGTTTGACTGGCTCTGCGAGGGCACTTACGATAGAGGGCTGAGGTTCATATGAAAAAGCAACTCATACGCGCGATTCCTGCTGTGCTCATTCTTGCCTGGGCGGCACAACCGTCCGTTCCGGCGCAGGCGCAGACTCCGACCAAGGCTCCGGCGAAGGCGCCCAGCAAAACACCGCCGCAGGCCGTCAAGGCGAGCACGAACCTGGCCGTGCCGCCCATTGTGGTGCGGCGACACACGCTACCCAACGGGCTGAAGCTGGTGATGGTGGAAGACCACTCGACGCCGGTGATCAGCTTGCAGATGTGGTATCACGTGGGCTCGAAAGACGAGCGGCCGGGGCGCACCGGCTTCGCCCATTTCTTCGAGCACCTGCTCTTCAAAGGCTCGAAGAACGTTCCGCCGGAAGAGCATTCGCGTCTGATCGAGGCCGCGGGCGGCGTGGATAACGCCACCACCCGCGAAGACGTGACCATCTATTACGAAACATTCCCCAGCAACTACCTCGAACGGATGATCTGGCTGGAAGCCGATCGCTTGGGCAGTTTGGTAGTCGAAGACGCCGCTTTCAAATCCGAGCGTGAAGTGGTGAAGGAAGAACGCCGCACGCGCCTGGAAAACGCCACGTATGGCCTGGTGTTCGAGGATCTCTACCGCGCCGCCTTCCAGGTTCATCCTTATAAACAAGTCGGCATCGGCACCATGGACGACTTGAACAAGGCGGAAGTGAAGGACGTGATGGATTTCCACAAAACGTTCTACCGGCCCGATAACGCAACGGTCGTTCTGGTGGGCGATTTCACACCCGCCACGGCCATAACCCTGGCGCAGAAGCACTTCGGAAAAATCGCCAAACCTGCCGCCGAGTTGCCGCGCGTGAGCGTTCAGGAGCCGCCGCAATCCGCCGAACGGCGCATCACCAAGTGGTATGGCACGTATTCTCCGCTGCCCGCGGTGATTCAGGGTTACCGCATGCCAGCCATGTGCTCGCCCGATTCCTATCCGCTGAATCTGGCCGCCAACATCCTTTCCAACGGCGAAAGCAGCCGGCTCTACCGCCAACTAGTGTATGAAGACCAGATCGCCGTGCAGACCGCAGGCTTCGGCAATTTCACCGAGCATCCCAATCTGTTCTGGGTTTTCGCCATCATGAACCCGGGCAAGGAGCCCGCCCAAGGCGAAAAAGCGATTGATGCCCAGCTCGAACGCATGAAAAAAGAACCGGTGAGCGCGGAAGAACTGGAAAAAGCCAAGAACCAGGTGATCGCCAGTTCGATTTTTGCGCGGCAGACGGTGGAGCAGAAAGCTTTCAACCTCGGCAACTTGGCCGTGATTTGCGGCGATCCCAACCTGATTAACGCCGAACTGGACCGCTACCAGGCGGTGACCGCCGCCGATATCCAACGCGCCGCGCAGAAATATTTCCTGCCTGCGCAGCGCACCGTGCTGGTGATCGCCCCGCCGGCGGATGAAAAAAAGGGAGGCCAGCAATGAACCGCACCTGGCGCATCACCACTTATCTGACCGCATCGCTGCTGGCCGGCTCCGCGGCTGCGCAAGTGAAAGCTCCGGAAAAAGTTTCCGATGCGATGCCCAAGCCCACGGCCACCAAGCCCTTCGCATTCCCCAAGGCGGTCACGAAGACGCTGCCGAATGGGCTGCGGGTGTTTGTGGTCTCCAGCAGCGAAGTACCCTCCGTCGCGGTGCGCCTGGTGCTCACCGGCGCGGGCAGCGCCAACGACCCCGCCGGGAAACCCGGCGTGGCCAACCTCACCGCAGACATGCTCACCCAGGGCACCACCCATCGCTCGGCGCAGCAGATTGCTTCCGCGATTGATTTCGTCGGCGGCAGCTTGGGTGCCAGTGCGGGCACCGACAGCTCGAGCGTAAATCTCACGGTAGTGAAAAAAGACCTGGAAACCGGCATGGGATTGATGGCCGATGTAGTGCGCAATGCTTCTTTCCAGGAAGAAGAACTGAACCGCCGCCGCCAGCAGTTGCTTTCCAACCTGCAGGTGCAGTATGCCGACGCCGGTTACCTGGCCACGCTGGTCTTCGACCGCATGATTTTCGGCAGCCACCCTTACGGCCTGCCCGCGGAAGGCACGCCCCAATCGGTGCGCGCGATAGCCCGCGCCGATTTGGCGAAGTTCCGCGACGACCACTATGTGCCGCAGAACGCCTTGCTGGCGTTTGCCGGCGACATTACCCCGGAAGCCGCCTTTGATGCCGCGGAACGGTTCTTTGGCCGGTGGGCGCGCAAGGACAGCAGCGAGGGCGCTCTTCCCGCGCCGCGCTTTTCATCCGGCGTGCGCATCACCCTGATTGATAAACCAGACGCGGTGCAGACCGAAATCCGCGTTGGTCGCGGCGGTGTCCCGCGCAATCATGTGGATTACATTCCGCTGCTGGTCACCAACCGTATTTTTGGCGGCGGCTACAACAGCCGCCTGAGCGTCGAGGTGCGCATCAAAAAAGGGCTGACCTATGGCGCTTATTCCGGTTTTGAAGCCAACAAGGCGGGCGGCAGTTTCTCCGCCTCCACTTCCACGCGCACCGAAGCCACCACCGAAGCCACCAAGTTGATGGTGGACCTGATTCAGAAGATGTCTACCGGAGAAGCCACGCCCGCGGAAATGGACTTTGCGCGCGATTACCTGGTGGGTGTTTTTCCCTTGCAAACGGAAACTCCCTCGCAGGTGGCCAGCCGCGTCCTCACCGTGCAGGAATTCGGCCTGCCCGCCGATTATTACGATACCTACCGGGAAAAAATCTCGAGCGTCGGTCCCGCCGAAATCAAGCGCGTCGCCGGGCAGTATTTTTCCACTGGCAATCTGGAAATTGTGCTGAGCGGCAACGTCAGCGCCTTCCGCGACGCTATCAAGAAGGAATTTGCCGGCGCCAGGTATGAGGAAATTGCCTTCGACAAAATTGATGTTCTCGCGGCCGATTTGCGCAAGCCCAGGGAAGCCGGTACGGCGGCCACGCCGGAAAGCATCGCCCGCGCCAAGGAGATCATCGCCGCGGCCATCGAAGCCACCGGCGGCGCCGCTGCGCTGAACAAAATCACCGGCGTGGCTTACGCGGGCAACGGGGATATCGTCACGCCGCAAGGCGCTTTTCCTCTGGTGGCCAAGGCCACCGCGCAATTCCCGGACAAAATATGGGTGGAATTGAATATCGCCTCCAGCTTCGTGATCCAGCAGGGCTACGACGGAAAATCCACCTGGCAGGCGACCCCGCAGGGCGTTGCGGATTTGCCGCCCTTTGCCGCCGAGGAAACGCAGCGCGCGGTGGACTTGATCGGCGGCTTCGGCATCTACCGGATGGCCGGAGAAGGAAAATTGAATGCCAGCTTCGCGGGCGAAAAGGACTTCCAGGGCAAGAAGACGCTGGCGGTGGAATGGCAGGCCAAGTCCGGCAAAACGACGCTGTTCTTTGATGCCGCCTCGCACCTGCTGATCGGCGCCGCCTTCCGCGCGCGCACCGTGCAAGGCGAAGCGGATACGGTGACCCTCTGGAGCGATCACCGGCCGGTGGATGGCGTGCTCTATCCGCACCACTTGCTGACGCTGCGCGATGGCGCGAAATTCTCCGAGCAGCAACTGAGCGAAGTCAAATTCAATCCGCCGGCGGACGCGAAGATCTTCGCCAAGCCGTAGGGGCGCAAGCTTGCTGCGTCCCGCCGCGCCGGGCGCGGAAACCCTGGCTGCGCTCGCCATGCCCTAACCATGAGGAAGAATGCCCGAAGGTAAAGGACTGCTGATTATCTACACCGGTTCAGGCAAGGGGAAGACCTCTTGCGCGCTGGGCACGGCCTTCCGCGCCGTGGGCCAGGGGCTGCGCGTGTTGATGGTGCAATTCATCAAGGGCTCGTGGCATTATGGCGAACTCGATTCCGCCAAAATGCTGGGCGACGATAAAATGGTGATTCGCCCCATGGGCCGCGGCTTCGTGAAGGTGGGCGGCGCCGATACCGATCCCGAAGATGTGCGGCTGTGCGAAGAAGCGTGGGCCTGGGCGCTCGAGCAAATCAACAGCGGCGCGTACGACCTGGTGGTGCTGGACGAGATTAATTACGTCATCGGCTATAAAATGCTGGACGGAGAGAAAGTTGCCGCGGCGCTGGCGGCGCGCCCCGAGCCGGTGCACGTGATCTGCACCGGACGCAACGCGCATCCCAAGTTGCTCGAGTTGGCCGACTTGGTGACGGAAATGAAAGAAGTGAAGCACCCGTACAGCAAGGGCATCCTGGCGCAGCGTGGAATTGATTACTGAGCGTGTGTGAGAAACAGAGAGGGATTCGCTAGTCACTCGCCATGAGTCACTAGCCACTGCATTCATGGCCTGGTTTAAGCGGCAGAAAAAATCGATTGACACTCCGGTAGCCCCCGATGACCGCCGGGTGCGCACCGAAGGCATGTGGGTGAAGTGTGATTCCTGCCGCCAGATCATCTGGAAAAAAGACCTGGAGGCGAACTGGCATGTGTGTCCAAAATGCCAGTTCCACTTCAAAATCGGCGCCACGCGACGGCTGGAACTGCTGCTGGACGATGCCGCCTGGACCGAACATGATGCGCATCTGGCCTCCAACGATCCGCTGGAATTCACCGACACCAAGCCTTACAAAAAGCGCCTGGAAACCGCGCAGCGCGCTTTGGGCGTGAAAGACGCGATCCTTACCGCGACCGGACGCCTGAATGGCCGCGCCGTGGTGTGCTGCTCGATGGAATTCGCGTTCATCGGCGGCTCGATGGGCGCGGTGGTCGGCGAAAAAGTGACCCGCGCAGCGGAAATGGCGCTCGCCGGGCGCTTGCCTTTGCTTGTGGTGAGCTGCTCCGGCGGCGCGCGCATGATGGAAGGCGCCGTCAGTCTGATGCAGATGGCCAAGATTTCCGCCGCCCTGGCGCGCCTGGATCGCGGCAAGATTCCCTACATTTCCCTGCTGGCCGACCCCACCACCGGGGGCGTCACCGCGAGCTACGCCATGCTGGGCGACTTGAATATCGCCGAGCCCGGCGCGCTGATCGGCTTTGCCGGCCCGCGCGTGATCGAGCAGACCATCCGCCAGAAATTGCCGCCCGGGTTTCAGCGCGCTGAATTTTTGCTCGAGCACGGCTTCCTCGACGCCGTCGTCCACCGCCGCGAATTGAAAACTTACATTGGCAACGCGCTCGACTTCTTTGTCGCCTAGCCTGGATATTTCTTTCGCCCCTGTGGGGCTTTTTGTTGTGACGCGTTTGCGAACCGGGGCTTGCGCCCCGGCCTGATTTCTTCCGCCGCTTCGCGGCTTTTCCCGACGGAAAGAACCTTGCGTAGCAACGGTGGCTTGGGTCGCGGCCTGGTGGAAAATTCCTCAGCTTGGCGCTTCGCGCTCAAAACGAGCCCCGCAGGGGCGGAAGAAAAGCGCGGCCGACAATTCCAGAAAACGCAGTCGCACCTGCCAAACCTTACGACCAAATGTACCGTTCATCGTAAGCCACGCCGTGCTTTTTCAAATGGAGCAAAAACTCCTGCTGGAATGAAATTTTCAGATGATGCCGCTCTTGTTCGCGAATATACCGAATCACCGTTTGCACGTTCGATTCGCTCACGCTGAAAGCCCCATAGCCCGCCTGCCAGGAAAACAACTTGCGCCCGCGCGCCTCATGCATCCACTTGGATGAATTTGCCTTGAGGATGCGCACCATATCCGCCACGCACACCGTGGGCGGCAAGCCAACCAAAAGGTGCACATGGTCGGCAATGCCACCCACCGCGATCGCCACCCCTCCCGCTGCGCGGACAATGCCGCCAAGATACGCGTGCAGGCGCGGCAGCGATTCCGCGTCAATCAACGCGCGGCGTTCCTTCGTGCTGAAAACAATGTGGCTGAGCAGCTTGGTCAGTGGTTGCGCCATCGTTTTACGTCCTTCGCGCGCGAATGATAACCTCTCATAGGGTTCCGGATGGAGCCTGGATATTTCTTTCGCCCCTGTGGGGCTGTCGTTGCACGCTACGGAAAACCGGGGCTTGCGCCCCGGCCTGGTTTCTTCCGCCGCTTCGCGGCTTTTTCCCGACGGAAAGAACATTGCGTTGCAACGGTGGCTTGCGTCGCGGCCTGGTGGAAAATTCCTCAGCTTGGCGCTTCGCGCTCAAACCCAGCCCCGCAGGCGGCGACAAGACATCAGGCCAGGGCGTAAGCCCTGGCATCAGTTCGAAGGCCCAAG
>CAZCNH010000048.1:22021-30186 GCA_964500065.1 uncultured Acidobacteriaceae bacterium
GGCGACAAGACATCAGGCCAGGGCGTAAGCCCTGGCATCAGTTCGAAGGCCCAAGCAAAGCCCCGCAGGGGCGGAAGAATTGCACCTGGCTGATGGAAACGATCACCTACCACGATGCCGTGGGCTACCTGATGGCGCTGGGCGGCGAATTGGCTGCGCCGCGCCAGCCTGCGCCCGTGGCGAAATTCGACTTGCGCAATATTCGTGTGCTGGCCGACGCGCTGGGCGCGCCGCACCGCGCGGTGCCGTGCGCGCATATCGCCGGAACCAACGGAAAAGGTTCCACGGCGGCCTTTCTGGCTTCGATTCTTCAGCAGGCCGGTCTCAAGACCGGCCTCTACACATCTCCGCATCTGGAACGGATCAACGAACGCATTCGCATCAATGGCGAAGACATTTCCGATGCCGATTTCGCGGAAACGTTTTCGCAAGTGAAAACTGCCATCGAATCGCTGCTGGCGGCCGGTACGCTGACCGCGCATCCCACGTTCTTCGAATTCATCACCGCGATGGCGTTCGAGCATTTCGGTGACGCTGGGACGCGCTGCGATTTTGCGGTGTACGAGGTGGGGCTGGGCGGGCGGCTGGATTCGACGAACATCGTGGCGCCCGAAGTGTGCATCATCACCCAGATTGATTTTGACCACGAAAACTACCTGGGCCATTCCATCGAAGCGATTGCCGGAGAAAAAGCCGGCATCATCAAGCCGGGCGTGCCCGTGGTGTGCAGCGCGGAACGGCCCGAGGCGCGCGCGGTGATCGAACAGCGCTGCTCGGAACTGGGCGCGCGGTTCGCGCACATTGACGACGAGCCGGTCCCGCCCGAATTCACCGTCCCTCTCGCCGGACGTTTTCAAGCGCGCAATGCGCGTGCGGCGGCCATGGCCGCGCGCGCGCTGGCCCGGCGCGGTTTTGCGATTCAGGATGGAGCCATCCGCGAAGGAATTTCGGCCACGCGCTGGCCCGGGCGGCTGGAAAAACTGCAGGAGCAACCGGCGGTGTACCTCGACGGCACGCACAACCCGGCCGGCGCGCGCGAGTTGCTGGCCTTCTGGCGCGAAAACTTTTCCGGGCGCGCAATCCATCTGGTGTATGGCGCAGTGCGCGACAAGGCCGTGGATGAAGTTGCCGGCCTGCTGTTTCCCCACGCGGCGACCGTAGTGCTCACCGCCCCGCGCACCGCGCGCGCCATTTCCGCTGAAGCGCTCGCGCACATCACCGCGCATCATGCCGCGCGGGTAGAAGTCGTCGCGGAGCCGGAAGCCGCCTTCGGGCGCGCGCTGGCTCTGGCCCATCCGCAGGACGTCGTATTCCTCACCGGCTCGCTGTATTTGGTGGGCGACCTGCGTCGCTACTGGAAGCAACGGCAGGCTGCGCACTGACCTGCCATTGAACCTCCTGCTCGAAACGCCGTATCTGACGATGTCCTTCCGGCTGCCGGCCTGGCGCGGCTGCAACCCAAAACCCGCGCACCCTGTCCAAAGGGTGGCTGGCGACGGTCGCTCGAAGAAGTCGCGAGAGAAGAGGTGGAGCCACATGCAAGAGCATTTTCAGTCCTTACCCGGCGGACCGATTCCCTGGACTGGAATCATCTTTTCCTTTGGCATTGCCACATTTTGGGTGCTGGTGTGGCACCTGCGCGGACAGCGCAGATTGAAACGGCTGGAAATGATTCACGAGGAGCGGATGAAAGCCATGGAGAAAGGAATCCCCATGCCCGAATTGCCGAAATTCCCCGAAACCACCGAAGACGGACCCACGGCCACGCAACTGGAAATCATCAAGGCGCTTTCGGCATCCGGCCCGGCGAATCCGCGCTGGGCGCTGGGCGTCGGCCTGATTTTCATTCTCCTGGGCATGGGCGTTTCGCTGGCCTACTATCTGGCAGGCGATGCGGAACTGGCCCGCACCGCGCAAGTGGGGCGCGTGTGGCCCTTCGGATTGATCGGGGTGGCCGCGGGACTGGGTTTCATCCTGCACTATTTCATCGTGCGCGGGCCGCAAGAATAGCGCCCTGCCAGGCGAACGGGATGACGGTCGATGCCGCAGCAAGAATTCAAGAAGTCCCGCGTGGCGGGGCGCGAATTCCCCGCGAGCCGCGCGTGATGCAACCGCCCGCACAACCGCCGATGGACGACACGGAAATCATCCGGCAGTTCCTGGAAACAGGCGAAGATGCGCTTTTCGCGCAACTGGTGGAGCGCTATCAGCAGCGCGTATTCCGGCTGGCGCTCTCCATCCTGGGTCCGGGGCGGGAAGCGGATGGCGAAGATGTCGCGCAACTCACTTTTGTGCGGGTGTTCCAGCAGCTTTCGCGCTTCCGCGGAGAAAGCCGCTTCAGCACGTGGCTCTACCGCATCGCGTGGAATTGCGCGATTGATGAGAAAAATCGCGGAACCCGCGCCGCGTCACGCAGCGAAGGCGATAGAGCGCTGGAGCTTGTGGAAGCCCCGCCCGCCAGCAACCCCTTTTGCAGCGCGGCAGACCAGCAGCGCCGCGCGCGGCTGCTGCGGGCAATGGAAGAATTGCCCGAAACATACCAGATGACGCTGCGCCTGCACTACTGGCTGGGCTGCCAAGTGGAAGAAATCGCCGAGCTGATGGGCACCAGCACGGGAACGGTGAAGTCGTATTTGTTCCGGGCGCGCGCGCGATTGCACCAGCAACTTGCGCCGGAAGGAGGGAGCAATGAATCCTTGTGATCAATTCACGCGCATGCAGGAAAAACTGGCGCAGGCCCAACTGGACGACGACGCCTTGCGCGATTGGCAGGCCCACGCGCAGGGCTGCGCGGTGTGCTCCGCGCAGCAGCATGCGGCGCAGGAACTGCGCCAGGTGCTGGGAGGCCAGGCCGCGCCGCGTGTTTCACCTGGGTTTGCGCTGGTGGTCTTGCGGCGCGCCCGCGAAGCGCAAGCGCCGGCCGCAGGCCGCCACGCGCGCCTTTCGCGGCGCGGGCGGCTCCTGCTGGCGTTGAATTGGGTGGCGGTCGCGCTGGTCTGCGTGGCGCTGGCCGCGATGATCCAACCTGAGGGAAATTTCCAGCGCAGCCCGGCTTTTCTGCTTCCTTTGCTGTTCACCTTGGCAACGGCTGTGCTGGCGGTTTTCCTCCGGCAAAGTTCCGTGAAGCCATCCCGTTAGGGCCGGGAATTCAGAAAGATTTCTTTTCCCCCGGGCGCATGCGTCAGGGTGCGTAACGACAGGTAAAAGGCAACACTGATCAGCAGCAGGAAAAGGCTCAGGATTGACAGTTTTCTCGCTTTTTCGGCTCTGCGAAAGCCGATGAAGGCAAAGATCAGGCTGACGGCCGGCAACACCAACGGAAAACCCAGATGGCGCGAAAAGAAGATCAGGGGAATCTCCGAAAGAAAGATTAAGAAAATCACCAGCGACAGGACTGGGGCCAGCGGATGCGTTTCCGGGAAGCCCCATACGGAAGTGGCAAACGTAAGGGCTGCTGAAATAAAAACCAGAAAGCTCACCGCCAGCGAGGCTAGCGTGAATCGGGATGCCACGGGGCGTGCCCTCACTCTTAGCAAGGCTTGTGGGAAGCCTCTTGGGGTTGCACTCCTCTGGATGCGCCGGGATTTCAGTGAGATGCCTGGGCCTGCGGGACTCTGTGCGCGGTGTTCCATTCCAGCGTCGAATGCGCTAACTGAATGCCCCCACGGACTGCTTGGCGCGGAAACCCGCGCGGCGCACGGCGCCCAATCCGCGCTCGATATCAGCCAGCAAATCCTCCGGCGTCTCAATGCCCACCGAAAGACGGATCAAGCCGGGGGCAATCCCGGTGTGCTGGGCCGCGTCGCCTAATTCTTCTTCGCTGAAATCGAGATCGCAGGGAATCTCAATCAAGGATTCGACGCCGCCCAGGCTGGTGGCAATGGGAATGATCTCCAGGGCATCCACAAAGGCGCGCGCGCCCTGCAATCCGCCGGCCGCCTCGAAAGAAATCATGCCGCCGCCCGCGCGCATCTGTTTTTTGGCGATCGCCACGGTAGGCGAAGAGGCCAGCCAAGGGTAGTGCACGGCGGCGATTTCTTCGCGCCCCTCGAGCCGTTCGGCAATGCGCAACGCCGTTTCGCTCTGGCGGGCCACGCGCACTTCCAGCGTCTTGATGCCGCGCAGCAGCAGCCACGCCGCGTGCGGATCCAGCACGCCACCCAGCAGAAACTGCATTTCCCGCATGCGTTGCAGCAAATCGGCGCTGCCGGCCGCGGCGCCGCACAGCACATCGGAATGGCCGGAAAGAAATTTTGTGGCGCTGTGCAATACCAGATCCGCGCCCAGGGCCAGGGGATGCTGCAGCGCCGGACTGGCGAATGTGCCATCCACAAAAAGTAAAGCGTTCACCGTGTGCGCCAGGCCGGCCGCTTCGGCGATATCCACCACGCGCAGCAGCGGATTCGAAGGCGTTTCGATATAGACGAGCCGCGTGCTGCGGCGCAGCGCGCGGGCGAATCCGGCGAAATCGTGCGCGGGGACAAAGTCGGTGACCACGCCGAATTCGCGCAGGGTGCGATCCAGAAACGTAAACGTTTGCCCGAAAATTTCCCGCTGCGCGACCACGTGATCGCCGGGGCGCAGTACCGCCAGCAGCGCGGTACTGATGGCCGCCATCCCGGAACTGAAGGTCAGCCCGGCTTGCGCTCCTTCCAGCGAGGCGATTTTCTCCCCTGCCGCGGCCAGCGTGGGATGGCCGAAGCGCGTGTACACTCCCGGCGCTTCCGAGGGAATGCGCGGGCCTCGCGTGGCGGAGCGGAAAATCTCGCCCAACTCCCGGCTGGAGGCTGCCTGGAAGGTGACCGATTGCAACAGCGGCATGCTGAGCGGGCGGTTGGCCTTCTGCCCATCCAGATAAGTTTGCACCGCGCGCGTACCCAGTCCTTTTGCGGGGGAATCGTTGCTCATGAGCCAGCCTCCTTGTTCTAAGTTCTAAGAACAGTAGACGCGGTTTCGGAGTAATTCTTGCCCGCCAAAATGGCCGCGCAGCCGCGGATGCCAGTTCCAATTTGGCTGACTCTCGCGACACGGAGGGCAGCGGGCCGAGCGCCTGCGTGGATTGCCATGCCCGCTGAAAACGAGGGTAGAATACCGCTTCATGAACAAGCCTCTCCCCCGGGTTGCCTTGCACTGGTGTTTAACAATTTTCCTGACCCTGGCCACTGGCCTGCACGGACAGGCAAAGTCCGCCGGACCAGACGGCGGACCCGCCGGCGGAAGGCCCCAGCCGCGGGTGTGGCTGAATCCCGAGGGCCAGCCCCTTCCGTTCGCCAACGACGCCGAACTGTTGGATTTTCTGAAAACGGCGGCGGTGAAGAAGATGGAAAGCGTTCCCGTGGGAATCACCGCGCCGCAAAAAGTACTGCTGGAAAAAGACGGCATCCAGGCCCACGCGCATTTCAACTCGATCGACGAAGAAAAGTCGATGGCCACCCTGCGCGACGGGCGGCGCGAGATGGGCTTCCGCGATTCCTACCGCTACCAGGCCGCGGCCTACGAACTGGCAGCGCTGCTCGAGCTGGACAACGTTCCTCCGGTGGTCGAGCGCACTGTGCGGAATGCGCGGGGCGCTCTCTCAATCTGGATCGAGCACACGATGACGGAAAAGGACCGCCTGAAGAAACAGATGCCGCCGCCGCGCCCGCAAGAGTGGGTCCGCCAGATGAAGACCATGCACGTGTTCGACAACCTGATCTATAACACCGACCGCAACCAGGGAAACATCCTGATCGACGAGAATTGGAAACTATGGATGATCGATCACACGCGGGCGTTTCGCCGGCAGGAAGATCTGCTGAAGCCGGAAGACGTGACGATTTGCGGGCGCGGTCTCTACCGGCGCCTGCGCGAAGTCAGCGACGAAGAAATCAAATCAAGGATGAAATCCCATCTCTCGGGTCCGGAAATCAACGGCCTGCTCAAGCGGCGCGTAAAACTGGTTTCCCTGGTTGCGCGGTTGATTCAGGAGCGGGGAGAAAGCGCTGTCCTTTTCTCCGACGACAACCGGTAGGGGCAGTTCCACCTCGGCGGTAGCTCGCCTTTTCAGAAAGCGGGGCCCTGGGTCTATCGCGAAGAACTTGCGAAGCTCAGGCCGGTGGCGAGCAGGCCCGGGAAAAGCCGCTTCGTTATTCTGAGGAGCGTTGTGCTTGAGCCCGAAGGGATCAAGCAGCGACGAAGAATCTCGATCATGAGTTCCTGGCACAGTGAGCCATCGGGATTCTTCGTCGCGCGATTCGTCGTGCCGCGCCGAATCACAACCACTCCTCAAAATGGCGTGGCGGGTGGGGGCCGCTGGGCCAATTCCACGCGCCATCAGAATAACGAGAAGGCGGCTTGTTCCGCGGTCTAGGAGGCCTTGCGCGCTTTTGCTGCGGGCGCTTTAGCCGGGGCGGGCTTTGCCGGCGCGGGAATCGCGCGTGACCCCGGGGCATCCACTGGAACTGGAGCGGGCATTTCAGCGGCCGCAAAGCGCGGCACCATCTGATCGGCCATCGCGGCGGCATACACTGCGGAAGCGATCATCGCCGCGCCCGCGCGCACGTCTTCTTCGTGGATGCGCTCGATGGTGTCCAGGTTGGTGTGGTGGGTGAAGGTGTTGTAGTCGAATGGATCCTGGCTCAGGCCCACGCCGGGCAGCCCGGCGTTGTTGAATGAAGTGCTGTCGGTGCCGCCGGTGGCGCGGGAGTTGGTGGCGCGCACGCCGCGGAAGCCCCACTCTTCGAATCCGGCAAACCCGGCGCGGATCATGTCGGCCGCGGCGGCCGGTCCAAACACGCTGGCGCCGCGCGGGCGGCTGGTGCCGGAATCAATATTGAAATAGGCGCTCAGCTTCGAAAATTCCGGCTTGGGATTTTCCGCGCTGCCGAAATGCTGCTGCACGTAGGCCAGCGAGCCGAGCAGGCCCTGTTCCTCGCCGGTCCACAGGGCGATGCGGATGGTACGGCGCGGTTGCAACTTCAACGCGCTGAGGATGCGCACCGCTTCCATCATCATCGAGCAGCCAGCGGCGTTATCGGTGGCGCCGGTGGCGTCGTGCCAGGAATCAAAGTGGCCGCCGAGCATCACCACTTCATCTTTCTTGTCGGTACCGGGAATTTCCGCGATCACATTGTGGGCGGTCACGCCGTCGGGATATTCGCGGTTCTGAATGTTGACGCGCAAGGTGACCGGCTGGCCTTCTTCCAGGATGCGGGCGATGCGGCCGTAGTCTTCATTGCGCATCACCAGCGTGGGCACAGCGCGAGTCGAATCGTAGGTGCTGTTCTGCTGCGCGATGATGATGCCGTAGGCGCGGCCCGAATCGTTAATGCGCACCAGCGCGCCCTGATCCAGCAGGAACTGATCCACCGCGCGCGCTACTTCCTGCACGGTCATTTTTCCCGCGGGCGTTTGCGGGCCGCCTCGTCCGCCGCCGAACGGGCGTCCGGCGTTGGGATTATTGGGGTCGAACTGCGCTTTCCAGTCGTCTTCGCTGCGGCGCAGCGGCGCCGGCGTAAGATTGATGGGCACATCCACCGCTTTGCCGACCATGACGATGCGGCCACGCACCCTGGCCTGGATAGTGCTGAAGTACGCATCGAGCTCTTCCCGCGTGGGCTGTTCCGGCGCGGCGGCTTGCGGCGGAGCGGGCATGGGCGAATCCAGCTTTACTGTTTCCGCGCGCGCGCCACGCCCGCCGGGTCCGCCAAATCCTCCGCCGCCCGGGCGCGTCAGTCCGGGCGGGGTGATCATCACGACTTCGCTGGTCACTACGCCTTTGGTGCTGGGGGTCCACGCCAGCGGCTTCACCATCAATTGCCCGCGGAAGGGCTTGAGCGCGTCGGCGCTCAATTCGATATTTTCCCAGCCCACAACCGGCTTGGCCGCGCTGGGCGGCTGAAACGTCCACGGCTCGAGATGCGCGTTTTGCAGGCCGAAGGAGGCGAGCGTCTTCACCGCCCAGTCGCTTGCCGCTTTCAGCGTGGGCGAGCCGGTCACGCGCGGCCCGTGCACGTCGGTCATCTGGTGCAGGAGCCACATGATTTTCGAGTTGTTGGTTTCTTCCGCGCGGATTTTTGCGTAGGCGTCGGCCAGGCTGGGAGCCTGGGCCGTGGCGGTAAACGCCAGCACGGCCAGTAAACACAGGGATACCGCACTCAGGCGGATCTTGCTCATGATTCCTCCAC
>CAZCNH010000049.1:0-6922 GCA_964500065.1 uncultured Acidobacteriaceae bacterium
TAGACTTGCCGCAGCCCGATGGCCCGCCAATCGCCACATATTCGCCGGGCATCACGTCCAGGTGAATCCCGCTTAGCGCGTGCGTCTCCACTTCGTCGGTCAGGAACACTTTCTTTATGCTGTCCAGCTTGATCAACGGCTGTTTGTCTGCCATTTCTTCTCCTGTACGGTCTAACCTGGTTTAGTTCAAGCGAATTCGGTCCACCGCATCCTGCTGCGACATGTCGGAAAGAATCACCTTGTCGCCGACTTTCAAACCTTCCACCACCTCGATGGTGTTCACCGAAGTGCGACCCAGTTTGACTTGGATGCGGGAAGCGTGAACTCCGTCAGCTTCCATTTTGAACAGACCGACGGTGGTATTCGGTTGTCCCTGCACCGGGCGCCCTACGTAAATCACGTCGGGCAGCCGCTCGAGTTCGATGGTTCCGTCCACGCTCAGGTCGGGACGCGCGCCCTGCGGCAACGCGCCTTCCAGGCCGATATCCACCAGCACCGTGCCGTTGACCGCGGCGGGATCAATACGGATCACGCGGCCTTTGATAATGCCGTTGCGGGTGTCCACCTCGGCTTTTTGCCCGATTTGAATATCGCGCGCCTGCGTTTCCGCGATCCGCACTTCGGCTTTAAGCCGGTTGGGATTGGAAACGCGCACCAGGTTGGTGCCGGGCGCCACCTGTTGCCCCACTTCCACCGGGACGGCTTGCAGCACGCCGCTCATGCCCGCGCGCACGCGTAGTTTGTCGAGTTGTGATTTCTTGAGTTCGTAATACGCGCTGCGCTGTTCCACCTGCGCCTGCCGCGCCGCGATTTGCGCCTTCATGGATTCGGAAAAATTATTCAGGCGTTCCTGCTCCAGCTTGAAACGGTTGGAAGCTTCCTGCGCCCGGTTCGCGGAGAGCTTAGCCACCAGCGAGGAAATCAGTTCGTTCTTGAACATTTCCTGATCAGCTTCCGCTTGCAACTTGGTCTGCGTGTAGTCGGCTTGGGCCCGGCCCACGTCCGAGCGCGTTTGCAGAAGCTGACTGTTGAGCTGTACCTTCAGGTTTTCCAGGTCGGCCACTGCCACCTTCAGTTGCAATTCTGCGTCTTTGGCTTCCTGCTCGAGTTGCGGGTTGCTCAGTTCCAGAATAATTGTGTCCGGCGTGACCATCGGCCCCGGCCGCAGCAGGATTTTCTCTACCTGGCCTTGCGTTTGTGCCGGGATCCAGCGGATATCTTCCGGGACCAGCGTGCCCAGGCCGCGCACGTTGCGCAGCATTTCGCCTCGCTTGACCTCGTCAATCCACACCGTGGACTTATCCACCGACGGCGCCGCAGGCTTCATTTTGGAAAGCGCCCACGTCGTGAGCACCACGAACAGGAAGACCGCTGTACCAATAAGGATACGGCGGCGGCGCTTTGCCTTGATAACTACATCACCTCTGGAAACATCCATGGCCTATGAATCTCCCTTCTCGGAACGGGCACGCTGCATGCCGTTCCGGCCATTGTTAAGTATTTTACTTCCATTTAGTTGGGAGAAGTTAATCCAGAGTGACGGGAGATTCTTGGCCGCTCGTGGGATTGGCCGTCTCGAAATCGAACACTGGAAGGAACTTGAGCGCGGTCAGGCCATCGCTCCAAACAGCCCGGAGAAAATCACTTCATGACTCTGGCTTCTGGCCGGAGGTCTCCGCCACCTTCCGGCGAACTCAGTTCATTAAGGATGGGGAGGCGATCTTTTCAGCAGGCTGCTAGGACCCGCTCCTGGCGGCGAGGGTCTTTTTATCCAGCTTGCCGGTGGGTGAGCGAGGTAGTTGTTCGACAACCACGAATGTTCGCGGCACTTTGATCGCTTCGATGCGCTCGCGCACCGCGTTGCGCAGGCCGGTCTCATTCAAGGTGACCCCGGCTTTGGGCTGCACGTAAGCCACCAGCGCATAACCGCGCGCTTCATCGGGCACGCCAATGACTGCTGCTTCTTCTACACCATCCACCTGCTCGATGGCGTGTTCGACTTCGGCGGGATAAATCTTTTCGCCGGCAACTTTCAACATGTCGTCGGCGCGCCCTGCGACGTGCAGGTAGCCTTCCCCGTCCATGAAGCCGCGGTCGCCGGTGCGCAACACGCCGTTGCGAATCTTCGCTGCGGTAGCTTCCGGCTGATTCAGATAGCCCAGCATCACGCTCGGGCCTTCCACACAGATTTCGCCCTGCTCGCCGATGGGAACCTCCTCCCAATTCTCGCGGATGGAGACGCGGATGTTGGGCAGCGGCGGGCCCACCGAGACGCTATGATTGGCCCACGGCGGATTGATGGCCACCACCGGCGATGTTTCGGTGCAGCCATATCCCTGCAAGATTGCCTTTCCGAAGCGCGCTTCGAAGTCCGACGCGACCAGTTCCGGCAGGCGCTCCGCGCCGGCAATGCAATACTTGAGCGAGCTGACGTCCACCGGCGTCGGATCTTTCGCCAGCAAGCGGTATTGGCTGGGCACGGCGATCAGCGCGGTGACGCGGTGCTTTTCAATCGCCGCCAGCACCGCGCGGGGCGAGAATTTTTCAATCACCACCCGGCCACCCAGCCGCAGCGGCAGGAGCAAAGTCACCGTGAGCCCATACGAGTGAAACAGCGGCAGGATGGCCAGCATCACTTCGTCGCGGGTAAACCTCATCGCGTCAATGCAGCCCTGCACGTTGCTGATAATGTTTTCCTCGGAAAGCGCCACGGTTTTGGGTTTCCCCGTGCTGCCGCTGGTGTACAGCAGGATCGCCGGCGCGTTCCGTTCCGCGGCCGTTGCCGGCGCGCCCGAAGCGCGCTCCCTGGAAGGTCGCAGGACCGCGTTCTCAATCGAAATCGCGGAAAGTCCGGCTTCCTGTACCTTTGGCATCAATTCCTGAGATACCAGCGCGGCTTTGGCGCCGGCCTCGGCGGCCATCATTGCCAGCAGCGGCGGCGGCGCAAGCGTCGGCAGAACCGCGACGCGCTTCCCTGCCCAGCGCGCCCCCAAAAACCCGCAGGCGAATTCCGGCGAATTGCCGCAGAGCAGGGCAATCGTTTCCGGCGGCTGCTCCGCCGCGGCTTCCGCTACGGCGGAACTGCGCTGGCACAACTGCCCGTAGGTCACAACGTTTTCACCGGCGACCACGGCAACGCGCGAAGGAGAGTCCTTCGCGACCGCAAGCACGTCTTGGACAAGGGCGCTGGTCATCGGTTCTCCGACTAAGCCCACGCATTGTAACCGAACCCGCCGCAATTTCCGCATTAGCCTTCGCAGCTGCTGCTGCATCCGCAACCGCCGAAAGAGAGACTCAGCCTCGCAAGAAAACTGGCGAGACTTCTTGCATGCCCTTGCTAGAATCGGGGCCCACGGGAGGCGTCCATGTACCTTTTTTCCGTTCACCGGGCTCGACTGGGCTCGAAGTTCCTGATCATTGCGCTGGCGCTGGGGTTTCACGCAGTTGCTTTATATGCGCAAGGCACGCTTGCCGACTATCAGCGCGCGCTTGGACTACGCGAGAAATACGAAGGGCTGGCGCTCAACGTGCCCGGCCCTGTGAGCTGGATCGAGAAAACGCCGCGTTTCTGGTTCCGTAACTCGGCAAAGGATGGAAACGAGTTTGTGGTGTACGATGCCGAATCGCTCGCCCGGCGCGCCGCTTTCAATCACGAAAAAATTGCCAGTGCGCTTTCCACCGCTGCCGGACGCGCCTTCAAACCCTTCCGATTGCCGTTCAACTCCATCACTTTTGTGGATAGCGAGCGCGCCATCGAGTTCAATTTTGACGGTAGCGGCTGGCGCTGCGATGTGGAAGGCAACTCCTGCCGCAAGCTGCCGCCGCGCTCCGGCTTCGGTGGTTTCGGCCAGCCGCCTCCGCCGTGCGAGGCGGCGTCTGCGGGGGATGCCGCCCGCAAATCTCCCGACGGCAAGTGGGAAGCGGTCATTGAAAACTTCAACGTCGCCGTGCGCGAAATAGGCAAGACGAAAAACATTCTGCTGAGCACCGATGGATCCGAAGGCAATTGCTACCGTCTTAGTTCGCTTGTCTGGTCGCCGGACTCGTCGAAGATTGCGGCGTACCGCATCAGGCCGGGTTACCGCCGGTTGGTCACCTACGTCGAATCGTCTCCGGAAGACCAGTTGCAGCCAAAGACGTCTTCGCGCTTTTATGCCAAGCCGGGTGATGTGCTGGATCTGGAGCAGCCTGTCCTGTTCAACGTCGCGGGCCGGAAGCAATTCTCCATCGCCAGCGATTTCTTCCCGAACCCGTACGATCTTTCGCCATTGGTCTGGCGCAAAGACAGCAGCGCGCTCACCTTTGAATACAACCAGCGCGGTCACCAGGTGTATCGCGTGGTCGAGGTAAACGCGGAAACCGGAAGCGCGCGTGCGGTGGTTTCCGAAGAGACCAGCTCTTTCTTCAACTACCGGACCGCCAACGGCGGCCAGACCGACTCGGGCAAGAAATACAGGTTCGATATCGGCGATGGCAAAGAAATCATCTGGATGTCTGAACGGGATGGCTGGAACCATCTGTATCTGCTGGATGGCACCACCGGCGTGGTGAAGAACCAAATCACGCGGGGGGAATGGGTCGTCCGCGGCGTGGTGAACGTAAATGAGCAAGCGAGGCAAATCTGGTTCAGCGCCGGCGGGATGCGCCCAGGCACCGATCCCTATTTTGCCGACTACTATCACATCAACTTCGACGGCACGGGGCTTACTCGGCTGACGGAGGCGGAGGCAAACCACCTGGCTGCGTTTTCGCCGGACATGCAATATTACGTGGATACATATTCGCGCGTGGACCTGCCGCCGGTGATGGAGTTGCGCCGGGTGAGCGACAACAGCCGTATCGCTGAAGTGCAACGCGCCGATAGCAGCGCGCTGGTTGCGGCGGGGTGGAAGCCGCCGGAAGTCTTCGTCGCCGCCGGACGCGACGGCAAGACCCCCATCTGGGGTGTAATCTTCCGGCCGGCCAATTTCAATCCCGCAAGAAAATATCCCGTCATTGAAAACATTTACGCGGGTCCCCAGGGGTCGTTCGTCCCGAAGAACTTCGTTGGCTATTCGGCAATGCAGGCGCAAGCGGAACTGGGCTTCATTGTCGTGCAAATCGACGGCATGGGAACGTCCAACCGGTCGAAAGCATTTCACGATATCGCCTGGAAAAACCTGGGCGATGCTGGTTTCCCCGATCGCATCCTGTGGCATAAAGCGGTGGCCGCAAAATATCCCTGGTACGACATCAGCCGCGTGGGCATCTATGGCACCTCCGCCGGCGGGCAGAGTTCTCTGGGCGGGTTGCTCTTTCATCCGGAATTTTACAAAGCCGCCGTATCCGCTGCCGGGTGCCACGACAACCGCATGGACAAGATCTGGTGGAACGAACAGTGGATGGGCTGGCCAATCGGCCCCGAGTACTCTGCGTCTTCCAATGTGGATAATGCCTCGAAGCTGCAAGGAAAGCTTATGCTCGTTGTCGGCGAGATGGATACCAACGTGGATCCCTCATCCACCATGCAGGTCGTGAATCAACTCTACAAGCACAACAAAGATTTCGATCTTCTCTACGTGCCGGGGATGGGTCACAGCGCAGGTGGCGCGTATGGCGAGCACAAACGCTATGACTTCTTTGTGCGTCACTTGCTGGGCGTGAATCCTCCCGAATGGCGGCTCTTGGAACAAAAGCCCGCTACGCCCGCCCCTTAACTCAAATTTCACAGTTAGGGAATGCCCGCGCGCGCTTGCTATAATTCGCGGCCATGAACATGGGCTGGGTTTCTTCGTACGCGGAAAGAGGGGTGGATGCGCTGCTGAAGCTGCTGGCGATCATCCTGATCGCGTACCTGCTGCAGCGGGCGTTGCGCATCCTGACGCGCCGGATCGTGCGGGAAGCGGACGCGCCGACGCGCGCAGCCCAGCAACACGAGCAGCAGACCCGCACCCTGGCGGACCTGGCCTATTCCACCGGTTCGGCCATTATCCTGATTGGCGCGTTTCTGTCGGCGTTGCCGCTATTCGGGGTGAACGTCACCCCGTTCGCAGCCGTAGCGGGGCTGGCCAGCGTGGCCATCGGATTTGGCGCGCAACACCTGGTGCGCGACATCATCAACGGATTCTTCATCGTGCTGGAAGACCAGTACGTGGTGGGAGATGTGATCCGCACCGGCGCCATCTCCGGCAAGGTGGAACACCTGACGTTGCGGCGTACCGTGCTCCGCGATGCCGAAGGCGGCCTGTGCTTCATTCCAAACGGCGAGATCCGCACCCTGACCAATCTGTCGCGGGATTGGTCGCAGGTTTTCGTGGATGTCGCACTCAGCGCCGACGACGCAGTGGATCATGCCTTGAATGCTTTGGAAGGCGTGTGCAACGAATTCCGCGCCGACCCCAACTGGGGCGCGGCCCTGGTGGATGGTCCGCGGGTGTTGGGCGTAGAATCTTTGAGCGCGGGCGATTCCACTGTCAGGCTCCAGATTCGGACGCACCCCACGCGGCAGCACGATACCGCGCGGGAGTTGCGCCGCCGCATCCGTGCGCGGTTTGAACGCGAGAGCGTGGGCATGGGTTCCATTCACCGCATTACGGTAAGCGGCATGCCCGAAGAAAAGTAACCGTATTCAGTGATACTCAGGGAATTGCCGAAAGGAGAATAAAATGGGCGACGTGAATCATCAGCAGGCTGATTTATTAATGAAACTGTACGATCTGCGGCGGGAGCCGCGCTTGCGCGAAGCGCGCAAATGGATTCAGACCATTCCGAATCTGCAATCCATGCAGGACTTGCAGACGCATTGCCCGCCGGGCTCGGAGCAGAACGCCTCCTTGCGCCAGGTCCTGAGCTACTGGGAGATGTGCGCGAGCATGGTGAACCGCGGGCTGATTGACGAAGAGTTCTTCTGGGAAAATACCGGGGAGCAGTGGGTCGTGTGGGA
>CAZCNH010000049.1:7022-21848 GCA_964500065.1 uncultured Acidobacteriaceae bacterium
GAATTGGCGTCGCCTGCCGGGCCCGCCAGCGGGGAGCCGGAGTTGTCTGTGCAGGGTGAAGAAGTAATTCTCAGTTGGGTGGAGAAGCTGGAGAAACGCAGCGCTCTGAAATTCTCCACGCTGGCAAATGGGAAGTGGAGCGCCGCGCAAACCGTTGCCGAAGGTTCCGAGTGGTTCATCAATTGGGCGGATTTTCCCTCGGTGATGAAGCAGCCGGATGGCTCGCTGGTGGCGCACTGGTTGCAGATGAGCGGCCCCGGGCGCTACGCCTACAACGTGCAAATCTCGCGCTCGGCCGATGGCGGCAAGACGTGGTCGAAACCTGTCATCCCGCACCGCGATGGCACCGAGACCGAACACGGCTTTGTGAGTTTGCTTCCCTGGACCGGAGGCAAGGCCGGCGCGGCCTGGCTTGACGGGCGGAAGTTTGCCGCGCAGCAGAAATCGCCGGCCGCAAAAGCGCAAGGCGGGCACAACGAGGAACCGGGCGGTGAGATGACCTTGCGTTTTGCCGCTATGGACGCGAGCGGCAGGCTGTCGGAGGAAGTTGAATTGGATGGGCGCGTGTGCGAATGCTGCCAGACATCCGCTGCGCGGACTTCCGGCGGAGCAATTGTGGTGTATCGCAACCGGTCGCCGGAAGAGATCCGTGATATCGGTTACGTGCTCTTCCTCGATGGGAAATGGAGCACGCCGCGGGTGCTGCACGCGGATGGCTGGGAAATTCGCGGCTGCCCGGTGAACGGGCCGAGTGTTGCGGCGGAGGGCAAGCGCGTCGCGGTCGCCTGGTTCACCGGCGCGCAGGATAAGCCGCTGGTGAAAGCGATCTTCTCGGCGGACGCGGGCGCCAGTTTCGGCGGCCCCATTGAAATCAGCAGCGGCCGGCCCCTGGGCCGGGTGGACGTGGTGATGCTGGAGGATGGTTCGGCGATGGTCAGTTGGCTCGAGGGCAGCGAGCAAAGCGCGCAAATCAAGGCGATGCGCGTACGCCCGAATGGCTCGCGCGAGGCCGCCATCGTCGTGCGTGAAACCAGCGCCTCCCGCAAGAGCGGTTTCCCCCGCATGGCCCGCGCCGGGCAAAATGTTCTTTTCGCGTGGACCGAAATTGAAAAGCCCGGCGAGCCGGCGCGGGTGCGCACCGCCGTGTGGAACATTCCGAACTAAGCCTGCTGCGCGTCATTGCCCGAGTTCGCGGCGCACCACTCCCAGCAGTTCCTTCGCAAGCGGCAAGTCCCCTGTGTGTTTGCCGTGGTGTATCCAGAGAATTTTCCCGGAGGGGACAACCAGCACAGCGCCCGGCAACTGCAATACATCGCTGTGCGGCTCGCGCGTGCCTGCGTGATTGTTCGAACAGCCTGCAGCGAGCGCTTCCTTGCGCCGGGCCTTTAACTCAGGGGAAGCAAAAATCATGTTCCACAGGCGTGCTCGTGGAAATCCCATCGCCTGGTAGCTTTTCTTTTCCGGGTCGCCAACGCAGTGGCCGGCAAGCCCATGCCGCGCGCAGTAGCGTTCAGCCTGCTGTGCATCGCCTTGCACGACGCACGCGACGCGAACACCCATTTTCTGAAACTCGGTAAGTTGCTCGCCCAACTGGGCAAGTGATTCGACAAAAAATTTTCAGCCAAAGTGGCGCAACCACAGGATCAGCGCGGGCTGGTCTTTCCATTCCTGCGCGAGGTGGATAGTGGTCCCGTCCTGCGCCAGGAACACGAAGTCGGGCATCTGCCTGAGCGCAACCATGTCGTCCTTTTTACCCCGCCTGTCGGTCCACCACAAGGCGTATTCGTCGTCGCCCACCCACGCCCGTGGTTGCGGCCACACAAGAGTCTCGACGAAGCCAGAGTTGCGCTTCTGCTAAGTGCCCCATTTACTGCGGCTTTCGCTCAACGTTTTCCGGGCAGGCCAATTGCTTTCCTCCATCAGGGAAATGCCCGGGAGGGGTTTATGGGGACGAGACATTCAGCAATACCGACAAAGGGAACTCACATCAAGCTGGCGCTGACGATTTTCCTGCCGATCCTGATTTTCGCGGCTTGGACCGCCAACGCCGACTACAAGGATAGCTCCGGCGCCCACGCCGGCGTTCTCAGAGGACAAAACCCGCCTGCGGATAAGCCGGCCGCTGCTGCACCGGTGCAGGAACTGCCTCCCCTGCCCTTGCCCGATGTGGGCCAGGGTTGCATGCTCTTCCGCTCTCCGGTGAGTGGCATCTACGAGGAAATTCCGCTGCAACGCACCAACGTGGCGCTGGATGTGCGCGGTTTGGTGGTAGCCGCAACGGTTTCGCAGCAATATGCCAACTCGACCGGCACACCCATTGAAGCCATCTACGTTTTTCCCCTGCCGCACGACGCCGCGGTCTACGACATGGAAATGATTATCGGCAACCGGCGCATTCGCAGCCTGATCAAAGAACGCGCAGAGGCCAAGAAGATTTATGAAGCGGCAAAGTCCGCAGGCCAGCGCGCCGCCCTGGTGGAAGAGGAACGGCCTAACATCTTCACCACGTCGGTAGCCAATATCATGCCGGGCGACCGCGTTGAAGTCCGCCTGCGCTATGTGGAACCGCTGGTATGGGAAGATGGCCGCGTCCGCCTCACTTTTCCCATGACGGTGGGGCCGCGCTACATTCCCGGCACGCAAGCAGTTGGACATTCAGGAACCGGCTACGCGTTCGATACCAACCAGGTTCCCGACGCTTCGCGCATCACCCCTCCGGTGCGGCATCCGCTGAATCGCAATGGCCACGACTTAACCCTCGCGGTGGATTTGGACGCGAACGCAGACATCGGCTCCATCAAATCCATCTCGCACGCGGTTAATGTGGCGCAACTGCCCGACGGCCGCCAGCACGTAGAACTGGCATCAGCCGCGACGATTCCCAACCGCGATTTTGTCCTCGAATTTGGGCAGGCCGGCGGACTGGAACCCAAAACTGCGATTTATCTTTCACCCGAACCGGGCAGCAACGAAACGCATTTTTTGCTGGCGGCTTACCCACCCACGGGCACCACCGGCGAGCGCTCGCCTGTTGAAATGCTCTACCTGATTGACGTTTCCGGCTCGATGGAAGGCACCAGCATCGTGCAGGCGCGCGAAGGTTTGCTGCAAGCGCTCGATCGTCTGCGTCCGGAAGATCGCTTCAATATCGTTGCCTTCAGCAGCGGCTATACGCCGTTTGCCAACCAGCCGTTGCCAGCCACGCCGGAGTATCTCGCTCCAGCGCATCGCTGGGTGCAGGCGCTCGCGGCAGGTGGGGGAACAGAAATGCTGCCCGCGCTCAATTTCCTGATGGCCATGCCTGCGGGCGCGGAGCGTTTGCGACACATCGTTGTGTTGACCGACGGCGACCTGGGCAATGAAGACGAGATCTTCGCGTCGCTACGGAACAACCTGGGCAATGCGCGGCTCTTCACCGTGGCCATTGGCGCCGCGCCCAACCATTTCCTGGCGACGAAAATAGCTCAGTACGGCCGTGGCACGTTCACGCATATTGCCGATGTGGGCGAAATCCGCGAACAAATGGGCAAGCTGCTGGATCGCATCGAAAGCCCGGTCCTGACCGATGTGAAGTTTTCCTTCGACGGCGTGGAAGTCGGCCAACTCTTCCCGGAACGGGTACCGGACCTTTTTGCGCGTCAGCCGCTCATCGTTCATGGACGCATCCTCAACGGGAAGAAAGGCACGGTCCAGCTTTCCGCGCAAAGAAATGGACGGCTCTACCAGACGTCGATTCCATTCGATGCCACGCGCGCTTACTTTCATTCCGGCGTGACCACACTGTGGGCACGGCAAAGTGTGGAGCATCTAATGGACAACTGGCGGGCCGCGCAAGACCCTGCCCGCGATGAAGTGCGCAGAAGCGTTGTGGCCGAAGCCATCCGCTACCATTTGGTGACGCGCTTTACTTCCCTGGTCGCGGTGGAAGAAATCATTGTGAATCCCGGCGGCAATTCCGCAACCGCGGCAGTTCCCAACGAATTACCGAACGGCATGGTGATGGAAAAAGTTTTTGGCGCGCCGGCTACCGGCAATGCAGAAAACTTTTTCGATGCCCTGGGAGCGATCCTGCTCGCCATCGGCCTCTATGCCGCAAGGATCCTGCGCCGCACCGGAGAGGCTGCGTGATGTCGCGCATGCGTCGTGAATTCTTGATCCTCACGGCACTCGTTTTGATCACAGGGGCGTGCCTCAGCGGGCGCGCCCTTTATCTTCACGCCAAGGCCGCCCTTGCCGGAGCGCTCATCCGGCAGGCGTGGCAGGAAAGCGTTCGCACGGGAAAAAATATGCCGCCGTGGTCGTGGGCGGATACTCATCCGGTGGCGCGCCTGCGCATTCCGCGCATTGGCTACGACGAAATCGTTCTGGAAGGCGCAACGCCGCGCACCCTGGCGTTTGGTCCGGCGCGGTTGCGCAGCGGCGCAAGCTTCGGCGAGCCGGGCAATATCGTACTCGCCGGACACCGGACCAGTTGGTTCGAACCGCTGGAAGGAATCGCCGCCGGCGACGTGGTGGAACTGGAGTGGCGCGATTCGCGCGATCGGGGCGGGTTGCAGCGCCGCCGCTACGTTGTGCGGAGCACCCGCGTCATTGAGCCGGAGGATGAGCAACCTCTTGCGCCAACTGCCGACGAAACCCTGACGCTTTTCACTTGCTACCCCTTCGGCCTCGGCCCCACATCGCCACAAAGGTATGTTATCCGCGCATCGCCAGAAATATCTCCCCGCTAGGATGAACAACCCATAGGGAGCAAAGGCGCGGGTGGCCCGGCCAGCCAACGCTGGCCAAGCAAACAAACGTCAACCCACGGATGGAGGTTTTGCAAAAGCAATTGCCGCCCGGGACGTGCTGCCCCTCGGCTCGCTTCGCTCGCTTGGGACACTGTTTCCTGGCCGGAAACAGTGGAGGCGCGGGTGGGATTCGAACCCACGAATGGAGGTTTTGCAGACCTCTCCCTTAGGCCGCTTGGGTACCGCGCCGAAAACAGGGGCTAGGAACTAGGGGCAAGGAGCTAGCAAACCTTGCCTCACACATTTGATTTTACAGGACGAGGCTCCGATTGGCGAGTGGCAACGATGCTCAGGAATTCGTCCGGCCGGAATCGGTCTCGGCAAGTTTGGTCGCAAGCTTTTGCAGGGCCAGGCGCAGGGCTTCCATGTTCTGCCTGATTTCAATGATGTCGGCGCGGTCGCTTTCGCTCAGGGCCAGGCTGCCGGCCACGGTCTCCGCGTAGACGCCGGCCACTTGTACCGCGCTCACCGCCGGGGCGTGGAATTCCTGCACCGCCGCGCGCAGTTTTTCCGATTGCAGGCGGGCTTCCTCCAGCTGGCCACGGATGGCATCGAGTTGCGCGGCCTGCCGTTGCAACTCACGCTGCAGCCCGGCGCGCTGGCTTTCGGTTTGCTCCAGGCCGCCAACCTTGCCCTCATACTCGGCAATGCGCTTGCGCAATTCGCGCACATCTTCGCGGAGCAGGTCGGCTTCTCCCACTTTGCGCTGGTAATCCTTCTCTGCAACCGACATTTTCAGCCGCAGGTCCGCCGCGGCCACTTTTTCCGGTAGCGCGGCGATCAGCTCGGAGCGAAGCTTTTCCTTGGCTTGCTCGGAGGTTTTCAACTGTGTTTCCAGGCGCTCGATTTCCTCTTTCAGTTCCGCTTGAGTGCGGCTGGCGTCTTCCTGCGCCTGTTCGGCGGCGCTTTCCTGTTCCGACACTTCGGTGAGCAGCATGTCGTTGGCGGCTTCACGCTGGGCCAGCGCTTCGCGCACGGTATCGAGCTCTTTTTTCAAGCTGGCCAGGACGCCAGCATGCGCGGCGCTGTTTTCCTCCAGCTTGGCATTCAGTTGCGCCAGTGAATTTTCTCGCGCGGCCAGGTCGTCGCCCAGTCGCGCCAGGGAGGCATCGGCATCCCGCCGGAGCTGTTCCTCGCGCCGCTGTGCATCCTGAAAGGCTTTCTGCGCGTTCTCTGCAAACTCGGCAGACCGCTGCGCGGATTGTTCCCGCGCGGTTTCCAACTCGCGGCGGGCGGCCGCCAGCGAAACGTCCCGTTCGGAAATTGTCTTCTTCAGTCGGGCGTTTTCGGCTTCCCCCGCCGCGATTGCGGCTTCGCGTTCCTGGAGCCGGCCTTGCAGTTTGGCGAGTTCAGCTTGGAGTGATTTTTCGGATTCTTCGGCGCTGGCGCGGGCCCGTTTCAATTCGCGCTGTCCTTCTTTGGCGGCGGCTTCAAGTTCGATGATGCGTTTGCCCAGCGCCGAGGATTCTTCCTGCGCTGCTTGGGTTGCCGCTTGCGCCTTGTCCAGCTTTCTGCCGAGTTGACGTTCGAGCGCGCGCAACTGTCCCAGAGATACGGTGCCTTCTTCTCCTTCAGGGATCTCGAGCAATTCACCACGCCAACCCTGCCAGAACCCTTTCCATGCGTTAGCCAGCCTGGCAAAGAAACCGTCGCCGTTTTCCGCCGGAGGTTTGGCCGGTCCACCGGTCGCTCCCCGGTCGGCTGCGGCTTGAGCATCGGCGGCTGGCGCGGCCCCTGCCAGAGCGGGATCACGAACCACAGGTTCGGCCTGGGTGCGGTCTTCGGGCATAGAGCCGGATGATAGCAAAGATTGCGATCAATCAGAGTAAATGGGAGATAAGAAGTTCCTTCAAGGCTGCCGAAAAGTCACGTTGTCATTCGATTCCGATCCTAACGACGGCTGCCCAGCCGGTGAACCGCCAGAATCGCTGTACGCAGCTCGCGCATCAGGGCAGGATCGGGCTGGCCCAGATTCAAGTGCTGGACCTTGGTTGCGTCCACCGAGACACGACGCACAAAACGCGACATGGAGACTTCAATCATGTACGGATGGCCTTGCACATTGGGGGGAAATACCTTGCATTCCACTCCATCGGCGCCCTGGCAGGAATTGCGGGCTTTGCGAACAAGGTTCGCCAGCCGTTGCCCAATCTGTTCGCGCGTATCCTGACGGCTGCCGTGTCCCACCATAAGACGGTAGCTAATCCACCAACAAATACTCTATTGGAATCACCAGGGAATGTCTAACGAATGGGGTTCTGCGGGCGATTGCGGGAATGCCCAACAATCTCTCTGGTCTTTTCACCCACGCCTCAAGAGGCGGCGCCTTCGGCAGCGGGGGCAGGCTCGGAGTGGCCTTTATCCTCGCCATCCACAGCCCTTTTGTCGAGCACCATGCGCTGTTCAGCAAGTTTGAGGATTTCATCCACGGGGCGTTCGGCTGAATAGCGCGCGACCCCGATAGCCAGCTTAAGAGCAAATTCATCCATACCGCTGCGGCGGCTCCACTCGCGCATGGCTTCCTTCAGGCGGCGGCCGAGAATGTAGACGCCGGCGTCATCAGTATCCGGCAGCACAATCAGGAATTCATCGCCGCCAAAGCGCACAATGAAATCGGAATTGCGGATCCGCGTTTGCAACAGATGGGCAATCTGTCGAAGCACCACATCGCCGCCGGTGTGGCCCAGGCTCTCGTTTACCTTGCGGAAGCCGGTAATGTCGGTGAGCATCACGCTCAATCCCTTGCCATAACGCTTCACCCGGCTGATTTCCTTGGCCAGCAGCACCCGCAGGTAGCGCCGGTTGTACACCTCGGTCACCGGATCTAACAAGGCCAATTCGCGGTTCAGCTCGGCCTCGATTTTCTGCTTCACCAATTCCTGCTCGAGCCCTCGAATTACGGCATCTTTTTGCGCCACGTAGAAATTGATCAGAACGATCAGGGAAATGACGCCGAACAGCAGGGGCGGAAAGAGCTGCGACATGCCTTCCGGGCTCCACGCGCTGGACGGGGCGCGCAGCAGGAGGTAAATCGCCAGGACCACTCCCACCAGGCCAAAGCCCAGGACCAGCAGCGACCACAACTGCCAGTCGCGCTTTTCCCGCTTGAGGACCTCTTCCCTGGGCTGGGCACTGGGCAGCGGCTCGTTCATTCCAAACACTCCAAGAACGCGGCGCACCTCGCTCCATTTCTCACCGCGTTGCGAGGATGTTAGGCCACGGCCTTGCCGCCGTCAAGCAATCGCGGGTAACCAAAACAAGACACTCAAACTTTGCTAGCGCTTCCACACGGCGCGGCGCGCTGCGAGATCACGGACGTATCGTACAGGGCACGCGCGAGCGACTTCCCTGGTTCCAGGAAAGACTTTCTTTGGCCGACTAGGTAAAATGGAAGCGCGCTTGGCAAAGGGTGGGGTGTCCTTCAGCGCGAGAGGCCAGGGCAGATGAGCAAGAAGCTCGGACCGCTTCTTCTCCAAACAGGGATTTTCAACCAGCAGGAGTTGGAAGACTGCCTGGAGACCGCGCGGCGAAGCAATAAGTCGCTGTGGGACATCATTATTGGCGAAAAGAAAGTATCGGAAGAATCCCTGGCGGATACCTTTTCCAAGTGGCTCAAAATTCCCCGCGTCAAGATCGCCAGCCTGACGATTGAACCCGACGTCCTGAAGTCCATCAGCGAAGATCTGGCCCGCAAGCACGAAGTGCTCCCCACGCAGATCGAAGGCAAGCAGCTGGTTCTGGCCATGGCTAACCCCACCGATTTCGAGGCCCTGCAGGACGTGGAGTTTGCCGCCGGGATGCGGGTCAAGGCGGTTGTGGCCACGCGCACTGAAATCGCGGATGCCATCGAGCAGAACTATGCCCCCGAAGACCGCATGCAGGATTTTCTGGCCAACGTCACCGAGGCCGCTGATTTCAAGATCGTAGCGACAGACAAAGAGGAAGTTGACCTGGACAAGATGGACTCGCGCTCGGCGGCCGAGTTGCCGCCAGTCGTGAAGATGGTCAACCTGGTGATACACGACGCCATTCGCACTTCCGCGTCGGATATCCACATCGAGCCAGCCCTGAACGCGGTGCAGGTGCGCCTGCGCGTGGATGGCGTGCTGCGCGATTACATGCAGGTGCCCAAGTGGCTGCACAACGCCGTCGTTTCCCGCCTGAAAATTCTGGCCAAGCTGGATATTGCCGAGCGGCGCCTGCCACAGGACGGCCGCATCAAAGTGCAGCTCCAGAACAAACCCATTGACATTCGTATTTCCACGCTGCCGACGCACTTCGGCGAAAAAGTGGTGATGCGCGTTCTCGGGTCCGCGAGCATCCCCACCTTCAAGCAAATGGGATTCAACGAAACGCAGTCCAGCGTGATGGAAGGCGCGCTCAATCAGCCGCAGGGAATGATTTTGGTAACCGGGCCGACCGGTTCGGGCAAGAGCACCACCCTCTACGGAATGATCACCAAGCGGCAATCTCCCGAAGTCAACATCGTCACCGTAGAAGACCCGATTGAGTACCAGTTGCAGGGCATCAGCCAGGTGCAGGTAAATTTGAAGGCCGGCCTCACTTTCGCTGCCTGCCTGCGTTCGATTTTACGTCAGGACCCCGATGTGATTCTGGTCGGCGAAATCCGCGATCTGGAAACAGCGGAAATCGCCTTTCAAGCTGCGATGACCGGCCACTTGGTATTGAGCACCCTGCACACCAACAGCTCGCTGGCCACCATCGCGCGCCTGCTGGATCTGGGCGTGGACCCATTCCTGATTACATCGTCGGTGAGCGTCATCATCGCGCAGCGGCTGGCCCGGCGCATTTGCAGCAAGTGCAAGGAACCCTATACGCCATCCAGCGGCTTGCTGGAAAAAATCAAGATGGAAAACCCGGATATGGTGTTCTACCGCGGCCGGGGCTGCACGGCCTGCGCGCAAAGCGGATATGCAGGCCGTCTCGGGCTGTATGAGATCCTGCGCCTGACGCCCACCATCAAGGAACTGATCCATCGCAAGGCTTCCGAGAACGAATTGCGCAAGACGGCGGGCCTTGCCGGCACCCGCTTCCTGCTGGAAGACGCGATGGAAAAAGTGCGCCTGGGAGTCACGACACTCGAAGAAGTGCTGCGCGTGATCCAGCTTCAAGAAGAGGAAATCGTGCGCTGTCCGAAGTGCGCTTCCTTCATCAACCTGGATTTTTCCAGTTGCCCGTATTGCCTGTATGCCCTGAAGAACCTGTGCAGTTCCTGCGGGCAGGAAATGAAGCTGGATTGGAAAATCTGCCCCTATTGCAACGCCCGTTCCGGACCGGTAGCTCCGGCCGAAATGACCCAGAAGGCCCTGCCGGGCGAAGCGGAACCCGGACCTGCGGAAGGCGCCTCGCCCCGCCGCGGCCCGGCCTTCCTGCCGGCGCCCAAGAAACCACGCGTGCTGGTGGTGGACGACGACGAAGGCATCAAGAAAGTCATCCAAAAGGCGCTCTCGCAATTGCCCATGGAAATGGACATACTCCTTGCCGGGGACGGCGTGGATGCCCTGAAAGCGATTGAAGACCAGACCCCTGATTTGGTGATTACCGATGTGATGATGCCGCGCATGGACGGCATCACGCTGTGCAAGCAGTTGCGCGAGGATTTGCGCACGGCGTTTGTGCCCATCATGATGCTCACTGCCAATGCGGACGAAACCAACCGCACCAAGGGCTACCTGGTGGGAACCGATGATTACGTCAACAAACCTTTCTCAGTACCAGATTTGAACGCCCGCGTGTTGCGGCTGTTGCGGCGCACCTACGGTTTGTGAGAATCTCCCTTCCGCCACCTCAGTTGGCGATTTTCCACGGACAGTTGCGAGCGTTTGACCCGTCATGAAGGACTATTACCAGGTTCTCGGACTCGATGCCGATGCTTCCAGCGACACTGTGAAAAGCGCATACCGGCGTTTGGCTCGGGAGGCCCACCCAGATCGCGCCAGTCACCTGGGAGCCGAAGCGCAGGCCCAGGCTTCCGCGCGGATGGCGGACTTGAATGAAGCTTATGCGATTCTTTCCGAGGGGGCGAAACGGAGAGAATACGATCAGGAGTTCGCAAAATGGCAGGCGCGCGTGGCCGCAGGCGAACCGGAGCCCGAGCCTGAACAGGCTCCGCCGCCGGAACCGGAAACGCCCGCGGTGCAGCGGCCGGCTTCGCGTCCCGCGCCACAAGTTTCGTCCAATGTAGTGGGGCAATTTGCCACCCAGGTTCACGCCCGGCTTTTCCAGAACAATTCGGATTTCGCCTGGCGGGGCGGCCGCATGGAAGGCTTTGACTGGGCCATGCAGTCCGGCTTCTGGCTGGCGGAGTACTTCGTCGCACTGCGTGGGTTTGGCACCGTCGATCAAGCCTCGGCGGCCAAGTTCATCAATTACGCGACCATCGGCATCGAACGCTCCAAGCGTCTACTGAAAAAGAACTATTACCTCCTGCTGCTCCCCTTTCAAAGAATGCGCGATCCTGAAAACGTCCTCGCCGCCTGCCGCCGTTTTGCGGGGCAGTCGGGAGAAGGCCCGCTGTCGAACGCCCAAGCGCAAGTGATTCTGATGGACGTTTCCCACGGCCGCTCTGTTCCCTGCGGTCCGCGTATCGAAGACAAGCGCTTCGAGATGCTGACGCGGCGTCTTGGCCTGAAGTAGTTACCCCAAAGCGCTTCTTGTATACTCTGGCTCGGAGCCTTGCTCACCGTGAAACTGGCCCGCGTGTATTGTCTTCTCCTCTCCTCTGCCTGTGCGGCGCTGCTGTTTGCCGGATGTGCGGCGCGTTCCTCGCAGGACCGCGCGAGCGTTTCCGGGAAAGTTCAGGAGCGCACCGGGCATGGTTTGGCGCAACCGGGCGCCAGCCTGCCCGCCAGCGTGGATCTCACCGACGGCGTCAGCGAAGATGACGCCATCGCCATCGCCCTGTGGAATAATTCCGGGTTTCAAGCAGAGCTGGCGCGTCTCGGGATCGCCCGAGCGGACCTGACCGACTCCAAGTTCCTCCGCAATCCCTTCTTCTCGCTTCTCTTTCCCCTGGGTCCCAAGCAATTGGAAGCCACCGTTTCCTGGCCCCTCGAGCAGCTTTGGCTGCGGCCGCGGAAGATGCGCATTGCGCAGAAGGAACTGGACCGCGTCACTGAGACGCTGGTCCAGCAGGGCCTGAACCTGATGCGTGACGTCTGCCAGGCGCACGCCGCGGCGCTGGCGGCGGAACGCGAGAAGGATCTGGCCGGAGAAAGGGCGGCAGTGGAATTGCAAATCGCGGAAATCATGAGCGCCCGGCTGCGCTCCGGCGACATCAGCGAGCGCGAATTCGGTCAGGCACAGCTGGCGGCCCTGGAAGCTCAGGAAGCATCGAATGAGGCGGTCCGCAATTCCCAGCTGGCCATGGAAAAGTTGCGTGGCCTCCTCGGCTGGAGCGAAGCCGGAACAGAATTTCGCCTTGCCGATTCGGGTGGGAGCGTCTTCACGCTGTCGGCCGCGGAGGCGCTGCTGAAAGACGCCTTCGCCGCGCGGCCTGATTTGCGCGCAGCGGAACTGGCCATCGAGGCCGCGGGCGAGCGCGCCAAGCTCGAAAAATCGCGCATCTTTACCATCACTGCCGTGCTGGACATGAATGGCGAAGGCAAGCAGGGCTTTGAAGCGGGACCCGGTTTGCAGACCGAAGCGCCGATCGCCAGTCTGAACAATGCCGGACGGGCCCGCGCGGCGGCGGAACTCGAAGTCGCAATGAAGCGGTATGCGGCCACCCGCCAGCAAATTGCGGAGGAGGTTCGTTCGAGTCTGGCCCGCTACCAGGCGGCCACCGAAGCGGCAGACCGCTGGACCCGTCAACTGCTTCCCCGCGGTGAAGAAGAATTGCGTCTTTCTCAGAAATCCTATGAAGCAGGCGATGCCAGTTACCTGGCCACCTTGCAGAGCCGGGTGGCCTGGCTCGCGTTGCGCAAGCGCGCACTGCAGGCAACGACCGAACGCGTGCAAGCGCAGATAGATTTGGAGCGAAGCGTGGGCCATCGGCTCGCGCAAAAGTGATCATCATGAAGATACTCACCAAGCACACAACGATGTTTGTGGTTGCAACGATGGCCACTCTGGGCGGCTGCGGCGGTAGTGCGCCGAAAACCGAATCGAAACCCGCTGTTGCGGCGAAAGTCGAAGGCGCCGTCAAAGAGCCTGAGCTTGCGCGCATCAGGCTGTCTCCGGAAGCTGAGCAGCGGCTGGGCATTGCTCTGGCTGCCGTGGAACTGCTCAACGTATCGCGCACCCAGCAACTGGCCGGCGAAACCCTTGCCGCCTCGGGCCGCGAGTGGAGCGCCAGCGCGCCTTTTGCAGGAACTGTGGTTGCTCCGGAAGGAGGCATCCCCGCCGCCGGAAGCGGGCTCCGCAAGGGGCAAACGGTTGTACGCCTGCTTCCCCTGGCCAGCGCAGGGGACGGAAAGATAGAAGCTGACCGCGAAGCGGCCTCCGCGGAGGCCCGTTTGGAAGCTGCTCGCGCGCGGTTGAACCGCACTCAGCAGTTGCTCGCTGATCGCGCCGGAAGTGTCCGTAATGTGGAAGAAGCTCGGGAGCAGGCAAAACTCGCCGAAGCGGAAGCGACCGCCGCGCGCGCGCGGCTGGAGCGCGCCAGGGCCAATGCCACCGACGCTGTCGGCGGGCTTATGGTGGCCGCCACTCAGGATGCCATTCTGCAAAAAATGCTGGTGACCAACGGGCAGACCGTTCCTGCAGGCGCCATGCTCTTTGAAGCCGCTGCGATCACCCCGCTATGGGTGCGGGTGCCTGCCTACGCGGGCCTGACAAGTTCGCTATCCCGTGGCGCTTCCGCGCGCGTGCAGAAGCTGGGCAGTTCACCGGGGAGGAGCGTGGAGGCGCGCCCGGTTGCCGCTCCTGTTTCCGGCGATCCTGCCGCTGCCACTGTGGATTTGTTTTTTGAGTTTGCGAATGCGGACGCGGTCTTCCGCCCGAACGAGCGCGTGAGCGTCACCTTGCCCTTGACCGGCGAGGAAAAAGTGCTGGTGGTGCCATGGGCCGCGGTCCTGTTCGATATTCACGGCGGCGCGTGGGTTTACGAAAGCACTGCGGAACACACCTACATGCGCCGTCGCGTAGACGTTCGTTACGTGACGGGCAGCTTCGCCGTCCTGGCGCGCGGTCCCGCAGTGGGCGCCAAAATCGTAACCACCGGCGCCGCCGAACTTTTTGGCACGGAATTCAGCACCGGAAAGTAATCCTAGAACATGCTGAACTGGCTGGTCTCAACTTCGTTGCGTTTGCGGGTGGTCGTAGCGGTGCTCGCTGCTGTCCTGATGGTTTACGGCATCATCGCCGTGCAGCACGCGCCGCTCGACGTGTTTCCGGAGTTCGCTCCTCCCTTGGTGGAAATTCAGACTGAAGCACCGGGACTTTCCACCGCTGAGGTCGAAAGCCTGGTGACCGTGCCGCTCGAAAATGCCTTGAACGGCACGTCCTGGCTGAAAACGATCCGTTCCAAATCGGTGCTGGGCCTCTCCTCGGTAGTGCTGATTTTTGAAGAAGGCACAGACCTGCTGCGGGCGCGCCAACTGGTGCAGGAACGCCTGGGAACTGTGCGTGGCCAGTTGCCCTCGGTGGCGAACGCGCCGGTCATGCTCTCGCCGCTTTCCTCGACCAGCCGCGTGATGAAGATTGGACTGTCATCGAAAACGCTGACGCAGATGGAAATGAGCACGCTGGCGCGCTGGACGATTCGTCCGCGGCTGATGTCCATCTCCGGCGTCGCCAACGTGGCTATCTGGGGGCAGCGTGACCGCCAGTTACAGGTGCTGGCCGACCCGGATCGCCTGCGGGCCAACAACGTCACGCTGGCACAAGTAGTCGCCGCCACGCGCAACGCGGTTAGCCTCGGCGCCGGCGGCTTCCTGGATACGCCCAACCAGCGCTTGGCCGTTACTCATATTTCGCCCATCCGGGTCGCCCGCGATCTGGCGCAGATACCGGTGGCTTTTCGCAATGGTGCTCCGTTGCGGCTGGGCGATGTTGCGGAAGTTGTGGAAGGGCA
>CAZCNH010000049.1:21948-30045 GCA_964500065.1 uncultured Acidobacteriaceae bacterium
GAGAAACCCGGCACCTCACTGGACGCCATGACCCGCATCACCATCGCCGCCAGCAAGGAACTGCGCGCCGTTCCGGGAGTGCGCAATTTCGGCTCGCACATTGGCCGCGCCGAAGTGGCCGACGAAGTCGTGGGGCCCAACTTCACCGAACTCTGGATCAGTCTCGACCCTGCCGTGGATTACGAGCCCACGGTGAGTCGCATCCAGCACATTGTGGATGGCTATCCCGGCTTGACGCGCGATTTGCTCACCTACTTGAAGGAGCGCATCAAGGAAGTGCTGACCGGAGCCAGCGCCACGATTGTCGTCCGCATTTATGGGCCGAACCTGGAAACGCTCCAGTCGGTGGCCCAGCAGACCGCGAAAGTCATGGGCGAGGTCGAAGGCACCGCAGACCTTAAGGTCGAGCAACAAGTGCTGGTTCCCCAGGTTGAAATCGAGATCAAAACGGAGGCCGCACAGCGCTTCGGCCTGACGCCCGGCGAAGTGCGGCAGGCGGCCGCCACCCTGGTAAAAGGCGCCAAGGTCGGCGAGATTTACGACGAACAAAAGATCTTCGACGTGGTGGTGTGGGGCGCCGAAAAGATCCGCCGCGACCCCTATGGCCTGCGGGATTTGCGCATGGACCTGCCGGGTGGGACGGGGCAGGTACCCCTGGGAGATATTGCCGATGTCCGAATCGCACCGACCCCCAACGTGATCAATCACGAAAGCGCCTCGCGCCGGATTGATGTGACCTGCAATGTGCGCGGGCGCGACTTGGGCAGCGTTGCGCGTGAAATCGAAGAGCGCGTGCGCAAAATCGCCTACCCGCGGGGATACCACCCGGAACTGCTCGGCGAATACGCCGCACGACAGGAATCGCAGAAAGCGCTGCTGGCCTTTTCGCTGCTCTCGCTTCTTGGGATTTTTCTGGTTCTGCATGCCGACTTCGGCACCCTGCGCCTGGCCACGCTGGTGATGGTGAGCATCCCTTTCGCGCTGGTGGGCGGCGTAGCCGGAGCGTTCCTGACCGGAGGAGTTCTATCGCTGGGCTCCCTGGTTGGCTTTGTAACCGTGCTGGGGATCGCGGCGCGCAACGGCATCATGCTGGTGAGTCACTACAAACACTTGGAAACAGTGGAAGGCATGCCTTTCGGTCCGGAATTGATCCTGCGGGGCGCCGAAGAACGGCTTGCGCCCATCATGATGACCGCCCTCGCTACCGCCCTGGCGCTGCTGCCCATCGCCATCGGCGGCAATAAGCCCGGGCAGGAAATCGAACATCCCATGGCCGTGGTGATTCTGGGCGGCCTGATTACCTCCACCATCCTGAATCTTTTTCTGATGCCCGCGTTATATCTGCGCTTTGCCAAGCGCAGCGCGTGACCTTACCTCGGCGGGAATTTCATTTTTTCCTGGAGCGCGGAGAAGCGGGGGTTGGTTCGCAACGGATCGAGCGGAGGATACACCCGCATGAAGGGCAGCAGCCAGCCCGTGCGTAGCCGGTAAAGTTCTTCCATGGCGGTGATGGCCTTTTCGTTTTCGCCCAGTGCGGCGTAAGCCAGCGCTGCCTCGCTGACAACCAAAGGTTCGCGTTCCACACGCGCAAGTGCGCCTTCCAGCCGGATGCGCCAGAACTCGCGAAGCCCGCTCTCGGGGTCACCGGCCGCGACGCGCTCCAGATATTTCTGGTCGTTTCCCAGAGCCAAATATTTCGACGCCCACCGCCGCGCTTCTGCAAAATCCTTCTTTGCGATCAGCGAAAGCAGAACATAGAAATGCGCCCCGCGATGATCGGGTTCCAACTCCAGAGCTTTCCGGGACTGCGCAATTGCCTGGTCGTACCGGCGCGCCACAAACCAGTACCAACCGGCATCCGCGTTAATGGCCACGGAAACCGGGTCCAACTCGATGGCCTTGTGTATTTCCGCCATGGCCCGCTCGTGCTCTCCGAGCAGGGAAAAATATCCTGCGTAGGAATGGTGGAGTTGAGCTGAATCTGGACCGGAGGAAACGGCGCGTTCAAAGGAAACCCGCGCGCCTTCCCAATTCCATTCGTCGTAGAGCGCGATCATGGCCAGCCGCAGATGGGCCTCCGCCAGGTCGGGCTTCAAAGCGATCGCTTTCTGTGCTTCGCTGCGCGCACGGATGACGCTCTCCGGACTTTTCAGCGGCAGGTAACTTAACGCGTCTGCCAGCGACGAATGCGCCTCGGCAAATTCCGGGTCCTGGGCGATAGCTTCTTCGAAAAATCCGATGGATTGCGCCACATTCCCGCCGCCGCCCTTTTGCAGCAAGTAACGGCCCTTCAGAAAAGCCTCGCGCGCCGAAGGAACCTGAGAGGACGCCAGGGCCTGGGTCGTCTTCGACGTAAACGCAACGTAGCTGGCGATGCCCAACACGGCAAGCAGGATTGCGCCCGCAAGGGGAATGCGCCAGCCGCGGACCGCGGGCGGTCGAGCCGGGATTGCAGCAGGGGCAGCATCGCTCACGCCGCCGATGAACCGGTAGCCCTTCCGCGAAAGCGTCTCAATGAAGCGCGGGGTTTCGGAAGTATCGCCCAACGCTTCCCTTAGCTTGTAAACGGCCGTGTTGAGATTGTTGTCGAAATCCACGAAGGTATCGGGGCCCCACAAGCGGTTGCGCAGTTCTTCGCGGGTTACCAGTTCACCGGGGCGTTCCAGCATGGCCGCCAGAACCTGGAAGGGTTTCTCCTGCAGGCGCACGCGAAAACCGTGCTTGCGCAATTCGCAGGTCGCCAGATCGGCCTCGAAGTCCGCAAAACGCACTGAAGTGGTCCGGCCCATCGTGCTCATAGGACGCTTCCAGGTTGCGCAGTGTAGCACTGTGGGCCCTGTGCGAGACATGCAAAGGCTTTGGGGGGACAATTCAAGTCACGCAAAATCAATTGCTTACCTCTTGATAAGAAATTACCTTTTCGCTTGATGCGCGCTCTATTGGCTCCCGCTTCCGCATCCCCCAAGCTGGCCGCGCTTGATCAAGGAAGGGGAAAATGAAATGACGCGACTTCTCAAAATGCTTGTGGGAACCATGTTACTGCTGGGTGCGGTGATGGCTCGTGACAATGGCTCGAAAAAGCCGGCCTACCCAGCTGCGCGCACCACGGAAACCGCGGACGTCTATCACGGCGTCACTGTCCGCGATCCCTACCGCTGGATGGAGGACCTGGAATCCAGCGAAACCAGCGCATGGGCCAAGGCCCAGGATGATTTTGGCGCCAGCCATTTGCAGTCCCTGCCTACCTATGAAAAGTTCCGGTCGCGCGTCGCGGCGTTGACCGACTACGAAACGGTCAGCACACCCTTGTATCGCGGCGGCAAGTACTTCTTTACCCGCGTGCCCAAAGGCGGCAAAGCCCGCGCGGTGATTGAAGTGTCGGAGAGCGAAGCGGGCCCTTCCCGGGTTCTAATGGACGGTAATCAGCTTCCTTCTGAAGAAACGCTTGGGGCCGTGCTTCCCAGCTACGACGGCAAGATCGTTGCCTTCGGGATAAGCCGCAATTCCTCCAACTGGTACGAGTTGCGTTTCCTCGACGTGAAAACAGGAAAACGACTACCCGATGTTTTGCGCGGGTTAAACGCCAGTTCGTTGTGGTGGAAAGGCGATAATTCAGGGATTTACTACAGTGCTTTCCCGGCGCCCACGCCCGGCAAGGAACGCACGCAGAAATTGGAGAATCAGCGCGGGTTCTTTCACGCCATAAACACCCAGCAGGTTGCCGACAAAATGCTGTTTGCCGCGCCGGAGCACCCCGATTGGAGAGTGGCCCTGCGAGAGACCGATGATGGGAAGTATCTGGTGGTCACCACTCGGGTGAGCAGCAAGAACGGCGTTTACATAATGAATGCGCAAGCTGCGGGCGCCGACTGGACTGAACTGATTCCCCTCGGCGAATCGACTTTCGTATTCCGCGGTAACAGCGGGCCGATTTTCTGGCTGCAAACGAATGCGGATGCTCCGCGAAGCCGGGTGATTGCCGTGGACATACGTAACCCCGCGCGCGGCAACTGGAAAGACATCATCCCCGAATCGGCAGACACGCTGAGCTTCGCCAACCTGGTGGATCGCCGTTTCATTTGCGTCTATGTGCAGGACGCGCGGCACATCATCAAGGTGTTCCGCGAAGATGGAGCTTTCGAGCGCGAATTGAGATTCCCCGACTTGGGCACCACTTTTTCCGGGTTTGTAGGCCGCCCTGCCGATCGCCACACCTTCTATTCGTTCAACAGCGCGGCCTACGCCGGTGGAGCAACCGTGTTTCGTTTGGATGCACGGAGCGGCAACACTCGGCCCTTTCGCCAGCCGAAACTTTCTTACCGGCCTTCCGATTACGAAACCCAGCAAGTCTTTTACAAGAGCAAGGACGGAACGCGCGTGCCCATGTTCATTTCCTGGAAGAAAGGGACGAAGCCCAATGGCAACTTGCCGGTCTTTCTCTATGCGTATGGCGCGCTGGGTTTCAACGCCATTCCCTTTTTCCAGCCGCAGGTGCTGGCATGGATGGAAGCCGGAGGCATTTACGCCATGGCCTGCGCGCGCGGTGGCGGCGAATACGGCGAGGAATGGCATCAAGCCGGCACCCGAAGAAACAAGCAGAACACCATTGACGATTACATTGCCGCCGCAGAATGGTTGATCGCCAATGGCTACACGCGGAAGGAACGCCTGGCCATCAACGGCGGCAGCTTGAGCAGCCCCCTGGCAGGCGCGGCTCTTGTTCAGCGACCAGAATTGTTCGGCGCGGTGCTGATGGATATTTCCGTCACCGACATGGTGCGCTACGACCACTTTACCGGCGGAACCGGCTGGCGCAGCGAACTGGGATCCACCGCAAACCCGGAAGAGTTTCGCGCCCTGCTGGCCTATTCGCCGTATCACAATTTGAAACCCGGCACTTGCTATCCGCCCACACTCATCACCGCCGGCGAGCGCGACGAAACCACCGTGCCCTCGCACTCCTACAAGTTTGTCGCGGCTTTGCAGTCCGCGCAAAGTTGCTCAAATCCAACCTTGCTGCAAATTATGTGGGGAACTGGACACGTCCTGGGCAGCACACGCGAGCAATCGTCCGAGATCCTTGGCCGTCAATTGGCATTTCTGGCGGAAGCGCTCAAGATGGAAGATCGCACGGAACGTAGGGATTAGCTGGGCAAAGCCGGCAGGCGGAACACGAAACGGGTGCCAACGTTCACGGTGCTTTCCACCCAGATTTTTCCGTGATGTTCCTGCACCAGGGCCTGGGTAATGGCTAGGCCAAGTCCGGTGCCCCCTTTGCGCCGCTCCCCGACCTGCTGGAACTTGCCGAACACTTTGGGCAGATCTTTTTCTGCGATGCCGCAGCCTTGATCAATCACGCTGCACTGCACCCAGCCGTCCACCGGCCGCAGTTCCACGCTCACCGTAGACTTGGTGGGCGCAAACTTGATGGCATTCGAGAGCAGGTTGGTCACCACCTGCTCGATCCGGTCTTTGTCCACCTCCACGCTGGGCAGGGGTTCGGGGTGTTCGACCTTGAGCTGCACTTCGGCCTGGTCCGCCAGTTGTTTTACGCCGCGCACGGACCGGTGAACCACCTCAATCAAATCCCATTTCGCCAGATTCAGCTTCACCTGGCCCGCTTCAATCTTGGAAAGGTCGAGAATGTCGTTGATCAGCCGGATAAGGCGGTCGCAGCTTTTCTGCGCGATTTCCAGAAGCTCCTGAGAATCGCTGGTAATTTCGCCGGCAAAGCCGCTCAGGATCAGGTCCACGCTGCCCTTGATGCTGGTCATGGGGGTGCGCAGTTCGTGCGAGGCGATCGAAATGAACTCGCTCTTCATTCGGTCAATTGCTTTCTCGCGGCTGGTATCGTGAAACAGGAAAATGCGGCCGACGATCTTTCCCGCCGCGTCGCGCAGGGGCCCGGAATCTTCCCGCAGGTGCAGAACGCCGCTTTCGTCTTTCCATTCCAGCTGGTGCGAATACTTCGCCGCCGGGTCCTTCTGCCAGCCCAGGCGGTTGCCGAATTTTTCTTCCGCGGAGGCCAGCCGGGGTTCAAGAAGGCCCATCAATTCCGCGGCATGCCGGCCCACCCAATCTTCGGATTTCACGCCCAGGCGCTTGCACAGGGCGCGGTTCAAGTACAGGAGGCGGTTCTCCAAATCCACGGCGATGATGCCCGAGGTGAGCGAATCCAGAATTTGCAAGGCGAATCCGGACATGTTGTAGCCGCGAGCGCGTGCCTCGCGGACCTCTTCTTCCGCCCGAAGGGTGGGCTACTTCCGGCTTAGTAACGCCACAATCTGGTCGTGCAGGGTCATCGGGTCGAACGGTTTGATCAGATACCCGATGGCCCCTGCGTCGATTCCTTCCCGCACTTCAAAATGCTGCGCTTTGGCGGTAAGAAAAATTACCGGGATGTCTTTAGTGGCCGGGTCATTCTTCAGCCGCCGGCAAGTTTCGAACCCATCCATCTTGGGCATCATCACGTCGAGCAAAATCACGTCCGGGTTCGCGGCGGCGACTTGCGCGAGGCAATCTTCGCCGTTCTCGGTCACAAACACTTCCTTGATGCCGCGGAGTTTCAAGCTCATGCGGATCACTTTCTGAATATCCGAATCGTCCTCCGCGATCAAAACCCGCATCAGCGTCATGCGGCCCCCCCGCGCTGCGCGGAGAGTGCCTGCTCCGCCACTTCGCGCAGCTTTTCAATATCCACCGGCTTTTGCAGAAAATAGTCGGCGCCGGCTTCGATGGCCCGGCCAGGCTCGGTCTCCATGGAGATGCAGACGATGGGGATGCGCCGCCGGTCGTTGGACTGGCGTAATTCCTGAATCACCTGATACCCATCCACGCCGGGCATGAAGATATCCAGCGTCATCATGTCCGGCCGGTGCCGCTTGGCCAGGCTGATGGCTTCCCGGCCATCGTGAGCCGTGATCACGCGATGCCCCTGGGTTTCAAACACGTAGGAAATGACGCGCGCTACGTCCTCATCATCATCAATCACTAGAATCAGGCGCGGTACGTTCAGGGAGGGTTCGCCTTCCTGCTTGCCCGCCAGCAGCCGCGCGCTGCCGAGCCGGCTTTCCGCGGGCAGCGTAAACGTAAAGGTCGCGCCCTTCCCTTCGCCGCCGCTTTCTGCCCAGATTTTTCCACCATGCGCTTCCACAATATGCCGGCAAATGGCCAGCCCCAAGCCGGCTCCCTGGCTTTCCCGCGTGAGCGAGCCCTGGGCGTGCTCGAACTTGCTGAACAGCCTGTCCTGAAAATCTCCAGACAAGCCGCGCCCATGATCGCGGACCGAAATCGCCACCATGCTATCCACCAGGCGCGCAAAGACCTGCACCTGCCCCTCGGGTGGAGAAAATTTGACGGCGTTGGAGAGCAGGTTCACCAGTACCTGTTCGATGCGCTTGGGGTCGCCCTTCACCGCGGAGATGCTTTCCGGCACCTCGTTGAGCACGTTAACTTTTTTCAGATCGGCCTGGCTGACCACGGCCCGAATGGCCCGCGTTACGCTTTGGGCCAGCGGCATGGAAACCGGGCGAATGCGCGCTTGCCCGCGTTCCAGTTGGAAGATATCCAGGATGTCGTTGATGACGTGGATCAACCGGTCGGTGTTGGTGATGGCGATATCGAGCAATTCCCGCGTTTCGGCCCCGACCACTCCCACCGCCCCGCCGCGAATCAGGCCCAGCGCACCTTTCACAGAGGTCAGCGGCGTGCGCAATTCGTGTGAGATGGTGGAAAGAAATTCGGTCTTCAGGCGGTCGAGTTCCCGTTCGCGACCCAGGTCCAGCGACGTAGCGATTCGCCCGAGGACTTTGCCGTCCGCATCGCGCACCGGCGCGCAGTACAACCGGATCGCTTGCCCGCCCGGCTCGTCCAATTCCAGGGTGATTTCATCCACCAGGCTGGGGTCGCGTTGAAGTTCCCTGACCTTTTCTTCTACCAGGTCCGGATTCACCAGCCGGTGACGCACCTGCTCGATCAGCTTAGTCAAGTCCGCGCGATTGAGAGCGTCCATGGGGACACCGAAAACCTCGCTCACCCGGCGGTTGGCCATCAGCACCTTGTTTTCGCTGTCGAGCACGATCACGCCGTCGCCGATGG
>CAZCNH010000050.1:0-21641 GCA_964500065.1 uncultured Acidobacteriaceae bacterium
AAAGACTTGTTGTGGTCACTCCGCCGAGGCTTGCTGGAGTCCAGGGCTCCCCCCCCTCCCCCCCCTATGTTTGGTGAAACGTCAAGATTTGAAAGGAGTTGCAAAATTGAGCGTCGAAACGAATAGATTCCATTTGGCTTGAAAGCCTCGCAGGTCAATACGTTGCACGAGGATCGGCCGGCTGCACAAAAATGCGGAGCAAGAACAGGGCCCCCTGTCTGGGTTGCCAACCGCATCATCGAATCATAGCATGAAAATCTCACATTTCCATATTAACTTATAGAAATGCAAGTGTCAACCCTTTCTTTTCGGCAAAAGCAGGGCTCCGCCTGGGCGAGGGTAATAAAAGTGAAGATGCTTCTGTCCGTAGTAGCGCTTCCGTTTCCTGGGGATATCCAGGACCTCCCACCCTTGCAAACCCCGCAAGGGGTGGGGCACCCCGTCGCGGTGTATGTTAATGTGTTGGTGAATTCCAAGGAAGGGTACCCCAACGCGACACCGGCAAGACAAAAACGGTGAGAGGCTTGGCCACTCGCCCAGAGTTCCGCCAGGTTATCATCCACCAAAGAACGATTGCGCTTCCCGGCCGCTGACAGCGGACGTCGCGAAAGAGAACGTGCCGAATTCGCGCATCTCCCTTGCCCCGGCAAGAAACGCGCCATAAGCTGCACGGGCCAGCGCGCCGCCCACGCTGATGCGTTTCGCTCCGAGCGCGGAGATCTCGGCCGTGGTGGATGTCGCGCCGCCCAAACCGGCCAAAACGTTGACCGGCCGTTCGACGGCGGCAACAACGGCCGCGATATCTTCTTTGCGAACCAACCCGGGAGCATAGAGCACGTCGGCGCCGGCCTTTTGAAACGCCTGCAGCCGCCGGACGGTGTCTTCTAGATCGGTGTGGCCGTGCAGATAGTTTTCCGCCCGCGCCGTTAAGGTGAAGGGGAAGGGCAGCGAGCGTGCCGCTTCCGCGGCCGCATGCACGCGCTCGACCGCGTGAGAGAGATCGTAAATCACACCGGTTTCCCCACCGGAAAAATCTTCAATGGAGCCGCCCACCGCGCCGGCCATAGCCACCAAGCGGATGCTTTCCGCGACGGATTCCGGAGCTTCGCCAAACCCGTTGCCCAAGTCAACGCTCAGGGGCAGGCGAGTGCTGGAAGCCAGCGAAGCAACGTGCAACAGAGTAGCGCCCCGGCTCACCGCGTTGTCGCATAGTCCCGCGGAGATGGCCTGCCCCATACTGGTGGTAGCCAAAGACTCGAAACCGAGGGCTTCCAGGATTTTCGCGGAGCCCACATCCCACGGATTGGGCATCAAGAACGTTTCCGGTCTCTGGTGCAGCCCGCGGAAGGCTTGCGCTTTTTCCCCCTGACCCGGGAGTGGTTCGCGCTCGCCGCTTTCGCAAGGCAATTTTCCGATTGTGCTACCCACGTTTTCGACAAAATGCCTTTCCTCCCGCAGAATCAGGCGCAACGATTGCGCCATCGCAAAATTAGCCGCACCCTCGGCATCCTGCCTTAGGGCGGCACGATAATGTTCATAGGCGGCGAGATTGACGAACGCGATCAACCCCCAGGCAATGTTGTTGGTCCCTTCATACGGCAGGAAATAGCCGAGCAGATGGCCGCCGCATCGGGGAATGATGCGGCCCCAGTTTTCCGCATACTGGCGGAAGGCTTCCTTCTGGAAGGGATCAATCTCATAGCGAATGATGCAGGTCAAAGGCATGGCATTTCCTCCTGCTTACAGGGTGAAGGTTGGCTGCATGGTATAATTCGTCTATCATCGAAATATGGATGTATGCAATGAAGTGGCGGTATCTAGGATTGCCGAAGCGATGGGCGTGGCCGCGCGGGCCCGCATGTTGTTTTGCCTCGCCGATGGCCGCGCGCACACCAGCACGGAATTGGCGGTGGTTGCCGAAGTGACGCCTTCCACAGCCAGCGCACATCTGGGGCGCCTGCTTTCCAGCGGACTGGTCAAGGTCATGAAACAGGGGAAGCACCGCTACCACCAGTTGGCCAATCCCCATGTGGCCGACGCGTTGGAAGCCCTGAGCGTTGCCGCCGGTGCCAAACCTGCAAAGTTCACGCCCACAGCACCCGCGCGTTTGTTAGCGGCGCGCACCTGCTATGACCATATCGCGGGTTCCCTCGGCGTGCGCCTGCACGACCGGCTGATTGCAGCAAATTGGCTCACCCCCGCCCGCGAGGGCGGTTACGACGTCGCAGCCAAAGCCGCCTCCCAGTTCGCCCGGTTCGCCATTGATGTGGAGCAAGCCCGTGCGAAGCGGCGTCGCTTTGCCTACCCTTGCCTGGATTGGAGCGAGCGGCGTCCGCATCTGGGTGGTGCATTGGCCTCAGCCCTGCTGCATGCAGCGCTGCAACGCAAATGGGTGATTCAGGATGTGGACAGCCGGGCGCTGGAAGTTACGCGTCTGGGCCGCCGTCAATGGAAGCAATTTGTGGGACTCGATTGGTGATTCGGAGCCACGAAGATTCGTTGCCCGATCTCCGGCGTCGGGCTACAAATTTCCCATGAGAAGCTGGCGCAGGTCGGCTTCGGCGGGGCCTTTGACCCGGGCCAGCACCTGGTCGTTGGCCGCGAACAGGGTTTCGCCGCGGGGCAGGACGGATTCGCCGTTGCGGAAGATGCTCACGATGTTGCAATCGGCCGTAGGACAGGCATTCGGCCTGTCCTTACCGAATGGCTTAACTAGCTTGCTTTTGCCAAATGTTCGGCAAAGCAAGAGCCTGGACAAGCTGGAAGCCTTTGCTACGTCTCGCCGAGGAGCAGGTGGCGCAGATCAGGTGTGAGCTGCGCTTACTGAACCGAGCGAGTAACCAGGATGACAAGCGGGAACATGGGGGTCACTCCGCGAAAAAAACAAAAGGCGCCACCCAAGAGTTTCGGGTGACGCCTTTTTCCTCCGGCTCAGGACTAACAGCGGAGCCTGAATACGAGCCGAAGGAGGCTCGGTTATGGGGAGGGGCGCAACATGCATGCGCCCCAGGGTCGTGTGTTACAGGCTGCGTGCGCCCTACTTGGGGAGAATAACCGAGTCGATGACGTGGATGACGCCATTGCTGGTTTCGATGTCGGTCTTCACCACTTTGGCGTTATCAACCATCACCGAACCGCCGTGCGCGTTGATGCGAACTGCCTGCCCCTGCACGGTCTTTGCTGAGTTGAGTTTCACCACGTCCGCAGCCATGACTTTGCCAGCCACAACGTGGTAGGTGAGGATCGCGGCGAGCTTGTCCTTGTTTTCCGGTTTCAGCAGATCTTCCAGCGTGCCCTTGGGCAACTTGGCGAAGGCTTCGTCCGTGGGGGCGAAAACGGTAAATGGGCCCTTGCCCTTGAGCGTGTCCACCAGGCCGGCGGCGCGCAGGGCGGCCGCCAGGGTCTTGAACGAGCCTGCGGAAACGGCGGTATCCACGATGTCCTTTTTGGCCTCCGGGGTCGCGGGGACTGATCCGGCACTGAATGTGGCGAGCGCAAGGCAAAGGGTGGCGATTGCGATTATGCTTTTCATGTTCTGTCTTTCCTCCGTGTCTTTCTTGTCCTGAGATTTGCGAGTTGGCCTGAGAAGGGAGTGCGGGCCAACCGGCAGGTGTGAATATAAAGCAAATGCATTTGACTGGAAGGAAAAAGAGCGATACCCTCGCACAAGAATTCCTGAGAAGCAAAAAAGGAATGCAGAATTTTCCGCACAGGAAAACCGAAAGGGGCGGGGATGCTCTCGAAGACCTTGGATCTTGGTTTGCGGCGCTACGGAGTGGGAGGAAAGGTGCGGGCGCTACGGCTCCGCAAGGGCATGGGGTTGGTGGAGCTGGGCAAGCATACCGGACTCTCCCCGGCGATGCTTTCGAAACTGGAGCGTGGAAAGATGTTTCCCACGCTGCCGACACTGTTACGCATCGCGCTGGTGTTTAGCGTGGGACTGGAGCACTTTTTCTTGCCGGAACGGAAGAAGGCGGTTGCGGTGGTGCGGCGCGCAGAGCGGCAGCGCTTTCCGGATCGCCCGGGCGGACGCGATGTAGCGTACTACTTCGAATCCCTCGATTTCGCGGCGACCGAGCGCAAGCTGAGCGCCTACTACGCCGAATTCGAGAGTGTGGCCTCGGAAAAAGTCCGCATGCATTCGCATCGCGGCGCCGAACTGATTTACGTCTTGGGTGGTGAGTTGGCGGTGAGGTTTGCCGGTGAGGAGATCGTGCTGGGGGAAGGCGATTCAATGTACTTCGATTCGTCGCAGCCGCATGGATACAGGCGCGCCGGGACGAATGCGACAGCCGCGATGGTGGTGACGACTCCGGGAGAAACCAGCGGTTAGGCGAGGCAGAGGGAAGATCCCGCAAATCCGCCGCGGGGCTTCCGGCCGGCTCCTCTATGGAACGGTCACAAGTTGCTCAGCAGCAACTGGCGCAGGTCGGCTTCGGCGGGGCCTTTGACCAGGGCCAGCACCTGGTCGTTGGCCGCGAACAGGGTTTCGCCGCGGGGCAGGACGGATTCGCCGTTGCGGAAGATGCTCACGATGTTGCAATCGGCGGGGAAGACGATCTCGCGCAGGCGCTTGCCCACCACCGGCGAGCGCGCTTCCAGGCGGTACTCGATCAGCTCCAGTTGCCCGGCGTGCAGGTCGAGCACCTGGCGGATACGCTGGTGCGGCATTTCGCTCTGAATCACGCTGGAAATAATGGCGGTGGAGCTGACGGTGATATCCACGCCGAGTTTCTGCATCACGTCTTCGTTCTTGGGATTCTTCACTCGGGCGATGGTTTTGGGCACGCCGAACTGCTGCTTGGCGATCTGGCAGGCAATCAGGTTGTCGTGATCGTGGTTGGTGACGGCCACGAACACGTTGGCGCGGCGCGCGCCGGCCATTTCCAGCACGGCGGTGGAGGAGCCATCGCCCAGGATGATCGGGCAATCCACCTGCAACGAGACCAATTCATAAATCTCTTTGCTGGACTCGATGATGCTGACTTCGATGCGGTTTTCCAGCAGCGTCTTGGCCAGGAAATACCCCACGCGGCCGCCCCCCACGATGATGACGTATTGCGGCCCGCCGGCATCGGAGCGAAGCGGCGGCATGGAAACTTCAGCAGCGTGGCCGTGCGCGCTTTCCCACGCGGCGGTGAAGTCGCGCACCGGCTTTTCCTGCAGCTGGCCGACGATGAATTCCGCTCCGGCCACGGTGAGCGCCATGGTTTCGATGCCCGCGGCCCGGTAGTAGGGCTCGCGCGCCGGGTCGTACACCACGGCCATCACCTTGGGGATGCGAAACATGTTGCGAGCGACCTGCGCGACCATGAGGTTGGTGTTTTCGTCGCGCGTCAGCGCAAAAAGCGCGTCCGCGCCTTCCGCGCCGGCTTCCCGCAACAAGTCGGGATCAATGGCGTTTCCCGCCAGCCTCCGGACGTCGCGATCGTGCCCGGGCTTGGTGAGCAGCGCCCGCTGCTTATCAATCACGATCACTTCGTGTTTTTGCTTATCGAGCGCGCGCACGACCTGCGTGCCCAGCCTGCCATAACCGACAATAATGATTCTCATAGGAACTCAGAACTCGGAACTCAGAACTCAGAACTCAGAACTCAGAACTCAGAACTCAGAACAAAACCTTTCGCTGTTGGTCAACGTTCACGCGAAATTCAACGCCAAATCTACCAGAGTTCGCAGGGCCACGCCGGACGCTCCCTTGGCCATCCAGGGCTTGTTGTCATCCAGCCAGGCGGTTCCGGCGATATCCAGGTGCACCCACGGCGTATCCTCGGCAAATTCGCGGATGAACATCGCGCCGGTGATGGCGCCGCCGCCCTTGCCGCTGCCGATGTTTTGAATATCGGCCATATGGCCCTTGATGAATTCGCGGTACTCGTCATCCATGGGCATGGGCCACATTTTTTCGCCCGCCGCTTTGGCGCAGGCCAGCACACGGTCGGTCCACTCCTGATTATTTCCAAACACGCCCACATTGACATTGGCCAGGGCCACCACGATGGCGCCGGTCAGCGTGGCCGCGTCCACCAGGTGCGTCGCGCCCAGTTGCCGGGCATAGGTGACTGCATCGGCCAGGATCAGGCGGCCTTCGGCGTCGGTGTTCAGCACTTCGATGGTTTTCCCGGACATGGCCACCTGAATGTCGCCGGGTTTTTGCGCGCGGCCGCCGGGCATATTTTCCGTTGCGGGAACCACGCACAGGACCTTGCACGCCGGCTTCAGCCGGGCAATGGCGCGAATGGCGCCGAGCATGGTGGCGCCGCCGGCCATGTCGTACTTCATCTTTTCCATGCCTTCGCTGGGCTTGATGGAAATGCCGCCGGTGTCGAAGGTGACCGCTTTGCCCACCAGCGCCAGTACCGGCGCGTTCGCGGGAGGCGGCTGCGCCGGGGTGTAGGTGATGACGATCATGCGCGGCGGTTCGGCGCTGCCTTGCGCGACACTCAGCAGCGCGCCCATTTTCAGTTCCCGGATGCGCGCTTCGTCGAGAACGTCCACGGCCAGGCCGGCTTCTTTCGCCATGGCGCTGGCGCGTTCGGCCAGCAGCGTTGGCGTGAGTTTATTCGACGGCTCGTTGATCAGCTCGCGCGCAAAATTCTGCGATTCGGCAATCACCCGGCCGCGCGCTTCACCTTTTTCCGCTTCGCCAGCATTCCAACCGGCCAGCACCGCTGATTCCATGCGCTTGGGGCCATTCTTCTTGTCGGTTTTGTAGTGGTCGGGATCAAAATTGGCCAGCAGCAGGCCTTCGGTGACCGATTGCGCCGCCGCGGCATCCCGCTGGCTTTCGCGCGCCAGAAACGCCATGGACTTGACCGACTTGGATTTGAGATGCCGTAATGCCGCTCCGGCCACGCGGCGCAGTTCGGCAGGTCCGAATTTGTCAGCTTTGCCCGCGCCGACGATCAGCAGGCGCTTGGCGGCCAGTCCCGGCGGCATGTGCAGCAGAGTGAACTCGAGGGATTTGCCCGCCAGTTCGCCGCTATCCGCCAGCGATTTGATCCGGCCTCCGGTGGCGGCGTCCAGTTCGGCAACCACGCCGGAGATGCGGTCTTCCTGGTCAAAGGCGTACGTTACCAGGGCTTCGGTTTCAATGGCGGATGGCTTCGATGCATCGAAGGTGATTTTCATTTGGCTCCCGGTCACAAAATTTCAAATCTCAAATCTGAAATTTCAAATCCACACCCAGTCGCGCTCTCACCGCGGATCGCTCTGCCGGACCGCTCTCCGACGTGCGGATCACTTCCGGCGCGAGTTGTAAATTGCCTCGCTGGCCTCGCGGCGAGCCTCTTTGTCGCGTTCGGTCTGGCGGCGATCCCACACCTTGCGTCCGCGGGCCAGGGCAATTTCGCATTTGGCGATACCGTCGCGGAAATAAATCCGCAGCGGGATCAGGGTAAGCCCTTTCTGCTGCGTTTTGCCGATCAGCTTGTTGATTTCCTGGCGGCGCAGCAGCAGTTTGCGGGTGCGCAGCGGGGTATGGTTGAACTTGCCGCCCGGCAGGTACTCGGGCACGTGCAGATTGATCAACCAGACCTCGTTGCCCTTCAATTCGGCGTACGCTTCCCGCAGGCTGGCTTGGCCCATGCGCAGGGCTTTAACCTCGGTGCCCAGCAGGACCAGCCCGGCCTCGTATTTTTCGATCAGCTCGTAGCGGTGCGTGGCCGCGCGGTTCTGCGCCACGATGTGCTCGGCCGGCTTTTCTTTCTTCTTGGTCAAGAGCACGTCCTGGGCAAAACTGCAAACGGCTATGATAGCGGTTTCGATTCGAGTGGCACAAGGGCAGCGAACAAGAGCGCAAGAATGGGGCGGCATGCGTTTGAACTGCAAGCAGCGCAGCGGCGTCAAGACTCAGAGACAGGGTGTGGTTTCCTTGCTGCGCTGGTAGGCGGATGCTAGACTGGCTCGGTTTGCAGAATTTGATTTCGGGGGCATGCATGCAGCGTCGTATTGGTGCGGCAGGTCTGATCTTGGTCGCGACCCTGGGGCTGGCGGGTTGCCCCAAGGGCAATGCCGATTACAAGGCCGGGCGCAAGGCCGAAGCGCTCCGCGACTACGATACCGCGCTGATCCATTACGAGCGCGCGCTGAAGGCGGATCCCAACAACGTTAGCTACAAAGTAACCTCGACGCGGGTGCGCTTCGAAGCCGGGCAGGCGCACGTCGACGCCGGGCGCAAGGCCCGGGAAAAAGGGGATCTGCAACTGGCCCTGGCCGAGTTCGAAAAAGCCGCGGCGATTGATCCCGCCAACCCGGTTGCGCCGCAGGAAGCCCGCGCTACTCTGGAATTGATCGCCGAGCAACAGGGCAAGGCCACCACGCCTCCCCCGGAGGCCGGCGGCGCGGACCTGCAATCGCTCGACAAGCCCGCCGAATTGAAACCAATCTCGCGCGAGCGCATCAACCTGAAAGTGACCAACGACGCGAAGATCGTTTTCGAAACGGTCGGCAAGCTGGCCGGGCTTTCGGTGATTTTCGACCCGGACTTTCAAACCCGGCGCATCACCGTGGAGCTGAGTAATGTGACGCTGGAAGATGCTTTGGATGTGGTGTCGTTGCAAGCCAAGGCCTTCTGGAAGCCGCTCACCGCGAATATCGTGATCGTGGCTTCCGACCAGCAGCAGAAACGCAAAGACCTGGAAGACAACGTGGTCCGCACGTTCTACCTGAACAACACGATCCAGGCGCAGGATTTGACGGAAATCGTCAATTCCCTGCGGCAGATTCTCGACCTGCGCAAAATCCAGCAAGTGAATGCGCAAAACGCCATCGTCATCCGGGATACGCCGGACAAAGTCATCCTCGCGGAAAAAATCATCAAGGATATAGATCGCGCAAAACCGGAAGTGGTGGTCCAAGTGTCTGTATTGCAGGCGCGGCGCGACCGCATGCGGGACCTGGGCATCACGCCCGGCTCCAGCGCGGTGCTGGGATTTACCCCGCGCAATGCCACCGGTTCGGGCACCGGAACGGGGACGGGAACCGGCACCGGCACGACCGGCACCACTTCGGGAAACCAAATCCGGCTGAACGACCTGCGGAGGCTTTCCAGCGCGGATTACAGCTTGACGCTACCCGGCGCCTCTGCCAAGGCCCTGATTACCGACAGCGCCACCAAGATTATCCAGAATCCGGAGATCCGCATTGTGGATGGCCAGCCCGCCAAGCTGCGCGTGGGCGACCGCGTGCCGGTGGCCACGGGAAGTTTCGGCTCCGGCATCGGCGGAATCGGCACCGGCGGCGTGGGCCAGCAGATCGGCATCAACCCGCTGGTGAATACCCAGTTCCAGTATCAGGACGTCGGCGTGAACATTGATATCACCCCGCGCATCCATCCCAACCGCGAAGTGAGCCTGAAGGTGGCCATCGAAGTTTCTTCGGTGGCGGGCCGCGTGACCATCGGCGGCATCGAGCAGCCGATTTTCAGCCAGCGCAAGATTGAACATGATATCCGCCTGGTCGAAGGCGAAGTCAGCGTCCTGGGCGGAATCGTCGAGCGCTCCGAGACGAATTCCATCAACGGATGGCCGGGTTTGTCGAAGCTGCCGCTGCTCCGGTATCTGTTCTCGGGAGAGAGCAAGGAATCGGTGGAAAGCGAAGTGCTGATTGTGCTGCGGCCGCGCGTGGTGCGCATCCCGGAAATCAGCGAGCTGAATACGCGCACGATCAGCGCGGGCACGGAGAACAACGTCCGCATCCGCACGCAAACGCCGGAGTCGCCCGAACCCGCGGGACCGGCGCCAGCGGCGAAGGCGCCCGTCACGCCCTCCGCTCCAGCGGGAGAAGCCAGGGCCGCCGCGCAAGAACCGGCGCCTTCCGGGCCGGCGCGCATCCGCTTCGAGCCCGGCACGCTCAGCCTGAAGCCGGGCGAAGTTGTTACGGTAGGCGTGGTGGTGGAAAATGTGCGCGACCTGTTCTCCATCCCCATGCTGATCCAGTACAACCCCGCGGTGATTTCGATCGAAGAAGTGCGCCACGGCGGATTCCTCTCCGGCGGCACGCAGGAAATCGCCATCGTGCAGAACATCAACAAGGAAAAAGGCCAGGCGATCATCTCCGCCACGCGCCAGCCCAACACCGCCGGCGTGAATGGAGGCGGGACGCTGGTGGGAATCGTCGTCAAAGGGATCGCCGCGGGCAGTTCCAACCTGAGCGTGGTGCAGGTGACGGCGCGTGATTCACAGCAGCGCCCGATTCAGATGGTCAGCACCGAAGCCACCGTCCGCGTGCAATAGGCAAACATGGCTCGATGGACCCCAAGCCGCAGGCATTTCCTCCGGCAGTCCGGCATGACGCTGCTGGAACTGATCATCGCCAGCGCGATCCTGATGGTGCTGGCCTCGGTTGCACTGCCCACCGCGCGGATGACCATTCGCCGCCAGCGCGAAGTGGAGTTGCGCCGCGCCCTGCGCGAGATGCGCGACGCGATTGACCGCTACAAGGATCTGGCCGACCGCAACCTGATTCAAGTTGAACTGGGCACCGAAGGGTATCCGCCGGATTTGGAGACGCTGGTGAACGGAGTCACGCTGGCCGGCGCAGCCGGTCGCAAAATCCGCTTCCTGCGCCGCATTCCGGAAGACCCGATGACCGGCAGCCCAGATTGGGGACTGCGCAGCGTGCAGGATGATGCGGATTCGCGCTCCTGGGGCGGACAGAATGTGTTCGATGTGTACTCGAAATCGCAAGGGAACGCGCTCGATGGCACCCGCTATGCGGACTGGTAAAGGGATGCGCTGGACCAGCACAAATCGCGCGCGCCGTTCACTGGGCTTCACCATGCTGGAGCTGATGATCGTGATTGCGATCATTATGGTGCTGCTCGGGATGGGCGCGGCCAATTACCAGCGTTCTGTGCTGCGCTCCAAAGAAGCGGTGCTGGCGCAGGACTTGTACGTCCTGCGGCAGGCGGTGGACCAATACACGCTGGACAAGCAGGAAGCGCCGCAGTCGCTGGACGACCTGGTGAGCGCGGGCTACCTGCGCGCCGTTCCGAATGATCCGATGACCGGGGCGCCGGATTGGAACCTGGAGTTCGGCGATGCGGTAATCAGTCCCGAGCAAACCACCACCGGCATCAGCAACGTCCATTCCAGCTCAACCACGGTTTCGCCCTTTACCGGCAGGCCCTATAGCGAATGGTGATGAGCCATGGCTCGCGGCATCAACAATCGCCAGAAGAAGATTGATATTGGACGCGAAGCCCGCCGCCTGGCCCGCAAAGCCGGACAGCCCCCGCCCGAACGCGTGATCCCCGACAAACGCAAGAAGCCCCCCAAGCACAAAAAGCGCGCATGGGAAGAAGAATAGGCGGCCTGCGCACGTTGCGTTATTGCAGTGTTGTGTCTCCGAAATATGCGATGGGGCCGGGACGCGGCAAGCAGCGCCCCTACGATGGGTTCAACGCGCGACGGATTGAGCGAATTTTCCGGGCACAACACCAGCAGGTATTTCTCATAAGAGTTTGGGTCGCGAGGCGAGATCACCGCGAGCAGGGCGTGTTCCAGCCCGTTTCCTGATAAGAAGAGTTCGTCATTCTGAGGAACGGTTCCGATGCGGCGCGAAAACGTCGTATCGGGTGAAGAAGAATCTCGATTGCACAGCGTCGTGGGAAGTTGGATACCGAGATTCCTCGTCGCATGTTGCGCCCTTGCAGGGCGCAGCACTTGCGCTCCTCAGAATGACGGGGTCAGCGATTGTTTATGGAGCAACGCTCCGGACCGGAGCTAGTTCTTGGAACCTCAACCCGGCTTGTAATCGGGAACATTCTCACTGGCCTGGAAGATTTGGGCGACCGCCTTGCCCGTAGCCAAGGCAAACTGTTTGGAGACGGTATCGATGGCTTTACGGCTGAACCCGTGCTCGCTGACGGTGGCCTTGCCATCGGCGCCCACCAGGATCAGCGTAGGCACATTGGTAATGCCAAACGCGTTGGAAACCGGATAGCCATCCTCATCCAGCAGCAGGGGAAACGTGGAGCCAAATTCTTCTGCGTAATCGTTGGAACCGCGGGCGTCATCCTGCGCAATGCCCCACAAGGTCACCTTTTCGTTTCCATAGGCTTTGTGCACGCGTTCGAGGAACGGCCACGTGTACTGGCAAATCGGGCAGCTTACCTTGAAGAAGGCCAGCGCCACCGGGCCCTTCTTCAGGGCATCGGCGAGGGAGTGCTTCGCTCCGCGGGAATCCGTCAAGCGAACGTCAGGAACCGCCGCGCCCACACCGATTGAGGTCATGCTGTTGCCTCCCAGTAGCCGCCGAAGAAACCGGAAGAAGTACACGGCAGTAGTGTAGCGGAATAAGAAAGAGCCTTCCAGCAGCGCTGAGATGGGGGTATCGCTCGCTGGAGTTCCGGCAGGGCATGGGGATAGCTGCCCAGCGCACAAAGGAGCTGAGCTGGAAATCGAGATTCGTCGTCCGCTTCCAGCGTGCTCAGTGGATGGCGCGAGTCTTCTTTTGCAGGTAGTCCATCAGCAGATACTGGCCGAGGTTATAGGGCGTGGTGAAATACGCCTTACCGCGGCACATCTGGGTGATCTTCTGCACGAAGTGCACCAGGGTGTAGTCGGTGGCCAGCATGAAAGTATTGATGATGATGCCAGAGCGCTTGCACTTGCCGACCTCGTGCAGCGTTTCATTCACCACGTAGGGGTCGAGGCCAAAGGCATTCTTGTAAATGCGGCCGTCGGGCAGGGTCAGCGCGGAAGGCTTGCCGTCGGTGATCATCACAATCTGCCGCATATCTTTCTTCTGGCGTTGCAGGATGCGCTGCGCCAGGCGCAGGCCTTCGCGCGTGTTGGTGTAGTGCGGGCCCACCTGCACGCGGGCCAACTGGCTGACCGGCAATTCTTCCGCGCTATCGTGAAACAGCACGGCGTGCAGCGAATCGCCTGGATATTGCGTGCGGATCAGATGGGAAAGCGCCAGGGCTACGCGCTTGGCCGGGGTGAAGCGGTCTTCGCCGTAGAGAATCATGCTGTGGCTGCAATCCAGCATTAACACGGTTGCGCAGGAGCTTTGGTACTCGCACTGGTGAACCGCGAGGTCGGCGTAGTCCATTTCCAGCGGAATGCGGGCGCCTTCGCGGCGGAAGGCGTTGCCCAGGGTCGCGCTGATGTCGAGATTCATAGTGTCGCCGAATTCGTACGGCCGCGAACTGCCGCCGGATTCGACTCCGGTGGCCAGGTCGCGCGTGTCGTGACGGCCAAAGCTGCTGCGGCCCAGCCCGCCCAGCAAGTCGCGCAGAGTCTTGAAGCCCAGCAGGTCAATCGTCTTATCGGTGATTTCAAAGCGCGCGCGCGGAGGTTCGGGTTCCGCCTGCGCCGCCATCCCGCCGGGCGTTTGCTCCGGGGGAGCGGTGATTTGCGGCTGCTGCGGGGAGATGAATCCTTCTTCTTCCATGCGTTGGATGAGTTGGTCCAGGAATTCCCGCATCTCCGGCGAACCGGCGAAATCGGGTTTCTGGTCAAGCTGTTCGCGCAGCTTCTCAGGAAGCGCGTCGCTTTCCCGCAACGCGCGCAGAATAGCCTGCCGCAGTTCGTCCAGAGAACGTTCGGGATCCATCGGGGAAAATCCGTAGAACTGCGAATCGAAGCCGCTGCGGAGAAAGTAATCGCCGAGCTGGTTGATCAAGTCGTGGAGATCAATGTCGTCCCACGGTTCGCCGGTGTATTTGCTGTAGCGTACGCGCTTCATGTGAATGCAGGGGCCAGGGGCTGGGGACCAGGAGCTAGGAAAAACCGAAACCTCTAGCCTCTCGTCCCTAGCCCCTAATTAAACTGTCTTCGCGGGCGACCTTGCGGAGGCTCGGCCGTTCCCGGACGTGCTTGCGGCGCAGCCTCGGCGTGAAACCCGCGCTCTTCATTGCGCCCTATGCGTTTGTGCGCCCACAAGCCTTCCAGGATGAATTCTGCCGCCGCAGCGCGCTCGGCGAGGTTCTTCGGGTCGTTCAGGCCCGCCAGTTCGATATGGTCCATCATTCCCTGGATTTTTTTGAGTTGCGCGTGCACCGCCGCAACGGGCATGGATTCGTCAATTTTCAACTCGCCGCCCAGCTCGAACCATTTCACGACGGCGGCCAGATCTGCATCGGCAAAATAGCGGGAGAAAACGCGCCCGATGGCGCCGCGGATCAATTCCTGCGCGATCTGCTCCGCGCCGCGCAATTCGCCTTCGTATTCCAATTCGAGCTTGCCGGTGAGGGAGGGAAGCGTGGCGTAAATATCCGAGACGCGCACCACGGTTTCCGCCTCACCGGAGCGCGCCGCGCGGCGCTCCGCGTTGCTCACGGCGTTTTCCAGGCAGGTGATCGGCAGGCGCTGGCTCACGCCCGAGCGACGGTCCACGCGGCGGTCTTCGCGCGCCAGGAAGGCAATCTGCTCGATGGTGTGGCGCACGTAGCCGGGAATGGCGACGGCGGAAGCATCGCGCCGGGTCCACGCCTCCTGCTGAGTGATGGCCACGCCCTCGTCCAGAGTAGCCGGATAATGCGTGCGAATTTCCGAACCGATGCGGTCCTTCAGCGGCGTGATGATTTTTCCGCGAGCGGTGTAATCCTCGGGGTTCGCGGTGAACACCAGCAGCACGTCGAGTGGCAGGCGCACCGGGTAACCCTTAATCTGCACGTCGCCTTCCTGCATGATGTTGAACAGGCCGACCTGGATTTTTCCCGCCAGGTCCGGCAACTCATTGATGGCGAAAATGCCGCGGTTGGCGCGCGGCAACAGGCCGAAGTGAATGGTGCGCTCGTCAATCAAATCGTGACCGGCGCGCGCGGCCTTGATCGGGTCCAAATCGCCGATCATGTCGGCGATGGTCACGTCGGGAGTGGCCAGTTTTTCCACGAAACGCTGCTCGCGCGACAGCCACTCAATTGGCGTGGCGTCGCCTTCCTCGGCCACGCGCAGCCGGCAGGTGCGGCAAATCGGGCGGAAGGGATTGTCGCTGATCTGGCATCCGGCCAGGACGGGCAATTCAGGGTCCAGCAGGTGCGTGAGCGCGCGCAGGATGCGGCTCTTGGCCTGGCCCCGCAGGCCCAGCAGAATGAAATTGTGACGCGCCAGCAGGGCGTTGACGATCTGTGGCTCAACGGTATCCGCGTATCCGTGAATGCCGGGGAAGAGCGGCTTTTGCTCCTTCAGGCGCGCCAGCAGGTTCTGGCGGATTTCCATCTTCACCGAACGGGTCGCAAGCGTGGCTTCATTCCAGGGGCTATTGCGAAGATCGCCCAAGTTGGCGGGGCGTTTGCTCATGGCGCGGCTTGCCTCCTGCGGGACAGGGAAAAATCAGCGCGATCCGTTCCTATTATCGCACGACCCTTCGCTGTAACGGGGAGCTTTGATGTCGGGGAAGGGCGCCCGCAGGGCAAGCTAGTGCAATCCGTGGCCGTTGCCTCCGGCCGATTTCTGGATGCGCTTCTGCCGCGCGGCCTGCGGGATCCATTCCACGATCCGGGCCAGAAGCAGGCTTTGCCGCTCCTGCTCGGAACGGGTCTCGAGCAGCGCCTGCTTGAAATCGAGATCGAGCGGAAGCTCACCGGCAGCGGCATAGGCGACCGATTCGGTCTCCGCCGGCTCCAGCGGGGGCGGTTCCTGATTGAACAGGATTTTGTGCAGCGCGGCGAACTGCTCCAGAAGATGCGCCTGCGCCGTCAGCATCCCGCTGGGTTGATCGGCAAGAAATTCCACGTCCGCCTCAAAGTAGGATTTGCCTTCGACGACTTCCCGGATGCGAAAGGGCCGCCGGCCCAGGGTGAGTAAATCCAGGCGTCCGTCTTCATATTCCTTGAGCGTCTGCGTAATTTCCGCGGTGCAACCCACGGTGACGATGCCCTGGTCCTTCTGCTGTACAACTCCAAACTCGATGAGCTCAGCCAGGCAGCGGCGGATCATTTCCTTGTAGCGCGGCTCGAAAATGTGCAGCGGCAGGAGGCTCTCCGGCAGCAGAACCACTTCGAGAGGAAACAGCGGGATGCGTTCAGTCGTCATGCGGTGCGCGCCTCTAGTTCAAGTCGCCGAGGGCCTGCTCCAGTTCGCTGAAGGTGTGGGAATCGCCCGCTTTCCGGGCGACTTCCATTCCGGTGCGGAGAATATGACGAGCTTCGTCGAGTTTTTCCAGCCGCGCGAGCAACTGCCCGTAATGGTAGTAAGCGGGCACGTACTGCGGGCTGGTCTCCACCAGTTTGGCAAAATGGGCTTCCGCTGCAGCCAGTTCTCCGGCTGCCGCGCACTCCATCGCCAGCCCGTAGCGGCCAAAGGCATCGCTGGGATGCTGCTCGACAAACTTTTCCAGCATGGCCCGGCGGGGTGAGGCAGTCATGGCGCGCTCGCAAACTTTGGACTTGGAACCGATGTATTATAAACCGTTCCCGCTTGCAGTGCTGCGCGTGTGGAAAGGCGTCCATGGCCAAAAAAAAACGCGGTAAGGAAAGTCCCTCGCTCCCGCGGTTGCCGGGGAAAAAGGTGGGTGAATCCCGGTCGGAAATGGTGGAAGTGGTGCTGCCGAACGACGCCAATCCGCTGGGGGCGATGCTCGGCGGCAAGGTGATGCACCTGATGGACATCGCCGGCGCGCTGGCCGCGCACCGCCACAGCAACAGCTATGTGGTGACGGCCGCGGTGGACTACGTGGATTTTCGCTCGCCGGTGCAGATCGGCGACCTGATCGTGCTGAAGTCCAGCGTGAACCGGGTGTTCAACACCTCGATGGAAGTGGGCGTGAAGGTGTTCGTGGAAAACTATCTGACCCGCGAGCGGCGGCACACCAGCAGCGCGTATCTCACGTTTGTGGCGGTGGATGAGCACAAGCGGCCCATTCAGGTGCGTCCGGTGATTCCGGAAAGCGCGCAGGACCGCAAGCGGTTTCGCGAGGCGGCCATCCGCCGCAAACTGCGCCTCGCGCAACGCCACGGGAAAATCTCGCACTTCTAGTTATTTCGGCAGCGCTTTCAAATCCGCATCCGATTGCCGCCAGAAGAAGGGCGGAAGTTTTTTCTCCACCGGCCAGAGTTGGTCGAGGGTATCGCCCGCGAAAAGCTCCCCGTTTTTCACCACGTACAGAATAGTGTTGGTGTTGCGAATGTCGTCGAGGGGATTGGCGTTCAGAATGATCATGTCGGCCAGCTTGCCCTTTTCAATCGAGCCCACCTGCGCTTCCAGGCCAATGCCTTCCGCGCCCAGGCGCGTGGCCGCGTAAAGCGCTTCCCAAGGGGTGGCGCCGCCGGATTGCAACATCCAGATTTCCCAGTGCGCGCCGATGCCTTGCTGTTCGCCGTGCGAGCCCAGCCCGACGTTGCCGCCGCGGGCGATCACGTCGCGCGCGCCGCGGGCGATCAGCGGAAAGTGGTAGTCCTCGTCCAGGGTAAGCGGGCGGCGGCGGCCGCGGCGGTCAATGGTTTCATGCGGCGTAAAGCGGTTAAGTTTCTCATCGGCGTGAATATCCATGCGCTGCCGCCAGTAGAACTGGCCCGAAGGCCCTCCATAGCTCACCACCAGCGTTGGCGTGTACGTGGTCTTGGCTTGCGCGATCAGTTCGACCACGTCTTTGTAGAGCGGCACGATACCAAGGCTGTGCTCGAAGCCGGTGTAGCCGTCGAGCACCATGCTCAGGTCGACCTTCAGATCGCCGCCGCCTTCCGCGGTGATATTCACGCCGACTTTGGCCGCGGCCATGGCCAGCCATTGCCGCTGAATGCGGCGAGGTTGCAGGTATTGCTTGATGGAATCCACGCCCTGATCTTTGTAGCGGCGAACGATGTTCTCGGCGTCCTCCGCGCTATTCACGGAAACGGCCTGGGTGGTCATGGCGCTGCCGGTGGCGTAGATGCGCGGCCCGACGAACACCCCGGTGTCCACCATTTCCCCGCGGGCAAACACCGAATAGGTATCAATCGAGGGATCGCGCGAGGTGGTAACGCCGTAAGCCAGATTGGCGGCGTAGGACCATTCCTGGTCGGTCCAGGTATCACCTCGCCCACCCAGGTGCGAGTGAATATCCACGAACCCGGGGATGATCGTTTTGCCTTTCAAGTCCATTACCTTCACGCCGGCGGGCGGCCTGGCATTGCTTGCCGGGCCCACGGAGGCGATGCGATTGTTTTCAATCAGCACATCGCCGCGCTCGATCACCTCCTTGCCGTTCATGGTGACGATGCGCGCGTTACGCAGCAGCAGCGTTCCGCTGGGCGTGGCGCGGGGCAACTGCAAAGCAATCTGGATTTGCTCGGCCTTCCAGTCTTCTTTCTTTTCCGATTGCGCGACTTTGTCCAGCGCAATGCGGCTGAAGCGGTTGGCGTGAGCCCAGGTGAGCATCTTGCCGTCGCTGGACCAACTGGCGTAGTTCGCGCCGTCGGTGGTGAGCCGCTTCAGCGGCACGGCGGGAGACTGCAGATTCAGCGTGACGGTGGCCTGCCCGACGCGCGGGAAGGGCGCCAGGTACGCATCGTACCGCTCCTGCAACAGCACCCAGGCCTCGTCCGGGGAAGGCGTGGCGATCACCACGCCGCTCTCGATGCGCAAGTGCGATTGCTTATCCGTGCCGTCCAGCCGCGCCGAGCGCAGCAAGCGCGCCGGCCGCTGCGGCCCGGTGGCGTTGGGCGGGGGCGGCGCCCCTTCCATGTAGTAAATCCGCGTGCCGGCGCGGTTGAAGGCCGGCGATTGCTGGAAGGGGGAAAGATCGGTGACGCTGTGAATCTCGCCGCCCTCCGCGGCGATCCAGCTCAATTGCCGCTTATCGGAGGAATCTCCGGTGAGCCAGCCGCGCGCGGAGCCGAAGACAAAGGCGAGCTTCGCGCCATCGGGCGACCAGCGCGGCAGAGTCACATACCCGGCGGTCCGCGTGAGGCGCACCGGCGCGCCTCCGGCAAGCGGAGCTTTCCACAGAAAGCCGCCTTGCGAATCCGACCAGGTCACGTAAGCGACCCAGCGGCCATCGGGCGAAATCATTGGTTCGAACTCGCGATCCGCGCCGCTGGTGATCCGCTGCGGCGACCCGGAAGGAACATCCATGCGCCAGATCTTTCCCGCTGCGCTGAAAACGATCTGGCTGCCGTCGGGCGTCTGATTGGTCCAGCGCATCTGGCGGATGGCCAGCGGGCCTTCGTCAATTTTGAAGGTGTTGTAAACGCGCGGCGCCAGTTCGGCCTGCACCTTGGCGCTGAAGGGGATGGTTTGCACCGCGCGAGTTTGCACATCCACGCGCTTGATTTTCCCGCCGGCGGTGAAGACCACGGCCGTGGAATCCGGCGTGAAGGAGTAGCCGGGGAAGGTGTCGTTCACGGAAAAACCTTCCTGGTCGTCACGCTGCACCGGGTAGGCCAGCCAGCGCTCGTCGCCCGATTGCATGTCGCGAATGCGCAGGCCGGTCCCGGAATCGTGACGGGTCACGTACACCAGCCACTTGCCGTCGGGAGAAATCACCGGGCGCAAGCCGCCGCCATAGTTGGAGCTGATGGTGTCGATTTCCCCGGTGTCACGGTCCATGGAATACACCTGGAAGCGGCCCAGGTCCGCGTCGTAAATGAAGCTGCCGGGATGGCTGGCGAAATACATGGCTTTTCCGTCGCGGGAAAACGCCGCGCCGGTATTGATCTGCGTGGCGCCGCGCGAGGGAACCACTTCCACGCCGCGGCCGCCTTCGCGGTGATACATCCACAGGCTGGTGCCGCGCATGAAGTCGTCGGTGTTGGGATAAGGGCCGATGCGGCGGGTCACCAGGTAATTGCTGTCCGGGGTCCACGCCGGGGATTGCAATTGATAATCGGTCTCCTTGGTGACTTGCTTCGGTTCGCTCTTTTCATCGAGGGCGTCGGCCCTGAGCAGCCAGAGGTTGTCGCTGCCCGCGCGGTCGCTGATGAACGCCAGCCACTTGCCATCGGGCGACCAGCGCGGCTGGCAATCCCACGCCATGCCGCTGGTGATCCGCCGCGCCTCGCCTCCGGCGATGGGCAGCAGGTACAAATCGCCGAGCAAGTCGAAGGCAATGCGCTGGCCATCGGGTGAAACGTCGAGCGAAATCCACGTGCCTTCGTCGGTGGTGAACTCGATTTTCCGTGCGGGCTTCAGCGGCAAGCCTTCCTTCTTGGCTTCGTCCTTCTTTGCATCGGCGGCTGGCGCCTGGGAATTGGCCGGCGACGGGAGACCGAGTTGAATGACCAGAATAAGTGCCAGAACAAAGCGATAAATTCGCATCACAGAAGGCCCTCCAGAAGAGAAGTGAACGCGGAGAGACTAGCGGTTTGCGCCAGCGCGGTCAATGTGCCGCCGGATCTGCCGCAGAACCCTGAGGAACATGGGCGGCGTCAGCCGGCCGGTCTGCGTGTTCTGCTGGCTGACGTGATACGAGGCAAAAAGCGTGGGCCGGCCCGCCGCCGCAGGAATTGCATACGCAGCGCCGTGCGCAAACGTGAATGGCGCAAGCGAAGAAATTTCGCCGCGCTCTTGCAGGCAACGCAGGTAGGCCTCGAAGCCGATCTTGCCCAGAGCCAGCACCGCGCGCGGCTCGAGGATCTCAATCTCCCGCATCAGGTAGGGCCGGCAGGCGGCAATTTCATCCGGCAAAGGCTTATTGTCCGGGGGCGCGCAACGCGCCGCGGCGGTGATGTAAGCGTCGCGCAGGCGCAGCCCGTCTTGCCGGCTCAGCGACTGCGGCTGTGAGGCGAAGCCGGCTTGATGCAGTTGCGCGTAGAGAAATTCGCCGCTGCGATCGCCGGTGAACATGCGCCCGGTGCGGTTGGCGCCATGCGCTCCGGGCGCCAGGCCGACGATCAGCAGTTGCGCGCGCCGGTCGCCGAAGCCGGGAACGGGCCTGCCCCAGTATTCCCAATCGAGATAGGCGCGGCGTTTTTCGCGCGCAACCTTGCGGCAATGGGCGATCAGGCGCGGACACTTCTGGCAGGCGATAATTTCCTGGTTGACGATCGCCAGTGAGTCTGCGGATTTCATCTCCGGTGAAGCGAATATCTTAGCAGGCTGTTCCATGGGGGAGCGGTTTGCGGTAGGCTTCGAGGATGCGAATCGCGAAAATTGCCTTCGTTTTTGTTGCTCTTCTCAGTCTTGCCGTCGCTGCCGGCGCGCAGAAAAAAGCGGCAACGGAAGCGGGAGCGGCGCCGGGCGAGATTCACGTGGCGATTGTGACCGAACTAGGCGCCTTCGAAGTCGCGTTGGATTCCCAGCACGCTCCCGGAACCGTGGCCAATTTTCTGCGCTACATGGATGCCGCCTATTACGACGGCGGGCGTTTCCATCGCACGGTGACGCTTACGCCGGATAATCAGCCTAACAACACGGTAAAAATTGAAGTAATTCAGGCGGGCCCGCGCGTGGATGCCAATCTTCCTGCCAGCGAGCGCAAAGACGCCTTTGCGCCCATTCCGTTGGAGCGAACCAACAAAACCGGAATTCTGCATAAAGATGGCGTGATTTCCATGGCGCGCAGCGGGCCGGATACGGCGACGGCGGATTTCTTCATTTGCGTGGGTGATCAGCCGGAACTGGATTTTGGCGGCAAGCGCAACCCGGATGGGCAGGGCTTTGCCGCGTTCGGACGCGTGGTGAAGGGCATGGACGTGGTTCGCAAGATTCATCAGTCCCCGGTGAAAGAGCAACGGCTCACTCCACCGGTGCGGATTATTTCGATCCGACGAG
>CAZCNH010000050.1:21741-29456 GCA_964500065.1 uncultured Acidobacteriaceae bacterium
CCGCAGGCGAGCTAAGAATCTCGATGCTGAATGAGGTGCTGCAGTTATTCGGAATCGAGATTCTTCGTCGCGGCAACAGTCCCGCGGCCTGTTGCCAAACGCTCCTCAGAATGACGATGCAGCGGCGGTGGCACGGATCAGCAGAGCTGCTCGTGAACCAAACACCAAACACCAAACACCAGATACGGACCCCTAACCATTGACCCCTGGCCGCTGCGTTCACAGCATGAAGCCCAAATCGCGCACGGTGAAGTTGGGCAGGTTGGGAAAAATTCCATTCAAATTGGGATCGGGAACGCCGAACCACTTGGCCAGGGTGGCCCCGAACTGATCTACCGAAGTGCTGGGGATCCAGCGGCCGCTGGTGGCGGAATCGTCGGGTCCGCCGAGCGCAAACTGCGGCATCTTGCCGTACACGTCGCCGCCCTTTACGGCTCCGCCCATGACAATTTGATGGCTGCCCCAGCCGTGGTCGCTGCCCGCGCCGGATGCGGGACGCAGCGCGCGGCCAAATTCGGACAGGGTGAATGTGGTGACATTGGAGGAGATGCCGAGCTCGACTGTGGCGTCGTAGAAAGCCTTCATGGCGGCGTCCAGCTGGCCCAGCAGGCCGGCCTGGTCGGTGACCTGGTTTGTATGCGTATCGAAGCCTCCCATCGAGCAGAAAAAGATTTGCCGCTGCAGGTTGGCGTCGAGCGTGGGCCGGGCCTTCATAATGCGCGCCACCTGGGCGAGCTGGTTGCCAATGGAGGTAGCGGGGAATTGCGTGGCCAGCGGGGTGATTCCGGCCAGAGCCGAAGAAAGCGAGGCGCTCTGTTGGATGGCCGCTCCGGTGATGCTGCTGGCGGATTGCACCAGGGAAATCCCCGTATCGAAGGTGAGCAGCTCCTGCAGAGAAAGCAGGCGGGCGTTGCGCTCCGCGGTCGAGCCACCGGACATCTGCAAACCGATTGAAGCCGGATTGGTGGTGGGGGCCAGAGCAAACGGCGCCGTCTGGTTGCCGGTGCAGAAGATCGCGGTGCCCGCAACGGTGGTGATCGGCGGGAAGCCGGCGCCGGCGCTGAACAAAGGATGAACCAGGTCTGCGGTGCGGCCGGCCCAGCCGGTAACGCCCAGGCCATTGAATTGCGATGTCTGCCACTGCTGCTGCTGATCGGAGTGCGAAAACAGATTGGCGGGGCGCGGCTTGCTTTGCGCCACGAACTCCGCGCGGGTCATCGGCTGGAACAGCGTACCCATGTTGGCCACCACGGCCGCGCGCTGGCTCTGAAACAGCGCCTGCATTTGCGCCAGAGAAGGATGCAGGCCGAAATCGCGCAGGCCACTGGGTTGCGGGGTCGCGGTGGCAATAGGCAGCAGGCTGGCGGCGCCGGTCTGCGGCAAGGCAAGACCACCGGTAGCCTGGCTGCCGCGAATCGCCAGGTAATCCGAGTAGCGGAAACCGGCCAGAATGCCCGTATCCAGGTTGGGCACAATCAGGTTGTTGCCGTCGTTGCCGCCGAAAAGAAAAATACACACCATCGCCTTGTAGTTGCTGGCGGACTGCGCCAGCGCGCTCAGCAACGTGAAACGCTCGAAGCTGGCGGCGGCGCCAAAAGCCCCGGCGGCGCAGCAGGCGCGGCGCAGGAAGTCGCGGCGGCTCGGTGACATCGGTTCCTCCCCTGTGCCGGCCCTGAGACCGGCGGCTACCACTACCGCTGAACTTGATACTGCGAAGACGAAAGCACCAGGTAGATCGCGGTCTGCGCGCGCAACTGCGGGTTGGTGGATGCAACCGCGTTGACCGCGGTGGTGAGGCTGGTGCGCATGGCCGAAGACATGGCGCCATGCAGAAAGACGCGATTCAGTTCATCGAGCAGAGCGGCGGTGCTCTGCTGCGCGAGATTGCTCCACGGGGTGAAGTCCACCGTGGTGCCGGCGCCGATATTGGCGAATGCCAGGGAGTTCACGAAGTTCACGCGGGTCATGCCCGTGGAACTGTTTTGAATGTTGAACTCCGGGCCCAACAGGGCTTTGCCGGGGATGCCGTACTCCGGCGAGAAATAACTGAACACGGTGGGCGGGAAAAACAAATTCTGGCCCATACTGGTCAGGAAACCGCGCGCGGCGGAACCGTCGCTCTGCCCATTCAGGCCGCGGAGCGCGCCCAGGATAAACAAAACGGGTTCGCGCAGCTTGCCGAAACTGGCGGGCTGCGCGGCGGCGGGATCGTCGCCGGCGCGCGCCTCCGCATCCAGCAGAATTGCGGCGATGGTGGCCTGCAAGTCGCCGGGCGTGCCGGTGCCGAAGGTACGCGTGGCTCCCACATAGCGGCCGCTGGCGAAAGCCTGCGCCACGCGGGCGATATATTGCGGGCTGGGATTGCTGGTGACGAATTGCTGGATCAGCAGGCGCGATACGTGCGGCGGCACGTTCTGGTGGCTCATCAGATTGTCGAGCGTGTCGCGCAAATCGGTCACCGCGGACTGGCCGGCCGGGAGCGCGCGGCCGTTGAGCAGGGTCTTCGCGCTGCGATCGTGGAAAGCGTCCACGGCTTCCAGGGGCGCTCCAAAGTAGCGGTTGCGGAAATAGGTGCGCGGGGTTGCGCCGGGGGCGTTGGCGTAGGTCCAGCCGGTGAGGGCGCAGGCGTTGGCTTCGACGATATCCTGATCGTAGGACGGGATGGGCTGGCCGTTCTGCAGAACCAGCGAGCCATCGGGATTCAACAGCCACACGCCGATGGTGAAAAGCTGCATCAGTTCACGGCCGTAGTTTTCGTTGCAACTGAGCGCAGCAGGGGAGCCGGAAATATTGACTCCCGCGTTGTTGGCGACGTCCTGGTACTGGCCCATGGCCGGATTCAGCGTGACGTTGTTCATGATCTGCCGGTAATTGGAAAAAGCGTGCTGGTCGTGCATGCGCAGGTAGGAGAGAAAGCCTTCGTCCTGATTCACCACCACCCAGGAGACTACCCAGATCTTTTGCAAGGCAAAGGCCATACGCTGGCGAAGCTGATCCTGCCCGGTGAGCGCGTTGGTGATGAAGCGTTGCTGGTAAGGCGCGGGGGAGTTGGTGGCCGGGTCGGTATCCGGCGGGTCCGGATAGGCGGAAGGCGTGGCCGCAATCTGGTCGGCAATGTACTGCTCGAAGCCCACCAGCTTGACCTGGCGGATGGTTGCCGGGGTTGCGCCGAAGGAAGATTGATCGAGAAAGCGGGAAGCCGCGAAATCAGTGGCGCGCGGCGCGACCACCGTGACCGCGGAGCTGCCCGTGGAATTTGCGGACGCCGCGCTGGTGGCGGTTACGGTGACTGGCGACGCGGGAGCCGTGGCGGGGGCGCTGTATAGGCCTGAAGTATTGACGGTGCCGACCGTGCTGTTACCGCCGTTCACCCCATTCACCGACCAGATGACGGCGGTATTGGTGGCGCCCGTGACGGTGGCCGTGAATTGTTGCGTCTCACCCGGCAACATTTGGGCCGTGTTCGGGCTCACCGACACGGCGATTTGCTGAGCCGGAGGGGCTGTGACGGAAGATCCGCCGCCACAGCCGCTCTCCAGAAGAGTCATTGCCAATATCAGTGGCGGAAGAAAACGTCGCATCACGTTCAGCCTCCCACATGGAGAAACGCGACCCTGGACAAAGATTGCCTGATTCCGCTCTAACCCTGCCGCCTGCAAAAAGTTGCGCCATTCTGCCGCATGGCCCTGCCGCTTGCCAATAGTACTTGCGGCCCGCCGGGGAACCTGACCCGCGGTGTGCGCGAAACCAATACGGCTCTAGGAGACACCGGGACGAACGCGTTAGAATCGCGCCCGGTCACGGGGGCAACTATTACCACGGACATTTACGAGGGAAGCAGCGCGGAACAGTTGCCGCATCAGCAGAGGCGCGTGCTGTGGACGGTCGGATTCGCGGAACTGCTGGGCACGTCCATGTGGTTTTCGGGGACGGCGGCCATCCCGCACCTGACAGCGGTATGGGGCGGCGAACTTTCCGGCTCTGCGGCGGCATGGCTCACCATGGCGGTGCAACTGGGATTTGTTGTGGGCGCGCTCGCCAGCGCAGTGTTCAACCTGCCGGATATTTTGCACGGGCCGCGGATGTTCGCGTTTTCGGCGCTGCTGGCATCGCTGGCCAACGCGGTTTTCGCGGTGGTCGCGGCTGACCACATGTGGTGGGCGCTGGTGCTGCGTTTCGTGACTGGCGCGGCGATGGCCGGCGTTTACCCGGTGGGCATGAAGATCCTGAGCGGCTGGTTTCGCGAAGGGCGGGGAACTGCCCTGGGCGTGCTGGTCGGCTCGCTGACGGTGGGCAAAGGCGTGCCGTATTTGCTCGATGGAGCCACCAACCTGCCGTGGCGCGGCGTCGTGCTGATGAGTTCGATGCTGGCGCTGGTGGCCGCAGCGCTGGTCGGGTTTGGAGTGAAAGAAGGGCCGTACACACTCCCCTCACCGCGCGTGGATTTCCACCAGGTTCGCGCGATCGTTCACAACCGGCGGCTGCGCCTGGCCAACCTGGGATATTTCGGCCACATGTGGGAGTTGTACTCGATGTGGACCTGGATTGCGCTGCTGCTGGCAGGGGCTGCCGGCGTTCGCGACCACGGCACGGCAGTGGCCGCGTTCTTCGCCATCGCTGCGGGATTTGCAGGATGCTACTGGGCTGGGCGGGTGAGCGACGCGCCGATGGGGATTCTCGACACTACCGGCGGGGCCGCCGAGCCGCCCGTATCCAGCGCCGAGGAAATGACCGCGCGACGAATCGCGAGGCGCGCCCGGGTGACCATGATCGCCATGGCGGCAAGCGGCGCGTGCTGCCTGCTGGTTCCTCTGTGTTTTTCCATTTATCCTTTGCTGGTGGTGGTTTGCCTGGTGTGGGGAGTGAGCGTGGTGGCGGATTCGGCGCAATTTTCCACCATCGTCAGCGAAGTGAGCGACCGGCAATACATCGGTTCCGCGCTGACCATGCAAACGGCTCTGGGCTTTCTGCTGACCGTGGTCGCGATCCGCATCACCGGGGCGATTGCCGTCACCTACGGCTGGCGCTGGGCGGCGGCGAGCATGGCGATTGGCCCGGCGCTGGGCATTGTGGCCATGAGCCAGTTGATGAAATCACCGCTGGCAGCAACACAGGAAAAGTGAGGAAGGAGAATCCGATGATCAACCCGATGATGGTCAGCACCACGTTCGACTTGCCCGGATACCGGGTGGCCAAGAGCTTTGGAGCCGTGCGGGGCATTGTGGTCCGTTCGCGAAGCATTATCGGCACGATCGGCGCGTCGCTGCAGACCATTGTCGGCGGCAACATCACCCTGTTCACCGAACTGTGCGAGAAAACGCGCGAAGACGCCACGGCCCTGATGATGCAGCACGCGTCTGACCGCGGCGCCAACGCGGTGATCGGGATGCGCTACGACGCCAACGAAGTGATGCAAGGCGTCACTGAGGTGCTGGCCTACGGCACCGCCGTGTACGCGGAACCTATCAAGTAAAGAGGAGCGGCTATGCGCGTTTTGCAATTAGGCTTGCAGATGATGCGATTTGTGTTGCTGGCCTGTGTCGCGCTGGCGGCGGGAGGGCTTCTTGCGGGACAAGGGTCCTCGCCCGCGAATCTGGCGTTCGACAAAATGGCGGCGCGAATCGTTGCGGCGCTCAAACCCGAAAAAGGAGAAACGGCCATCCTGCGGTTCGATCCTGCGGTGATGCCCGAACTGGAAAAGGAAACGTCCGCGGCTCTGGGAAAGCTCGGCGTGACCGTTGCATCCATTCCTTACGGCCCCGTGGAGAAATTCGAGGAGCGGCTGGCACAAACGGATATCTACGTGTGGCTCCCCGCCGTACCCGGAAGGCCTGCCGAACCGGATCAGGCAGCGGCTCTGGGACGCTGGCTCGATGCCGGGCGCGGCCGGCAAATCCATTTTCACTGGGGCGACGGCACTCGCGCGGTGGATAGCACCAACGGCCGCCACGATGCGGCCTTCGACCGCATCTACTTCGATGCGCTGAATATTGACTACGCAGCGCTGGCCCGCGAGCAGGAGGCCGCCATCGCCAGGCTGCGCGGCGGCGAAGTGCGCGTAACGACGCCGCAGGGAACCGACCTGCGGTTCCGCATCGGCGACCGGCAGGTGACGCGGCAGAACGGCGACGCCTCGCGCGAGGCGATGAAGCGAGCGCGCGTCCGCATTGACCGCGAAATCGAGCTGCCCGCCGGAGCGATTCGCGTGGCCCCGCTCGAGGAGTCGGTGAACGGGCGCATGGTGATTCCCGGCGCGCTCATTGCCGGAACGCGCATCGCCAATATCCGCCTGCAATTCACAAACGGAAAAATCACCGATGCCACCGCCGGAACCAATGAGCAGGCTCTCCGCGCCTATCTGGCCGATGGCAGCGCGTTGCGGCAATTCCGCGAGTTTGCGCTGGGGTTCAATCCCAGGCTGCATGCGCCGATGGGTTCGCCCTGGGTGGCCTACTACGGCTACGGCGCGGGCATGGTGCGCCTGAGCCTGGGCGACAATTCGGAATTGGGCGGCGCAGTCCGCGGCGGGGCCGTGCACTGGTTCTTCTTTCCCGGCGCGGACATTACCGTCAACGGGAAAAGTATTTACTAGCTCGTTTTGTGCGGCTTTCCTGCCGGCTGGTCGCGACTCCAGACCAAACCCGCTTCTGGGACGTTCGTACTATTGCCCTGTTTCGTGCCCTTCTATATCTTGCAGTCATGGCGGTGACTCATTCCGAGGCTCCTGCCGGCTTGCTGCGCCGGCCGGTTGCGAGCAGACCCCTGGCCGGAGGCAAACCTGGCCGCCGCAGCCAGCGCGTGACATTGCGCATGCGGATTCTGGCGTTTGGTTCAAAATCTCATGGCCACTCCGCGGAGTTTGAGGAACAGACCTACGTGGTGCGGGTAAGCGCGCACGGCGGCATGATGGAACTGGAGCACGCGCTGGAGCAGGGGGATATCTTTCGTCTCCGCCACGCCAATCGCGAAGATGAAACCGACTGCCGCATCGTGAGTGTATCCAAGAGCCAGTCGGGCAAACGCTACGTGGGTTTCGAGTTTGTTGATAACAAGGTAGATTTCTGGCGTATCAGCTTCCCTCCGCCCGGCGCCCGCCCCATCCTGGAAAAAGCCTGAGTTCCCCTGTCCGGTCGGGGAAAATGAGTGACCGTTTTGATTGGTGTTGAAAATTTTGGATTGTATTATATCCGTCAAGACCTTACGCGATTCCAGTGTTGAACCGTTTGTACCCGTTTTGAACCGTTTTGAACCAAAAACCATGACACTTTTATGACACCGCTGCCTCTTCACACCGACCGGGGCAAACACCCGCTAAGGACATCGTTCAGCCAAGCGGTAAGCACTTGCGGGGTTGGCAACCGTGGGCGGGCCTGGTGTTGGAAGTGAAGTGATTGCGCTACGAAGAACGAAGGGAAACCTTCGCCCACCGTCGTTTATCCTGAGCCCGGTCTAGAGGGAGCGGCGAAGGACACAAACCGCGAACGATGGGGCACCCGCCACACGACTCATCGGCTAGGAGTCTTACCCTGGGCCACCCGACCACGTGATCGGCTCAGCGCAGCGCGATGCGGTAGAAAAAAAAGCAGCCGCAGCGCTCCACTGATTTTTGTCCGACCAACCTCATACGGCGATGTTCCCGTATTGATTTGTCACAGGTTAGATGGCGGGGACGACGGGACTCGAACCCGCGGCCTCCGCCGTGACAGGGCGGCGTT
>CAZCNH010000051.1:0-27889 GCA_964500065.1 uncultured Acidobacteriaceae bacterium
CTGGTGCGGGGTGACGAACACGCCTTTTCGGTCCACCGCGCCGATGCGGTCGCCATCGCCATCGGCGCAGAAGCCGGCGTCGAAGCCGCCTTTGACCACCGCGTCCTGCACCGCGCGGATGTGCGGTTCGATGGGCTCGGGATTCACGCCGCCGAACATGGGATCGCGCGTGCCGCGGATTTCTTCGCACACCACCTTGTGCCGCGAGAGCAGCTCGCGCAGCAGTCCCCGGGCCGCGCCGTGCATGGGGTCCACCACGAAGCGGAATTTCGCTCCGCGCAGGCGGTCCCAGTCCACCAGCTTATCGAGCGTATCCAGATAGGGCGTGCGCACGTCGAGCGAATGAATCAGGTCCGCGCGCGGCGGCAGTTGCGGCGTAGCGTTTTCCAGCACGCCAGCCAGTTCTTTTTCGATCTGCGCGACGATGGCCGGAGAAGCGGAACTGCCATAGCTGGCCTTGAACTTGATGCCGTTCCATTTGTATGGATTGTGGCTGGCGGTAATCATGACGCCGCCCGCGGCCCCGCGCTGCTTCACCAGCAAAGAAATCGCCGGAGAAGGGCAGGCATGATCGGCAAGCCACACCGGAGTGCCGGTGGAGGAAATTACTTCGGCGGCGGCGCGCGCGAAGCGTTCGGAGCCATAGCGCGTGTCGTAGCCTACCAGCACGCCGGTCTCCGGCTTTTCGCAACGCACCACGTAGCGGGCAATGGCCTGCGTCACCTTGCGGACGTTTTCGAAGGTGTAGTCGTCGGCGATTACACCGCGCCAGCCGTCGGTGCCGAATTTGATGTGCGTCATGCCGCTGTAAGTATAAGGGTGACTGGTGACGGATGCCTAGTGACCGGGAGAAGCTGACGGTCAGCTCTCAAAGGAGCTTGTTGCGCTTTTCGGACTCCAGAAGCTTGACAAGTTTGCTGACGTCTTGGGTGCGGTCGCGTGGGCAGAGAAGAATAGCGTCTTCGGTTTCCACCAGAACCACGTCTTTGATTCCGATGGCGCCGACGAATTTTTTCGGGCTCCAAAGGAAGTTGCCGGTAGCGTCAATCGCGGCATGCGCGCCGGGGCAAACGTTTTCGCCAGGTGACTTGGCCAGCAAGGCGTACACGGCGGACCAGGAGCCGATGTCGCTCCAGCCGACATCAGCGGGGATCGTGAGCACCTTTACGAAGCCGGAGTTTTCCGGGCGCGTGGCAGGTTCCATCACCGCGTAGTCCACCGAGATATTTTCGAGCTGCGGATACACCTTGCGCAGCGCACCCGCATAACGAGGCGCGCCGATTGTCCCGGCCAGGCGCTGTAAGGCAGCGAACGTTTTTGGGAGGAAACGCTCAAGGCAGGCCAGGAACGTGGAAACGCGCCAGAAAAACATCCCGGCGTTCCAATCGTAATTGCCGCTGGCCAGATACTGCGCGGCGGTTACCGCATCGGGCTTTTCAGCAAAGCGTGCCACGCGAAAGACGGGCTGGCCGCCAGCCATCGCCGCCGGCTCGGCGCGTTCAATGTAGCCAAATCCGGTTTCGGGATGCGCAGGCTGAATGCCCAGGGTCACCAGATGCGGACCCTGCGCCGCTGCGTCGAGCGCCGCCCGGACAACTTTTTGATAGCGCGCTGGGTTGCCAATGTAATGGTCGGCGGGCAGCACGGCCATGAGAGCGTCCGAGCTGCGCGTTCGCTTCTGAATATGCAGGGCCGCCAGGCCAATGGCGGCTGCGGTGTTTCTGCCGACCGGCTCGGCCAGGATTTGATTTTTCGGCACGCGCGGCAGGTTGCCGCGGACAGCAGCGGCCTGCTCGGTGTTGGTGACCACCCAGAAATTCCTGGCTGGAAAAACAGGACCCAGGCGCGCGTGGGTCTGCTGCAACATCGTTTCCTTGCCGATGATGTTGAGCAACTGCTTCGGAGTGCGCGTCCGGCTGCGGGGCCAGAAGCGCGTGCCGCGTCCGCCTGCCAGGATCACCGCGTGGATTTCAGGCTTGGCCATTCTGGGAAACTATTCTGCCACAGGAATACTAAAGAGGATTCCGCTTGCAAGCGGCAAGGTTCAAAACGGCAACAAAAAGCCGCGGAAGCCTTATGCAAAGATCACCTGCGAAGCCGGGGTGCCTGCGAAGGCCTTTCGTACCGCTTCAATGTCCGGGACAAAAACGCGGAGAAGCGAGGTGGGTCGGGTAGGCGTGATTTGGAATGCGCCGAGTCCCGCGGGCAGGAACCAGACTTCCGCGGCGGAATAATTCTGCGCCGCGTCGCCGGGAGTTTCGATGCGCCCCGCGCCGTCAAGGAAAACAAACAACTCGAAGCGATCGGGCATGGTGGCGCGGTTGGTGCGGCCCAGCAAGTCCCATTTTTCCGTGGCGAAGTAGCGACAGGCCGCGCACAGCGATACGGTGCGGCCGGTCCGTTCCCTCAGGACGCGCGCCATTTTGCCCCCAATCTGGGCTCCGAAGCGCGTGACCGCCAGCGCTTGCTCGACATGCAAGGCGCGAGGCTTGCCATCGGTCGCTACGCGGTTGTAATCAAAAACGCGATAGGTCAGATCGGAATTTTCCTGGATCTCGCACAGCACCATGCCCGGGCCGATGGTGTGTACGGTGCCGGCGGGAACGAAGATGCTGTCGCCTGCCGCGACGGGAATGCGCTCGAGGCACTCCTCCACGGAGCCATCGGCGATCTTTTCGCGGAACTGTTCAGGAGTGGTCTTGGGCTTCAGGCCGACCAGCACGCTGGCGCCCGGCTGCGCGGAAATCACGTGCCACATTTCCGTCTTGCCCGTGCCGCCCGCGGCCTCTTCATACATGCGCGCATAGGCATCATCCGGGTGAACCTGCACGCTCAACCACTGATCGGGAAACAGGAATTTGATCAGCAGGGGAAATGGCTCGCGCGTGCGCAGAGCGGTGCCCGCCCACTCGCGCGGCATGGCGCGCCACGCGTGGGAGAGTTTTTGTCCGGCAAAAGGACCGTTGGCAAAGGCGCAGTCGTTTCCGGTCAGCCAGACTTCACCCAGCGGGTTCGACAAATTCGTTTTTGCGGGGAAAAGGGGGGCCAGCGAGCGGGCGCCCCAGATGCGGGGCACGAACTGCGGTTCCAGGCGAGCAGGTACAGGCTTCATCTTGCAGCCGGAGCGGCTTGCTCTCTTGAAAAAAAACGGGCGAGGCGGCGCAGGCCCTCTTCGATGCGTTCCATCGAAGTCGCATACGAAAAACGCAGGTGGCCGGGCATGCCGAAAGCGTCGCCGGGCACCACGGCCACATGCGCCGTGTGCAACAGGTTCCGCGCGACCTCCATTGTGTTCGCCCCCACACGGCCGCCCAGCAGTTCTTCTATGTTCGGGAACACGTAAAACGCGCCCTCCGGCGCGTTGCAAACCACACCGGGGATGGCCGCCATGCCGGCCAGAATGCGTTCGCGGCGGCGCGCGTATTCCGCGAGCATGGCCTTGCACGGCTCCATCGTGCCGCGCATGGCCTCGATCGCCGCGTACTGCGAAATCGAAGTCGGGTTCGACGTGGATTGCGATTGCAACTTGCTGACGGCGTCAACCAGCGGCCTGGGTCCGAGCACGTAGCCCAGTCGCCATCCGGTCATGGCAAAGGTCTTGGACAGCGAGCCAATCACAATGACGTGCGGCTTGGAATCGGGAAGGCCGGCCACCGAGTAGGGCTTTGCCGCGCCGTAGGTAAAGTGGGAATAGCATTCGTCGCTGGCCAGCCAGATGCCGCGCGCCCGGCACGCCTGGTAAATGCGTTCGAACTCGGCCGGTGGGATCACCGCCCCGCTGGGATTATTCGGCGAATTGACGATCAGCATGCGGGTACGTGGGGTGATGGCTCGTTCCACGGCGGCGGCGGTGAGGCGGAAGCCTTCGTCGGCGCGCGTGGGAACGAACACCGGCGTGGCGTTGGCATAGCGCACGATGTCCGGGAAAGTAACCCAGTAGGGCACGGGGATGAGCACTTCATCGCCCGGATTGAGCAGCACGTGCAGCGCGTTAAACAGTGCGTGCTTGCCGCCGGTGCAGGCAATGCACTCCGCGGATTCGTACGCGGAGCCGAACTGCCCCGCATGCCATTCGGCAATGGCTTTGCGCAGCGCAATCACCCCGCCGACGGCGGTGTACTTTGAGTGGTTCTGCTCGATGGCACGAATCGCTGCATGCTTAATATGCTCGGGAGTGGGGAAGTCGGGCTCGCCGGGGCCGAAGTCCACCACATCCACGCCCTGCTGGCGGAGTTTTTCGGCTTCGGCGCTGGCCGCCAGCGTGGCCGAAGGTTCAATGCGGTTGATGCGATCGGCGAAGACCACTTTTCCCTCGCAAAAACAGGGGCGAAACGAGCATGCGCCCCCGCGACAAGCAAAACCAATAGCCTGGACGGACGTGGACGCCCGTCCTATAAAGCCTTGGCGCGCAAACGCTCCAGCACGCTAGGCGGCACCAGGTTGCTGATGTCGCCTCCCAGCCGGAAAACTTCTTTCACCAGCCGCGAGCTCAAGTAGCTGTAGGTTTCCGCGGGCATCATGAATACGGTCTCCAGATTGGGCTCCAGCTTGCGGTTCATCAGCGCCATTTGCAATTCGTATTCGTAGTCGGATACGGCGCGGATGCCGCGTAGCACCACTTGCGCTTGCTTCACGCGCGCGTAATCCACCAGCAAGCCCTCAAAGATGTCCACTTCCACGTTGGCCCACCGGCGCGTGCATTCGCGCAACATTTCCAGCCGTTCGGCCACGCCGAACAGCGGTTCTTTCTCCGTGTTGCGCAGCACGGCGACAATCAGCTTGCCAAAGATTTTTGCGCCACGCTCGATTAAGTCGAGATGGCCGTTGGTGACCGGATCAAACGAGCCGGGATAGATGGCAACCACGGGCGTCATTCGGTTGCATTCTAGCGCAACAGTGGTTTGTTGCGGATGAAGTTTCTGCTGGAATTCCACTGCAGGCGTACCATTTTGACCCTGCTATGGAGCCGTTCAATGGGCCAGGAACTCCTTTTGCCATTTTGTGCTTTGCGAATCTGGCGCCGCGACATATAAGACCATGTGAGTCGTATATCGTAGTTGTTTGTTTTGTTTGAGTTGCGCGTTATGGTGACTTGACAAGATTGGCGGTTTAGGGCTATTCTCAATATGCGACTGAATTGGTCGTAGTTCGGTATTTGTTTCCCGAACGAGAGAAGAATGCTGAAGCTCTCAAAAAAAGCGGATTACGGTCTGATCGCCTTGCGGCATTTGGCGTTGCACTACGGCGATGGGGCGTGCAGCGCGGCCGATATCGCGCAGGAGTACTGCCTGCCCGCGCATTTGATGGCTAAGGTACTGCAAAAACTTTCGCGCAAGGGGCTGGTGAAGTCGAAGCACGGTTCGGCAGGTGGCTACGCGCTGGCCAAAGACCCGGCGCACATCAGCGTGCTGGACGCCATCAGCGCGGTGGAAGGCCAGCAGGCGATTGCCAGCTGCATGACGCAGCACGGCGAATGCGGCCAGACGAATCTGTGCAGCGTGCGCGAGCCGCTGCACCAGTTGAACGAAAACATCTTGAAGCTGCTGGCCAACATGAAGATTTCGCAGATGACCGGCCCGAACCAGCCCGGCCACGCGATTGTGGAATTGAAAGCGTCGTAGACAAATCTGCGGCGTGTGGTCCTTCCGAGTCCGCCTCCGGCGGACTCAGAATGACGGTGAGAGCAAAAGGGGAAAAAGAAATGCCGGTAAAGCTGCCGCTGTACCTGGATAATCACGCCACGACGCAGTGCGACCCGCGGGTGGTGGAAGCCATGCTTCCCTATTTCACGCAAAACTTTGGCAATGCGGCCAGCCGCAATCACCCCTTTGGCTGGACCGCGGAAGAAGCGGTGGAGACCGCGCGCGGCCATATCGCCAGGCTGATCGGCGCCACCGCCAAAGAAATCATCTTCACCAGCGGCGCCACCGAATCGAACAACCTGGCGATCAAAGGCATCGCGGAGATGTATGCAGAAAAGGGCAATCACATCATCACTCAGGTGACCGAGCACAAGGCGGTGCTCGACACCTGCAAGCGCCTGGAAAAGCACGGCTGCACGGTGACCTATTTGCCGGTGCAAAAAGATGGCCGCATCCGCATCGAAGACCTGGTGGCCGCGATTACCCCGAAAACGATCCTCATCACCATCATGTACGCCAATAACGAAATCGGCGTGATCCAGCCCATCGCTGAAATCGGCAAGATTGCCAAAGAGAAGGGCATCTTCTTCCACGTGGATGGAGTGCAGGCAGTGGGCAAAATCCCTTTGGACGTGAACAAGGACGGGATTGACCTGCTTTCCATGACCGCGCACAAGTTCTACGGACCGAAGGGCTGCGGCGCCCTGTATGTGCGGCGGCGCAATCCACGCGTGCAACTGAGCGCCATCATTGATGGCGGCGGCCACGAACGCGGCATGCGCTCGGGCACCCTGAACGTGCCGGGCATCGTGGGCTTCGGCAAGGCCGCGGAAATCGCCTGCAACGAAATGGCCGCGGAATCCGTGCGCATCCGCGAATTGCGGGACTACCTTAAGGATCAGTTGATGGGCAAGCTGGACGAATGTTTCATCAACGGCTCGATGGAGCACCGCCTGCCGAACAACCTGAACATCAGTTTCGCCTATGTGGAGGGCGAATCCATGCTGATGGGCATCAACGACATCGCGGTATCCAGCGGCTCGGCCTGCACTTCGGCCACGCTGGAACCAAGCTATGTGCTGAAGGCTCTGGGGGTGGGCGAAGACCTGGCGCACACGTCGATCCGCTTCGGCCTGGGCCGCTTCACGACGAAAGAGGAAATCGATTATGCGGTGGAGCGCGTGGTGAGCGTGGTGCAGAAGCTGCGCGAGCTTTCGCCGCTCTATGAGATGGCCAAGGAAGGCATTGACATCAGCAAGATGCAGTGGAATGTGACGGCGGGAAGCAGCCACTAAGCTATGACGACGTTGCAAAAGCTCAGAAGAGATTGAAGGAGACACACAAATGGCGTATTCAGACAAAGTGGTGGATCACTACAATAACCCGCGCAACGTAGGCAGCCTGCCGAAAGAAGATCCGAATGTCGGCACGGGCCTAGTGGGCGCGCCCGAATGCGGCGACGTGATGAAACTGCAAATGCGCGTGAACCCGGAAACGCAGGTCATTGAAGAAGCCAAGTTCAAGACCTTCGGATGCGGTTCGGCGATTGCCAGTTCGTCGCTGGCCACCGAATGGGTGAAGGGCAAGACGGTGAACGAAGCCCTGGCGATCAAGAACACCGAAATCGTCAAGGAACTGAGCCTGCCGCCGGTAAAGATTCACTGCTCGGTGCTGGCCGAAGACGCCATCAAGGCCGCGCTGGCCGACTGGAAGAAGAAACAGGGAGTTGCCGACGCGGTGCCGGCGGAACAGGCCAAGGCATAATCGCTTGCAGCCGGCAGTTCATAGCCGGGCAGCCACCAAGCCTGAAATCAGGTTGCTGTAAACTGTCTGCTGGTGACAGTCGGTTTTGAGCAAGCTTGCGGATTCGACGACTATGATTCACGTAACGGAAAAAGCGGCATCGAAAATCAAGGCGCTGCTGGCCAAGGAAGGCGTGCCGGAATCCACCGGAGGCCTGCGCGTGGGCGTGCAGGGCGGCGGCTGCTCGGGACTGAGTTACGCGATGCGGCTGGATACCCAGCCGCGCGACAGAGATAAAGTATTCGAGGAAAATGGCGCGCGCGTATTCGTGGACCCGAAGAGTTTTCTCTATCTGAACAACACGACACTCGATTACACCGAGGAATTGATCCGCCAGGGATTCGTTTTCATCAATCCGCAGGCGGCGCGTTCCTGCGGTTGCGGCAGTTCGTTCACCGCGTAGCGCCGGCCGCGCGGCGGTTCCCTTATGACCCAGCTTCCCATTCACAACGCGGTGCCCACCGGTTGCTGGTCGTGCGGCTCGGAGACGCCGGATCGCCACGTCTGCACGGCCTGCGGGCGCATCCAGGCGCTGCCGCCCGGGGCGGATTATTTCGCCATGTTCGACTTGCCGCAGAAGTTGCAGATTGACGCGGCCGCGCTGGAGAAAAGGTTTCACCAGTTGAACTGGAAGCTGCACCCGGACAATTTTGCGAATTCCAGCCAGCGCGAGCGCGAGCTTTCCGTGCAGCAATCTTCGCAGTTGAACGATGCCTATCGCACCCTCCGCGATCCGCTGCGACGCGTCGAGTACCTGCTGCAACGCGCGGGCGTGCGCAAGGAAGGCACCACCCGGCAGCAGGCCCCGCCGGAGCTGCTGGAAGAAGTCTTCGAATTGAATGAATCGCTCGATGAATTGCGCGCGGCCAGGCACGGGAGTGATGGCGCAAATCTGGCCACCCTGCGCGCCCGGCTGGAAGCGGCGCAGCACCATTTCGAGCAAAAGCTGGAAGAAGTGGACGGGCAACTGAAGCTGGAATTTGCCGCCTGGGACACGGCGATGGACAGCAGCGCGGAGGATACCCGGCGCGCCACACTGATGCAGCGCATGAACGAATTGTTGAACCGCCGCTCCTACATTCGCAACCTGGTGACCGGGGTTGCCAAAGAGCTGGCTGAAGCCTAGCTGAATGAAAATGGGAAAACTGGTTGGCATCGATCTGGGCACCACCAATAGCCTGGTCGCCTATGTGGATCTGGCGACGGGGCAGCCGAAGTGTATCGAGGGGCCGTATGGTTCGACGCTGTGCCCTTCGGTGGTGAGCATTGATCCGGACGGCGCGCTGTATGTGGGCGAGCCCGCGCGGCGGCGCCTGCTGACGCAGCCCGAGCGCACCATCTATTCGGTGAAGCGATTGATGGGCCGCGGCTTGGCGGACGTCCAGCAGGAATTGAAACTGTTTCCCTTCCGCATCGCGCCCGGCAGCGAACAAGTGATTCGCGTGGCCCTGGGCGAGAGCGTCTTCACCGCTCCGGAAATATCCGCGTTCATCCTGCGCGAATTGAAAAGCTGGGCCGAGCATCACTTCGGCGAACCGGTGGACCGCGCGGTGATCACCGTGCCCGCCTATTTCAACGACGCGCAGCGACAAGCCACAAAAGACGCCGGGCGCCTGGCCGGCCTCGAGGTGTTGCGCCTGGTGAACGAACCCACCGCGGCCGCGCTGGCCTATGGCCTGCATGAAAAACGACGCGGGCACGTGGCCGTGTACGATTTTGGCGGCGGCACCTTCGATATTTCCATTCTGAAACTGATTTCCACCGGCGAAGGCGATATCTACCAGGTGCTCTCCACCAACGGCGATACGCACCTGGGCGGCGACGACATTGACAATCTCCTGCTGGCCCGCGCCGCGCGCGATATTTCCGAACATTTCGCGCTGGATTTGCAGCAGGACGCCGAAGCCTGGCAGGAGTTGCGCAAGGAACTGATTCGCGCAAAACACGCTCTTTCCAGCGAAGATTCCTACACGGTGAAGTTCCCCCTGCCCTCCGGCAGCGTTTACGTGCGTGAACTGAAACGCGCCGACTTCGAAAACTGGATCGCGCCGGTTGCGGATCGCACCATGGGACCGGTGAGGCTGGCGATGGCGGACGCCTCGCTGAAACCGGCGCAGATTGACGAAGCGGTGCTGGTGGGCGGCTCGACGCGCATCCCGGCGGTGCGCTGCCGCGTGCAGGAGTTCTTCGGCCGCGCGCCGCACAGCGAGCTGAATCCCGACGAAGTGGTGGCCTTGGGCGCGGCCGTGCAGGCGGCGATCCTGGACCGCGGCGTGCGCGACATGCTGCTGCTCGATGTGACGCCGCTTTCGCTCGGCATTGAAACCATGGGCGGAGTGGTGGCCAAGCTCATCCCGCGCAATTCCACGATTCCCGCCAGCGCTCAGGAGCTGTTCACTACCGGCGTGGACAACCAGACCGGCATTGACCTGCACGTGCTGCAAGGCGAGCGCGAACTGGCGCGCGACTGCCGTTCGCTGGCACGCTTTCAATTGAAGGTCCCGGCCATGCCCGCGGGGCTGGCGCGCGTGGAAGTGAAATTCGTGATTGACGCCAACGGCATTCTCGAAGTGCACGCCCGGGATCTGCTCAGCGGAGAGACTCACAAAGTGGAAGTGCAGCCGAGCTACGGCCTGAGCGACGCGGAAGTCGAGCGCATGCTGGAAGAATCCATTGATTTTGCCGAGCAGGATTTTGCGCAGCGGCAGGTGATTGAATCGCGCAACGAAGCCGAGTCCATCCTGCAGGCAACCGACAAGGCGCTGCGCAGCGATGCCGCGCGTGATCTGTCCGAGGTGGAGCAACTGCAGATCCAAGTGGCCGCGGAAGGCCTGCGCAAGGTGATGGCCGGAGACGATTACAAGGATATCCGCGCGCATATTGACCTGCTGAACGCTGCCACTACCGCGCTCGCCGAGCGCATGATGAACCAGGTGCTGCACGCCACGGTGGAAGGCAGGAAGCTGGATGAAGTGTAAAGACAAACGATGAGCCAGAACCCCTACATTGACGCGGATGTGAAATTCAAGCTGCCCACGCAGAAATACAAAATTACGTTTGTGGAAGAAGGCAAGCCGGACGGGGGCCGCACCATTGAAGTGGATCCCGCGGCGCTGCCTTACCAGGATCACGGGCAGCCGGGCAGTATTCTGGATATTGCCATGGCCCACCGCATCCCGCTGGATCATGCCTGCGGCGGCGTGTGCGCCTGCTCGACCTGCCACGTGGTGGTTCACGAGGGCCTGGATACCTGCAACGAAGCCAGCGACCCAGAACTAGACCAGCTCGACGAAGCACCGGGGCTGACGCCGAAGTCGCGGCTGGGTTGCCAGTGCGTGCCCGACGGCACGAAAGACGTTGTTGTAGAAATTCCCGGCTGGAACCGGAATTACGCCCGGGAAGAAAATCACTGAGGAATCATTTCAAGATGCCCTTTACCTTCGATTGGGACAACGCGGAAGAAATCGGCATCCGGCTGCAGGAAAAGTTTCCGGATACCGACCCGCTGACGGTGCGCTTCACCGATCTGCATAAATGGGTGTGCGAACTCGAAGGCTTTACCGGCGACCCGCAGAAGTCCAACGAGGCGAAACTCGAAGCCATCCAAATGGCCTGGCTGGAAGAATACAAAGACGCGCAGGGATAGTTCTTCCGCGCTTTGTCGCTCGATTGGCAGAGGCAAGGGTTTTTGTGAGCAGTCTTTTTCCCAGAGCCAAAACTCCGGCCCCTGACTTTCCAACTGACCCACAGCCACCGGATCCGCTAATTTGTGAAAACCACTGGAATGCCCCATAATAGGAGGGTTGTGTGGGAGGCATCGATCCTCCCAGTAGCGTGCTGTGGCCCCGTGGTGCAACGGTTAGCACATCACCCTTTCAAGGTGGAAATACGGGTTCGATTCCCGTCGGGGCTACCAGAGTTCTTCGCGTCCGCAAGTCCCTCTCCTGCATCTAATTCATCGTAGAATCAACTGTCGAGCTCCGAGCGAGGGAACCTCAATGAAGAATTGGATTTTGGGCGGCCTGCTAGCCGCATTTGTGTTTTCTAACGCGGGTACGGCGCAAAAGGCTGCGCCCAAATATGAAAAGGCCACGTTCGCAGGCGGATGTTTCTGGTGCATGCAGCCGCCCTTTGACAAGACCAAGGGTGTGATCCAGACCACAGTCGGCTACACCGGCGGCAAAGAAAAGAATCCCACGTATGAACAGGTTTCCAACCGCCAGACCGGGCACGTGGAGTCCATTGAAGTTATCTTTGATCCGACTCAGGTGACTTACGAGCAGTTGCTGGACGCATATTGGCACGCGATTGATCCGACGCAGCCCGACGGACAGTTCGCGGATATCGGCCCGCAATACCGCACCTACATTTATTACCACTCGGAAGCGCAGCGGAAAGCAGCGGAAGCTTCCAAGGAAGCACTCGGCAAGTCGGGCAAATTCTCGAAACCGATCGCAGTGCAGATCGTGCCCGCTTCGCCGTTCTGGCCCGCTGAGGAATACCACCAGAAGTATTACAAGAAGAACCCCACGCACTACTACCAGTACGCGGTGGGATCGGGCCGCTACCCATTCATTCAGCGGGTGTGGGGCATAGACCCGATGAAGAAGTAGGCAAGTGTCGCGGCGGCCCGGGTTGCCCGGGCTCCGCTACTCCTCGGCGACCAGCAGCCCAAGCTTGCGCGCTGTTTCCAGGTTGCGGTCCACGCCTTCGGCCACGAATTGGGCAAAGGGACGCTCGTCGTTGTCGGCCGAGGCAGGCGGCTGCAATTCACCCGCGCGAACCTTTTCTGTAATGGCCGGAATCAAGGCCTCTCGATCGCGCGTGCCATCCAGCAGGGCCAGCAGAAACCGCAACATCGGGTCCGCCACTTCCAGCATCGAGCACCGCAAGGTTACCACCGACTTCGCTCCTACCTCGATTTGCAGCTTCGCAATGGGACTGAGACGCGGGCGTGCGGGAGTCCGGCGGGCACAACTCGGCGCGCACACGTGCAATTCCACGGCGGGACCGGACATGGCGCCTTCGAGGATGGCTTGCGCCAATTGGTCCGGCTGAACATGGCTCAAATGGACTTGCACCCGCTCGAGCAACTCGGAGAAGTTCAGCACGCCCGGCATCGCCTGGCTGAGTTCCACCAGCACAGCCTTGGCCAAAGGGACCCCGGTGCGCAGGCCGCGGGAGTCTCCCGCGCGAAACTCTTCTTCGCTGGCGGATAAAATGTCGGGCTCCGGCGAGACCGGGCTCATAAAGGTGGAAAAAAGAAACTGCTGAATGCGTTCGGTGGTCAAGTTCCGGTCTAAGCCAACGCTTTCCCGGCAGAGCAAAGTCTCCCGGAAGGCGCGCCCATAGAGGAAGTCAGCATACTGTTCGGTGGCCAGCAAGTCGTCGCTCAAGCGGGCCAGTTGCTCGCGGATGGCAGGCTCAAAGCGGCGGTCGCTCATCACGGTCAGGTCGGATTCGCTCAAGTACTGCAAGGCGGACGTGGACGCCATCTGCAGAAATTCGCCGAAAAAGAAAGCGTCGTTGAATACGCCCAGATCGTCATGAAACAGCGCGGTATCCGGGATGTGATTGACGCGTCCGCGGCTCCATTCCATGAATTTCACGTACATTTCGTTGCCGGCTTTGCCTTCCGCCAGAAATTCCACCAGCGCGCGCGCCTGGCGCACCTTTTCCTCAGGAGATTTCGCGTTGCGCGTGTGGAACATCATCATGTCGCGCAGCGGGCGGCGGAAGTCGCTGCCCGGCCGGGTGTTGTAACTCAGGTAGGCCACGCCCTGCGGCGCCAGATGCCGGTTGCAGATGTCCAGGATTTTCTTGCGCACCGCGGAGGGCACCCAGGAAAAAACGCCGTGCGCTGCGATGTAGTCAAACGTGCCCAGGTCTTCGCGCAAATCGAGAATATCCGCGCAGCGGAACTCGACGTTGCGCAGTCCAAGCTTATGCGTGAACGATTGCGCGTGCGCGATGGCGCTCGCAGTGATGTCCACGCCCAGAAACCTGCTTTCCGGCAAAGCGTGCGCGAAGGGGATCAGGCTGCCGCCCGAGCCGCAACCCAGTTCCAGCATACGGCAATGCTCCGGGTGCGCCGGTTTCATTCCAAAGAGCGTGGCCATGGTGGCCAGCCGGTCCGGATGCATCTGGCCAAAGGCCATGCTGGGATAGGGCAAGTCTTCATACGCGCGAATAATCGCTTCAGTCATATAATTGGTTGCGGCAGAGAATTCCGGTGCATGCCGGGTCACCATCTTATGCGTACTTCATCCAAAAAGAAAAAACATGTTGTGGATTGGGCCGCGCTGGCCTTGAACGATGAGATCGGCGAGGCCTTGCGGGCCGAGTTGTTGCGCTGGCCCGGCGTGGAACTGCGGCCGATGATGGGCACGCTCAGCTATTTCCGGGGCAAGCAGATGCTCGGCTGCTACGTCAACCGCGCGCTGTTCAAGAAAACCCCGCCGAAGTGGGCGCCGCGCCCCGAGGAGCCGGCGTTCTGCTGGATCCGTCTGAAACCCGAATCGAAAGAAAAAGCGTTGCATCGCCCTCATGTGAAGGATTCGCGCATCAAGATGAAAACATGGGTGGAAATCCCCCTGGCCTCGCGCGCCGGCCTGGAGGAAGCGGTGCACTGGTTCGGCCGGTCGTACGAGGAGCCCGTGCCCTCCGGTAGCAAGAGGCGCAAGACCGCGAGCAAGCGGGCGCCGCGCAGGTGACGTCTTGCCATCAACCGGCGCTGCCCGGGCAAAGGCATTGCCAGCCGATCGTGTTAACCTTACCCAGGCAAGCTTAGGGGGAGAACATGCGGAGTTCGAATCCCACGCTGAATGACAAAGTGTTTGAAAGTGAGCGCTCTCTGGTTGGCGCTCAGCCGATGACCATCGCGGGCACGGTGAACAAGACCTCGATGCTGCTCGCGCTGGTGGTGGTGCCCGCGGTGTACACCTGGACCCTGTTTTTCAAGAACCCGGAAAACCCCGCGGCGGTATTCCCCTGGATGTTCGGCGGGCTGGTCGCCGGGTTCGTCCTCGCGTTGGTCACCGTGTTCAAGCACGCCTGGGCGCCGGTTACCGCGCCTCTGTATGCCGTTGCCGAGGGACTTCTGCTCGGCGGGCTCTCCGCGATTTTCGAGGCGCAATTTCCCGGCATCGTCATCCAGGCGGTCGGGCTCACCTTTGGCACGCTATTTGCCTTGCTGATGGCTTACAAATCCGGCGTGATCAAAGCCACGGAAAATTTCAAGCTGGGGATAGTGGCCGCGACTGGCGGTATCGCGCTGCTTTATCTGGTGTCCATGGGGCTGAGTTTCTTCGGCAAGCAGATGCCCTACATTCATGAAAGCGGGCCCATCGGCATCGGCTTCAGCCTGTTTGTGGTGGTGATTGCCGCGCTGAACCTGGTGCTGGATTTCGACTTCATCGAAAAGGGCGCGGAACGCGGCGCGCCGAAGTACATGGAATGGTATGGCGCGTTCGGCTTGATGGTCACGCTGATCTGGCTGTACATGGAGTTTCTGCGTTTGCTGGCCAAGACCCGCAGGCGGTAGCCCCGCGCCCCTCTATCTGCGCTAGAATCTTCGTTTGCAACTTTCGACCTACGCCACAATTAGCGGCTGGGGAACGGCCACGGGCGCCGAACGCGTCCCCATTGCAGAAATCGAAAGCGAATTTGGTTTGCCGGAAGGCAAGCTCGCGCGTGGAGCCGGGATTGAATCTGTCGCACGGGTGGGCGCGGGGGAATCGGAAGCCACACTGGGCGCGATAGCTTGCGCAGAGGCGCTGCGCGGTGCAGGCGCCTCGCTGGATGAAGTGGACCTGCTGATTGCCACCAGTGAAACGTGCGTGGGCTTTCCGCAACTGGGCGCGCAGATTCACGAGCGGTTGCTGGCCAATCAGGGACTCGGCGCGCTGGATGTGGGCGGGGGTTGCATGGGCCTGGTGGGCGCGTTTATTGCGGCCAAGGGCCTGCTGGAAAGCGGCAACGCAAGATGCATTCTTACCGTCACCGCCGATGTACACAGCCGCATTCTGACTCCGCAACAAGTGAAAGGCGAATTCGGCGGCTTGTTTGGCGATGGCGCGAGCGCTTTTGTGCTGCGTTCGGCCACGCCGGGGGAAGCGGCCGGGCGGTATCGCCTTGGGGAATGGCTGAGCGGCGGCTCCGGGGCGTTCGCGCAAGCCATTCGCGTGGGACTGGGCGATGCAGGCAAGCTGAACTGGTCGTTCGACGGCGAAGCGCTGGCCCGCGCGGCGGTCGAACGGCTGAAGCAAATCATTTCGGATCTGGAATTGCGCGCGGGCGTGAACCACAAGAAAGCGGCGGCCTTCGCGACGCATCAGCCGAATCCGCGGCTGATCGAGTTGCTGGCGCGTCAGCTGGATGTCCCCTCCGAGAAATTTCCACCGGTGGCGCGCAAACTCGGCAACCTGGGTTCCTCCACCTGTGGCGCCGCGCTGGCTTTCGCGCTCGAGCCGGACGAGAATGGAGCGGAGCGCGGCCCTATTTTCCTGGCGTCGCTCTCACCAGGCTTGCTCTGGAGCGGCATGGTGCTGCGCGCGGATTGAGTTGTTGTATATGGCCGTAAATCCCCAACTCGCAAAGCAACTCCTGCGCGACCTGGTTGCGATAGATTCGGTGAATCCGTCCTTGGTGCCGGGGGCGCGCGGCGAATCGGAGGCAGCACGTTTCTTGCGGGGATGGCTGGGGGAACGCGGCATCGAGTCGGTGTTGCAGGAAGCGTCCGATGATCCGCGCATTTCACGGCCGAACGTGGTGGCGCAGATCGGCGCCGGCTCCAAAGCCGGGGGCGCAGAGAGCGGCGCCCCTACGGCGGGGTTGATGCTGGTGGCGCACATAGACACGGTGGGCGCGGGAGACATGCGCGACCCCTTTGCGCCGCGCGAAAAAAACGGCTGCTTATTCGGCCGCGGCGCACTCGACATCAAGAGCGGCGTGGCGGCAATGTGCGCGGCCGCAGCAGCAATCGTGCAGGAAGGCGCGGCGCTGAAAAAGCCGCTGCGGATTGCCGCCGTAGTGGATGAAGAGTGCAACAGCCTGGGCACGCAAAAGTTGGTCACGCAATATTCCGCTGAAGCCGCAGTGGTGCTGGAACCGACCGACTTGCAGGTGTGCATCGCGCACAAAGGGTACGGGTGGATCCGGCTGACCACGCAGGGACGCGCGGCGCACGGCAGCCGCCCCGACGAAGGCCGCGACGCCATCGTTCACATGGGCCGCGTGCTCGGCGGCATTGAAAATCTTGATGCCGCGCTGGCCCGGCGCGCCCCGCATCCGCTGCTGGGCCGCGCTTCGGTGCATGCCTCGCTGATAGCCGGCGGCCACGAGCTTTCCAGTTACCCCGCCCAGTGCATCCTGCAAGTCGAACGGCGCACCCTGCCGGGGGAAAACGACGCACAGATTCTTGGGGAAATCTCCGCCATCATAGCGGCGCTGGGCACGGCTGATGACGCTTTTCGCGCCGAGGCGAATCTATTGGCTTCGCGGGCGGCCTATGAAATATCGGAAAGCTCAGCGGTGGCCACTGCCGCAACCGGCGCCTTGCGCAAGGTGACCGGATCGAGCGCGATTGCCGGCGCATCGTTTTGGACAGACACCGCACTGCTGGCCGCGGCGGGCATTCCTGGTGTCGTGTTTGGCCCGCGAGGCAAAGGGTTGCACGCCGCGGAAGAGTATGTCGAGATGGATTCGGTGGTTACCTGCGCCGAAGTCCTGCGGGAAATGGCCCTGGCGATGTGCGCGTGAGGGATGATTCCAGATTCCCAATTCCCAGGAACTCTCAACAGGCTGCGGAAAAAGTCACGCGATCATTCTGAGACCGCCAGGGGCCGAAGAATCTCTATCGCCGGTCCTTGGCGATATTGAACAGCGAGGTTTTTCGTCCGCCCTCAGCAGACTCAGAATGACGGAGCAACATTTGTTGGCGGGCCACTAAACTCCCCACTCTCAACACGAATCACGGTTTCGTGCGCGTAACAAAATTGGTGTTGAGCCCGGGGCGGGTGCAGGAAAACTGCGCAGGATAATTCGTGTCGCTGGCGTAGGGACGGCAAATACCATCGAGCGCGCCGGCGACGGCGCTGGAAGTGACCGGCCCGTCGAGAGGTTCGGCGTACAGTTTATAGCTGCGGTTCAGCGGGAGGCGCTCGATGCGATACGCGCCATCGAAGGCCACCGGCCCCGCGCCACTGCACGACCATCCCGCGACGGCTGCGCCGATTACTCCGCCGGTCGCGTCGTCCACGGCCACCACATGCGCGCCGAAGATTCCGGTTACGCCGCTCAGGCCGGCAAATGAAATGGGATTTGCCGGCAGCACCCGGCCTTCGATGACGCCGATATTCACGGTATCGCTGGGATCGGGATAGAGCACCCGGAGGCCGGTGCGGTCGTCTTCGGCCAGCGGACCATCGGGTACGGCGCCGATGGGGCGGTCGCCGGTGAAGCTGCCGGGGGTTGGCGCAAAGGGATACATCATTGCCCGCCAAACGCCGGAATGGCTGAGGCCAAACATGTGGCCCAGCTCATGCGTCAGCACCGATTCCAGATCGAAGGTGGAAGGATTGGAGGACAGCGCGGCAGGCGTGGAGAAGACCGCGTTGGGATTGATCAACACATCGGCATCGAGGATTTCCCCGATGAATGTTGCCTGCTGCCCCGCGAATTGCTCTCCCAAAATGTCCGAGGTGACGGTGTTGGTAAATCCCAGCACGCCCGCGGTGAACCCAGGATCATTCTGCGAAAAGCAGATGGTGTTCAACCCATCGAAACTGTTACAGGAAAAAGCTGAGTTTTCATTCAGCGGGCCAAACGCCGAGGACTTGAGCGTTGTGCCCGTCACGCCGATCCACGCATCGAACGAGCGCGCAATCAGGCTGCGGATTTCCTCCACGGGCGTCTGGCCAGCAGGCGGATTGGTGCGGATGTTGGCGCCTAACGTGGTGTTCCAGCGGCGGTCAATGATGCCGTTGAGCGTGGTATTGAACCGGTCCAGCGAGGGACATGTGCCCAGCGCGGCGTTCGCGGCGTTGCGCTTATCGGCCACGGTGCGGTTGAGTTCATAGGCAAGCGGGCCCGGCAAGAAAGGGTGCGCCAGGAGCAGGCTGCCGGCCAAAAGCACAAGAGGTTTGCGCGCGAAGGATTTCACCGTGCGCTCCCCGGGCTGCGCGCTATCGCTTGCGCCAGCCGCGCCTTGAATTCCGCGAGGGGAAGTTCGCGCGCGCCGCCGTTGTGAAAGGTCCGCGTCGCCGGGTCAAACATCGAAACTCCGGCGGTATCCTGGGAGACGCGCTCGCCCGCTTTTCCTTTCGCGGGGGAAATGCGGAACGTGCCTTGCACCCAACTGACGACGGTCCAATCGCCCGCGCGCGAAGGGGCAAGAAACAGGATCGCTTCTTCGCCCGGCGCAAACCGGGGAACGCCTTCGACTTTGGAAACCAGCCCGGTCACGCGTCCGCCCAGCAGCTGCACCGTAAAACGCTGCGGCAGCGTGCCTTTGTAGATTTCAACGGCTTCCACTTGCGTAAAAGTCCAGATGCGCCCGGCGTCAACGCGGGACTCGCCGGATAGAACGCGCACGCGGGCGACGGCAGGGGCGGCCGCGGCCAGTTCTTCAAGTGTCATGCGCTGCAACGTGGTGGCCTGCGCGGCCGGGCCGGCCAGCAGCAAAGAGATGGCAATGGCGATGCGCAGAACGTGTTTCATCGAATCACTTGATCTCCACGGCGCCGGAGGCCGCGGACTTTTCCTTGTTGGTATTTTCCACGAACAACGTACGCGCGCCTTTCTGGGTCGCACTGGAAATGGTCAGGGGCAGGCGCACCTGCACCGGTCCCAGGGAAAGCGCCGTTGGGGCGCCCACGGTGATGTCGCCTGGTCCGGAAAGCGTGAACTGCTGCGAAGCCAGCAGGCCGGTTCCACCCAGGCACAAATCCACGGTGATCGAACCGGAGGCGGGGCGCTGAATGGCCACCGGGCTGGATTGAGCGCTGCACGCGCTACTGACCAACAGTCCGATCAGGAAAACGTCCAGGGTATGCGCGCCGCTGCCCGCGGTGAGCGGCTCGACAACCACAATATCTTTTCCGGTGACATGCGCTGCGCCGGCGGTGAGCGGGATCACATCCTCGACGGTGGTTGGCGCGACCACCACCAGCGAAGCCGTGTTCGAGAGCGATGTATCAGGATTCTGCACGCGCACGCTGATGTTGCCCGCAGCCGCAACATCGGAAGAATCCACCGTGGCGGTACACTCGTGGGCCGCGCCGGCCGGAGTAACACAACTGGTGGTCTTGCCCACCGGAGGCGAGCCGAACAAAATCACGGAAGCCCCGCTGCCGGTGCCAGCCACGAAATTCGTGCCTTTGACTTTCAGAAGAAAGGGACTGGCGACGCCCGCGGTGATGCTGGCTGGGAGCAGCGTCGTAATCGAGGGCTGCGTGCTTATGGGCGGAGCGGTGATGACCACCGTTGCAGACCCGCTGCCGCCATCGGCGCCGAGCGCGGCGAGCGTCACGTTCGGATTTGCCGGAATGCTCGCGGGTGCGCGGAATTCCACCGTTGCCGTGGAGGGTGAAGCCGGGGCCTGACACGGATTGCTGGCGGGCACGCAAATGGTTCCGTTGGTGAGGTCGCCATTGGCGACGCCATTTACCTGCCAGGAAACGCCGAGCACAGGCGTGCCCCTGACGAAGGCCGAAAACTGCGCCGTGCCGTCTGTCGCCAGGGTCAGGTTGGCAGGAGACACGGTGACCACCGGCGCCGACAAAATGGTAATGGTCACCGAACCGGAGCGGGACGGATCGGCGACACTGGTGGCCGTGGCTACGACGTCTGCGGGGCTGGGCACCGCAACCGGAGCCGTGTATTCAAACGAACTGACCAGCGATCCGGGGGGACCCAGTGGCGGGCATCCCAGATTGTTTCCTGGGGCGATGGCACCCACAGTAGAGTTGCCATTCACGACGCCGTTCACCGTCCAGATGATCCCGGTATTTGCCGTGTTCCCCACGCCCACGCACAAGGTTTCTTTGCGCGATACCGCACGCAAAGAAGTGCCAGCGCCGCTGCTGGTCGAGACCGCCACCACAATATTGCTGAACAATTGCACGCTGACACTGGCTGACTTGCCGGTATCGAACTGGCTTGTGGCGCGCACGGTGACCGTGTTGGCGCCGCCGGGCAATTGCGACGGCGCGAAGAATGTTGCCGGTCCGGTGAGCGTTGGCGGATTGCTGATGGCGCCGGTGGTGAGTTGATTGCCGCCCACAACTCCGTTCACGTCCCACACCACGCGCTGGTCGGTCGTGCCGCTGACCGTCGCCGTGAACTGGATCGAGCCATCGAGGGCAACGGCGACTCCGGCAGACGGCGAAATGCTCACCGCAATCACAGTGGTGATCGTCACTATCGCTTGCGCAGATTTGCCGGAATCAGCAGCGCTGGTGACGGCTACGGTGACCACTCCGCCCGCCGGCGCGACCAGCGGCGCGCGATATTCCACCGTGGCCGCAACCGACGAAGGCGCCACGCAAGTGGCGACGCCCGCGGCACAGATCTGTCCCAGGGCCGCGCTGCCGTTGGGCGTCCCATTTACCGTCCACATCAGCGCCGGATTCGGATTCGAGCCAGGGGGCAGAAGTAGCATTGCGGAAAACGTTCCCGTCGTGCCGGTATTCAGCGCGCCGGGACCGGCCAGCGATAAGGTGAAGGTGCTGGTAACAGTCACCGTCGCGGTGTCAGTCTTCGCGGGATCCGCGACGCTTGTGGCGCTCAGCGTGACCGAGGCCGGCGCGGGAAGGTTTTGCGGCGCAGTGTAAAGTCCGGCTGGGGTGATGGTTCCCACAGCAGCGTTGCCGCCCGCCACGCCGTTCACGGCCCAGGCCACGGCACGGTTCGGATTGCCCGCGCTGGTAATGGTCACATTGAACTGGCGGCCCGCGCCCAGCTCAACGCTGGCCGGGTCGGGCGAAATGGTGAGCACAAGATCGCTTTGCATCGCGACCGTTGCGTTCGCTGATTTCGTATTATCGGCCTGGCTGGTGGCGGTCAGCGTGACGCTCGCAGGTGTTGGCAGATTTTGTGGCGCGGTGTACAACCCCGCAGCAGAAACAGTGCCGATGGTCGAATTGCCGCCGGCAATCCCGTTGACGGTCCACGCTACGGAAGTGTTTGCGGTACCGCTGACCGTGGCCGTGAACTGTTGCGTCGCTCCCAGAACCACGGCGGGAGCAGCCGGGCTCACGGTCACACTGATGGGCGTGGGCGGAGGCGGTTGAACGGGCGAACTTCCGCCCCCTCCTCCACAAGCCGAGAAAAAGACGGTTGCAAGAATGCCCGCCAGGCACGAACTGCAGTCCCGTCGCACGAGCCTCCCAAGTGACTCGACAAGAAGTAACCAACCCTAAAAATCAGGCGAACTATACAACACGAGGCGATATTTTACCTACAGGTAACCGTACGCGCCTCATTCGGGGTTCGTTTGACTTCGGCGCCAGCGCCGCAAATAATCGAGCCATGCCCAAACCGCAGGCCGCGCACCGGGTGAAAAGCTACACGAGCGAAACCGGATACGTGTATCAATACTATTTTTATGAGGTGCAGAAGGCGCGGCGCGGACTTTCTTCCGGGCGCGAGTACGTGTACATGGTCTCCGCCGACCGCAAGACTATGTTTCCCATCAAAGTATTCATCCGCCAGGACGCGGTGCAGAAATGGAGCCGCGCGGCCGGGCGCGAATTGACCGGCACGGAAGAATACGCCGCGGCGAAAATGCGGCTCTTTGAAGGTTTCGACGGCGTGGAAGGCTTCGCGGCATCGCGCCCGGAACTGCTAGTGGACGAAACCAACCTGGCCGCGCTGCTGGCCAAACTGGATATTTGAGATGTCCCGCTGAACATCGGCGTGCTTTACCCGGCGAAGGGCCGGGACCCAAGATAATGAGGCGGATTTTGATCCGTGATCCGGTTGAACCGAATCCGGCCGCGTGGCGTCCTCGTGAATGAGGCTGCAATGGATGCGTATGCGGGAACCTGCCCGGAACCGCTGGTGAGCGCCGAAGCTTCATTCGAAGCCGAGTTCGAGCAGCGGCTGGCCGATTCTTCTTCGCTGGCATTTCGCGTGGCCCTGGGTGTGCTGCGGAACCGGGAAGACGCGGAAGAAATCGCGCAGGAAGCCTTCCTGCGCGCCTACCGGAATTTTTCACAATTGCGCGAACGGGAAAAATTCCGCGGCTGGCTGGCGCGCATCAGTTTCCGGCTGGCGCTGGACCGGCTGCGCTCTGCGGGCCGCCGGCAGCGCCGGGAGCAGGTTGTCTACCAGGCGGAAGCGTCTATGCCTGCGCGCACCGTAGAAGAAGTGGCCGTTGCCCGACAGTTTCAAGAGCGGCTGGAACGGGCGGTGGATGAGTTGCCGGAAAAGCTTCGGGTCGTGGTGCTGCTCGCCGCCATTCAGGGACACGATACGCGCGAAGTATCCGTGTTGCTCGACTTGCCCGAAGGCACGGTGAAATCGCGGCTGCACGCAGCACGCAAAGCTCTGGCGGAAAAATTGCGTTGAAGAAAATGAAGGCCTGCTCCCAATTCGAAGAGATGCTGATGGATGCCGCTGCCGGCGCTGCGGAAACCGTGCCGCCCGAGCTTGCCTCGCATTTTTCTCACTGTGGGGGTTGCATCGAACGTTTCGCGCAGGAGCGGCAATTGTTTGCCGCGATTGACGAGGGCTTGGCGGCTGCGGTGGCGGCCGAGCCATCTCCGGAGTTTGCGCGCCACGTACTGGAACAGGTCAGCGGCGAAGCGGAGCGCAAACTGCTTGCCGCGATTGACGCCGGGATCGCTCAATCGGTGGAAGGCGAGCCTTCGCCGCGATTTGCCGCTGCGATGCGCAACCGGATCGCCACGGAACCGCCGCCGCGCCGCAACTGGCTTTCCACAAACTGGTGGATCCCCGCTGCGGGACTTGTAGCCGCCGCGGCTTTGCTTGCTGTGATGCTGAAGGGCACGCCGACAGTTTCCGTGCCGCAGGACAATTTGCCGCTGAATTCGGCCTCAGCGCAGCGGCCCATCCCGCCCGCAGGAATAGACGCCGCTTCTGCGCAGACGCCGCGGTTGCAGCCCGCTGCCAAACATCGTTCCTCGCGCAGTCCAGCGGCGCGGCCCAGCGGGATCGTGGCGGAAGCCGCCAAGCTGGATACGCCCGAGGTGTTGATTGCGGCAGACGAGTTACAAGTAATTACGCGCTTTTACCGTTTTGTGCAGGAGGGGCGCATCAACGCCGCGCAAGTGCTGGAAGGCAACCGCATCGAATTGGCCGCCAGGCTCGCGGAACTGAAGACGCCGGTGCTGGTCGCGCAAAACATTCCGGTGAAAACGCTGGACCTGGTGGACGCCCCGCGCTCGACCAGCGATGAGAAATGAACTCACCGGCAACGCGCGCCGTCTTGTGGGTGCAGTCCAGAGATCCAAAGGAAGGGAAATGAGAAAACAACTACTTCTCGCAATCGCACTCCTGATTGTATTTGCGGCAGCCGTTGCGCGCGCGCAGGAAAAACAACAATCCGCTGCACCCGCGCAGCGGGCGGTCGTTCCTTTGAAAATTCAAATCACCTTTTCCGAGTACGACGGGGACAAGAAGATTGGCAGCTTGCCCTACACGCTCAACCACAACGCGGATATCAATCCCGGGCGCGAAACGCGCACCAGTTTACGCATGGGCATTCGCGTACCCATTCTGGCTTCTGCGCCCAATGCCGCGGAAAATCGCCTGCAATACCAAAACGTGGGAACGGATATTGATTGCTTTATCCGGGCGGAGAGCGAGGGTACGTTTCGCGCCACGTTTGAACTGCGCCGGTCTTCCCTGTATACGCCCGGGCCCGATACCAAACAGGCCGAGTGGAAGCCTAACGATCCCGCCATGCCCGGTACTCCTTTCTTCCGCGAGTTCAGCGGGCGATTCGACGCGCTGCTAAAGGATGGCCAAAGCACGCAGACCACCATGGCCACCGATCCGGTCAGCGGGCGCACCCTGCGCGTGGATGTGGCGCTTACCGTAATCAAGTAACTCCCTTCCAGAGTCCAACTTGCACGGCGGGCCCGAAACTTGTGCCCGCCGTTTGCGCTTTCTGGCGTTGCAACTCCCTCGAGCGCGGCGCTGGAGCCGCCGCGCGCGGGGCCGGAACGCTGCGCTGCTTATTTCAGAACAAACCGCAAGGCGGATTCGAGCGAAGGGTGGGCGAAAGTGTAGCCCATTTGTTGCAGGCGGGCAGGCTGCGCGCGCTGGCTGCTCAGTAACAAGGCGTCGGCCATTTCGCCGAAGACCAATCGCGCCACAAATCCGGGCAGCGGAAAAATTGCCGGACGACGCAGCACTTTGCCGAGTGTCTTGGTGAATTCGCGGTTGGTCACGGCGCCGGCGACAGCGTTTACAGGACCTTGCACCTGGTCGTTGCTCAGCAAGTACAGGATCAGGTCGGCGATGTCTTCCAATTCAATCCACGGCATCCACTGCTTACCCGAGCCCACCACGCCCCCCACGCCCAGTTTGAACGGAGTCAGCATTTTGGCCAGTGCGCCGCCTTGCCTGGCCAGCACCACGCCAGTGCGCAGCAACACCACGCGCGCGCCGAACGCGGCCGCCTTCGCTGATTCCGCTTCCCATGCCTGGCACAACCCGCCCAAAAAATCGTTGGCGGGCGCACTCTGTTCAATGAGCAGTTCATCGCCGCGATTGCCGTAAAAGCCTACGGCGGAGCCGCCGATGAACACTTTAGGCGGGCGGGCGAGCTTGGCCAGTTCAGCGGTCAGATGGCGCGTGGCCTCCACCCGGCTGCTGCGCAGGGTTTGCTTGTACTGCGGGTTCCAGCGCTGCGCGATGGAAGCACCGGCGAGATGGATCACCGCATCGGCGCCGTCGGCCTTTGCGGCGTCGAAGGAGCCGCCCACCGGGTCCCAGCGCACCGCGCCGTTGGCGGGCCGCTGATCGAGCGACTGCGGCCGCACCAGATGCAGCACCGTGTGTCCGGCGCGGTCAAGTTTTTCGCACACCACCGAACCGATCAATCCGGACGATCCGGAAACCAGCACGCGCATGGATGCCTCCCCGGGCACGGTCCTTGCTTTCACGCTACGCTGCGCGAAGTGTGAAGGTCAAGCGGCCCGGGGGGCTTCCCGTTTGAATGCGGCGAAAGATTTGAAAACGCCCCGGGCGTTCTCTTGGGATACAATGCGCAACGCTTTTGAACAACATCGAATATCCGAGGATGCAATCATGCAACGAAGTATTCGAATCACCCTTGCCGCCTGTGCCATTCTGCTGTGGCCGCTGCCGCTGCGCATGTATTCCCAGCAGCCCGAGGGCGCCACGGTGCGCGGATTTGCCGCCAACCGTGCGGCGGCGCAGCGCGCGCTCGAGCAGAAGTTGCAAACCATTCCCACGCCCGCGGGCGCAGAGCGGCACTTGCGAATCCTCACCGCAGAGCCGCATCTGGCCGGCACCGACGGCGGCCGCCGCGTGGCCGAATACATGCGTGATCAGTTGCGCAGTTTCGGCTTTGACGCCGACCTGGTGCAATACAAGGTGTGGCTGAACCAGCCCAGGGAAGTGAAGCTGGAGCTGGTCACCCCGGAAGCGAAGGCTCTGGCCACGCAAGAAGATCCCTTCGAGTGGGACAAGGATACCTACAACAAGAACGTGGTGATGGGCTTCAACGGTTATTCGCCGTCCGGCGAGGTCACCGCGCCGGTCGTGTACGCCAATTACGGGCTGCACGAGGATTACCGGCGGCTGGAAGAACTGGGCATCAGCGTTGCGGGGAAGGTGGTGCTAGTGCGGTATGGGCGCAGTTTTCGCGGAGTGAAGACGCGCATCGCCGAAGAACACAAGGCCGCTGCCGTGCTGATTTATTCCGATCCGGCCGATGACGGCTATGTGGCGGGTGACATTTACCCGCGCGGGCCGTACCGTCCGCCCTCCGGCATTCAGCGTGGCTCGGTGTATTACGGCTCGAATTATTCCGGCGATCCGCTGACTCCCGGCGTAGCCGCGAAAGATGGTGCAAAGCGGCTGGATCCGGCCGAAGCCACCACGTTGCCGCGCACCCCCACGATGCCCATCAACTACCGCGACGCCGCGGAAATTCTGAAGCATCTGGGCGGGCCGCGCGTTCCACGAGAGTGGCAAGGTGGCTTGCCCTTCACCTATCACGCCGGGCCGGGCCAGGCTGCGGTGCACATGAAACTCGAGATGGATTACCAGTTGCGGCCGATCTACGACGTGATCGGAAAATTGCGCGGGCAGAATGACGACGAATGGGTGATTCTCGGCAACCATCACGATGCCTGGGTTTATGGGGCGGTGGACCCTTCGAGCGGCACGGCTTCCGTGCTGGAAGCGGCGCGCGCGCTGGGCGAATTGGCGCGAGGCGGGTGGAAGCCGCGACGCACGATCATCATCGCGGGCTGGGACGCGGAAGAATACGGCCTGATCGGTTCGACCGAGTGGGTGGAAGATAACCTCGCCGAACTGCAGCGCAAGGCCGTGGCGTATGTGAACATGGATTCGGCGGTCTCGGGCAGCGCGTTCGGCGGGTCGGGGACGCCCTCGCTGAAGGAACTGGTGCGCGAATCGGCGCGCGAAGTACTTGACCCAAAAACCAGCCGCAGCGTGTTCGATGTGTGGAAGGAACGTGCGCAACGCGGCGAAGGCCGCCGCCGCGCCACCAGCGGCAGCAATTCTGCCGGACCGCGGGAGACCGAAGTGCCGCTCGGCAACCTGGGATCCGGCTCGGACTTCACCCCGTTCTTCCAGCACGCGGGGATTCCTTCGGTAGACATCGGCTTTGGCGGGGAATACGGCGTGTATCACGCGGTGTACGACAACTTTTACTGGATGAAGAATTTTGGCGACCCGGAATTTCTCTACCACGCGGCGGCGGCGCGCGTGGCGGGCGTGCTGATGTTGCGGCTTGCCGAAGCCGATGTGCTGCCCTTTGACTACGCGGCCTATGCGGCGGAAATTGAAAACTATGTGAACGACTTGCAAGCGGCTGCCGCGACCGCCGGAGAAGGGAAGCTGGACTTGCGCGGAGTGACGGAGGCGGCGCGCGCGCTGAAAGCCTCGGCGGAAAACGCGATGAAGGCAGTACGCGCATCGCAGAGCGCGAACCTTTCCGATGCGACGAAGCTCACGAACTTGAACCGTACCTTGCGGGCGGTGGAGCAGGCCTTCTTGTCACCGGGTCTGGCCAGCCGTCCCTGGTACAGGCATTCGGTGTATGCGCCGGGCACCTACACCGGCTACGAAGTGGTGCTGCTGCCGGGTGTGCGCGAAGCGGTGGACAAGGGCGATTGGGAAGCGGCGCGCAAGGAAGCCGCGGCGCTGGCCGATTCGCTGCGCCGCGCGGCCGGGAAACTCGACGAAGTGGCCAAGCTGGC
>CAZCNH010000052.1:0-27871 GCA_964500065.1 uncultured Acidobacteriaceae bacterium
CAAAGCCCGCCTCTGAAGAGGCGGGCTACACCTGCGGGGAAGGCACGGGCGAGACAGCGGGTATGTTTGTGGGGTTGGTGAAAGGGGCGCTGCAAGCAGCGCCCCGGCGTTGCTTACCGGGCTGGGCGCGCCGAAGGCGCCAGCATGGGCACGTTTTCTTTGCGGATCATGTCGTTGAGGCCGGCGAGGTCCTTGCTGAGAATCTCGTTCCATTTGGCGACTTCGGGATCGAGGCGCGACTTCAACGAATCATAGACTTCGTAAGCCTGCTGCGTGGGAGCGGCATCGGCGCTTTCCACGGTGTTGGCCAGGGCCATGAGTTTGTCGTTCAGCCGAATGGGATAATTGAGGGGGTCCTGCCCGGCTTTCGACTTCACTTGCAGGATGGCCTCCTCGACGGGCGCCATTTTTTTCTCGATGGCGTCGGCGGCGTCCGCGATGGCTTTGGTTTTTGCGTCGCTGCCCAGGCGTTTCTTTAAGGCCTGCATCTGGCTGCGCAAGTCGCGAATGGCGTTCACCGTATCGTGGGCCTGATTGACGCTTTCGCGGATTTTGAAGGCCAGGTCGAACTGCTTCTGGAAATCCTGTTGCGTGGCTGCGACGCGCGGGTCTTTCCTGATTTCCAGCTTGGCGGTCTGCGACTTGCCGCCGACAGTGAACTTCACCTGATAAGCGCCAGGCACCGCGCGCGGTCCCGCGCCGCTGCCGCCCCAACTGATGGCGCCGGGCACCTGGCGCGCCGATTCGTAGCGCATATCCCAGGAGAAGCGGTGCATGCCCGCGCTGGTGGCCACGCGTGGTGCTCCGCCGCCACCGCGCCGGCCTCCGCCGACGGGCGGGGCATCCTTACTGGAGAACTTGCGGATGGCTTTGCCCTGCGCGTCCAGAAATTCAATCACCACTTCTTCCTTGGTTTCCGACTTGAGGTAGTAGTTGATGGCGGCGCCGCCTGCGCCGCGCACCGCCGGACCGGGCGCGTAAAGATGCGCATCCGCCTGCGCCACCTGCGCGTTGATTTGCTGCAACGGGGTAAGGTCGTCGAGAATCCAGAAGGAGCGGCCGTGGGTGGCGACGACCAGGTCATCCTCCTTGACCACCAAATCATGAACCGGCGTGACTGGCAGATTGAGTTGCAGGGATTGCCAGTCGGCGCCGTCGTTGAAGGAAACATAAACACCGAGTTCGGTGCCGGCGTAGAGCAGGCCCTTGCGCTTGGGATCCTGGCGAACAGCGCGCACGTAGGCGAATTCGGGGATGCCCTTGTCGGCGCGGGTCCAGGACTTGCCGAAGTCGGAAGTCTTGTAGACATAAGCCTTGAAATCGTCGAGCTCGTGACGGTCCACGGCGACGTAAGCGGTACCGGCGTCGAAGGTGGAGGCGTCAATCTGGCTGATCAGGCTCCATTCGGGGAGATCCTTGGGCGTGACGTTGGTCCAACTCTTGCCGCCGTCGCGGGTGATGTGCAGCAAGCCGTCGTCGGTGCCGGCCCAGATCAAGTCTTTTTGCACGGGCGATTCGGCGACGGCGAAGATGGTGTCGTAATACTCGACGCTGGTGTTGTCCTGGGTGATGGGGCCGCCGGAAGAAACCTGCTTGGTCTTGTCGTTGCGGGTCAGGTCCGGGCTGATGGCCGTCCAGCTCATGCCGCCATTGGTGGTTTTGAACAGCACGTTGGCGGCGTGATAGAGCACGTTGGAATCGTGCGGGGAAAAGAGAATCGGGGCGGTCCACTGCCAGCGGTACTTGAGCGCTTCTGCGCCGGCGCCCATGGGATTTTCCGGCCAGGCGTTGACTTCCTGAGCTTGCCCGGTGCGCTTATCGAAGCGGGTGATATGCCCGCCGTAGCAGCCCGCATAAACAACGTTGTGGTCCTTAGGATGGACGGCGATGTAGCCGCTTTCGCACCCGCCGACGGAAATGAATGGCCCGCCCTGGCTGCTGATGGCCACGGTTGAATTATCCTGTTGGGCGCCATAAACGTTGTAAGGAAATTCGTTGTCGGTGGTGACGTGGTAGAACTGCGCGGTAGGCTGCATATCCTGCCCGGTCCAGGTGCGGCCGCCGTTCACCGTGATGTTGGCGCCGCCGTCATTGGAATTGATCATGCGTTGCGGATTTTGCGGGTCAATCCACAAACCGTGATTATCGCCGTGCGGCGCGCGCATTCCCGTGAAGGTGCGGCCGCCATCAGTCGAGCGGTATATTCCGGTGTTGAGGATGTACACGGTGTCGATGGCCTTGGGGTCGGCGAACACGTGCGTGTAATACCAGGCGCGCTGGCGATAATTGCGGTCGTCATTGACCTTGGTCCAGGAATCGCCGCCGTTGCTGGAAACAAACAGGCCGCCCTCTTCTTCCTTGGCTTCGATTAACGCGTAAACCCGGTTGGGGTCGGCTCCGGAGACAGATACGCCGATACGGCCCATCACGCCCTTGGGCAGAGCGCTGCCTTCCATTTTTTTCCAGGTGCTGCCGCCGTCAAGCGAGCGGTACAGCCCGCTGCCCGGCCCGCCACTGCTGGCGCCCCACGCGCTGCGGTTGGCTTCCCACAGAGCGGCGAACATGATGTTGGGATTGCCGGGCGCGAAAGCAAGGTCAATGCCGCCGGTCTTGTCGTCCCTGTAGAGAACTTTTTCCCAGGTTTTGCCGCCATCGGTGCTGCGGAAAACGCCGCGCTCGGTGTTGGGGCCGTAGAAATGGCCCATGGCGGCGACAAACACGACATCGGGATTTTTCGGATGAATGAGGATGCGGCCCACGTGGCGTGAATCCTTAAGACCGATATTTTTCCAGGTCTTGCCGGCATCAATCGATTTGTAGATGCCGTCGCCGTGGGAGATATCGCCGCGTGGGCAGGTTTCGCCGGTGCCGACGTAAATTACATTGGGATCGCTTTCCGCCACGGCGATAGCGCCAATCGAAGCGATGGGCTGGGAATCGAAAATGGGGTCCCAGGAATTGCCGCCGTCGGTGGTTTTCCACACGCCGCCGCCGGCCCCGCCGAAGTAGTAGGTGTCGCGATCACCGACGACGCCGGTGACCGCCAGCACGCGTCCGCCGCGCGCCGGGCCAATCGAACGCCAGCGCATTTCATTGAAAAGATTTTTGTCCACTGTCTGCGCGGCGGCAACCGGCGCAAGCAGAATCGCTATCGCTACCGCAAAGAATGCTTTCCGACGAATCATCGAAGGCCTCCCAAAATGCGCCTATCCTACCCTGAGTTATCGAATTTTGGGAACGGGTCCGCGCGCTGACTTTGGACCGGAAGAAACGCGCTAGGCGAAATAGCCTGTTTGTTTTAGCATGGCGCCGACAGAAGTATCTTGGGAGGCCATGCCATGGGATTCACCAAACAGATTTCGTTCCGCGCTATTGGGGTGCTGTCGGCGCTGATTCTTTGTGTCGCGCCGCAGACCTGCGCGCAAGCGGTTGATGCCAAGCTGTTGGAGGGCATGAAATACCGGCTGGTAGGGCCGTATCGCGGCGGGCGCGCGCTCACCGGCGTGGGCGTGCCGAGCGAGCCGAACACGTATTACTTCGGCTCGGTGGGCGGCGGGGTGTGGAAGAGCACCAATGGCGGCATGACGTGGGACTCCATCTGGGACAACAAGATGAGCGTCTCCTCGATCGGCAGCGTGGCGGTGGCCGATAGCGATGCCAATGTGATTTACGTCGGAACCGGCGAAGCCTGCATCCGCGGCAATATTTCCCACGGCGACGGCATGTACAAGTCCATTGACGCAGGGAAGACCTGGCAGCACATCGGCTTGCGCGAGACGCGGCACATCGGCCGAGTGATCATCGATCCGAAAAATCCTGATGTGGTTTTTGTGGCTGCCCTGGGCCATGCCTACGGGAAAAATCCGGAGCGCGGGGTATTCCGCACGCTCGACGGAGGCAAGACCTGGGAAAAAGTCCTCTACGTGGACGACAAAACCGGCGCCATTGACATCACGTTCGTTCCCGGCAATCCCAACGTCCTGTTTGCCACGATGTGGGAAGCGTGGCGCACGCCATGGTCCTTGAATAGCGGCGGGCCGGGCAGCGGCCTCTACAAGTCGGTGGACCGCGGGGCTACGTGGAAGAAAATCGAGGGTCACGGTTTTCCCAGCGACACCGTTCTGGGCAAGATTGGCGTGAGCGTGAGCGGCGCGGACCCGAACCGCGTGTACGTGATCCTGGAAGCGTCCGAAGAGCGCGGCGGCATGTACCGCTCCGATGACGGCGGCGCCTCCTGGAAGCAGATGACTGACGACCACCGCCTGCGTCATCGTCCCTGGTATTACACGCACGTCACCGCGCATCCCACCGAAACCGATACCGTGTATGTGCTGAACACTTCGATGTACCGCTCGAGCGACGGCGGCGCCACCTGGACGCCGGTGGGCGGCATTCCTCACGGCGATCACCACATGTTGTGGATTGACCCCAGCAACCCCCAGCGCATGGTCAACTCCGACGACGGCGGCGCGACCATCTCCGTGGATGGCGGCAAGTCCTGGAGCCGCCAGGATAATCAGCCCACCGCGCAGTTCTATCACGTCAGCACCGACGACCAATTCCCGTACTACATCTACGGCTCGCAGCAGGACAACTCCAACATCAAGATTGCCAGCCGCGGGGATTCCGGCGGAATCAACCGCTTCCACTACAACTCGGTGGGCGGCGGCGAGGCCGGCTATGTTTCTCCCGACCCGCACGACCCCAACATCGTGTACGCGGGCGAATACTTCGGCATCCTTACGCGCTGGGACCAGCGCACCGGGCACGCGCAGAACATCATGGTCTGGCCGGATGATCTGGACGGCCACGAAGCGGCGGCGGTGAAATACCGCTTCAACTGGACCGAGCCGATTGTGGCCTCGAAGCACAATCCGGGCACGGTGTATTACGCCGGCAACATCGTTTTCAAGTCCACCAACGGCGGAATGAGCTGGGCGGAAATCAGTCCCGACCTGACGCGCAACGACAAGAGCAAGCAACAGCGTTCCGGCGGCCCCATCACCGGGGAAAACATCACCATCGAGTATTACAACGTGGTGTTCACCCTTGCTGAATCTCCGGTGCTGAAAAACATGATCTGGGCGGGCACCGACGATGGATTGATCCACGTCACCCGCGATGAGGGAAAGACCTGGGCCAACGTAACTCCGAAAGACTTGCCGGAAGGCATGGTCAGCCTGATTGACGCTTCGCCGCACAGCGCTGATTCCGCCTACTTCGCCATGGACCGCCACAAGTTCGACGACTTCACGCCGTACATCTACCGCACGCACGACGGCGGAAAATCGTGGGCGCGCATCAACAGCGGCATTCCCGACGGCACGTTTGTGCGCGCCGTGCGCGTAGACCCCAGGCGCAAGGGCCTGCTCTATGCCGGGACGGAAACCGGCGTGTACGTTTCTTTCAACGACGGCGAGCAGTGGCAGCGTTTGCAGCTCAACCTGCCCATCACCCCGGTTCACGATCTGGTGATCAAGGAGAGCGACCTGGTGGTGGCCACGCACGGGCGGGCCTTCTGGGTGCTCGACGACGTGAGCCCGCTGCGCCAGATGAGCGATGCGATCACCGCCGCTGACGCGCATTTGTTTACCCCGGCTACCGCTCTGCGCTGGCGCCCCCAAGGCGGCGCGGGCTCGCCCTTCGCGGGCGAAAACCCGCCGGGCGGCGCCATTTTGTACTACCACCTGAAAACCGCGCCCAAAGACAAGGAAGAAGTGAAGCTGGAAATCCTGGACCGGGCCGGGAAAGTTGTCCGCGCCTACAGCAACATCGAAAAGAAAGTGGAAGGGAAACCGTTGCCGGAAAGCCGCCGCGAACCCGGCGACCCCAACCTGATTCCCGCAAAAGCGGGCCTGAACCGCGCGGTGTGGGACTTGCGCTACAGCATTCCCACGCTGGTGCCCAGCGCCATCTACGACATGGGCTTTCCCAATCCGCCGATGGCCGTTCCGGGAAGCTATTCCGCGCGGCTCACCGCGGGCGGCAAGCAGTACACCGCGTCGTTTGAAGTAAAGCTCGATCCGCGCGTGAAAACCGCTTCGGCAGACCTTCAGAAACAATTCGACTTCCAGCAGCAAGTGTGGACGCTGCTGGGCGATACCCATGCCAGCGTATTCGAAATGCGCGATGTGCGCGCGCAACTCGATGCCTTGCGCAAGCGCCTGGCCGGCGACGCCAGGCAGAAAGCGCTCACGGATGCGGCCGATACGATTGTGAAGAAAATGGCGCCGGTCGAAGCCGAACTCATCGAAGTGAATGCGCGTTCGTCGCAAGACCTGTGCAACTACCCGACGAAACTCAACAGCAAGATCGCATATCTCGCGGACGTGGCCGATAGCGCCGATACGCCGCCCACCAAGCAGGCGCTCGAGTTCTACGCCGAATTGCGCGGCCGCGCGGATGCGCAAATCAAACTGTGGCGCGATGTCCTGGCCCGCGATCTGGCCGGCTTGAATGCCGCCGCGGAAAAACAAAAGCTGCCCCTGGTCGCCCCATCTGGTAAGTAGCAAAGCTATGGAGTGCGGGAGCTTGCTCCCGCTGTATTCTTCGAGCCCAGCTTGCTGGGCGGCTGCTAATCCCGGTGTAACTCTGGGGGATTTCTTTCCACAACTTTCTCGCTCTGGAGGACTGGCGAAGCAAGCTTCGCCTACCAGAGCGGGAGCAAGTTCCCGCACTCCAGAGCTTCGCTAGCCGTTAAGAAGCCGAGCGGTGAAGTGAACTGACGTGATGATTTTCCATTGTCTTACCTATTGACAGTCTATACGAGCAGGGGTATTGTCCTACAGACATTCTGTAGGAGTTCGTATGCCTTCGTCGGAGTTGTTGCAAGGCACGCTTGACCTGTTGATCCTGAAGACGCTGGCGCTGGGGCCCAACCACGGGCTGGGCATCTCCCGCCGCATCCAGCAAATCACCAAAGGCACATTTGACGTGAAGCCCGGATCGCTTTTCCCGGCGTTGCATCGCCTCGAAGAAAAGGGCTGGCTCGATGCCGAATGGGGTGAATCGGAGAACAACCGCAAGGCCAAGTACTACCAGTTGACCCGCGACGGTCGCAAGCGGCTGGAACAGGAAACCCGGGAATGGGAGCGCGTGGCCGGCGCCATCGCTCGCGCACTGGAGGCAACATCGTGAAGCGGTTCTTTCGAGGCTTGCGAAATCTTGCTCGCCGGCAACGGCTGGAGGCGGAACTCGACGCCGAGGTGCGCGCGTATTTAGACAGCGTGACGGAAGAAAAGATGGCCGCGGGGATGAGCGCGGAAACGGCGAGGCGGGAGGCATGGATGGAGTTGGGCGGCCGGGAGCAAGTGAAAGAGGCGGTGCGCGACGCGCGCTTCGGCGTGTGGCTGGAAGATCTCGGGAAGGATTTTGCACAGGGCGCGCGGCTGCTGCGCAAAAGCCCGGGCTTCACGGCGATTGCGGTGTTGACGCTGGCGCTGGGCATCGGGCCGAACATCGCCATGTTCAGTTTCATCAATGGCATTTTGCTTCGCCCGCTGCCCTATCCGGAGCCGCAGCGGTTGGTGCAGATTTTCCACACCAACCCGCAATTCAAGGAAGGAGGCGATTCGCTTCCGGTTTCGCCAGCGACGTATGCGGATTGGCGATCGCAATCAAAAACCATGGAGAGCCTTGCGGCCGTTGCCATGACCACGCACGTCTTGACAGGCGGCGAGCCTGAGCGGGTGTCCGCCGCGGCGGTGAGCGCCGGCTTCTTCACGACGCTCGGCGTGAATCCCGCGCTGGGCCAGCCGTTCACGCAGGAGATGGAAAAGCCCGGCGCGGCTCCCCAAGTCATCTTGAGCTACGGGGTGTGGCAGCGGCGCCTGGGAGGGCGCGCCCAGGTGGTGGGCGAACTCTTGCCCGTGAGCGACAAGCCCCACACCATCGCCGGCGTAATGCCCAAGGGTTTTGATTTCCCAGAAGGCACGGACATCTGGGTACCGCTGTCTTTCGAGCCCGGGGAGATGAAAGAGCGTATGTCGCTGTACCTGGACGTTTACGGCCGCTTGCAGGCAGGCTCAGGCGTCCGTGAGGCAGATGCCGAAATTTCTACAATCACCCGGCGTGTCCTGGCAGATTTTCCCACGGAAAAGGGTTTTAGCTCGCGCGTCGCCCCGCTGCACGGAGAAACGGTGCGCGAGGTGCGTCCCACGCTGACGCTGCTGTTTGCCGCGGTGGGGATGGTGCTGCTGGTGGCGTGCGTCAACGTGGCAAATCTGCTCCTGGCGCGCGGAACGGCGCGGGGGCGCGACCTGGCGGTGCGGGCTGCGCTGGGTGCCGGGCGCTTGCGGCTCCTGCAGCAATTGTTGAGCGAAGGCCTGCTGCTGGCGCTGGCCGGGGCTGCGCTGGGGCTGGTTCTGGCGGGCTGGTCGCTGGACCTGCTGCGCGGCATCAGTCCGGTGAGCGTGCCGCGGCTGGCCAATGTGAAATTGGACGCCTGGGTGCTGGCGTTTTCAGTGGGACTGTCGCTTTTTACCACGCTCCTGTTTGGAGCGATTCCGTCGTGGAACGCGACGCGCGCGAACCTGTGTGAGTCCTTGAAGGAAGGCGGGCGCAGCCTGGTGGGCGGGCGCCGAGGCAGCCTGCGCGGGGTGCTGGTCGTCGCGGAGGTTTGCCTGGCGTTGGTGCTGCTCAGCGGCGCTGGTCTGATGCTGCGCACGCTTTGGAAGACGCTCTCGGTGAATCCAGGGTTTGACGCGCGCAACGTGCTGGCCGCGGATTTGTACTTGTCGCGGGGTAAGCATCCCGACGATGCGGCGCGCGCGCGTTTTGCCCACAATGTATTGGAGCGGGTGCGGGCCTTGCCCGGAGTGGAATCTGCCGGCCTGACCACGCACCTTCCGCTGGCCGGCGGGCAGATGACGTACGGGTTCCTGCTGGAAGGGCAGACCGATGAGACGCTGGGGAATCGAATGCCCGGAACCAAGGGCGACCCGCAAACCACGAATCTGCGGTTTGTCAGTCCTGGATATTTTGAAACCCTGCGCATCCCGGTTCTGCGGGGACGCGGGTTGCACGAAAGCGACGTGGCCGGGGCAGCCGAAGTCGTCGTGATCAATCAGGCCATGGCGGAGAAATACTGGCCGGGGCAGGATGCGATTGGCAGGCGCATGCGTATCGCGCGCGGTTCGAAGCCGGCGTGGCGCGAGGTTGTCGGAGTCGTCGGGGACATCCGGCACGCGAGCCTGCGCCAGCCGCCGGCCGTCGAAGCGTACGTGCCGTGGGAACAGCAAAGCATGAGCGTGTTTCGCCTGGCGGTTCGCACCGCCGGCGATCCCGGGGATTGGGCTTCGGCGCTGCGGCAGGCGGTGTGGGCCGAGGACAAGGATCAGCCGGTGACGCGCATTCGGCCATTGCGCGCGGTCGTGTTGGGCTCTGTGGCGGAGACGCGATTCTTCGGGATTTTGTTCAGCGTGTTTGCGGCCCTCGGTTTGTTGCTGAGCGCCTTCGGTATTTATTGCGTGATGGCGCACAGCGTAACGCAGCGTACGCAGGAGATGGGCATCCGCATGGCGCTGGGCGCAAATCCACGTCAAGTGCGGCAACTCGTGTTTGGGCAGGGATTGCGGCTGGCGGTTGCCGGTGTGGTCCTGGGAATCGCCGGTGCGTTGTACGCGACGCGTTGGGTTGAAAAGTTGTTATACGGGGTACAGTCCACCGACCCCGCGACGTTCTTTGGCACCGCAGCTATCTTGCTGGCTACGGCTGCTGCGGCATGCTACCTGCCCGCGCGCCGCGCGACTCAGGTGGATCCGCTGGTGGCGTTGCGCCACGATTGACGTAGCACCGACCGCAAGGTCTGTCCGGCCGTTGGTTGATCTGTTATTTGCCGCCGGTCAAATGCGAACCAAACCAGAACCGGGACAGGCGCGGCCGTCTGCTCTGCGCCGTAACCGAGTTTCCTTCTAGCGCGTCTTCCAGTATTGTTCCGGGGACAATTTCACGATGGCGGAGGCGGGCATGACCAGCAGCGGTGCAACCCTGTTTGAAAATACTCGGAAGCTTGTGGCCATGGCGTTGTCGGTAGCCCTCGCTGGGGGCATTTTGCCGGGCACCGTTCTGGCCCAGCAGGGAAGCGGGCGCAGCAGCCCGGTCTCCGCAACGGCAGTGCGGCCCGTGGGCGACGACCTGGACTTGTCCGCCAGCGAAATCAAGCCGCTGATCGAGCGTTACACGGACGATCGCGGCGCGCTCAACCGCACCTACCCGGTGCAGTATTCGCCGCAGCGGGCCGCGCGCTTGCGCAAGTTCTACAGCGAATGGCAGGAGCGACTGGGAAGAACCAATTACGAGGCGCTGGGCCTGGACGGCAGAGTGGACTACGTTTTGTTTGCCAATCATCTGAAATACGAGCAGCGCCAGCTCGAGGTGCAGGCTAAACAGTTTTCTGAAATGGAGCCGATGTTGCCTTTTGCCAAAGTTATTACCGAACTGGAAGAAACGCGCCGCCACATGCAGCCAGTGAAACCCGCAGAGACGGCGGCGACGCTCGCGCAACTCGGCAAAAGTATTGACGAAGCGCAGAAGCGGCTCGAGGCCGGGCTGGATCAGGGGCCGCGCCGCGGCGGGCCCCCGCGGCCGGAAGGCGCCGCGCCAGCCGCGCCGGTGGAGCCGTTGAAGGTGAAGAAGGCAGTGGCCAATCGCGCGGTGGCGGCTACGGTGGCCTATCGCAACACGCTGCGCAACTGGTTCACGTTCTACAACGGGTACGATCCGCTTTTTTCCTGGTGGAATGAAGATCCCTACCGCGAAACCGACCAGGCCCTGGGCGCCTACGCTTCATTCCTGAGCCAGCGGGTGGTGGGCATTCAGCTTGCAGATAGCGGCGCGGGCCAGCAACGAGGCGCGCCGGGCGGCGGAGCACCCGGCAGCGGTCCGGGGGGCGGCGCAGGGCAGCGCGGCGGCGGTGGGCGGCCGCAAGTGGCGGCGCGCGCCGGCGATGCCAGCGACATCGTGGGCGACCCTCTGGGCCGCGAAGCGGTGCTGATCGACCTGGAAAACGAAATGATCCCGTACACGCCGGAAGAATTGCTGGCGCTGGCGGAAAAAGAAATGGCCTGGTGCGAAGCAGAAATGGTGAAGGCGTCGCGGGAATTAGGTTACGGCGACGACTGGCGCAAGGCCCTCGAACACGTGAAAAATCTTTATGTGGATCCGGGCAAGCAGCCGCAACTGATTGTGGATCTGGCCAACGAAGCGATCCAGTACGTGGAAAGCAACAACCTGATTAGCGTCCCGCCGCTTGCCAAAGAATCGTGGCGCATGGAAATGATGACGCCGGAACGGCAGTTGCAGAACCCGTTTTTCCTGGGCGGGGAACAGATTACGGTGTCGTATCCGACCAACACCATGTCGCACGAGGCGAAGATGATGAGCATGCGCGGCAACAACCCGCACTTCTCCCGCGCGACGGTGCACCATGAATTGATTCCCGGGCACCACCTGCAGCAGTTCATGACCTCGCGGTTCAAGAGCTACCGCGCGATTTTCAGCACGCCGTTCTGGGGCGAAGGATGGTCGCTCTACTGGGAACTGCTGCTGTGGGATATGGGCTTCGCGAAAAAGCCGGAAGACCGCATCGGCATGTTGTTCTGGCGCATGCACCGCTGCGCGCGCATCCTGTTTTCCATCAGCTTTCACCTGGAGAAGATGACGCCGCAGCAGAGCGTGGACCTGCTGGTCAAGCGCGTCGGGCACGAACCGGAAAACGCCATTGCCGAGGTGCGCCGCTCGTTCGCCGGGAACTACAGCCCGCTCTATCAGGCCGCGTATTTGCTGGGGGGGATCCAGTTCCGCGCGCTGCAAAAGGAACTGGTGGGCGGCGGGAAAATGACCAACCGACAATTTCACGACGCGATCCTGCATGAAAACCGCATTCCCGTGGAAATGGTGCGGGCGCTGCTGTACAAGCAGGCCCCGCCGCGCGAGTTCAAATCGGCGTGGAAATTCTATGGTGAGATTCCGGCCAACTAGCGTGTGTTTCTCGCAACAGTGGTTCGTGGCCCAGGCGGGCATGGCGCTTCTCTAATGGACCTCGCTATTCTGAGGCCTGGTTTTACGCGAAGAATCTCGATTGCGCTCAAGCATGAGGAGTTGGACATCAAGATTTTCTGGCCACATCGCACTTCGCGTTTTCGCCCGGGGAAAAGTCACCATCACAAACTGAGTTGGGCATTCAACTACCAGTGCATGGTCTGGTGATTAGCCGAACCTGCCGGGACAGAAACCGTGCCGGCTCTACACGTTAGCGTCTTCATTCCTTGGAACAAGCACGAAAGAAGGACTAACTTTCTGCGCGGAGCTACGCGTGGCCCGGGCCTTGTCTGGTGTTATGTGAACGTCAGGCATGGAAGACCAATTCTCAAGCAAAGTGTGATTAGAGCGGAATCTTCTTCTTGGGTTGTGCGTCAAATGGATTGTCCCGCGAGATCGTTAAGGTGGGGCAATAATCGACAAGGGGGAATTAATGTCACGTTCGATAGGGTGGATCATCGCTGGTGTGCTGGCCGTAGCGCCTGTCGCTTGCGCAGACGCGATGACCAAGCAGGAGCGGAAGCAACTGATTCAGGAACTGAAGAAGAGCGAAAAAATGGTAAAGAGCGCGACCAAGGGGCTGTCACACGAGCAGTGGACATTCAAACCGGCCCCTGACCGCTGGTCCGTGCAGGACTGCCTCGAGCATCTTACATTAGCCGAAGAAGCTGGACTCAAGTTCAATGAGGTCATTTTGAAGTCTCCCCCGACGAAGGCGAAAGGCAGTGATGAAACTGCCTTCAAAGCCAGTGTCGACCGGTCAACCAAGATCAAGACGGGCGCTCCTATGAATCCTACCGGTCGCTGGAAGGACCCCAGCGAATTGCTAAAAGAGTTTGTCGCCCGCCGCAAGAAGACTATCGAGTATGTGAAGACCACTCAGGACGACCTGCGCGGCCACAGCTTCCAGGGGGTGGACGCCTACCAGGGGTTCCTGACGGGCTCGGGCCACACCGAGCGGCACGTTGCCCAGATGCTCGAAGTGAAAGCCGACTCGAACTTTCCCAAGAGATAACCAATGGCCGGTTTGCATTCGTCCTTTTTTCAATCGGGGAATAGGTACACGTTGGAAAAATCGTAGCTCCAGGAGTCATTCAGGCAGCAGGTCAAGAACACCGGAGGTCACTCCGGGCCAACCCTCGGGGTTAAGGTTGATGTCCTGCGTCAAGCCGTGCTCGCCGTGGGCGAGCACGGCTTGACCATGTAAGGAATTCGCCGGGACCTAAGATCTTATGCGATTTGTTGGAGAAACTCCCCAAGCGGTCCATGCTCGAAAATCACGGAACAAAGCGGCTTCCCTTGGGCAGGAATGGTGGCGGGGAGCCCGCGTGTAACCCATAGTGCGCGCCCTGCCTTTATCCTACCTCTAGCCGCGTGGATCTGAATAAGAAGGGCGAGCTCGTCGGCGAAGTATGGGATGGTGGCGGGGGGCAGAGTCGAACTGCCTACGCCGGCCTTTTCAGGGCCGCGCTCTACCGGTGAGCTACCCCGCCACGCGAAAGAGACACAATTATAAAGCAAAGCCGGAGAACGTCCAAATGAAGGAGGCAAATTGGAACTTACAATTCGCCGCCTTCTGGCGGAGGCTTGCAGCTCGAGAGAGTTTCACTGGGTCGGCGAGTCAACCTGATTCACCGGGGGCATAACAGGATGAAGACCATTGGCATTGTGGCGCACAGCTTTGAAGGCGGCACCCTCTCTTTCTTGACCACGTGTCGTGAAGGCGCGAGCCGTCTGGGGCCGCACATGCACCCGACCATCGTGGTCAGCGCGATACCGATGGCGTTGAGTATGCCCGGCTGGGAATCCGGCGACCACGACGCCGTGGGCGCGCAGTTATCGAAAGGCATCCGGCAAGTTGCCGAGGCCGGCGCTGACTTTTACCTGTGCCCGGACAACACCGCGCACATTGTTCTGGAGAAAATTGCGCTGAAGCACCCTATCCCAGGGCTGCACATTGCCGACGTGGTGTGTGCTGAAATTGCCGCAGCGGGATGGACGAAGGTGGGATTGCTGGGTACGAAATGGACAATGACCGGGCCGGTGTATGAGCAGGCGCTGGCGCGCAGAAAGATGCAGCGCATCCTGCCCGACGAAAAGTTTCAAGCACGCATCCAGGCTGCGATTTTTGATGAACTCTGCCAGAGCGTTTTTCGCCCAGCCACCACAGCGATGTTTGTGGATGCCATCCGCCAGGTTCAAGAACTCGGCGCGGAATGTGTAATTCTGGGCTGTACGGAAATCCCGCTCATCATCAACGCGGAGATTTCGCCTATACCGGTGCTGGATACGACGCGGTTACAAGCGCGCTATGCCGTGAATGAAGCCCTGCGGGAAGGCAAGCCACAGGCGCGCAACGGCTGGCTTGAGATTGCCCGGTCAGGGCCGCGGGCCAGCGCTAAGGGAGGATAAGCGCTTCAATAGAAGAGTTGCCAGCAGCATGAGCGCCTCCGTCTTCGGTCGGACGCGCCAACCGATGAAGAACGTGAAGAAAAGCGAGGGCCGGAGCGGCTCGTGCCTCCGGCCCATGCGGCTTCCTGCGCCGCCTAAACTTGCATTAGTTTCTGGCGGCGGTGGCTGCAGCGGCCGTGGTCGAAGCAGCGGCATCGGCGGAGTACATACGCACTTCGACGCGGCGGTTCTTCGCGCGCGAAGCGGCATCCTTTGCCTCTTCGGCGGGACGCTCCGCGCCCAAGCCCACGTTGTAAATCCGGTAGATGGGGAACTGGTGCTTGGCCACCAGGTACTGCACCACGCGATCCGCGCGGCGCTTGCTCAAGGCAAAGTTGTAATCGGCATTTCCAATGTGATCGGTAAAACCCTCGATGGCCAGGAAGAAGCGCTTGCCTTTTTCCGGCTTCTGCGCGGCGAATTGGTCAAGCTGTTCCTGCGCTTCCTTGGAGAGGCTGTCTTGTCCAAACGCAAAAAGCACTTTCGTTTCCGCGGCCACGCGGTAGTCGTCAATGTTGGCGACCACCTGGCGAAGGGCGTCAATATCCCGCGAGTTCTGTGCGGAAGCGGCCCCTGCGGCTTCGGCCTTGCTGCCCGCCTCGTTGGCACGCGTACCGGCGGCGTTGGCGACATCCTTGGTTACGCCGATATCCGTGCGGTTGCGCGCGATTTCTTCGTTGGCCTTGGTGATTTGTTCATCATGCTTGCCCGTCTTGGCGGCGATTTCATCAATTTGCTGCTGCAACGGTTCATTCTGCTTGGCCACGTACCCTTTGGTGGCGCAGCCCGCCGTCATAGCGGCGGCAATGGCCACGATAATGACCTGATTCCTCACGATGCACCTCGAATGGCCGGCTGAACAGCCGCGGAAGGGAAGCCCGCGCAGGCTGCCCGCTTGTGGCGTTGAAATTCGATTTTGCTTGCGCCTGCCTGAACAACTCTCCCCGACAGGCATTGGACAGAAGGGCAGGTCACGGGCCAAACCGGGTCCGTCGGAACTGAAAGCCTAAGTGATTGGGGCGTGAACGGTTAGCAGGATCTTGGGCCTCGGAGCAATGTAAGGCCAAGCATGACGGCTATGGAAAAAATGCCACGCGCAGGCCAGAAATGCAGCCCTTCGGCGGCCGGCTAGACTTTCAGCCGGTTATCGTATTCATCCATCCAGTCGGGTTTCTTGAGTACTTCGCGGGGGCGCGGCCCATCGGGGGGGCCGATGATGCCGTCTTTTTCCATCACGTCCAGCAGGCGCGCGGCGCGGCCATACCCGACACGCAGGCGGCGCTGCAATGCGGAGGTGGAAGCGCGTCCCATTTCCAGAACCACGCGCACCGCTTCCTGATACTGGTCGTCATCCACGTCGTCGGCGCCGGCTTCGCCGATCGTTCCGCCCAACGATGGCTCATCTTCTTCCTTAGGCGGCGGCTTCAGCAGTTCATCGTTGTACTTGGCCTTGGCCTGCGAGCGCCAGAATTCGCAAACCGCAGCGACTTCCTCTTCGCCGATCAGCGCGCCGTGAATGCGGTGCAGGCGGGAGGAGCCGGTGGGCAGGTACAGCATGTCGCCGCGGCCCAACAGCGATTGCGCCCCATTGGCATCGAGAATGGTGCGCGAGTCCACCTTGCTGGCCACGCGGAAAGCGATGCGGCTGGGGAAGTTGGCCTTGATCAAGCCGGTGATAACGTCCACCGACGGGCGCTGCGTGGCCAGGATCAGGTGGATGCCCACCGCGCGCGCCATCTGCGCCAGCCGGGTGATGGATTCTTCCACGCCGTTGGTATCCACCATCATCAGGTCGGCCAGTTCGTCAATGATGATCACGATGTAGGGCAGGGGCTTGTGCTCGCCCTCTTCCAGATCGGCGAACAGTTCGAGTGACTGACCCTTTTGGAACGTGCGGTTGTACTGGTCAATGTTGCGGACGCCGCGCTGCGCCAGCAGCTTCAGGCGGTTTTCCATTTCGCGCGTGGCGTTGCGCAGAACGTTGGCTGCCAGCTTGGGATCGGTGACCACCGGGGTGAACAAGTGCGGGATGTCTTCATACAGACCCAGCTCCAGGCGCTTGGGATCCACCAGCACCAGCTTCAATTCGTCGGGAGTGGCTTTGTACAGCATGGAAACGATCATCGAGTTGATCAGCACGCTTTTGCCGGCGCCGGTCGAGCCGGCAATCAGCAAGTGCGGCATGGTGGCCAGGTCGGAAACACGGATGCGTCCGTGAATATCTTTGCCCAGCGAATTGGTGAGCTTGGAAACGCTGCTGTTGAACTCCTGCGACTCGATCACTTCGCGCAGGTAGATGGTTTCCCGGTTGTAGTTGGGCACTTCGATGCCGATGGTGGATTTGCCCGGAATGCGCTCGATCAGGATGGATTCGGCCTTCAACGCCAGGCACAAGTCGTCGGCAAGCCCGGTGATGCGGCTGACCTTAATGCCGGCATCCGGCTTGAATTCGTAGGTGGTCACCACCGGACCGGGATTGATCTGCGTTACCGTGCCCTGCACGTCGAATTCGCGGCACTTTTCTTCAATCGCGCGAGCCAGCTCCTTCAACTCGGTTTCCTTGATCTTGTAGGGCTGGTCGGGCATGCGCAACAGGCCGGGAGAGGGCAGGCGATACGAAGTTTTGCCCTGGGCAATTTTCGGCCCGGACGCGGCAGACTTGCTCTTGGAAGGCTTCTCGTCGTCCGGCTCGCGCTCGTCCGGGCGGCTGGTCTTGGAGGAGAACGCGTCTTTCATTTTGACCAGGATCGGCCCCAGCTTGGATTCTTTCTCCGCTTCCTTTTCGGCGGTCGCGACCGCCGATTTCGCGATGGTGGGGGCAACCTTGCTTTGCAACAACTGCGGGGCCACGGCGGGGCGGCCATCGGCCTTATTCTGCTCGACCTTCTTCAGCATGCGCCGTGCTTCCCGTTCTTCGCGCCAGTGCTTCCAGCGCAGTTTCACCGATTCGGGAACCGTAAAGTGGCCCTTCAGGAACTCGGAGGCTGCGGCAAACGAAAACTTGGTGGTCAGGAAAAGCGCCACCAGCAGGGCCGCGGTGGCCACCAGGTGCGCGCCCACGGGATTGAAAGCTGCGAGCAGCGCATCTGCCAGCACCGCACCGATCATGCCGCCGGCAGGAACCGCGCCGCGCACCTCAGGCAGGCCGATGAGCGCGGCCAGGGAAGCGATGGAAAGCGCCAGCAAAACAAAGCCGCAAACCTTGGCAATGGGGAAAGGAATCTCGCGGCTGCGCAGCCACCGCCAGCCGAACACCAGCAGGCCGACGGGCAACAGCAACGCCGGGTAGCCCAGCAACTGGAACAGGGCATCGGAAGCATAGGCGCCCACCGGGCCGATCCAGTTGCGCGCGGGATGCCCTTCAAGCGAAGGCGCGGCAACATTCAGCGATGGATCCATCGGGTTGTAGGAAAGCAGGCTCAGCGCCGCCAGCGTGGCAAACGTGATGCCGAGAAGCCCAACTAATTCATTGAACCGCGGGTTCTCCGTGGGCTTGAACAATTGCGCGTACATTGGTTTCCTTTCAAATCCAGGCATCCGTTCGTCATTCCGAGTCCGCCGCAGCGGGGCGGGGAATCTGCGGCTGCAACGCGCAAAAGCAGACTCACCGCCGTTCCGCCCGCGATTCTTGGAGGCGGAACTTCTCGGAATGGCAACGCTTCCAGCTAGGCCTTGGGGAAGGCAGGAAAGAGACAAACAAACCCGCGCTCGCGGCACAGCCATGCTACCGGCTGCCGGATAGCGCCTGGCGCAGCGGCTATCCTTTGTGGAGGTACGCGAGCAACAGAATAATGATACCGAAGGCGATGCGGTAGTAAATGAAAAGTTTGAGCGTGCGTGTCTGTAAGTAACGCATGAAAAAGGCGATCACCAGATACCCGGCAATGCCGGAAACGACGGCCCCTACCCACAGGCTGGTGATCTCCCCCGGCGGGATGGGCGCGTGGCGCAGGTCGAGGATTTTCTTGGCCGTGGCCCCGGCGATGATCGGCGTGGACAACAGGAAGGTAAAGCGCGCCGAGGCTTCGCGGGTCAGATTGCGGAGAATGCCGGTGGTGATGGTGATGCCCGAGCGGGAAACGCCGGGGATCAGGGCAATCGCCTGCGCGCAGCCGATCATCATCGCATCGCCCAAGGTTAGCGATTCGATGTCGCGCGTCAGGTTGGCGCGGGACTCGGCCCACCACATCAGCAGCCCCACCAGGATCAGCATGATTCCCATCAAGGCCGCGCTGCGGAACGCGGTTTCAACCGCATGCTCAAGCGCCGCGCCCAGCAGCGCCGCAGGAATCGTGCCCGCCACCAGATACCAGAAAAGGCGACGATGGGTGGCGATGGTTTCCGGCCTGGCCGTCGCCGGATACTTCAATCCAATTCCCGCCAGACCCAGGGAGAGCCAGGTTTGGAAAAAATAGAGCAGCACCGCCACCAGCGTTCCGGCGTGGACAGCCATGGTGAAGGTGAGCCCGGGATCTCCCCAGCCGAACAACCATGGAAAAAGGAACAGATGGGCCGTGCTGCTGATGGGCAGGAATTCGGTGAGGGCCTGCACCAGCGCGAGTATCACCACTTGGAAGATTGGCATTCGGATCCTGTGGGACGGACCTCCAGGTCTGTCCGCTCATTGGGCTGGCTTTCCGCTTGGGAAAAACCAGAACCCGGACAGGCGTGGACGCCCGTCCTACAACGCTTTCATCATCCAGTAGGCGTCCATGCGTTCCAGATAATAACGGGGCAAGACGCCGCGCTTACGATAGCCATGCTTTTCCCAGAAAGCAATCGCCGGGGCGTTGTCGTGTGCTGTTTCCAGATGCACTTCGCAGACGCCGCGCGCTTTGAAGTGTTGCTCTGCTTCGGTCAGCAGAGCGGTGCCCAGCCCTGAGCGGCGATGCTCGGCCAGCACGTCAATGGTGATGATGTGCGCGCTTTGGCCGTCGGCTTCGGTGAGGATGAAGCCGGCCATCGCGCCGCGGATTTCGCCAACCAGGCACGCAGCCCCCGGTTGAGCGAGAAACCACTTCAGTGTGCGGCGGCTGTAGGCAATTCCGGGAGGGTAGCAGGCTTGATCAATTTCATAGAGCGAATTGAAGTCGGGGGGACGATAAGCCCGGATCATCGCTTGGGGCGCAGCCGGCATGCGTCCTTACACTTCCAGGATGACGGGCAGAATCAGCGGTCGCTTGGCGGTTTGCTTTTTTAGGTAGCGCTTCAGGTCCACGCGGATTTTTTCTTTGATGACCCCATAATCGCTTTTTTCTTCGGCGTTGGATTCTGCGACGGTGCGGGTTATCACCTCGCGCGCGCCGGTCACCACGACGTGGCCATCATCGCTGGGCAGGAAGCCGCGGGTGACGATTTCCGACGATTCGATCTTTCCGGTGTGCTTATCAATAGCAATGATGGGCACCACCACGCCGTCTTCGGAAAGGTGACGGCGGTCGCGGATCACCACGTCTTCAATTTCCTCGAGCGAGCCGGAATCCACCAGCACGCGTCCGGCGGTGACCGGGGCCAGCTTGCGCGCGCCTTCTTCGGTGAATTCGATAGGCTGGCCGCTTTCCAGCAGGAACACTTCTTCGCCCACCGCGCCCACTTGATGCGCCAGCGCGGCGTGGCGGAACAATTGCCGGTATTCGCCGTGCATGGGAATGAAAAACCGCGGGCGCACCAGGTTCAGAATCATCTTCAATTCTTCCTGGCTGGCGTGGCCGGAAACGTGCAGCGGCGCGCGGCCGCCGTCGTCGTAGTAGACCAGCGCGCGGCGGCGGAACATGTGGTCAATCATGCGGAAGATGGACTTTTCGTTGCCGGGAATGATGCGCGCGGAAAGAATCATGGTGTCGTTTTCGTCCACGGAAACGAAGCGATGATTATCCACGGCGATGCGGGAAAGCGCGCTCATGGGCTCGGCCTGGCTGCCGCTTACCAGGATCACCAGCTTGCGCGGGTCAAAGGTGCGCAAGTCCTGCGGGCGCACCAGCAATCCATCGGGGATGGTGAGCCGGCCAAGGGCGTGGGCGATTTCGGTGTTGTCGTTCATGCTGCGCCCGACAAAACCCACCTTGCGGCCGACAGCTCCGGCAATGTCCACCACCTGCTGGATGCGATGGATCGAAGTGGCGAAGCAGGAAAGCAGCACCTTGCGCGGCGCGGCCCGGCACAATTCCTCGATGCGCTGCCACACCGCGCGCTCGCTCGGCGTATAGCCGGGGCGCTCAACGTTGGTGCTGTCGCTGAACAGCGCCAGCACGCCTTCCTTGCCGTATTCGGCGAAGGCGTGCAGGTCGAAGGGACGCAGATCGGTGGGCGTGGGGTCAATCTTGAAGTCGCCGGTGTGGATCACCACGCCTAGCGGAGTGCGAATGGCCAGCGCCGCGCAATCCATGGTGCTGTGGGTCACATAAATGAATTCGATCTCGAACGGACCAATTTCGATTTTCCGGCCGGGCATCACCTGGCGCAGCTTGGTGTTATCCAGCAAGCTGTGCTCGGCCAGGCGCTTGGCAACCAGCGCGAGGGTGAACTCCGTGCCGAAAATGGGCACGTTGAACTCGGGGAGAATGTAGGGGATCCCGCCGATGTGATCTTCGTGGCCGTGCGTGAGCACAATGGCCCGGACATGCTCGCGGTTCTGTTTCAAGTACGTGATGTCGGGGATGACGATATCCACGCCGAGCAGTTCGGCTTCCGGGAACATCATGCCGGCGTCAATGATGATGATGTCGTCGCCGTAGCGCAGCGCCATCATGTTCATGCCGAATTCGCCGAGGCCGCCCAGAGGTATGGCGATGAGGGACTTCGTGGTCACGCTGGAATCGTAACACAGTGGCACACACAAGGGGTTAGGGGCTGGGGGCTAGGGGCTAGGCGTAACTCAGAACTCAGAACTCAGAACTCAGAACTCAGAACTCAGAACTCAGAACTCAGAACTACTAACCCCTAGCCCCTAAGCCCTAGCCCCTTTTGTACAGAAGATGTAGCCGAGTGTCTTGTAGATGAGCTTGGCGGCGAGGAAATCGCTGGCGTGATCGCCGGGTTGCGGGAGCAACTCGACCACATCCATGGCCACAATGCGTTTCTTGGCGGCCACTTCGCGGATGAGCGAGGTCACCTGATGCCAGTTCAGACCGCCGGGTTCAGGCGTGCCGGTGGCGGGTACGTAGGCGGGATCGAAGCCATCAAGGTCCACTGTCAGATAAACATTTTGCGAGAGGTCGCCCACAACTTTCGCGATCCACTTTTCCGGCGGCAAGTGCGCGATGTCTTTGCCCCAGTAGATTTTCGTGGACAACTTTGGAAGAGCGTCGGCTTCTTCCACCGAAAGGGAACGAATGCCCACCTGCACGGCGGGGCAGATTTCCACCACGCGGCGCATCACCGACGCGTGGCTGAGCGGCGTGCCGTGGAAGGATTCGCGCAAATCCGCATGGGCGTCAATTTGCAGCACCGTCAGTTTCTTGAACTTCCTGGCCGCTGCGCGCACCAGCGGAGCCGTCAGGGAATGCTCCCCGCCCAGGGCCACGGGGAACTTGTCGTCGTTCAGGATTGCCAGCTCCGCCGCTTCGATTTCATCCATTACGTGCTGCAGTTCACCCTCGTTGGTGTCGATTGCAGGCAGCGTGGCGATACCGACTTTCTTGTAAATTTCCAGGCCCAGCTCTTCGTCGTAGGTTTCCATGTTACGGCTGGCGGCGATGATGGCATCGGGTCCGCGCCGCGTGCCGGTTTCATAACTGGTGGTGCGCTCCAAGGGGACCGGAAGCACGACGGCTTTCGAAGTCTTGTACGCGGAATTTTCTTCCGGCAATCCGCCGAAGTTGATCGGTGCGACTGGGGTATATGCGCTCATCTCTAAGATTCCTTACGCGGCCTGTGGATAAGTCCGCATGCTCCGCTTTCTCGAATGCAGGCGGCAGTGTAAACTCTCTGTGATTTTCAAGCCACGATACATTACCCGCGAGGACGCCGAATGGCAAAGCAGAAAAAAGGTGTTACCGGAAGAGTCCTGCACGATCCGGTGAAGGACAAGCTGCGCCCCATCTTCCCGCTGGACCTGGCCAAGGCCACCACCATTGACGGCCTGGTGCGCGGCATGGCCAATACCGCCTTCACGGCCCGCCAGGTGGGCGACGCCGCCGACGTGCTGGAAGCCATGGCCCGCGACAAGTCCTGCTTCAACGTGATGACCCTGGCCGGGGCCTTGACCGTGGCCAAGATGGGCCTGGTGTTCTGCGACCTGATCGAATCCGGCGTGATCAAAGCCATTGTATCCACCGGCGCGCTGATGGCTCACGGCCTGGTGGAGGCTACCGGGCTTTCGCACTTCCGCTACGAAGAAGGGAAGATGAGCGACCGCGAACTGTTTCACGCGGGCTACAACCGCGTGTACGACTCGCTCGAGCCGGAAACCAACCTCGATCATGTCGAAGAGGTCGTCGAGCACGTTCTGGATGGCTGGGACGCGGACGACATCGTGAGCAGTTGGAAACTGCACCACCGCATCGGCGAATTCCTGGCCAAGAACACCAAGGGGCGCGGAATCTTGAAGTCCGCGTATCACCACAATGTTCCTGTGTTTGTGCCGGCCTTCACCGACAGTGAATTGGGGCTGGACTTTGCCATTCACAAGCGCAAGCGGCAGCGCGACGGGCGCCCGTATCTGCGCTTCGATACCTTCGAGGACTTCGAGAAGTTCGCCGACGTTATGTTCTCCAAGCCGAAGTGGGGCATTCTGACGATCGGAGGCGGGGTGCCGCGCAACTGGTCGCAGCAGATCGGCGTGTTCGCGGAAATTCTGGCGCGCCGCGGCTATGAAAAGCTTCCCTTGCGCCGGTACAGCTATGGCGTGCGCATCTGCCCCGAGCCGGTGAATTGGGGCGGGCTGAGCGGCAGCACCTATACCGAAGCCGTCTCCTGGGGCAAGTTTGTGCCTCCGGAAGAAGGCGGGCGCTTCGCCGAAGTGCTGGACGATGCCACGGTGGCTCTGCCGCTGGTGGCAGGCGCGGTGCTCGAGCGCATCGGCTATTTCAAGAAGAAGCGCAAATAATCCTCGCGGAGTTCCCGCCAAAACAAAAAGGACGCGATTCGCGTCGCGCCCTTTGCCTTTCCTGGGAAGCACCCGGTTCTGGCCAGTGCTTCTCGCTGCGAAGTTGCCGAGCCACCCTGGCGGGTAGCGTTAGTCGTCGTCCATCAGGACGGCGGCGGCCAGCACGGTGGTCCACTGGCCGCGCTTATCGCCCACCGCGGATTGCGTGAGGTTCATGGTGCGGACGATCTTGTTGGAAATGCGGTAGACCTCTTTCTTCTCGTCCCAGCTCAAGTCCGGATCAAATTCCACGTTCAGCGTGGTGGCGAGCATTTCCGCGGCGAGTTCTTCGGCATATTCTCCGGCCACTTCCTCGGTCTCGCCGAAGGAGTGGTGCTCGGAAAGGTAGCCGTACATGGATTTTTCCGCGGGCAGCGCCACGCCCACGCTGGCGGCGATCAACCGGTGCGGCTCGCGCGTGGAATTCTCGCTGATCACGGTGAAGGCCACCTGCCCGGGTTTCAGCTTCTTCAGGCCCTCGCTGCGGGAAATCAGCCGGCAGTGCGGCGGGAAAATCGAAGACACGCGCACGATATTGCAGGCGGCGATGCCCGCGTTTCGCAAGGCCAGCTCAAAACTGGAAAGGCGTTCACGGTGTTTTCCGACGCCCTTGGTGAGGAAAATCTTTTTCGCGACGAAGGCCATTTTCTTTTCTTTTTCTCTCCAGAAACGCATTCGCCGCCCGGAGGCGGCACGTCAGGGCACCCAAATTTTTCTGCGCGAGAATTAGACAAGAAACGCCGCGCAGTGTCAACAGATTTTCGGGCCGAGAAGATCCAGCGCGCAGGCCGCGGAGAAATTCTCTTCGTCATGTCGGGTCCGCGAAGCGGCTGAAGAAAGCCGAACCCGCTAGAGCGGGGGGCGGCCGTCGCGAGGGCGCGCCGCTTCGGTCACCATGGCATCCACGGCTTCTTTTTGCAGAATGCGCCAGTTGTGATTCGGGCTGGCAGGCACCACGCCGGTTCGTCGCACGTATTCGATCAGCAATTCGCGGACTTCCTGCGGCGAGGTGTACAGAACCGGCTTGTCTTTGAACGCTGCGTACTGGCCGCCGCCGGTGTAGCGATAGTTGTTGATGGCCACGCGAAACTTGGCGGCGGGGTCCAGCGGCTTTCCCTTGTAGCGGAGATTTTTCACGCGGGCGCCCGCCGGCTGGGTCAGGTCGATTTCATACTCGACGCCTTCGGCGATGTCGGAACTGTATCCGGGCAAGCGGATGCGCTCGCCTTCTTTCAGCGGCCACGACGTAAACATTCCGGCGGCGTGCTCCATGGCCGCGCGCACCTCCGCGCCGGTCAGTTCAATGGTGTAGAGCGTGTTTTCGTAAATGTACAGGGAAGCAATCTGGCGCACGCTGACTTTGCCGGCGGGAATCCGCGCCGTGGTCAGGAACATCGTCGCGAAGGAAATATCGGCCTTGCCGTTTTCCATCTGCGTTTTGTGGATCAAATCCACGAACGGGTGATCTTCGTAGCGCGCGCGCGATCCGTCCAGGTCGGCGGTGCATTCCGCCACCGGGGCATCCAGCGCGGCCTGCGTGGCGTCGTGGTACGGCTGCGCCAGAGCCAGGACTTCCGGGTCCGGCGCGACGCCGTCGGTGACCGGCATGACTCCGCTCTTCTTGGAAGCGATTTCCCAGCGCCCGTCTTTCTTTGTCAGCGCCAGATCCACGCGGGCCAGCGACTGGCCCCAGTTCCTGGCCTGCGCCACCAATACGCCCTTGATGAGTTTCTGCGGCATCTCGGAATGGGTGTGGCCATAAAGGATCACGTCAATCCCGGGAACACGCTCGGCCAGCGCGTAGATTGCGTTTTCCCCGGCGATTTCCTGGCGTTGCGGCTGATTGGTGGCGGGATCGCGTTCCAGGCCGGAGTGGACAATCGCCACCACGACATCTGCGCGCGGCCGCACCTCGGAAACCACGCGCTGCGCCGCGGGGACGATTTGCTCGAAGGTGTAGTCCTTGTAATTGTCGGGAATCTCCCAGCGGGGAACGCCGGGTGTGATCAGGCCTACGATAGCAACTTTCACTCCGCCGATGACTTTGATGATGTAGGGCGCGAAACGCTGGGTCGCCGTCCGCGGCCCTTCCCACTGGATGTTGGCGGCCAGCATGGGGAATTTAGCTTCGCGCTTGGCCTTCATCAGGTTGGGCAGGCCAAAGTTGAATTCGTGGTTACCGACGGCCATCGCGTCGTAGTGCAGCAAGTTCATCGCGGCAATGGTGGGATTGGGCTTGGTGGTGTCCATGCGCGCAAAGTGGTAGGCCAGGGGAGTGCCTTGAATCGTATCGCCGCTGTCCAGCAGCAGGACATTCTTGTTTTCTTCGCGAACTTGCTTGACCAGCGTGGCGATCTTAGCCAGGCCGCGATTGGCCGGGCGATTGGTGTAGTAATCAATGGGGAAGAGATTTCCGTGCAGATCGGTGGTGCCCAGCAGGGTAATCGTGGTCTGCTGCGGGCCCGTCTGCGAAGCGACGGGCCACGGCGAAATCAGGCCGAGCACAGTAAACAGAGAAATAGTTAGAAGAGAACGCCGCGCGCAGGTCAAAGTTTCTCCGGTTTAGGGGATTACGCCACCTGAAAGCGCTTCAGGCAGCGGCCGATCAAATTCGCGACAGCCACCAGGTCGCTCAAGTCCTTCGGCGTGAAATCGGGGCCGACCGCCGTCACCACCTTGCCCTTGCGAGAAACCTGGATGACGCCGACCACCTTTCCTTCGGCGGAGATCGGCGCGCTCATGATTTTCTGAATGGGATCGCCGCGCTGCTGGCCCAGGGGCACCGCTTCGAACACCGTGGGGTGCCGCGCGGTGGAAAAATTATTGATAACCTCCGGGCGGCGATCGCGCGCGGTGCGCACGGCCAGGGCGTTGGTGCTGGTCAGCGGAAGATCGCCCACCTTCTGCAATTTTTCCGGGACCACGAACCGCAGGAACTTGTCGCCCTGCACGAGCGCCAGCACTGCCACTTCATCCGGTTTTACGCTGAAGGCCTGGGAAACCTGATGGGTGACGGCGCCCATCTGGCTGGCCTCCACTTCGGGTGCCTTGGCCAGCTCGTCCACCATTCTTGTCAGTTCGCTGAGGACCGTTTCCTGCATGCGCAACCTCCCCAGACTCACTTGTGCAGAACTGCCATTATAACCAAATTGCCTGAATCCCTTGGTATTTTTCTCGCAACCCAATTCTCCCCCCGCCTTGCAAAGCTGTGAGGGAGTTTCTATACTGAAGCTCTGCGAATCATGTCCGGTTCCCAGCAAAGCAACACTGTTGATGAAATTCACGCGGACCCCGGCGGCACAGGGCGCCTTCGCGTGTTCCCCTCCAGGAGGAAGCCGTGAGTTCATCCGCTGTGCCGGCTGTTACCGTCAAGCCCACTTTTCCATCCCGGATCAGCCGGATGATTGGCACTACCATCGGCCTGAAGCTGGTGATGGCCGCCACCGGCGTAGCGCTTTCCGGATTTGTGCTGATGCACATGATCGGCAACCTGCTGGCCTTTCAGGGCCCGGCGGCGCTCAATGCGTACGGGGAAGCCCTGCGCAAATTTCCCGCAGCGCTCTGGGGCGCACGGCTCGGTTTGCTGGCGGCCGCGGTGCTGCATGTGGTGGCGTTCCTGAAACTCGATGACCGCAGCAGTGCGGCGCGGCCGGATGGATACAAAGTGACCCGCTACCGCGAATCCACGCTGGCTTCCCGCACCATGCGCTGGAGCGGGCCGCTGCTGCTGGCGTTCATCCTGTTCCACCTGGCCGATCTGACGATCGGCTACGTCAATCCGGGATTTGTGGATGGCGAAGTGTACCGCAACCTGCGCGCCAGCCTGCTGCGACCGGCCGTGGCCGGGTTCTATCTGCTGGCCATGAGCGCGCTGGCGTTTCATCTCTATCACGGCATCTGGAGCATGTTTCAAACCATCGGTTGCCACCAGCCGCGCTATTCTTCCCTCGGACGCAAGGTGGCCACCGTGTTCACCGTGATCGTTGCAGGAGGATTCTCCGCGGTACCGATCGGGATTTTGCTGGGTCTGCTGAAATAAGAAAAGGAAACCATGGAGCTGAAGTCCAATGTCCCCGCGGGTCCGATTGACCAGAAGTGGACACGCCATAAGTTCGAAATGAAGCTGGTGAACCCGGCCAACAAGCGGAAATACTCGGTGATCGTGGTGGGATCGGGCCTGGCCGGGGCCTCCGCGGCGGCCTCGCTCGGCGAGCTGGGTTACAACGTACGCGTGTTCTGCTTCCAGGATAGCCCGCGGCGCGCGCACTCGATTGCCGCGCAGGGCGGCATCAACGC
>CAZCNH010000053.1:0-27453 GCA_964500065.1 uncultured Acidobacteriaceae bacterium
TGCGCGCGGCTATCCAGCGCAACCACCATAAACTCATCCTGCAGATTCTTGGTTTTGAAGAACTCCGAGCTCATCAGGCGCGCGGCCTGAATAGCGGCGTTGATACCCATGCTTCCGCTCTTGTCGAAGACGATGCCAACCGAAATCGGCACTTCTTCGACCTGCACCTTGACCACTTCCTGTTCCACCCCGTCTTCGAACACGCGGAAGTTGCCGCGGTCCAATCCGGTTACCACACGGTTCCAGGGGTCGAGCACGGTGAGGGGAACCTGCACCAGTTCCACGTTCACGCGGATGGGCGGTTCTTGCTTTGCCCCTTGCGAGGGAGGCGCGCTGACCGGGGGCTGCTGGGGCCAGGCCAGGGTCCAACCCAGGAGCAGCCAACTCGCTCCGCAAGCCCACCCTTTTGGAGGAAACGCCCTTCGCATAGACTCAGAAAGTTAACGCAACCCTTCGAATACCGCCCTATACACTTTATAATCAAAGCGCCCACGTATGCACCGGTTCTGGAGAAATTTTCGCGGCGCACTCGGACGCACCTTTCCCGATGCCCAGGTGTTTGCCCAAGCGACTGCGTTCAATTCCTTTCTGGCGCTCTTCCCCATGTTGCTGGTGATTCTGGGAACGCTGACTTTAACCCCCCAATTGACGGCGGCGGTGGGGGACATCATTACGCGCTTGCTGGAAATTCTTCCCAACCCCAGCCGCCAAACCGTTGTGGATTACCTGCTCACCTTCGGCGACGATCCCGTGACGTGGATCCTGCTGGGCTTGGGCGGGACACTTCTTGCCGGTGGCGGAGCAATGGCCAGCCTGACGCAGGGTTTCCGGGCCGTGCACCGCGACGAACCTATAAAGGGATTCTGGCGGGAGCAACTGAGGGCTTTGGGTTTGCTGGGCATGACCTTTGTGCCTTGGATGCTATCGGCGTTGATCACCGTGTTTGGGCGTCAGTTGCGGGAATGGGCGATTCACCATTTCGGCCTCTCCTGGCTATTCAACCTGCTCTGGGCGGTGGTCTACACCTCCCTCGCGCTGGTGCTGGCTATGATTACGCTGGCGCTGGTGTACCGCTACGGCCGGGGAAGGCCGGCGGAGTGGAGCCACATCTGGCCCGGCACGTTTGTGGCGACCGGCCTGTGGTGGGTCGTCAACGTGATTTTCGGCTACTACGTGCGCGAAGTTCCGTACGGCGTGATCTACGGCGGCTTGGCTGCGGCCATCGGGTTGCTGATTTGGCTCTACCTTAGCGCCATTGTTGTTTACATCGGCGCCGGGTTCAATGCGGAAGCGGAAGCAAGAGCTCCCGAACCTGTTTACGGTGACGCGCTCCGGATCAACTCGGGCGCGGTTCCGGCGGCGGAGGAAGTTCCCCCAGCAAAAAAAGAGGATTAGAATGGATGTACTCAGTCACCAGGGAAAAGGAGAAATCATGCGTTTGAAACTCACTTCCATTTTCGTTGCATTGCTTTTCGGGTTTTGCAGCCTTGCCTTGGCGCAAGGAAAGGCGGCCGCGAAGGGCAAGACGAAGGAGTCCGCAACAGTTTCCGATCAGGAAAAAAAGGAGAAAGAGAAGGAGAAAGAGAAGGAGAAGCCGAAGGCAGACGCAAAGGCATCCTCCACGAAAGCCGCGAAGACAAACGATTCCAGCAACAAAGGCGGCGATACCCGCGGCCAAGACCGCGCGGTGGAAGCTCAAAAACAGGGGCAGGGAGCCGAACATCGCGGCTTCGCCACGCCTAAGGGGCTAGATGCCGACAAGGGGAAAGACAAAGATAAGGCCAAGGACAAAGAAAAAGACAAAGTGAAAGGTGACAGCAAGGACAAAGATAAGGATAAAGATAAAGACAAAGATCGCGAAAAGGAAAAAGCGAAGGAAAAATCGAAGGAAGAAGGGAAGAAGCAAAAAAGTAACGAAGGTCCCGGCAAGAAGTCAAAGTCCTAAGTCTTGAGGCGAGAACAGCTTTGTTCTGAACCATGTTGCAACTTAAGGTGCAGTGCTACGCGGGACACCGGGCCGATGAACGCCCGGTGCGCTTCCGGTGCGGGGCAGACTGGCTGGAGGTGGTTGACGTGCAGGATCAGTGGTACGCACCGGAGGCCCGTTATTTTCGCGTGATGGCGCAGGACGGAGCCATTTACGTTTTGAAGCACGATGAAATTGAGGATTGCTGGACGTTGGCTGCTTTCCGGGCGGGCGCCGGCTGAGGACTTCGATGACGCAAGAAAACCGCCGTCGTTTTCAACGCGTAGTTCTGCCACAGACGCGATGGTTGGCGTGCCAGGCTATCGGGGAGGGCACGCACTTGGAAGGTGAAGTCAGCGTGATTAGTACCGGCGGTATGTTCATTCGCGCAGAGCCCGCGCAGCCGGTTGGCGCGAAGTTTGGCGTCAAGATGCGCAATATTGCGGACGTGGTGGAAGCGGACTGTGTCGTGCGGAATCACCAAAGCGCAGGCTTCGGCGTGGAGTTTATCGAAATGCGCCCGAAGTTCCGCGATAACCTCGAGCGCATCATCGCCCGCCTGCGCGAGCCCTGATCCTTGCTGGCGCGGCCCTGTTGGCAATCTGCCTAGTTGCGCCGCGCCAGGGTGACATCTTTGGTGATGCGCTCGGCGCCGCGCAGCACGGTGACGCTGACCACATCGCCGGGCTTGTGGGCGCGCAGGGCAAAGGTCATATCGTAAAGGTTCTTGATCGGCTTGCCGCCGAATTCCACCAGGATGTCGCCCTCCTTGAACCCGGCCTTTTCCGCAGGGCTGCCTTCGCTCACCCCGCTGAACTTCACTCCTTCGACTTCTTCTCCCATGTCGGGGATCGAGCCGAACCACGGGCCGTAGCCTCCGCCGCCACTTCCGGAAACAGGCCGCGGCTCTTCGGTGACGCGAACGTACTGAGGACGGGACTCCAAATCGGCCAGCGACCGGGCCGTGCGCATGGCCACTTCCACCACACGAGCATGATCGCCATTCTGGATTCGTTCGGGCAAATCCGTGGGCTTGTGATAATCGCTGTGCAGCCCGCTGAAGAAGAAAATCACAGGCACGCTTTTCAGGTAAAACGACTGATGATCGCTGGAGCCCAGGCCGCTCTGGCTATAGCCGATCTGAAAAGCTCCTTGGTTGGCCTGTTCAATGATGGCGCGGAAACCGGGCGAACTGCCCACGCCGCCCACGTTCAGCTTGTTGTCTCGCGGGCGTCCCACCATATCCAGGTTTACCATGGCCACAGTTTTTTCCAGCGGCCAGGCCGGGGCCTTGACGTATTGCGCCGAACCGAGCAAGCCCATTTCCTCTGCGGAGAAAGCCATGAAAATCAGGGTGCGCTTGCTCGCGCCTTTTTGCGCTGAAAGGGCGCGGGCCATTTCCAGCATTGCGGCGGTCCCCGAGGCGTTGTCGTCCGCACCCGGGTGAACCTTTCCTGCTTGCGATGGCGCCAGGGAATTGCGCTCGCCCAGCCCCAGGTGGTCATAGTGCGCGCCGATGATCACCGCTTCTTCGCGCAACTTCGGGTCGCGGCCGCGCAGAATGCCCACCACGTTCCGGACCGATGCGGTTCGGCGTTTCACGTCCAATTGCAGCGAAAGCTCGACACCGGGAACCGGTTGCGACTGGGATTCGAGTTTCGCATCAATGGCGGCCTGCAGTGCGGCAAGCGTCTTTCCGGTGGAGGAAAGCCACTGGTTTACCGCGGCCTGCGTCGCTTGGATCAGGAGAATGCCGGAGTGCTCAGGGCCATCGAGCCGGCCGAATTTCATCAGAGTATCGCCATCGCCAGAATGCGGATTGGGATCGGTGACAAGGATCATCGCTTTTGCGCCATGATTGCGCGCGTTGATGGCCTTATCCACAACCCGGGAGTAAGGGGTGAGCGACGTGCCGCCGAACACGCTCTTCTCGTCATTCTCCTGCGGTTCGTGGGTCATCACGATCACCGCTTTGTCTTTCACGTCGAGATGCAGGTAATCGTCGTACTTGTGTTCCTCGGCAGTAATGCCGTACCCGGCGAACACCAAGGGCACCGTGGCATCCCCGGATTCAGTAAAGCCCAGCGGCAGGTAATCGCGCTCCAGCGCCAGGTCACTTGCTGCCCCCGCGCTTTTCACGCGCAGCTTGTTCTGCTTGCCGAGGTCTGCGCCCACGGTGATCTGGAAGGTTTGGAAGTAGCTCTTGTCAAAGGCGGGCGCCAGCTTGTACTTGGCAAATTCACGGGCAATATAGTTCCCGGCGGATTCCAGTTCTTGCGTCCCCGCACCCCGGCCGCGCATTTTCTGGCTGGCCAGATAATCCACGTGAGCTTTGAGGCGGGAGGCATCAACCGCAGGAACTGCTGAAGGGGGATCCTCCGCGATAGCATTCCGGGTTGCCAGTGTGGCCGTCAGTAAGATGGTCAGGCTGAGGATGAGTTGCCAGTGCCGCAGGGTCGGTCGAATCATGAGGAGTTCTCCAGGCAATGATAGTAACCCTGCCCGTTCAGAAAGTTCAAATTCGCTGACGTTTTTTCTTTTCGAAAGTTTTTCCGGCGAGTAGAGTGTCAGGTGGAGGCCACCTGCGCGGAAACGAAAGGCCCGCAGGGAACATGGCCCTGCCGCATCCTGCAGTTTGGCGGTGAGTCTATGAAACGATCCGAGCAGCCGTTCGAGTTTGTCGCCGCGTCGTACCTGGTCCGGATCCGCAGTGAACGGGCCAGCACGCTGGCGGAAATGGCGCACCACCTGCGCCATTGTTCCGAAGAATCCATCTTCTACCACACCTTTCAGAGCCTGGAAACGCACCACTATTCGGTATTCTCCAGTGATTTTGCCCAGTGGATCCTTGCCGCCTGCAACGAAGCGATTCTAGCGGAACGGCTGGCTGCTGTGGATCTGCGCGGGGTGATCTCGCTTGCGGAACTGCGTTCCGAACTTGTAGGCATCGTAGAGGAGCATTTGCAGGAGTATCCCCAGGCGCGCGACCGCGCGGGATTTGAGCCGTTTCATTTTTGCGAGGCCGTGGAAATTACGGTGCCGCTGGAAAGCCGCGCCTACACGCTGGGCGAGCTTGCAGAGGGCATCCGTCGCCAGAGCCTGCAAACCCTGCACTATCACCTGATCACCTCTCGACTGCGCTTGAAATTGAAGACCAATGATTTTTCACACTGGATTGACACCGGACTGGGGATGCCGGAACTGGCGGCGCGCCTGAATGATCTGGATATCTACACCAATACGCTTGCGGGACTGCGCGAGGAGGCAGCAGAAATGCTGGACTCGGCGGTGGCGCCATGAACCAGCCTGCGGCGACAAAAGTATCCATACGGCTGGACGATTACGGACCGATTATCGGCCCATCGGAGGTTCAGGAAATTCGCGCGTTGGCCTCCAGTCTCTTGGGAAAGCGCGTGAAAATGGTGAACTCCACCGCCGTTGGTGGCGGAGTGGCCGAAATCTTGAACCGGTTGGTGCCGCTTCTTGAAGATGCCGGCCTGCCGACCAAGTGGGACGTGATCACCGGGGGCGAGGAATTCTTTGCGGTCACCAAAGCCTTTCATAACGCCCTGCACGGCACACCCTACGAGGGACGCCCGCATTGGTTCGAAGTTTTCAAGGAAACCAATGAGGAAAACCGGAGGCGGCTACGTTGCGACGAAGATTTCATCGTGATTCATGATCCGCAGCCCATCGGCCTGGTTAATTCGCGCCAGGGGCTGGACAACCGATGGGTGTGGCGGTGCCACATTGATCTTTCCCATGCAAACCGTGAGGTTTGGGATTTCCTGCGGCCGTTTGTCGAGCGCTATGACGCCAGCTTGTTTTCTTCTCCCGCGTTTACGCAGGGCTTGCCGATCTCCCAGTACCTGTTTTTCCCCACCATTGACCCTTTGGCGGACAAGAACAAGCCGCTCGACCCGGCCTATGTTCAGCGCGTATTCGAAGGATTCCATCTGGATGCAAAGCGGCCGACGCTGACGCAAGTGTCGCGCTTCGACCGCCTGAAGGATCCCCTGGGCGTGATTCAAGCTTACAAGCTGGTTAAGAAACACTTCGATTGCCAGCTTGTGCTGGCTGGTGGCGGCGCGGCAGATGATCCGGAAGGCGCGGCGGTTCTGCAAGAAGTGCGGGACGCCGCGGGGACCGATCCCGACATCCACATCCTCGACTTGCCGCCATGGAGCCACCAGGAAATCAACGCGCTCCAGCGCGGCTCGACGATCGTGATTCAGAAATCACTGCGCGAAGGTTTCGGCCTTACCGTGAGCGAGGCCCTCTGGAAGGGCAAGCCGGTTGTGGCCTCTGCGGTGGGTGGCATCCCTTCGCAGGTAATTCACAAGCTGACGGGTATGCTGGTGCATTCCGTGGAAGGATGCGCGTACCAGATCCGCTATTTGCTCTCCAACCCGGATTTCGCCCGCACGCTCGGCAAGAACGGCCACGAGCACGTGAAAGAGAATTTCCTGATTACCTCCAACCTCAAGCGTTACCTGCTGCTGTTTCTGATTTTGCAGCGGCAGCGCGGTTAACTCAGGCCCGCGTCCGGGCCGCTTCCAGCACTTGCACCGGAAAAGGCTTGCTGGCCTCGCCGGTGTACAGCGAAAGATGCGGGAAGGGGATTTCGATTCCCTGAGCATCGAAGGCTTTCTTGATCCGGCGGCGCAATTCACGGCCCACCGACCACTGTTTGATGGGCATGGTCTTGATGCGGATCTTCAGGATCACCGCCGAATCGGCAAAGTCGTCCACGCCGAGGATTTCCAGATCATCCAGAATGTCCGCGCTGTGCGCCGGGTCCGCGCGCAGTTCACGACCGACCGCGCGCACCACATCCGCGACGCGGTCCATGTCCTCTTTGTACGCGACGCCTAGATCAATCACGTAGTAAGAAAACTCCTGGGTCATATTCGAGATTTGCTCGATGCTGCCGTTGGGGATCACGTGCACGGTGCCATCAAGTCCTCGCAACACAATCGTGCGCAGGCGGATGGCTTGCACCAGTCCGCCTTTGCCGTTGATGATGGCCACGTCGCCCACGCCTACCTGGTTTTCCAGGATGATAAAAAAACCGGAAATGAAGTCGCGCACCAGGTTCTGCGCGCCAAAGCCCAGCGCCAGGCCGCCGATGCCGAGGCCGGTGAGAATCGGCGTGATGTCGAATCCCAGCTCGCGCAGGGCAATCAGCCCGGCAAACGCGGCGATCATTGTGGTCGCGATGTTCCCCAGTAAGTGGCTGATGGTGTTGATGCGCTGGCGGCGCTCCTGGATTTCGACCAGGGTGCCGCGCTGCATGGGGAGCAAAGCGGGCAGGCGTTCAAGGATGAGTGTGACAACGCGGTTCAACACGTAGGCCGCCCCCAGGATCAAGGCAATGCGCAAGCCGTGCGTGCCAAGCCAATCGAGCAAGCCTTCCCACGAGATTTCAAGTTTTCCGCCCAGGCCCACCGCCCGCAACAGCAGGTACCCGACCGTCAGCAAGCCGAGGATTTGCGCTCCCCGCCGGATTGTGCGGGTCAATTGGCGGGTCCACGTTTCTACTTCGGTGGCGCTCTCCGGGTCTTTGCCCTTCAGCCGCTCGCCCAGTTTTCGGATTGTCCGGACCAGCACCGCCGAGAGGAACCAAAGCCCCAGGATCACCCCCAGGGATAGCACCAGCGTAGGGAGTAACGACTCGAAAGTAATCGAAGAAAGCATCGCGTATTTCCTTTCTTTTGCTGTGATACTTCCAGTGTAAGCCCATGCTTCACCCTTGCGCAGCAGGAAGTTGCTGAGTTTTGCGGGAAACTTTTGCGTTCGCGCGGGGTTAGTATGATGGATTGTGCCGCGCCGCGAGGCGCTCAGGGAGCAAGAATATGCCGAGCCCATTTTTATGCAATGCAGCCAGTACCCGCCTGTTAGCAGGTTTGCTCACGCTGGCCCTTGTTGTTCCCATGCCGCTGGCTGCCGGCTCCTCGCCGGTGGACAAGTGGAACAAGGGCAAACTTCCTATCCGCGACTTGAGCGAAGACGAGGCGATCCTGCACGCGCTTAACCGGCTGGCGTTTGGGCCGCGGCCGGGCGACCTGGAACGTGTCCGCAAAATGGGCCTGGAAAAGTGGATCGAACAACAGCTATCACCGGAAGGACTGGACGATTCGGCCCTGGACGCGCGCCTGAAGCGCTACCCAACCGTTGCAATGTCCAGCGCCAAGTTGCTCGAAGAATATCCCCGGCCGGAAGATGCCGCGCGCCGCGCTGGTCTGAGCCGGGAAGAAATTCAGAAAATGATGGAAGCGCGGCAAAAGGAACGCGAGGAACGCCAGCGCCAGATGGAAAGCGGGGAAATGAACTCGCCCACGGGCCGGAGCCGCTTGCAGGGCCGCCAGCTCAACTCCTTGCCCCCCGGGATGGAAGATTTTCGCAATCCGCAGCGCATTGTTTTCGAATTGAGCGCAGCCAAAGTAACCCGCGCCGTTTACAGTGAACGGCAACTGAGCGAAGTGCTGGCCGATTTCTGGTACAACCACTTCAACGTGTTTGCCCAGAAGGGCGCGGACCGCTGGCTGATCACCGAATACGAACGCGAAGCCATCCGCCCCCACACGATGGGCAAGTTCAAAGACATGCTGCACGCCACCGCCAAGAGTCCGGCCATGCTGTTCTATCTGGATAACTGGCTCAGCGCAGACCCGGAAGCCTTCACGCGCCTGGAAAGCGAATTGAATCAGCGGCGCCAGCGTTTTCTGAGTTTGTTCGGCGGCGCTCCCATGCGAATGGGGCGCGAGCCTATGGGCCAGCAACGCCCCAACCTGCGGCAGCGGCCCGGTCAGCCCGGCCAGCCGGGGCAAGTCCCTCGGCAACGCCAGCGCCGCGGTTTGAATGAAAACTACGCGCGCGAATTGATGGAACTGCACACGCTCGGCGTGGAGGGCGGCTACACCCAGCAGGACATCATTGAAGTGGCGCGCGCGTTTACCGGATGGACTATGCGCGCTCCGCGGCAGAACCCGGAATTTCACTACGAAGACCGCATCCACGATACGAAGCCGAAAATCATTCTGGGCAAGAAATTCGACAGTGGCGGCATGAAGGAAGGCGAGCAAGTGCTGGACTTCCTCGCTCACCATCCCAACACCGCGAAATTCATCTCCACCAAACTGGCGCGGCGATTTGTGACCGACCAGCCGCCCCAGGCGCTGGTGGACCGCATGGCCAGGAGCTTTCTCGATTCCGATGGCGACATTCGCGCCACGGTGCGCACGATGGTGTATTCGCCGGAGTTCTGGTCACGCGATGTTTACCGCGCAAAGATCAAAAGGCCATTTGAACTGGTGGCGAGCACCGCGCGGGCCATGAACGCCGAGATGGAGATTGCGCTGCCCCTGGTGCAATGGGCCAATCGTATCGGCGAGCCGCTCTACATGTGCCAGCCGCCTACGGGCTATCCGGACAAAGCCGACGCCTGGGTGAATACCGGGGCGCTGCTCAACCGGCTGAATTACGCGCTTACGCTCGCCGGTGGGCGCATGCGAGCGGTGCGCGTCAATCCGGAATCGCTGCTGGGCGTGGACGCGCAAGAAAATCCGCAAGTGGTGCTGGCCAAGGCGATTGATTCGTTCTTGTCGGGACAGGTGTCGAAAGAAACCCGCGGCACACTGGAAAGCCAATTGAGCGACCCGCAAGTTCTGCGCGCCACGCTGGACGACCGCGTGACGAACGTGGACGCGGGCGTCATCGCCGGCCTGGTGCTGGGCACGCCGGAATTTCAGCGACGGTAAGGGAGGAGTCAATGAGAATTTCACGGCGCGTATTCATCAAGGGCAGCGGCATCGCCATGATGGGCTATAGCGCATTGCCGGCGTTCCTGCAGCGCGCAGTGGCCGCCACGCCCATGCCCAATAAGAAGATTCTGGTGGTACTTTTCCAACGCGGCGCAATGGATGGGCTGAACGCCGTGGTCCCGTACGGAGAAGAGAACTACTACCGCCTTCGCCCGAGTATTGCCATTCCCAAGCCGCGCAACGGCAGCAAAGAAGCGGCGCTAGACCTCGACGGCTTTTTCGGTGTGCATCCGAGCCTCGAACCGCTTGTTCCCCTATTCAAGAATGGCCAGTTGGCCATCGTGCATGCCGCGGGTTCGCCCGACGTAACGCGTTCGCATTTCGACGCGCAGGATTACATGGAGGCGGGCACGCCCGGCGTGAAGAGCACGGAGGACGGCTGGCTCAACCGCTACTTGCAACGCGCGCCGGAGGAAAACGCCACACCGTTCCGCGCCGTGGCCATGGGGCAGAACCTGCCGCGTACCTTGAAGGGCCCTGCGCCGGCCTTGGCGCTGCCCGATGTGCGCCAGTTCCAGGTGATGTCGCAGGCGCCCATCGCACAGGGTGGCTTTGAAGCCATCTACGCGCAAACGGTGGATAAGGCGCTGCGCGGCACCGGAACGGAAACCTTCGAAGCAATCGACATGCTCAAAAAGACCAATCCTGCCCGGCTGGCTCCGGAGAATGGCGCGCGTTATCCGCTGGGTCGCTTTGGCCAGAGTCTTCAGCAGATCGCGCAACTCGTCAAGTCCAACATCGGCCTGGAAGTTGCTTTCCTCGATAGCGGCGGCTGGGATCACCATGTGAACGAAGGCGCGGTACAGGGGCAAATCGCCAATCTGCTCCGGGAGATGGGCGCGGGCCTCGCCGCGTTCCACCAGGACATGGGCGATCGCATGGCCGACATCACCGTGGTAACCATGAGCGAATTTGGCCGCACTGCGCACGAAAATGGAAACCGCGGCACCGATCACGGTCACGCGAATTGCATGTTCGTGATGGGCGGGGGCGTGGCGGGCGGCAAGGTGCTGGGCAAATGGCCCGGCCTCGAACGCGAGCAACTCTACGAAGGGCGGGATCTGGCCATGACCACCGACTTCCGCACCGTGCTCGGCGAGATTATTGACCGGCGTCTGGGGAACAAAGACCTGCGCAGCGTCTTTCCGGGCTTTGCGGCCGACGCAAAGAGGTATGTCGGTGTGATCAAAACATAGGATCTGCCGTCAATTCTTTCCGCGTTCTTGATCTTTTTCTCTGCCAGATTCGTGGGCCAGCCAAGGCCGGCTCTTGCAGACAGATTCAGGGCGGCTCGGCTTGCCCCCCGTAACCACTTGACCTACGATTCTCCCTGCACAATGAAACTCACAGACAAAGTGGCGATGGTGACCGGAGCAGGTTCGGGCATTGGGCGCGCGTCGGCAGTGCGGCTGGCGCAGGAAGGCGCATCGGTTATTGCCACGGACCTGCCGGGTACGGGCTTGGATGAGACAAGTAAGCTGCTTTCATCCATTCGCGCGACATGCGCGGCGGTGCCACTGGACGTCACAAAAGAAGATGAGTGGATGCGTTTTGGCCGGGAGTTTGCCGGACGATGGAGTCGGCTGGACATCCTGGTGGCTGCGGCGGGAATTTCGCGAGCCGCGCCGGTGGCGGAGATGAGTGTTTCCGAATGGCGCGGCGTGCTTGCGGTGAATTTGGATGGCGTTTTTCTTGCGGTGCGCGCGTGTGTCCCACTGATGCGCGGCAGCGGCGGAGGCAGCATCGTGATTGTCTCCTCGGCATCCGGGATTAAGGCCGCTCCGGGCGCGACGGCATACGCGGCGAGCAAATCTGCCTTGCGCGGTTTTGCCAAATCCGCTGCGGCCGAACTGGCAGGCGAGAACATTCGCGTCAACACGGTTTTCCCCGGCGCGGTGCGCACGCCCATGTGGAAAACCATGCCCTTCTTTCAAGCCATCGAAAAAGCGGAGGGGGAAGAGGCTGCCTGGAAATCGATTGCCACGGGTACGCCACTGGGACGGGTCGCAACAGCGGAAGAAATCGCAGAGGGGATTCTTTATCTTGCCTCAAGCGATTCGAGCTTCGTCACGGGCACGGAACTGGTGATGGATGGCGGGTACACTGCGTAGGACAGGCCTCCCGGGTCTGTCCGGGTGCTGGCCTTTGTGACTACGACAAGGCCGCCACGGAAAAACAAACGGGCACCCTTGATCAGGGCGCCCGCCGTGTCTCCGCATAGGACAAAAAACCAAAGGCCGAACAGGCCGGAGACCTGTGCTGTTTAATGCGCGTTGGCGCCGATGCGCATGCCGTAGAACGAGCGATAGACGAACAGGAACGATACGACGAAGAAGACCGCCGCAAGCGCATGCGTCAGGCCGGTGCCCTGCTGGTCAGTAAGGCTGACGGCTAATTCCACGGCCAGCAGACCAAACAGGGTGGTGAACTTAATCACGGGGTTCAGCGCGACCGAAGACGTATCCTTGAACGGATCGCCCACGGTATCGCCAACCACGGTCGCGTCATGCAGCGGCGTGCCCTTAGCCTTCAATTCGGTTTCCACGATCTTCTTGGCGTTATCCCACGCTCCGCCGGCATTGGCCATGAAGATGGCCTGGTACAGGCCGAACACGGCGATGGAAACCAGATAGCCGATAAAGAAGAAAGGTTCGATGAAGGCAAAGGCCAGCGTGCCGAAGAACACGGCAATGAAGATGTTGAGCATGCCCTTCTGCGCATACTGCGTGCAAATTTCCACGACTTTCTTGCTGTCGGTAACGCTGGCCTTTTCCACGCCTTCGAGCTTGATGTTGGCCTTAATGAACTCAACAGCCCGATAGGCGCCGGTAGTGACGGCCTGCGTGGAGGCCCCCGTAAACCAGTAAATCATGGCGCCGCCGGTGATCAGACCCAGCATGAACGGAGCGTGGATGATGGAGAGTTTGTCCACGTTGACGGTCAGCCCTGAGGTGAGCGTCATGATGATACCGAAAATCATCGTGGTGGCCCCGACCACGGCGGTGCCGATCAGCACCGGCTTGGCCGTGGCTTTGAAGGTGTTGCCTGCGCCGTCGTTTTCTTCCAGCAACTCTTTAGCGCGCTCGAAGTTCACGTCCACGCCGAAGTCTGCCTTGATTTCCTGCTTGATGTTGGGTATTTGCTCAACCAGGGATAGCTCGTACACCGATTGCGCGTTGTCGGTCACCGGGCCATAGGAATCCACGGCGATGGTGACCGGACCCATGCCAAGAAAGCCGAAGGCCACCAGCCCGAACGCGAATACGGGTGCGGCAATCATCATCGTTTCCAGGCCCATACCGGAAATCAGGTAGCTCAAGCTCATCAACAGCACCATGGCCAAGCCCAGGTAGTAGGCCGAGAAGTTGCCGGCCACGAAGCCGGAAAGGATACCCAGTGAAGCGCCGCCTTCCTTGGCGGAAGTCACCACTTCGCGCACATGCCGGGATTCGGTGGACGTAAACACCTTCACCAATTCGGGGATGATAGCCCCGGCGAGCGTGCCGCAGGAGATGATCGTCGCCAGCTTCCACCACTGGCTATCGTCGCCATTGAGCGAGGGGATAATCACGGCGGAAATGGCGTAGGTAAGCACCACGCTGACCAGGGAAGTAATCCACACCAGTGAAGTGAGCGGCGCTTCGAAGTTCATCTTGTCTGCGTTACCGTACCGGGCCTTGGCGATGGCATGGTTGATGAAGTACGCCGCGGCGCTGGCCACCAGCATCACGATGCGCATTACGAAGATCCACACCAGCAGTTGCACTTGCGTGTTGACGTCTTTCACGCCCAGCAGGATGAAAGTAATCAGAGCTACGCCGGTAACGCCGTAGGTTTCAAAGCCGTCGGCGCTGGGACCCACCGAATCGCCCGCGTTGTCGCCGGTGCAGTCCGCGATCACACCGGGGTTACGCGCGTCGTCTTCCTTGATCTTGAAGACGATCTTCATCAAGTCTGAGCCGATGTCCGCGATTTTCGTGAAAATGCCGCCGGCGATGCGCAACGCCGCCGCGCCCAGCGATTCCCCGATGGCGAAGCCGATGAAGCACGGTCCGGCATAGTCACCGGGAACGAACAGCAGGATAAAGAGCATCATCAGCAGCTCGACGCTGATCAACATCATGCCGATGCTCATGCCGGCTTCCAGCGGGATGTGGTAAATCGGGAACGGCTTGCCGGCCAGGCTGGCAAACGACGTGCGCGAGTTGGCGAACGTGTTGACGCGGATGCCGAACCACGCCACGCCATAGCTGCCGCCGATTCCCACCAGGCTGAACAGCAGGATGATGGCCACCCGCGTGAATTCGAAGTGCAGCAGCACGCCGAAATACAGCACGATGACGATGGCGATGAAAACTTCCAGCAGCAGCAGGAACTTACCCTGGGTCAGCAGGTACGTCTTGCAGGTTTCATAGATCAGGTCGGAGATTTCCAGCATCGATCGGTGCACCGGCAGGTTTTTCAGCTTGTAGAAGATCATCATGCCGAAGCCCAGGCCGAAGATGCAGAACAGCACGCCGAACAGGAGTAGCTTGTGCCCGTCCATTCCGCCGATGAACTCGACCTGCGAAAGGTCGGGCAATTTCAGGTTGGCCTCACCACCGCCAGAAGCGAGCGCTGGGGATGCGGCCACCCAGGCCATCAGCAGCACCGCGCACAATTTTGCAAATCTCATTCCATCCTCCGACTGAGTTTTCGCTGGATTCGCTGGGAATCTCGGGACGGCCTTGCTTGCTCACTGTCGCCATTCCGGCTTGGTTGCACGTATAGACAAAGTCCGATCGGTCGGCAGCCGAATGCCTTGGAGTCCCGGCAAGGCGTGTCACCTTACGACAGGTAACGGCCTATTTTAGCAGGATTTGCAGACGGGTCAAATCAACGCGGGCCGGAGAGGCTCCCGAAGCACGAGCCCACTCCTGCTACAATGCTACGCTTGCGCGGGGAGCAATTCTTCAATGAATCTGGACAAAATCAAACTGCCAGCGTGGCTCAGCAACATGGTTGCCTCCTTGGGGCCGCTGGGGATATTCACCGTCGCGTTTCTCGACTCTTCAGTGCTCTCTTTCCCGGTGATCAACGATCTGCTGGTCATCAACCTTTCCATCCGATCACCCCGGATGATGCCGGTCTATGCCTTGACGGCCATGCTGGGTTCGCTTGCAGGCAGCGTACTGCTCTACTTTCTTGCGAGGAAGGGCGGGGAAGCCTACTTCAAATCCCACGCAGGCGGACGGGGGGCGCGCATCCGCGCCTGGATGGCCCGCAACAGTTTTTTGGCCGTGGCGATACCCTCAATCCTGCCGCCGCCCATGCCCTTCAAGGCCTTCGTCATTGCCGCAGGGGTGTTTCAGGTGCGGCTTCCCGTGTTTACCCTGGCGTTATGCCTGGGGCGCGGCATCCGTTACTTCGCAGAAGGCTTTCTTGCCGTGAAATATGGAGAAGAAGCCACCCGCTACCTGATGCAGAACAAGCTGCAGTTCACCGGAATTGTGCTGGTGTTCATTGTCGCGAGCTACTTCTTGAGCAAGGTAGTCTTAGGAAGCAGGGAGCAGGGGGCAGGGGATAGGTCCTAGGTTTTGGGTCGTAATTGGTACGTGCCGATCCATGCAGGGTGAACCGTGCGCTGAATCCTATCTCTTGTAATCCTTGGCCCACATCAGAATGCCCCGAGTCACCCGTAATTGTGAATCCAATTCGACCACGGCCATCACATCGGGACGCTGCTCGGCCTTCGGCGGGCGGGAGAAACGCAAATCGCGCACTTCCACGCTCACGCCGCGTCCTTCGGGCAACGCGAGGACCGTCGCGCTGGGGTAGCGCGCGAAAGCCAGGAAGCGCCGCACGGCTTCAGTTTCCCGCGCCGCGTCGATCGCCGGGGAAGCCTCAGGCTTGTAGTTAGTGCGGCTGGCGTCGGGATCGAAAAACGCGCCCAGACGGAATTCGATTTCTTCGATGGTGTTCTCGGTTTCAACAATCCCCATCCAATGGAACGGAGAGGAGGAAGCCGGAAATGCCGAGACTTTTCGCGGGGTGGCCTCGTGATAGCGATGCGCGGCGAGTTGTACGACCGCGCGGTCGTGCATCGCCCAGCGCGTCCCACAGTAGCCGGCCAGGAATCCCAGCGCCAGGATTGCGCCCCGGCGTACTCCTTTGCGCTCGCGTTTGGCGCCAATCTCCTCTGTTACCATACGCAGCAACAGGGGTAGCAAGAGAGCTGCGGCCAATCCGATCAGGATCCAAGGGTCCACTTGCTCGAGCAAATCCAGGGAGTACCACGCGCGCCTCGGCCACAGGGCCTGCACGCCGTGGGGATTCAGCAAGTCCAGCAAGACATGGAGCATGGCCGCGGCCATGCAAGTGAACAAAGCACCCCGCCAGCGTACCGTATCTTCCAGACGCAACTCGCCCTTCTGCGAAAACCAGCGATAGTAGGCGGCGCTGCGGCCAAGTTGTACAAAGGGCGCAGCCACCACCCCCCCGATCACCAGAGAACCCAGCAGGGAATGGGCAAACGTCCGGTGGACTTGCAAGTAGGTTCCGGCGCCACCGAAGTGGCTCAACAGGTCAACGTCCGCCGCCAGGCCCGCAAGCAACGCCATGGGAAGCGCAAGGCGCGTGGTGCGGTTCAAACCGGCTTGCGCCAAGGCGATGGACGTCAGGGCATGAGTGACAGGTTCCATGAACTTATAACTAGAAGCAGTAAACGACGTCGGTATCAGGTCAGAAAGCAGGCGATGGCAGCGCCGCCGCGCCTCCAAGGAATTCTACGAACCGAAACTAGGAAGGTATCACAAGGGTGAGTGCGTCGGGGATTACCCGGAAGGTCATGGGCAGCGTGCCGATCAGTTCACCGTCGGCTTGCACATGGATCACCTGCTCGTTGTTTTCCGGCGTGCAACGAATCTCCCGCGTCCGCCAGAAGTGGATATCCCGAGTGGATCGCAACCGGCCCAGGATGGCGGCCCATCCGTGGAGGAACGAGCGCCAGTTACTGCGATTGGTGAATAGAGCTACTTCGAAGTCATCGCCGAACAGATTGGCCCGATCGGTGATGCTCACAGGAAAACCGTGCGCCTTGGTGCGCCCGATGGCGACATACGAGCCAAGACGCTGTTCTTCCTTGGAATCCGCGCGAAACATAGGATAGGAATAGGTCAGGAATTCTTCGATTCCCGCCACCCAGTAAGCGCCCTTGCCGTAGCGTTTTTTCAACGCCGGGCTGACGCGGTGCACCATATCCGCATCCACCCCGGCGCCGGCCAACGCAATGAAGTAATGCGGCTCTGCGCTGGGATTTTCCGGCAAGGCCTGGCCCAGCGCGATTCGTTGCAGCCGGCCCCTCACTATTTGCTTCGCTGCGCTTGCCAAGTTCCAGGAAAGCTTCAGTTCCTTGGCCAGCACGTTGGCGGTGCCGGCGGGGAGCAGAGCCAGCGGCACTCTGCTGACCGCCAGGCCGTTCACCACTTCATGCAAGGTGCCATCGCCGCCGCAGGCAATCACCAAGTGGCTCCCGTGCTGAACCGCATCGTGCGCCAGGCGCGTGGCGCTGCCCGGGGCGTCGGTGGGTCGCAACGCGGCTTCAATACCCGCCTGCGCGAGAATGCGCACAGCTTCCGGCAAGCCGTTGCTGCCACCGCGCCGCAAGCGGCCGGCCGCGGGATTGAAAATAATCACCGCATTGCGGATGGAATCGAGCGCCATGGATTGAGGTAGCCGGCGATTCTTCGTGCAACCTACTTGTACCGCTCGAACCAGCCGGAGATATGCAAAATCTTCGAGACCCAGTGGCTGGGCCGCCGGCGAATTCCGTGAGGTTCGCCCGGGACGCGCACCAGAACCGCATCCACCTTCAGCAGTTTGAGCGCAGTGTAGTATTGCTCGGATTCAGAAATCGGCGTGCGGTAATCTTCCTCGCCGGTGATGACCATGCACGGAGTCTTCACGTTCTTCACTACACTGAGCAGCGATCGCTTCCAGAATTGTTCCGGAAAATCCCACGGGTTGCCGGGGAACCAGTATTTTGCGCCGGTGATGGGAATGTCCGAGTTCAGCGTCCAGCTCGCCCAGTTGATCACCGGGTAGTAGGAAACGGCCGCGCGGAAACGAGTGCTGCGTCCGATCATCCAGGCCGTGAGCACCCCGCCACCGCTGCCGCCTCCCACGTAGAGCCGGCCGGCGTCAATGTAGCCTTTGGCGATGACCGCATCCACCCCCGAGTTCAAGTCATAGAAATCGTCGCCGGGATAAGCGTGATGAATCAGGTTGCCGAAGTCGCCGCCGTAGCTGGTGCTGCCGCGTGGATTGACGTATACGACTACATAGCCCATCGCCGCCCAGATTTGTTTTTCCACGTCGAAGCGATCGCCGTAATTGGCAAAAGGTCCGCCGTGAATTTCCAGAAAGAGCGGGTACTTTTTCGCCGGATCGAAATCCGGCGGCTTCACGAGCCAGCCTTGCATTTTCTTCTTGTCGTTCGAGGCTTCGTACCAGAATTCTTCGGTAGCGCCGAGCTTGCGTTGCGCGAACAAATCATCGTTCACCGCGGTGAGAACTCTTGGCGAAGCGGCCCCGGGGGCGAGATAAGCGATGTCGCCAGGGATGAGCGGCGTGGTATGCGCGAACGCAATGCCGCCATTTTTCGCGAGGGTGAAATTCGCGCCACTGCTGTAGGACGAGCCACCGCTACCCATGCTCTCCGCCAGCGTGCGAGGCTTCCCATCCAGCGAGCAGAAGCCAAGCTTGGTGTTGCCCTTGTCGTCGTAAGCGAAATAGAGCCCGGAATTGTCGCCCGCCCAGGTAACGCCGGTTGGATCGCGGTCCAAATCCGCGCACAGGGTATGCGAATTGCTTCCGTCTCGGTTCATCACGGAAAGTCGCGCCACCTGGTAACCCTGGTAGCGGTCATCAAAACCGCTGTAGGCGATGAAGCGGCCGTCGGGCGATGCCACAGGGCCACCATCCGGCCCGCGGCGGTTGGTAAGCGCGCGCACTTTGCCATCCGCGACGGAGATTTCATATACCTCGGTATCGCGCGGCTCATATTCCCAGTCTTCGCGCAAGTTGGCCGAAAGGAGTATGAATTTGCCGTCGGCCGTCCACGAGGTGCCGCCACCGCCGGTGGCCGGGCCGTAATGAAGATTGCCACTGGTAAGCTGGCGCGCAGTCCCGCCTTCCGCAGGTACAACAAAGAGATGAACGTAACCGGACGCGAGGTAGCCGGGGCCATTGAAGCGATACACGAGCTTGTCCACCACGATGGCCGGTTCCGCCCATTTCGCGCCGCTGGGTGGACTGGGCATAGTGATCACGCTGGGCGCTTTGCCTTTTACCAGCGAGAGGAAGGAGATCTGCTTTCCGTCCGGGGACCAGGCAATTCCGGTGGGGGCATTTTCAATATTCGTGAGCGCGGAGGTTTGGCCGCTATCCATCCAGCGCAGATATATTTGTGTTTTTCCGCCTTCGGCGCGGTTCGAGGTGTAAAGCAGGCGGGAGCCGTCGGGTGACCAGCGCGGAGAAGTGTCGGAGAAACTTCCCGTCGTGAGAGGCCGGTGCCCAGTGCCATCGGTGTTGATGATCCACAGATTCGAGTAGTTGCGGTCAGTCATGACGTCGCTGAATTGCCGCACGTAAACGATCTGCCTGCCGTCGGGAGAAATCTGCGGGTCCGCGGCAAATTCCATTTGGAAAACGTCTTCCGGCTTGAGGCCGGTGGATTGGGCGCCGGCTGGGATCGCGCAGCAAAACACAAGCGCAAAGTAGATCAACACTCGCACCGTTCGCATGGGGAAGTCTCCTCGGGCCGCTATTCTGCGACGGAGCCAGCCCTGAAGCAAGCTGTGCGCGCCGGGAAAACATACCGCTGGCCCGGGGTCGCACTGCGCGTTCGCCCGGTCCCGCCTCCGCCAAGAGAAGACGAATGTACACGGTATAATCCTTATCCATGGTCAAAGGACCCACCCTCAAGGCGCAGATCGAGGAATTGCGCGCGAAGCTTCGCTATCACGAGTACCGCTACTACGTGCTCGACGAGCCGGAGATAAGCGATGCTGGCTACGACCGTTTGATGGAGCAACTGAAAGCGCTCGAGACTGCGAACCCCTCGCTGGTTACGGTGGATTCTCCGACACAACGGGTAGGCGGCGCAGCCCGCGAAGGCTTTGTGCAGGTGCGGCATAAGCGGGCTATGTTGAGCCTGGATAACGCGCTCAATGAGACCGCGCTGCGGGAGTTTGACCGGCGCGCACGCGAAGCACTGGGGCGCCTTTCCCTCGATTACGTTTGCGAGCACAAATTCGACGGGCTGAGCATCTCCCTGCAATATGAAGATGGCGTGCTGGCGCGGGGCATCACCCGCGGCGACGGAACCACCGGCGAGGACGTGACCCCGAACGTCCGCACCATCCGAACCATTCCGCTGCAAGTGGAAAAGGACTTGCTGAAGAAACTCGGGCTGCCCGGGGATTTCGAAGTGCGCGGCGAAATCATCATGACCCATAAGGCTTTTGAGGATTTGAACCGCCAGCAGGAAGCGCAAGGACTCAAGCGATACATGAATGCCCGTAACACCGCCGCGGGTTCGGTGCGGGTGCTGGACCCGGGCATCACGGCGTCCCGCAAACTGGATTTTCTGCCGTACCTGCTGCTGGTGGATGGACGCGAGCCGTTGAAACATCACTCAGATGCGCTGCAGGCGCTGGCCAGGCTGCAATTCAAAGTGAGTAAGGATTGGAAGCGGTGCAGCGGCATCGAGGAAGTGTGGGATTACTGCCAGCGATGGGAAGAGCGGCGCGAAAGACTGCCATTTGAAATCGATGGCATCGTCGTCAAATTAGATTCCATCGGCCTGCAGAACGAATTGGGGTTTACGGCCAAAGCTCCGCGCTGGGCGGTGGCCTACAAGTATCCCGCGCGGCAGGAAACTACGGTGGTGAACGACATCCTGGTGCAAGTGGGCCGGACCGGCGCGCTGACTCCTGTGGCGGTGCTGGAACCGGTGGTAGTCGGCGGGGTGACTGTGAGCCGGTCCACGCTGCACAACATGGACGAAATCGAACGGCTCGGCGTGCGCATCGGCGATACGGTTCTGATTGAGCGCGCCGGCGAAGTGATTCCCAAGGTATTGAAAGTGGTGAAGGAAGGGAAGCAGCGCACCGCGTTCCGCATGCCGAAAGAATGCCCGGAATGTGGGAGCAGGATTCACAAATCGGAGGAAGAAGTCGCCTACCGTTGCGTGAATGCGGCCTGCCCGGCGAAGCGCAAGGAATCGCTGCTGCACTACGCCGGCCGCCATGCCATGGATATTGACGGCCTGGGTGAAAAAATCGTGGACCAGCTTGTGGACCAGGGTTTGGTGAAGGATGTCGCGGACCTCTACAAACTCAAACTGGAAGAAATATCCGACCTTGAACGCATGGCCGAAAAGTCCGCCCAGAACCTGTTGGTCGAGATTGCGCAGAGCAAAAAGAGCACCTTGAGCCGCCTGATCTATTCGCTCGGGATCAGGTTTGTGGGCGAACGCACCGGGCAACTGCTGGCGGAACATTTTGGCTCGCTGGAAAAAATGATGGAAGCCGGCGAGGAAGAACTGGCCGAAGTGCACGAAGTGGGGCCGAAGGTTGCGGCGAGTATCAAGGAGTTCTTCAGCGAAGCCGCCAACCGCAAGCTGGTGGCCCGCTTGCGCGAAGCGGGGCTGAACACGCGCGAAGAAAAGAAAGCGCCGCGCAGCGCCAAGCTGGCGGGGAAGACGTTCGTGTTTACCGGCACGCTGGTGAACCGCTCGCGCGAAGATGCCGAAGCGCTGGTTGCCAGCCACGGCGGCAAGGCCACCGGCTCGGTGAGCAAGAAAACCGACTACGTTGTGGTAGGCGCAGACCCCGGCTCGAAATACGAAAAAGCAAGAACTCTTGGAGTGACCATCCTCGACGAAGCTGCGTTTGAAAAGCTGCTGGGCTTGTAGTGAGCGGCATACATACGTCAATTCATGGGACCGTGAAAATTTCCGGAGCGCAGACGTTCGAGCATGGCCGCGATGCGTTTTTCGCGCGCGGCGGGGCTCTTCACTCCAGCAACGTAGTTGGCAATCTGGCGGCGGAAAGCGGGAGTGCGCTGCTCATAAGCCGTGCGAGCGTGGGCATCTTCTGCAAGGGCATCCACAAATTCCGGGGGAACGGGGAACTGCGCGGGAGCCTGGTCACGCCAAAGAGAAATGGTCAGGGTATCTCCGGCGTCCAGTTTGAGCGGTTTCCATATTTTGCTGTTTACCACCAGCAGGTGCAGGCCGCGGCCACGCGGGGAAAGCGTGGAGCGGATTTCCAGGTCTTCAATCCAACCGCGGATGGCAATGTGCGTTCCGCCGCCCAGCGCTGCGGAGACTTTCTTTGGAACTGCAACGCAGCGTTGCAGGCCGCGTTTATATAGGCGCGCGCGGAAGGTCATGGGCTTTGCGTGGCTCTGCATGGGGTATCATCTGCGAAACTCGAGCGATGAGGCGGGCCAGCGGCGGCCCTATGCCACCCCCGGGGTAATCGAAAGCGAGCGCCACACGGCGCGCCAGCCCCCGTCGCCTTTTGCGAAGACCAAAGTATCGAATCCATCCTCGCGATAGCTTTCGTCAGCAAGCTCGTAGAGCATATGGAATGGGTAGGTGGCGATGGCGGTGGCGCTAAACACATCCACGAGAGGCTCGCCGTCGCGGTATTCCCGGACTTTGGCCTGCGCGCAGAAGTCGCGATAGCTTTCGATGCAGGCTGCGCGGCCTTCCAGCCGTCCGGAAAACCGCGGCAGTACAAAAATCACGTCCGGATGAAGATATTGATCGAGTTCCTCGAAACGGTCGTTAAGCCACGCCTGGTTAATGTTCTTCACAATTTGACGAATGGCTTCGTGATCGCCCGGTTCCACAGATGCGGCGGATGGTTGCATGGCGTTCCCTTCGGGGCGCGGGCCTACCAGCCCGTTTTGTAACCGCTCCTGGCGTTCTGATCGTCCAACCAGGTTTTGAGGGGTGCAAAATAGTCCAAGATAGCGGAGGCATCCATCTGTTTTTCACCGGTCAGGGCTTCCAGAGCCTCCGGCCACGGACGGCTCAGCCCCATGGCCATCATCTTGTGAATGCGTGCCCCAGCTTCCTTGTTTCCGTAGAACGAGCAGCGATGCAGCGGGCCCTGGAAACCGGCCTGCTTGCACAGCGCCCGATAGAATTGGAATTGCAAAATATGCGCGAGAAAGTAGCGGGTGTAAGGCACGTTGGCGGCGACGTGGAATTTCGCGGCGGCATCGAACGCGTCACCGGGACGAACATTGGGTTCTGCAACGCCCTGATACTTTCGGCGCAAGTCCCACCACGCTTTGTTATAGTCGGCCGGTTTCGCTTCGCCGGAGAAGACTTTCCAGCGCCATTGATCCACCAGCAGGCCAAAGGGAAGAAAGGCGACCTTGTCCAGTGCCTGCTTCATCAGCAGGCCGATGTCACCGGAGGGCGGCGGCACTTGGGTGATCAGGTCAATCTGTTTCAAGTATTCAGGTGTGATGCTGAGGGCGATGGTATCGCCAAGCGCCTCGTGAAAGCCGTCGTTGGCGCTGCCCTGAAACAAGAACGGCTGCTGGCGGTAGGCGCGCTGGTAGAAATTGTGGCCCAGTTCGTGATGGATGGTGACGAAATCGTCGGTGGTCGGCTCGATGCACATTTTGATGCGCAGGTCGAGTTGCGCGTCCAGCGTCCACGCACTGGCGTGGCAAATCACGTCGCGGTCGGCTGGCTTGGTGAAAAGCGAGCGCTGCCAGAAGGTCTCCGGCAAGGGCTGCTCGCCCAGCGACATGAAAAATCGCTCGCCGTAGCGCACCATTTCCCTGGCGTCGGTTTTGCGCGCTTTCAAAATATCGGTGAGCTCGTAGCCGGGATCGCCCGCGGGCGGGGCTACCAGCGGGTAAATGTTTCCCCATTGCTGTGCCCAAATGTTGCCTAGAACATGCGCGGGCAGCGGGCCGGTTTGCGGGACCACATCCTTCCCGTATTTCTTGGAGAGCTCGCCACGCACATACGCGTGCAGCGACTCATACAGCGGGCGCACTTGCAGCCACAAGCGATCCATCTCCCGCGCGAATTGCTCCGGAGGCATGTCATATGCGCTCCGCCACATCGCGCCGGTATCAGCAAATCCCATTTCCCGCGCGCCCTTGTTGGAAAGTTCAACAAACCGCTGGTAGCGCTTCTTGAGCGGCGGCGCGACCGCGTGCCATCCGCTCCATAGCGCCAGCATCTGCTTTGGGTCGCGGCTTTCCGCCAGGATGCGGATGATGTCCACGTCGGCGTAGCATTTTTCATTGGCGCCATCAGGGCAGTATTTTCCACGCCCATAATCGCCCTGCATGGAAGTGGCGATCTCGGTTAATTCGGCGCGCTCCGCGGGGTTGGAAGGCGCCGGAGCGGTAAGGGAAAGCTTCAGTAGAAGCAGTTTGCGCGACAAGTCGGCGGGCAGCTTGAGGCTCTCGTATTTTCTCGCTTCTGCGGCCAGTTCGGTAACGGCTGCGGTGACCGCTTCCTGCGTTTCGGCAGCCATTTTTTCCGTATCGAAGGTGATGAAGTTCTGCTGGATCCAATCGGCGCGGCCGGAAGTGATGCTCACCGCCAGAAGGCGTTTTTCAGCCCGGTCCAGGAAAGCGCGGGCGTCAGCCACGGTGGCGGGGCGCGGCGCAGACTTGGCGGGTGCCTGCGCGGAGGCGCGTTGCAGCGCAAGCGGCAACAAAAACGGAACAAGGCACAGCAAGCGGACGTATCGTGAATGGGCAACCATGGAATCAGGCTCCTTGCGAACATGCTATAAAGGATAGGTGTGTCCGTCAAATTGAGTTGTCCGCTTTTGCGGGGTGCGTCCCACAATCGAACAGGGACGTTTGCGCGGGAAGTAACGTCAAAATGTTGAGAGACTGTGCTTTGCCGGGCGCCCGCGAATGGCAGTACGCGTGCCACTGCAAGCAGCATGAATCAGGAACCAATGGCGAATGATCGAGCAGCAGTCCTGGTGGCGGATGACCAGGAACACATCGGGCAGGCTTTGAAGCTGCTGTTGCGCAGCGACGGGTTTGATTCCACCTATGTTTCCAGCCCGGAGGCCGCCGTGAAGGCGGTGCAAGCGCGCAAGTACGATGCCGTACTGATGGACTTGAACTATTCGCGCGATACCACCTCCGGCGAAGAGGGACTGGAATTGGTGGCCAAGTTGCAAGCCGAAGATAATACGCTTCCCATTGTGGTGATGACCGCCTGGGGCAGCGTTCCGCTGGCCGTCGAGGCTATGCGCCGCGGTGCGCGCGACTTTGTCCTGAAGCCGTGGGATAACACCGAGCTGCTCAAAACGCTCCACTTGCAGGTGGATCTGGGCAAGCGTTTGCGGGAGCACGAAACGCGCCGCAAGGCCGATGAGCAGGAAATGGAGCAGGCCAGCAAGATCCAGCGCCGCCTGTTGCCACAAACCATTCCTCAAATTCCCGGCATGGAAATCGCTGCCGAATGGCTTCCGGCGCGCGCCGTGGGTGGGGATTATTTCGACGTAAATAAATTGAGCGACAAGCGCGTGGCCCTGTGCGTGGCCGATGTGATGGGCAAGGGACTGCCTGCGGCCCTGCTGATGTCGAATCTGCAAGCTGCGGTGAAATCGGCGTACGCGGATTCCGCAGCGCCCGCGCAACTGTGCGTTACGGTAAACAACATCCTGCGCGACAATAGCGAATCCGGGCAATTCGTGACTTTGTTTTACGGCGTGGTGGACATCGAGCGGCGCTTGTTCACCTATGTGAACGCCGGGCACAATCCGCCTCGCCTGGTGCGCGCCGATGGCTCGCGCCTGGAACTGACCGAGGGCGGCCCCATTCTGGGAGAATTCGAAGAAATCGAGTTTCAGCAGGGAACTGCCCATCTGCTGCCGGGCGATCGCCTGGCACTGTTCACCGACGGAGTGGTGGAGGCCAGCGATGGCAACGAAGAAGAGTTTGGCTATAACCGGCTGGACGCCTTGCTCGCCGCCGACCGCGCGATGAAGCCGAAAGAGATTCAGGAAAAGATTTTCCGCGAAGTCTCCGCGTTTTGCGGTGGCGCCATGCAGGACGACGCCACCCTCATCGTCGCCGGCGTTTTGTAGGTCGGCGCCCGGCACTCCCTCAATTCTCCTCAGATGCATTAGAATAGAAGTGGCGGGCAGGACGGACGGTCGCCGCTCCGGGGAAAGGGCTTCGGCCCCTAAGGAACCGGAGGGGAGGAAAGTCCGGACACCACGTTCGTCTCGGCGAGCGTCTGGGTAATGCGCCTGGTAACGCCAGGGGGTTGCGTAGGACAGACCTCCAAGCCTATTCGGCTTCCGGTTCTGACTTTTCCTGCTGAGGGGTAAGGACCAGTACTGGATTGGCCGGGTGGCCTGTCCTACGGGACCACGGAAAGTGCCACAGAAAAAAAACCGCCCGCGCGCCTCTATGACCAGCGAAAGGCAAACCTTTCGTGAGTCTTTCTGGCTGCGCAGGTAAGGGTGAAAAGGTGGGGTAAGAGCCCACCGCTTGCTCGGCAACGCGCAAGGCACGGCAAACCCCGCATGGTGCAAGGCCAAATAGGAGGAGAGGGCTGTCCCGGCCCCGCGTGACGCTCGGCGTCACATTCGGTTGCGTTCCGATTCGTCGGCGCGCGGCGAAATCAATCCTCGGGTAGGCTGCTGGATCTCGGTGGCGACATCGAGACTAGAGGAATGACCGTCGCCCCGCGGCAACTTCGGTTGCTGCAGGAGACAGAATCCGGCTTACACTCCTGCTCGCCAATTTTTGTAAGTTTGCCCGCGTCCAATTTGAGTCCCTTCCCGTGACTCTGACCAGCCAAATGCCAGCGCCCCACGTTCCTCAAGTCAGCGATGTTGGACAGCGAATCTTGTCCTATCGCTGGGGGTACTTTCAGGGATTCGTGCTGATTCCTTTTACGCTGCTAATTTTCCTTGGTATTTCCAGCGTCTACCTGATTGGCACAGAAAAACCTGAACCGTGGTTCCTGGCATGGCCCGTTCTTATGATTGCCGCGATTGGGATGCCGCTGGCATTCGGGCTCCTTTGGCGGAAGCGGTTTGCGTTGCCGCTGGTAAAGCTCATGCTGGCATTGTGGCTGATTCGCTTGGCTACCAAAGTTCCCGTTGCAGTAACCCACTTTGCCGACGGCACTGACTTGGGTAGCGCCATTGCCGAGGCCGAAATGGCGCTCCTCTGGCTTTGCTCCTTCTTCTACTACCGAAAGCGCGAGCACATGTTTTCGTAATTTAGTCGTCGTACTTGAGTACCGGAGGTTCGAGGAATGCAGTTTGGGGATTGCACTCGGGGTACGTTCACGATCACCGATGGGGCTTGGGGCACTGAATTTCAAAGGCTCAGTTCCGCGGCTGGCGAATGCACCGACGTGTGGAACCTCACAAAGCCGGAATTGGTTCGGCAAGTTGCAGAGAGCTATGTTCAAGCGGGCAGTCGGGTCATTCTGACAAACACATTCCGCGCGAACGCCATTAGCTTGTCACAATACGGGTTGCAGGAGCGGCTCGAGGCGGTCAATTGCCAAGGAGTCAAGATTTCACGGAAGGCCGCCGGCAATTCTGCGATGGTATTCGCATCCATGGGGCCGAGTGGCAAGTTGCTGCTGACCGG
>CAZCNH010000054.1:0-26659 GCA_964500065.1 uncultured Acidobacteriaceae bacterium
GGTGAAGTGCGCAAGTTCCATGTGGATTGCATGGCCACCGTGGGCCAGATCGGCAACCTGGATCATGAAAACGTGACCTATGGCAAGGCCGGCCGCACGCGCTGGATGGGCAAGCGCCCGACCAATCGCGGTGTGGCCATGAATCCGGTGGATCACCCGCACGGCGGCGGTGAAGGCCGGGTGAAGGGCAACCACCCGCAAACCCCGTGGGCATTCCCCACGCTGGGCGCGAAGACGCGCAAGCACCGCCGGTCGAGCGACCGGATGATTGTGCAGCGCCGCAAGTAAGAAGTTTCGCTTACGACTTCCGGTCAGAGGCTGGAAGCGATAAGCGGCAGCAGGGCAGTGAGCAATCTCCCGGCGCGGCGGGTAACCGGATGTTTCGGGAGAGAGAGCGACGATGAGAACCAGCAGAGCGATGAGCGCCGTAAGCCGCCGCACCACCCGCGCGCGCAAAGCGTCGGTGAAGCGGGCGGGCAAGGCCGGTAGCAAAGCGGTGGTGCGGGCTGTGCGCCCGGTGCCGCCGGCGCCGGCGCAGGTGCAGTACCGCATGTGCAAGTCGCCGTGGTCGGTGGTGGTGGAAAAGACCCCGAATGCGCTGGGCACGCGATTTGTCTGCCCGTTCTGCCCGTTGTCGCACCGGGTACCCGGGCCGGTTCGTGGGTTTCGCAAAGTGAGTCGCGCGCGCTGGATGAAGTTCCGCCGCGTGACCGAGTAGAGGGGAACATGGGACGTTCGATTAAGAAAGGGCCGTTCGTCGATGGCCACCTGCAGGTCAAGGTGGATGCGTTGAACAGCCGCAACGAAAAGAAAGTGATCAAGACGTGGTCGCGCCGATCGACCATCGTGCCGGACATGATCGGGCACACCATCGCGGTGCACAACGGGAAAAAGTTTATCCCGGTGTACATCACCGAACAGATGGTCGGGCACAAGCTCGGCGAATTTTCGCCGACGCGCACGTTCAAGGGCCACTCGATCAAGGCCGCCATGCCAACGGAAAAGGCGGCGGGCCCGGCGCCGGCCGCGGGCGTGGGAGCGGCTGCACCGCCGCCGAAGGCGTGAGCCACACGAGGGAGATATGGCAACACAAGCACAGCCGTTGACGTCGAGCAATATCCAGGCCGAAGCTATCCTGCGCCACACGCGGATGTCTCCGCAAAAGGCGCGCCTGGTGGTGGACCTGATCCGCGGCAAGCGCGCGGAGGATGCCGTGCAGATCCTGCGCTTCACCAAGAAGCGCGCCGCGCTGGCAATTGAAAAAGTGCTGCGCAGCGCGATCGCCAACGCCGAACACAAGGCCACCGAAGCCGGGGAATCGCTCGATGTGGACCAGTTGTTCGTGAGCGAATGTTTTGTGAACGAAGGGGCGCGCTGGAAGCGCATCCGGTCGGCGCCGTTTGGCCGGGCCTACCGCTACCAGAAACGCACCGCGCATATCGTGATCAAGGTTGCCGAACACCATCACGCCGCGCAATCCCGCGCCGCGGCGTCCGCCGCGGAAGCCGCAGGAAATAAGGGCGTGGCGGGCGCGGTGAAGAGGATTCGCAAAGCCGTGGCTGGGGCAAACAAGCCGCGGCCGAAGAGAAAGAAGTAGGAGGGGCCTTTGGGACAGAAAACACATCCGTACGGTTTCCGCCTGGGATTCAATAAGACCTGGAAATCGCACTGGTATGCCAAGAAGGGCTACGCCGACCTGCTGTTCGAGGATCTGGAGTTGCGCAAGGTGCTGAAGGAGAAGTTGAAGGCCGCGGGCATCAGCTCGATTGATATCCAGCGCGCCGCCAACAAGCTGGTGGTGCGCATCCATACCGCGCGCCCGGGCATCATCATCGGACGCAAAGGATCGGAAATCGACAAGCTGAAGCAAGATGTGGCCAAGCGCACCGGCCGGGAAGTGCATATCGACATCCTCGAAGTGCACCGCCCGGAAACCGATGCGCAGTTGGTGGCCGAAGCCATTGCCCTGCAGCTGGAAAAGCGCGTGGCGTTCCGCCGCGCGATGCGCAAGAGCGTGGATTCGGCGCTGCGCTTTGGCTGCAAGGGCATCAAGGTGCGCGTGGGCGGCCGTTTGAACGGAGCGGAAATCGCCCGCACCGAATGGTATTTGCAGGGCCGGCTGCCGTTGCAGACCCTGCGCGCCAATATTGACTACGGATTTTCCGAAGCCCGCACGACCTACGGCGTAATCGGCGTGAAGTGCTGGATCTATCAGGGAGTGGACGTGGGCGAGCGCGCCCGCCGCCGCGCGGAGCGCATGCAGGCGGCGCAATTGCAATCCGCCTGAGGAATGGGAACAAGGATAACGAACCATGTTGATGCCGAAAAAAGTGAAGTACCGCAAGCAGCAGCGCGGCCGGCGCTCGGGCAAGGCCTGGCGCGGCGGCTCGCTGGCTTACGGTGAATTCGGATTGAAGGCGCTGGAAGCCGCGTGGATCACCGACCGCCAGATCGAAGCTTCGCGCGTGGCGATTACGCGATTCATCAAGCGCGGCGGCAAGCTGTGGATCCGTATCTTTCCGGACAAGCCGTACACGAAGAAGCCGGCCGAAACCCGCATGGGCAAGGGCAAAGGCGCTCCGGAACGCTGGGTGGCTCCGGTCAAGCCGGGCCGCATCATGTTTGAAATGGCGGGCGTGGATCAGGCGATCGCGCAGGAAGCGTTGCAACTGGCGGCGCACAAGCTGCCCATCCCGACGAAATTCGTCACCCGTGCAGGAGGGCTGTGATGGCCGCTCGTACCGATAAACAGCAGGAGCGGATTGGCAAGTTGCGCGACATGAACGCCAACGAATTGCACATTCAGGAGCGCGAGCTTTCCGAGCAGATTTTCCGGCTGCGCTTTGGCCTGGCCACCGGCCAGGCGGAAGGCCTAAAACGGCTGCGCGAGGCCCGCAAGCAGATGGCGCGGCTGAAGACCGTACTTCGGGAAATGGAGTTGAAGAAAGCCAATGGCTAACGAAACCTCAAACCGCGAGCGCGGACGCCAGCAGTCCAAGACCGGCGTGGTGACCAGCACCAAGATGCAGAAAACCATCGTGGTGAAAGTGACCCGTCTGGTGCAGCACCCGTTGTATACCCGCGTGGTGCGCCACTCGAAAAAGTTTTACGCGCACGATGAGGGCGGCGAAGCGCGGCTGGGCGATACGGTGCGGATCGTGGAGACTCGCCCGATGTCCAAATTGAAGCGTTGGCGGCTGGCCGAAGTAGTTTCCCGTAAAGGGTAACGGAACAGGATTCGGGAGAACGAACCATGATTCAGATGAGGAGCTGGCTGACGGTGGCCGATAATTCGGGCGCGCGCCGCCTCACGTGCATCCTGCCGATCGGCGGCGATGCCGGTGGACGCGCGGGCTTGGGCGATGTGATCACCGCGGCGGTCAAGGAAGCGGCGCCGGACAGCAACGTCAAGAAAGGCAGCGTGGTGAAAGCGGTTGTGGTGCGCACCCGCAAAGAACACCGCCGCCGCGATGGCACGTATATCCGGTTCGACGACAATGCCGCCGTACTGATTAACGATGCCGGCGAGCCGGTGGGCACGCGCGTGTTCGGGCCGGTGGCCCGCGAGCTGCGCGACAAGAAGTTCACCAAAATCGTATCGCTGGCTCCGGAAGTGTGGTGAGGGAACGCATGAGCAGACTGGCACAACGCGAAAAAGAACGGCACTCGATTCCGATCCGCAAGGGCGACATGGTGCGGGTGATGATCGGGCGCGACGCCGACAAGTTCAAGCAGCAGGCGCGCACCGCCCGGGTGCTTTCGGTGGATCCGGTCAAGCAGACCGTGACTGTCGAGCAGGCGCAGATGATCAAGCGCCGCACGCGGCCCAACCCGCAGAAAAACGTCAAGGGCGGCATCGTCGAGCGCGAGGCGCCCATCCACGTGTCCAACGTGCGCCTGGTGTGCCCGTCGTGCAGCAAGCCGGCGCGCATCGGCCGCAAAGTGGAATTCGTTTCCCGCAAGGTGACCCGCGCCGATGGCACGCAGGTGGATTTGAAAAAACGCCGCGTGGTCGGACGCATCTGCCGCGGATGCGGCGCGTCGCTCGAGAAGTAGAACGAGGAGAAGCAGGAATGAGCAGCCGGATGAACGCACGGTATAAGGCGGAAATTGTGCCCGCGCTGATGAAGCGCTTCGGATACAAGAACCCCATGGCCGTGCCGAAAGTAGCCAAAGTGGTGGTGAATATCGGCCTGGGTGAAGCCAGCCAGAACATCAAGCTGTTGGATGTGGCGGCCATCGAGCTGGGACAGATCACCGGACAGAAGCCGGTGATTACCCGCGCCAAGAAATCGATTTCTAATTTCAAGATCCGCAAGGGCATGCCCATCGGCTGCTGCGTGACGCTGCGCGGCGACCGTATGTACGAGTTTCTCGACCGCCTGCTGAACGTGGTGCTGCCCCGCGTGCGCGACTTCCGCGGCCTGCCGGCCAACAGCTTCGATGGGCGCGGCAATTACACCCTGGGCTTGAAAGACCAGATGGTGTTTCCGGAAATCGATTACACGCGCGTGGACAAGATCAAGGGCATGAACATCACCGTGAACACGACGGCGCGCAACGATGAAGAAGGCCGCGAGCTGCTGAAGCTGCTGGGCGTGCCCTTCCGCGTGCCCGGACAACAATAGGAGAACCATGGCAACCACAGCCCGCATGGCCAAGATGAAGAAGAAGTTGAAGTTCAAGTGCCGCGTGCGCAACCGTTGCCGCCGTTGCGGCCGGGCGCGGGGTTTTATCCGCAAGTTCGAAATGTGCCGGATTTGCTTCCGCGAGCTGGCGCTGCGCGGCGAAATTCCCGGCGTGGTGAAAGCCAGCTGGTAAAAAGCGGAAATCGAGGAACAACGAATCATGATGACTGATCCGATTGCCGACATGCTGATGCGCATCCGCAACGCCGCGAGCGCCAAACACGCCCGCGTGGATGTGCCGGCATCGAAGCTGAAAGTTGAAATCGCGCGCATTCTGAAGGAAGAAGGCTTCATTTCCACCTACAAGCTGGTGGACGATGAAAACAAGACGCGCAAGTCCATCCGCATTTTCCTGAAGTACACGGCCAACCGCCGCGGCCTGATTACCGGCCTCAAGCGCATTTCGCGCCCCGGCGCGCGCGTGTACCAGGGCAAGGCGGAGATCCGCCCGGTGATCGGCGGGCTGGGCGTGAGCATCCTTTCTACCCCCAAGGGCGTGATGAGCGGCCGCGCGGCCAAGAAGGCGGGCATCGGCGGCGAAGTGCTCTGCGAAATCTGGTAGCGATACCGGGGCCGGCGGCAAGCGCGCCCCACAGAGAGAAACGAAATGTCACGAATTGGAAAACAACCGATTGCGGTTCCGCAGGGCGTAAAGATTCAAATCGCGGCGGGCGCCGTGGATGTGCAGGGGCCCAAGGGCAAACTGCGCGTGGCGATTCCTTCGGGGATCACCCTCGAGCAGAAAGACGGCGTGCTCAACGCCAAGCGCGCGACCGATCAGCACCGCGCGCTGCACGGCCTGGTCCGCGCCCTGGTCGCCAACGCGGTGCATGGCGTGACCCAGGGCTTCAAGAAGGATATGGAGATTGTCGGGGTCGGCTACCGCGCGGAAGTGAAGGGCAAGTCGGTGCAGTTGAACCTGGGTTATTCGCACCCCATTGATTTCGCGATTCCCGAGGGCATCCAGATCGCCGTCGAGAAGAACACCAAGCTGACCGTTTCCGGTGCGGATAAGGGACAAGTGGGGCAGGTGGCCGCGAACTTGCGCTCGCTGCGGCCGCCCGACCCGTATAAGCAGAAGGGCATCCGCATTGTCGGCGAACGCCTGAAGAAGAAGGCGGGCAAGACTGGCGCCAAGACCGGCGCATAAGAATTTCGCCGGCCGCGATGACCGGCTCGTTTTGAAGGAGAAGCAACAGTGGCACAGGCACCTGTACGAAGGATTTCGCGTAACGAGCACCGCCAGCGGGTACACCGCCGGGTGCGCACCCGCGTGGAAGGCACGCAGGAACGTCCCCGCATGTGCGTGTTCCGCTCGATCAATCACATCTACGCGCAGGTGATTGACGACCGGGATGGCCGCACCCTGGTGCAGGCCAGCTCGCTCGATAAGGATATGCGCAAGGAAATGAAGGGTGGCGGGAATGTGGCCGCCGCCAAAGTTGTAGGCAAGGCCGTGGCGCAGCGCGCGCTGGCCGCGGGCATTACCCAGGTGGTGTTTGATCGCGGCGGGTACAAGTATCACGGCCGCGTGCAGGCTCTGGCCAATGCGGCCCGGGAAGCGGGGTTGAAATTCTAGGTATGCCGAAAAACGCACTCAAAGAAATGCTCGCAGTCCGGCAACACGTCGACGCCAATACGTCGTCGCTCAAGGACCAGGTGGTGGCCATCAACCGCGTCACCAAAGTGGTCAAGGGCGGCAAGAATCTCAGTTTTTCCGCGCTGGTGGTCATCGGGGACCAGAATGGACATGCGGGGTTTGGCATGGGCAAGGCGCGCGAAGTGCCCATGGCCATCAAGAAGGCGATCGAGCAGGCCAAGAAGAACATGATCCGCCTGAACCTGAAAGGCTCGACGGTACCGCACCAGGTGCTCGGGCGGTTCGGTTCCGGGCAGGTGCTGCTTAAGCCCGCTCCGGAAGGCACCGGCATCATTGCCGGCGGTCCGGTGCGCGCCATCATGGAAGTCGCGGGGATTGCCAATGTGCTTACCAAGTCTATCGGCACCTCGAACCCGCACAACGTGGTGAAGGCCACGTTTGATGCTTTGCTGAATCTGAAAGACGCTGCGAAGGTCGCAGAATTGCGCGGCACCAAGCCCGCCGCCGAAGCTGCGGCGCAGGGATAAACGGCCATGGCAAAAAAGAAATCCGATACGGTAAAAATCAAGTGGGTGGTCAGCTTTATCGCCTGCCCGGACGATATGCGCCAGACCATTCGCGGACTGGGCTTTCGCCGCATGAACCAGATCGTCGAGCGGCAGGATACTCCCGCGGTGCGCGGCATGATTCATAAGGTGCGACACCTGGTTGAGGTGGTGGAATAACATGGCAACGACACTTTCCAATCTGAAACCGCCGCGCGGCTCGCGGCATCGCAAGGTCCGCGTGGGCCGCGGCATGGGCTCGAAGCTGGGCAAAACCGCGGGTGCCGGCAACAAGGGGCAGAAGTCGCGCACCGGTTACTCGCGCCGGGCGGGCTTCGAGGGCGGCCAGATGCCGCTGCACCGACGCATGCCCAAGCGCGGCTTCCGCAATCCTTTCGGCGCCGATTTCGCCGTGGTGAATGTGGAATCGCTGAACCGTTTCTCCAAAGGTGAAACGGTGACGCCGGTGGAAATGATGGCCCGCGGGCTGGTCTCCACCGGACCGAACGTCCCGGTGAAGATTCTCGGGGATGGCGAATTGAAGGTCGCCCTCACCGTACACGCTCACAAATTCAGCAAGTCGGCGGCGGAGAAGATTGCCGGCGCCGGAGGCAAGGCCGAGATCCTGCAATGAAATTCTTCGAAGCATTGCGCAATATTCTGAAGGTCGAAGACCTTCGCTGGCGGGTGTTCTTCACGCTGGGACTGATTGCCGTGTACCGCGTGGGAGCCGTGATCCCCACGCCGGGCATCAACACGGAATTGCTCCAGCAAATTTTCGAAGCCAACCGAGGCACGGTGCTGGGTCTGGTGAACCTGTTCAGCGGCGGCAATTTCGGGCGCATGACGATTTTCGCGCTCGGCATCACGCCTTACATCACTGCGTCCATTATTCTGCAGTTGATGACCGTGGTGATCCCGTACCTCGAGCGGCTGAACAAGGAAGGCGAGCTGGGACGGAAGAAGATTACCCAGTACACGCGCTTTCTGACGGTGGGCCTGGCCGCGTTCCAGGCGCTCACCATCGCGCGCATCCTGGTGAGCCAGAACATCGAAGGCAAGGCTCTGGTGTATGACCCCAGCGTCGGTTTCTATCTGATGACCATCATCACACTCACCACCGGGACCGCGTTCATCATGTGGCTGGGCGAGCAGATCAGCGAGCGCGGCATCGGCAACGGCATGTCGCTTATCATTTTTGCCGGCATCGTGGCCGGACTGCCGCACGCGATGCAGGATTTGTGGGTCAAGGTTTCCGATAACGCCTGGGGCAACTTCACGGCATTCGCGGTGCTGCTGCTGCTGGGTATCATGGTGGTGGTCATCGGATTCATCGTTCTGGTGGAAGGCGGGCAGCGGCGCATTCCGGTGCAGTATGCCAAGCGCGTGGTTGGCCGCCGCATGATGGGCGGCCAGATGACCTACCTTCCCTTGAAGGTAAACGCCGGCGGCGTGATTCCGCCGATTTTTGCGAGCTCTCTACTTTCATTTCCGCAGACCCTGGCCATGTTTTTCCAGAAGAAGTACGAGTTCATGGACAAGATGGCGGAAGCCCTGCGCTGGGGAGAACCGCTTTATACCCTGCTCTATGTTTTGCTGATCGTGTTTTTCGCGTTCTTTTATGTGGGCATTGTGTTCAATCCCACCGAGCTCGCGGACAACATGCGCAAGTACGGCGGGTTTATTCCAGGCATCCGGCCGGGGCGCAACACCAGCGAGCATATCAACCGCATCCTGACCCGGTTGACGTTTGTGGGCGGGGTGTACCTGGCGATGGTCTGCTTGATTCCGGAATGGATGATTGCCGGAATCCGCCTGCACCACTTGCCTTGGGTGGGGCCGTGGTTCGACAGCGTGATGCCGCAGTGGGTGCTGAACGGCCTGAACGTAAACTTCTACTTTGGCGGCACCTCGCTGCTGATCGTGGTCGGCGTCGCCATGGATACGGTGCAGCAACTGGAAGCGCAGTTGGTGATGCGCCATTACGACGGATTTGTGAAGAAAGGGCGGCTGCGCGGCCGCCGGATGATGTAACGCGAGGTAGGTTGGTGGGCGTGGACGTTCATCCACGACGAGCGGTCATTTTCCTGGGGCCTCCGGGCGCCGGGAAAGGAACGCAGGCGAAAGAGGTGGCCAAGGCGTTTGCCATGCCGCACCTTTCCACCGGCGACATGCTGCGCGAGCACGTTGGGCAGGGCACTGAGCTGGGCAAGCTGGCCAAGCCGATTATGGAGCGCGGCGAGCTGGTGCCGGATGAGGTTGTGCTGGGGATGGTCGAGGAGCGGCTTTCCCGGCCGGATTGCGCGAAAGGTTGCGTGCTGGATGGTTTTCCGCGCACGCTTACGCAGGCCGAAAAGCTGGATGAGATTTTCCAGCGCAGCGGGTTTGGCAGGGCCCGCGTGATGCACATCGTGGTGGAAGATGCGTTTCTGCTGCGCAGGCTGACCGGGCGGCGCACCTGCAAAGCAGGCGGCGAGATTTATAACGTCTACGAACGCCCGCCGAAAGTTGAAGGCCGTTGCGACAACGATGGCGGCGAACTGGTGCAGCGCGCGGACGACACCGAAGAAGTAGTGGCGTCACGGCTGCACACCTACCACCGGCAGACGCAGCCGCTGGTGGATTACTACCGCACGCAGGGGACGCTGGTGGATGTGGATGGAGCGCCCGCGGCGGAAGAAATTGCGGCGAAGATCCGGCGGATCTTGGGCCAAGGGACCTGAGGCGGTCAGATGATTATCTGCAAGTCGGCCGCTGAATTAGAAAAGATGCACCGCGCCGGAATGATTGTCTGGGAAGTGCTGAACGCTTTACGGGACATGGTGGCGCCGGGAGTTTCTACCATGGACCTGGAGAAGGTGGCCGCCGAGCGCACCGCGAAGCACAAAGCGCGCGCCGCCTTCAAAGGTTACCGCGGGTATCCCTGCGTGCTGTGCACTTCGGTGAACCACGAAGTGGTGCATGGCATCCCGTCGGAGAAGCGCAAGCTGAACGAAGGGGACGTGGTCTCGATTGACTACGGCGTTGAACTGGATGGCTATTTCGGCGATGCCGCCCTCACCATTCCAGTAGGCAGGATTTCGCCGGAGAATGAGAAACTGCTGCGGGTGACGCGCGAATCGCTCGATAAGGCCATCGAGCAGATGCGCCCTGGCAACCGGCTGGGCGATGTTTCTTTCGCCGTGCAGAACTGGGCCGAGCAGCACGGATTTTCGGTGGTGCGCGAGTTTGTCGGCCACGGTATCGGCACCAAGATGCACGAAGATTTGCAGATGCCGAACTACGGCCCTCCCGGCAAGGGGCCGCGGTTGCAGGAAGGCATGACCATCGCGATTGAACCGATGATCAATGCCGGCGGTCCAGGCGTAAAAGTGCTGGGTGACCAGTGGACGGCGGTAACCACCGACGGAAAACCGTCGGCGCACTTTGAACACACCGTCGCCGTTACCGCCAATGGGCCTTGGATCTTGACCCGGCCGAAAGACGTGACCGGGCCGGCCTGGTGAGCACGGCAGGATTTGACAGGAGCTGACACTCGAAGCATGGCGCGATACGAAAACAAGAAACCGAAGGACGACGGCAACACCAAGGAAGACGCGATTGAAGTAACGGCCACGGTGCTTGAGCCGCTGCCCAACGCCATGTTTCGTGTCGAGCTGGATAACAAGCATCAGGTGCTCGCTCACATTTCCGGAAAGATGCGCAAGAACTTCATCCGCATCCTGGCCGGAGACAAAGTGGTGGTGGAGCTTTCGCCGTACGATTTGACCCGCGGCCGGATTATTTACCGGCAGCGCTAGAGGCCCGCGAGGGTCGTCGTTCTGATCCCGCCCCAGGCGGGCGAAGAATTTCGATCCGGTCTCGCTTCGAGATCCTGCAACGCCTTTCGCGCGTTCTAGGATGGCGAGCGAGTGAGATTGCAACGAGGGAGCAGGGAATGAAAGTACGTTCATCAGTTCGGAAGATTTGCGACAAATGCAAGATCGTCCATCGGCGCGGGGTGGTGCGCATCATTTGCAGCAACCCGAAGCATAAGCAGCGCCAGGGATAAGGGAAAAGAGGAGCAATCATGGCACGCATTGCAGGCGTAGACCTGCCGCCACAAAAAAGACTGTGGGTCGGGCTCACCGCGATTTACGGCATCGGGCAGGAGCGCGCCCGCGACCTGTGCGTCAAGGCCAAGGTGGACCACTTCAAGAAAGTGCGCGATCTGACCGAAGAGGAAACCAACCAGATCCGCCAGGTGATTGAAGCCGAAGGCAAGGTGGAAGGCGACCTCCGCAAGGAAATTCAGATGAATGTGCGTCGGCTGATTGAAATTCAGGCCTACCGCGGGACCCGGCATCGTCGCGGCCTGCCGGTACGCGGCCAGCGCACCCATACCAACGCGCGCACCCGGAAGGGCCCGCGGAAGGGCGCGGTAGCGTTGAAGAAGAAGGTGGTCGGTAAGAAGGGTTAGTGCACATGATATCGCCGCCGGTTTTCGACCGGCGGCCGGACCAGAAACCGCAGGAAAGAAACAAAGGAGTGAACGTGGCAAAGGAACAGCAAGGCGGCGCGCCGGATGCAGCGGCGGCGCCAGTTAAAGCAGCGCCAACCGGAAAGCGCAAGAAAGAATTCAAGAAGAAGCGCGAGCGCCGCGTCGTGCCCAGCGGCATCGTGCACGTGCAGGCGTCGTTCAACAACACGCTGATCACCATTACCGATCCGGATGGCCGCGCAGTGTGCTGGTCGTCCGCCGGACAGATTGGCTTCAAAGGCTCGCGCAAGGGAACGCCCTATGCCGCGCAACAGGCGTCGGTGGCGGCCGCGGGCATCGCGCGCGACCAGTATGGGATGAAGTCGGTGGAAGTGCGCATCAAGGGGCCGGGTTCGGGCCGCGAATCCGCCGTGCGCGCCCTGGCCACCGCAGGCTTGCACATCACGGCCATCAAGGACGTCACGCCGATTCCGCATAACGGCTGCCGTCCGCCGAAACGCCGCCGCGTGTAAAGGATGTATGAGCCAGAACGTTGCACCGCTAACGGGTCTGGTTCCGATGATTCACGTGGCCGACCCTGATCGATCGATTTTGTTTTACAGGCTGTTTGGTTTTGAAGTAGGTAACAAGGTTCCGCCTTCCGGACCGGTGGGCTGGGCGTGGCTGTACCAGCCGCAAGCGCCGAATTGGAAGCATGGAGCCAACTTGATGGTGACGCGCAGCGAACGTCCCATCATCGCGGATTCGCAGGAGGTTCTTTTTTATCTGTACGCGGCTGACCTTGTCGCGCTTCGGAACCGCCTGATTGAGGAAGGGATCAAGGTCGGCGCAATCCGCTACCCTGAGTATTTGCCGCAAGGCGAATTCAGGACGTCGGACCCTGACGGCTACTGTTTGATGGTGGCGCAGGCGGGGCCGGATACGCCCTGAAATGATTTGAGGATCGGGAAGAAGGGGTGCCACCCGTAAACCGATCGTCACTGGAAAGAGTCCTCGACGGCGCTTTTGCGCCGCTCCAGGTAAAGGAGAAGCAACATTGGCAAGACAACGTAATGCAGTATGCCGCCTGTGCCGGCGGGAAGGCATCAAGCTGTTCCTGAAAGGCCTTCGCTGCCACACCGAAAAATGCGCCATTGAAAAGCGCAATTTCGTTCCGGGGCAGCACGGGCAGTCCCGCAAGGTGAAGAAGCTGGCCGGCTACGGCCTCCAGCTTCGCGAAAAACAGAAGGCCAAGCGAACCTATGGGCTGCTCGAGCGGCAGTTCCGCAACTATTTCGAGAAGGCCGAGCGCACGCCGGGCCCGACCGGCGAGAACTTGATCGTAATGCTTGAGCGCCGCCTGGACAACGTGGTGTACCGCATGGGCATCGCCAGCTCCCGGGCGCAGGCCCGGCAGATTGTCCGCCACGGCCACATCCTGGTTACAGGGCGCAAGGTGGATATCGGTTCCTACCTGGTGAAAGTCGGCGACGAAGTCTCGCTGAAGCCGCACATGCACCAGAACGCCATGGTACTGGAATCGCGCAATGTGGCGCAGAGCCAAGGCAGCGTGACGTGGCTGGAAATGGATCGCGAAAACTACAAGGCCCGGGTTGTGGCCTTTCCAAAACGCGAAGATGTGACCACGCCGCCGATCACCGAGCAGATGATCGTCGAACTGTACTCGAAGTAATCGCCCGTTTTTTGTTTAGGTTCCTGTCGCCCGGCCTTGTGCATTGCGCAGCGCCGGCCCCGCAAGGGAGAAGGGGATAAATCATCATGATGTGGAAGGGTTTTCAGAAGCCGAAGCGTCTGGCCGCGGAACTGGAATCGTTGACCGATAAATTCGGGCGCTTTTCCGCGCAGCCGTTTGAACGCGGATGGGGCACGACGGTGGGCAATTCGCTGCGCCGCGCGCTGCTCAGCTCGATTGAAGGCGCCGCGGTCACCGCGGTGAAGATCGAAGGCGTGCTGCACGAGTTTTCGCCCATTCCGGGCGTGGTGGAGGATGCAACCGACATCATCCTGAACCTGAAACAGGTGCCGTTCAAGCTTTCCACCGATCAGGCCAAGACCATTTACCTGAACGTGGAGCAGCCGGGCGTGGTTACTTCCGCGATGATCGAGGAAGAAGCCGACCTGGCTGTGCTCGACAAGAACGTCTATCTAGCCACGGTGAGCGAGGGCGGCAAGTTGCAGGTGGAGATGCGCATCAAGAACGGCCGCGGCTATGTGGCCGCTGACCGCAACTTCGATGAAGACCTGCCTGTGGGCTACATCCCGATTGATTCCATCCACTCGCCGGTGCGCAAGGTCAACTACGCGGTGGAAGCCGCACGCCTGGGCCAGATGACCGACTACGAGAAGCTTTCGCTCGAGGTGTGGACCAACGGCTCAATCACCCCGCAGGATGCGATTGGCCTGGCCTCGAAGCTCATCAAGGATCACATGAGCATCTTTATCAACTTCGAAGAGGCGCACGAAGTGAGCGAGGAATCGGGCGATAGCTATGCCGACCCCCGCATGGAGCACTTGGACCGCTCCGTGGAAGAGCTCGAACTGTCCGTGCGCTCGCACAATTGCCTGAAGAACGCCAATATCGCCACCATCCGCGAACTGGTGGTGCGCAGCGAGCCTGACATGCTGAAGACCAAGAACTTCGGCCGCAAGTCGCTGAACGAAATCAAGGAAATCCTCCATCGGATGGGGCTTTCCCTGGGCATGAAGTTCGATGAGCACGGCCGCATCATCTGGCCGCCGCTACCCAGCCAGACGGCTCCGGCCGCTTCCGAAGAATCGGTAGGATAGGGACAGAACATGCGACATCGGAGAGGTGGCAGTAAACTTGGAAAACAACCGGCCCACCGCCGCGCGGTGTTGCGCGGCCTGGTGACCAACGTGATTATGGCCGAGCGCGTGAACACCACGATCGCCCGCGCCAAAGCCGCGCGCCCGCTGGTCGAGAAAATGATTACCCTCGGCAAGCGCGACACGCTGCACGCCCGCCGGCAGGCAGCGGCTTTCCTGATGACCGACGAAGCCACGCGCAAACTCTTCAAGGATGTGGCGCCGCGCTTTGCCACCCGGCCTGGGGGCTATACGCGCATCGTCCGCACCGGCTTCCGCTTGGGCGATGGCGCCACTCTTGCCGTGATTGAATTGATCGGTTCGGAAATGAAAATCAAGGAAAAGCGCGACCGCAAGAAAGAGGCGGCCGCCGCTCCGGAAACGAAGGAAAAGCAGCAAGAGAAATCTTCCGCTTAGCGTCCGGGAAGCTATGAAAGCGAAGGGCCCGCGGAAATCCCGCGGGCCTTTTTTTTTGCGAGATTTTGAGTAATCCGCTAGCCAATTCCGGGATGACGCCGGCGAAGCCCGCGCCGGTCCGCGGCGCGCCGGTCCAGCTTCAGCAGAACAGTCTGCGCCCGGATGCGGCGTTCGCGCAGGCGCCGTTCACGGCGGCGCAATTCCAGTCCGCGGCCCCAGCGTGTTCCGCGGTTGCAGGCCGGGCATTGTCGCTCGTACATGCCGACGGTCAGCGCATCCTGCAGATTCTCGGCAATCTCGGCAAGATCGGCATGCCCGCAGTTCCTGCACACGATGGCGGTCAGCATCTGCATTCCCGTCACATGGCCATGGCGGCGGAAGTGTTCCTCCGCTCGGGTTTCCGAATCGGGCCGGTGCGGCGTTCTTTGCCGCCGCGTCGCTCGCGTCCCAGTAGGGGAGCGGGCATCATCTGCATGCGCCGTTCGGCGCCGCGTCTTTCCAGAGCCCGCCGGTCGTTCGCGCGGCGAGCGGCCACCAGTTGAAATCGCGCGATTTTGCCGCAACCGAAGCAGTGAACTTCCAGCATACCGACTTGAGCCAGTTCGATTTGATGAGCCGCCAGGTGAATCGGCTGGCGGCGTCCGCAGCCGCGGCATTCCAGGATGTGTCCGGTTTCCATGCCGTGTTCGCCTCCAGGCGAAGGCTTTTTATCATTATTTTGTGGCGCGAGCCAGACCTTTCCGTTCATTAGTTCACGGGCGATGCCCTGACCAGTACTGGTACGTCGCGCGCTGCGCTTCGGTCATTTGCGACAGTGGCGAAACAATGAATTCAACGCTCGGATCTGGGCCCAACGTAACCGGGATTTCGATCACCTCCCGCAGCCGCCGAACGGTGAGGCGCACCGTATCCCCGGGTTTCTTTGTAGCGAGCATTGCGTCTATCTCAGAAAGCGCCAGGGCTTTGCCGTCTATCGCGCCGATGATGTCGCCGCGGTCGAGTCCCGCTTCCATCGCCGGCCCATTGGGCGCCAGGGAATTCACGCGAACCTCTGCGCCCGGGCTCCTACCGAATCCTGCCCCGAGCCACGCGCGCTCCTGATTTTTCCTTCTTTCGACGCGCAGGCCGGCGTACGCGAAATATTCTTCATAGGGCAGCGGCTCTTTTCCGCTTACGTGTTTTCGGAAGAACGGGCTCAGGTCGGCGCCGGCCACTTCGTTTACCGCGCGGATGGCATCCTCTGGCGTAAAGCCCGGTTTGGGCAATGCGTAGCGCGAGTACATCAGGCGCATCCAGTCATCCAGAGACTTCTTGTTATTGGTAGCGCGGCGAATGGCAAAGTCAAGGAAATGGCCCAGAATCTCTCCGCCGGTGTAATACGAATGGTCCACGTTGGCTTTGTTGGTTTGCACCGGACCCTCGCCGGTATACCAGAACCAGGTATCCCAACTGGTGTCCGCAATGCTGCGTTCGGCTCGGCCGGGGAGGTTTTCAAAACCGGTGATGAGCTGGCTCAGGGAATCGAAATAGTCCGCGGGCGTCTCCAGGCCCGTGCGCAGAATTGCCAGGCCCTCGTAGTAATTGGTGAAGCCCTCGGAAATCCACAGCGAAGGCGTGTGAACCTCGCGCGAATAATCGAAAGGGCCCAGTGGTCTGGGCCGCATGCGCTTTACGTTGAACGCGTGGAAGAACTCATGAACCGTGACGCCGAGTTGTCCGCGGTAAAAACCGCGCGCCGTTTCTCCTTCGGCAGGTGGAGTCCAATCGCCGCCGATGAAAATCTGGGTCGAATTGCGGTGCTCGAGGCCGCCTCCCGTGTTGGGCCAGATGTGGAACAAGAACCAGTAGGATTCATACGGTGCGGCCCGGCCTGCAGCCGAGGCCACCGGCTTCATCATGGTCACTAGGTTTTCTATGGCCTTCTGCGCATCGCGCGTCAGCCGCGAATACTCTTTCTTTCCCAGAATGTCGTGCACGACGATGTGATAGGTGGAGCCGCCCGAGATGAAGGTCTGCTCGGTGTAGTCCGAAATTTCGATGGGAAAATCGATAAAAGCATCATAATCCGGGGCGCTGAAAGAATTCTCCCCCGTGCGGGCCATGCCGGTAGCCACGCGCCAGCCGTTGGGGGTATTGATCTTCAGGTTGGCGGGGCGCTGCTTGCCGTTCACCAGGTACATCCAGGCCGCCGGACCGGCCACGTGGGCGTGCTTGTCGTTGTACTGAACCCAATCCACACCCAGCGTGTTTCCGAAGAGTTTGTATTGCACGGTGGCGGAGGTGCTGCCGGCCAGGTTGACGCGCCACGTCTGTTTGTCGGTCTTCCGCCAACGCAAGGGCTTGCCCCCGGCATCAGAAGCGCGAAATTCCTGAACCATCTTGGCGTAGTTATTGATGATGTACCAGCCGGGACTCCAGGCGGGCATGGCGAAATCGGCGGTGGGGCCGCTGAGGCCCGAGGCGCGGAAGGTGATCTCAAGCAAGTGTGAATTCGGCCGTCCAAAGCTCAGTTCATATTGAACCGGCGCGGGAGCGCTCATCTTTGGCGCCTGGCCCAGCGTGGGAACGGGCAGCGCTCCTAGCAGAACAGTGGCAAGAAATGCGCGCATTTTATGATTGCCTCCCCATGCGAAACCGGTAAAAGGCCCACAACAGAACCTGAGCGGTGATGGCCCCCAGGCCATCGAGGAGCACGTCCCGGACCGATGCGCCCCGGGTAGGAACAAACAGTTGATGCACTTCGTCCAGCGCCGCATAGCACAAAGCCAGAACGACCGTCCACGCCGCCCACGACAAACGCCAGCCCCGACCTGGTCCGCGAAAGCCGCGAAACAGCAGCATGCTGAAAATGAAAAACTCCACAAAATGGCTAAGCTTCCGGATCAGGTCATGGACACGGCTCAGTTCCACCGCCGAAGCGCTGGGCATCAGCCACTTAAGGATAGGGATGAAGAAGCGCGAGGTGTGGATCGCGGCAAAAGAACTGGTGGAAAAAACAAAAATCACCGCAGCCCATACCAGCGCCGGAATCCAGTAGCGTAAGTGGCCTTGCGTTGGATTACTCAAGGCGGTAGTTCGGCGCCTCGCGCGTAATGGTGACGTCGTGCACGTGGCTTTCGCGCAGGCCTGCTGAGGTAATGCGCACGAACCGGCTTTTTTCCTTAAGCTCGGCGAGCGTGGAGACCCCGCAATAACCCATGCCGCTGCGCAATCCTCCGATCAACTGCTCGACCATGGCGCCGAGCTGGCCCTTGTAAGCGACGCGACCTTCGATGCCTTCGGGCACAGGCTTGGCTGGGTCCGAGGCGTCGTGCGCATAGCGGTCGGAGGCGGCCGCCCCCATGGCGCCTAGCGAGCCCATGCCGCGATAACTCTTGAACGTGCGACCCTGGTAGAGGATCGTCTCGCCGGGAGATTCTTCCGTCCCGGCGAGCAGGCTGCCGATCATGACGCAGTCGGCCCCTGCGGCAATCGCCTTGGTAATGTCACCTGAGAACTTAATTCCGCCGTCCGCGATCACCGAGACTCCGCTGCCCTTGGCAGCCCGGGTCGCTTCGATGATGGCGGTGATTTGGGGTACTCCCGCGCCGGTGACAATACGCGTCGTGCAGATCGAGCCGGGGCCAATGCCCACCTTGATTCCGTCAACGCCAAGCGAAATCAATTCTTTCGCGCCTTCTTGTGTTCCTACGTTTCCGGCCACCAGCTGCATTTCCGGCAGGCGCTGTTTCACCGCTTTGACCGCATCCATCACGCGGGTGGAATGGCCGTGCGCGGTATCAATCGCCACCACGTCCACGTTGACTTTGGCCAGTTCCACTGCGCGTTCCAGGAAGTCGCCGGTGGCGCCGATAGCCGCGCCAACCCGCAAGCGCCCATGATCGTCTTTCGCAGCCCTGGGGTATTCCAATTTCTTCTGGATGTCCTTTACGGTGATCAGGCCTTTCAGGTTGAACTGCGCGTCCACGACCAGTAACTTCTCGATGCGGTGCTTCTGCAGAAGCTTTTCCGCTTGCTCGAGCGTGGTTCCCACAGCTACCGTGACAAGATTTTCCTTGGTCATCACCGCGCTGACCGGCTGGTCGATATTTTTTTCAAAGCGCAGGTCGCGATTGGTCAAAATGCCCACCAGGCGAGTCCCCTTGGTGACCGGCAAACCGGAGACGCGGTACTTGGTCATGATTTCGAGAGCTTCGCGTACCAGCGCATCCGGCGCCACTGTAACCGGGTCCACGATCATCCCGCTTTCCGAGCGCTTTACTTTGTCCACCTCTTCCACTTGGCGTGCCAGGGGCATGTTGCGGTGGATAAAGCCAAGGCCGCCCTGCCTCGCCAGGGCAATCGCCAAGCGTGATTCGGTAACGGTATCCATGGCCGCGGACACTAGTGGAATATTCAACTCTAGCTTGCGCGCCAGCATCGTGCGGGTGTCCACCTCGGCGGGCAATACAGCGGAACGGCCGGGCAGCAACAGCACATCGTCAAACGTCAGTCCTTCGGGGATGTTTCCTTCAATCATTGCGCCTCATTCGTGTAGGCGCCAGCCCAAGCTGGTCAGCCCAAAAAGCCCTACAAACAGCACAGCCCAGCGAGCGCCGCTGGGCTGAAAATTCTCCAGATTGTCGCCAACTGCCGACATACATGAAGGCTTCATTCTAGGGTCTGCGCGATGCATTTGCAAGCACGCGGCCTCGGCGCCGCCATACTGGATTTGTGAGCGGCAGTGAATTGCAGTAGATTGAACCTATGCCCGACGTCGGCCAGCTCCTGCAAGCATTGCTGGCGCCCTCCATTTTCATCTCTGCTGCGGCGCTGCTGTTGCTTTCACTCAATACCCGCTTGATGGGAATCGTAGCGCGGCTGCGCCAGTTTCACCGGGAAATGCAGGATGCGGTACTGGCCGGACGGGCGCAGGAGGCCGCCGCCCTGGAGCACCAAATGGGCTCCGTGGAAAAACGCGCTGAGCAGATTCGCCGCGCCTTCCTCTTTACGCTGTTTTCCCTCGGGGGCACCATCCTTTCCTGCTTGCTGCTGGGCCTCGGGTTGTATTGGCATGCGGCGCGACTGATTGCGGTGGGCGTATTCGTCACGGCCATTCTGGCGATGCTGGTGGCGGTGGCCAACTACATAGCAGAAGCCCTGGTCGCGCTCAGTTCGGTTCGCGACGAAGCGCGATTCTTTCAACAGGTGAGCCGGACGCGTCGCCGGAGACGCGAAGATGATGATCTTCCTTCCACGCAAGGCGGGATGTGATCGCCTAATCCCACAGCTCCACAGTGGCACCCGCAGCAGATAAAGAATTCCCCGCTTGAATGTGAGATGCGCTGGCCGCAGGGCACGCCGTAAACTCCTCTCGAAAAAAAACAATGGTGAAACAAGAATGACTCACTATGAGATAGTGGCTATTCCGACCAAAGTTGCCGACCTGGTTCGGTCTTCCATGAAATCCCCCGGCTATGGGCATCCGGCGCACAGCGAGGTGGCCACCGGACACGGACCCTGCCGGCATTGCCTGCGTACGTTTGCCATCGGGGAAGAGCGCCGCATTCTTTTTACGTATGACCCGTTCCGGGAATTGGCTTGCGAGCCCCTGCCCGGGCCCATTTTTGTCCATGAAGATCCCTGCGCGCGGTACGATTCCGGCGCGGGCTTTCCTGAACAACTGCGGAAACACCCGCTGACTTTGCAAGCCTACGCAACGGGCAGGCATTTGTTGGCGGAAGAACGCGTGCCGGACGGACGCGTCGAAGGCGTCCTGGAATCCATGCTGAGCCGGCCTGACGTAGTCTATGTCCATGTGCGGGATAGCAAGGCGGGCTGCTATGACTTCCGCATTGATCGAAAGAAGTAAGGTGAGACGCGCGCCGGGCGTGGGGGCGATTTGCTCTGCTTTCCGGCGCTCGCTACACTGCTTGCGTGCTCCCCTTTGAACCGCATCCATGGCTGCGTAATCGCGATTTGATGACCCTGGTGGCGTCTAAGTGCCCGCGGCGATACCCGCGCCTGCCCCAGCCGGAAGACCGGCTGTTCGCGGTTGAGCCGGAAACGCGCATGCTGGGCCACTGCTTCTGGCAGATCGAACCGAAGCGGCACCCCACGCTGCTTATGGTGCACGGCCTGGAAGGGTCCACACAATCGTCCTACATGCAGGGAACTGCGGAAAAGGCCTGGGTGGCGGGCTTCAATGTGGTGCTGATGAACCAGCGGAATTGCGGCGGCACCGAGCATCTTTCCCCCACGCTTTACAATTCCGGCTTGAGCGGAGACTATCGCGCGGTGGTCAGCGAGCTGGCCGGGCGGGATGGCCTGCCGGTAATTTTTGCTTGCGGCTACTCGATGGGCGGCAACCTGATTTTGAAAATGGCCGGTGAAATGGCGGGCAGCGCGCCGCGTGAATTGCTGGGCGTCGTGGCGGTTTGCCCGTCGCTGGATCTGGCGGCGTGCGCCGATGCGCTGCACGAGCCACGCAACGCACTGTACGAGTGGAATTTTGTGAACAACTTGCGCAAACGCTTCCGCCGCAAAGTGGAACTCTACCCCGACCGGTTTCAGTTGAATGGCGTGGACCGCGTGCGCTCGGTGCGGGAATTCGACGATGTGATCACCGCGCCCTATTGCGGCTACCGCGATGCCGTGGATTACTACCAGCGAGCCAGCGCCATCCGGGTGACGCACCAGATTTGCGTACCGACGCTGATTCTCACGTCCGCAGACGACCCGTTCATTCCGCTGGCCCCGTTTTATCAGTCTTCGGTTTCTGCCAACCCGCGCATCCGCCTGGAAGTCACCTCCCACGGAGGACATTGCGGTTTCATTTCACGCTATGAGGGGCCCGAGCGTTTCTGGGCCGAGGCGCGGATTGTGGAATTCTGCAAGAGCCTTGTTCCGGTTGCCGCAGAATAGGCGTTCTATCCGCAGGGTTTCTCGAGTGATTGGCTCAGGCCCGGGGTAAGCAGGCGCGCCGGCCCGTTTTCTTCAATGGCCATGATGTCTTCGAGACGCACGCCGTAGTCGCCTTTTTCATAAATCCCGGGCTCATTCGAGAATGTCATTCCGGCTTCCAGAAGCAGCTTGTTGCCGCGTACCAGGTAAGGGTGCTCATGGCCGTCCATGCCGATGCCGTGGCCCAGGCGGTGGGTGAAAACTTCGTAGTTTTTTGCGTACCCGTTACTGACCACGATTTGCCGCGCGGCGTCATCCACGCTGCCGCAAGGCTTGCCTCGCACGGCCGCCTTCAGCGCCGCCTCCTGCGCCTGATGCAGCACCTCGAAGGCCTTGCTGGCTTTTGCGCTGGGCCGGCCCAGCACACCGGTGCGCGTGATATCCGAGGAATAGCCCTCCACCGACGTGCCGACGTCCATCAAGACGACCTGACCTTCCTTCAACTGCTGGGGCTGCGTGGTACCATGCGGCAGGGCGGCCCATTCACCGAAGAGAACCAATCCGCCACCGCCGAGTCCCATGCGCTGGAAGCCCTGCGACACCATGCCCGCGACTTCGCGCTGCGTCTGGCCTTCCCGCAGGGAAGCGAAGGCCGCCCGCAGCACGTCAATGGTGGCTTCGTTGGCCAGGCACATCAGTTCCAACTCATGAGCCGCCTTTCGCGCGCGGCAGCCGATGGTGATCGGATCGCCACTCACAAATTGCAACCCGGGCGCCGCCTTGCGCAAGCCGTCAAAGAAAAAGAAGCGCGTTTGCTCTTCCACGCCCACCGGGCCGCTGCGGAATCCGCGATCGGCCAGTCCTTTGGCCACCAGCGCGTAGGGGCTTTCATCTTCCTGCCACACGCGAACTTCGATCGGCCACTTCAGCAATTCGCGCGCCCGGCCTTCTTCGAACGCCGGGCAGACCAGGAAAGGCTCGCCCTTGCGCGGAATCGTCAGCCCAAACAGGCGCTCGCCGCCGCCCCAGCGGATCCCGCAGTAATACAACATGGAAGTTCCCGGGGCCATGAACAGCGCCGCCATCTGCGGCTTGGCATCGGCCATCAATTTTTGCGCGCGCTCAATGCGCGCTTTCATTTCGTCCACGGAGATGGGTTTGACGCGGTCGCCCAGCGGCTTCAGTTTTTCAAATGCCTGCGAAAGGGCGCGGCGATCCTGCTGCTGGGGCATGGCCGCCAGGTCATTTCCCAGCGGTCCGGCCAGCGCGCTACCTGCGCCCGCCGCGACGGTGAAGCGAAATCCGCGTTCCAGAAGGTCTCTGCGATTCATCCGGTTTCTCCTGATGGCGTTCGACGTGCCCGGTGCCGGCCAAGTTTCTATCCTGTCGCGCGGTGTTCGTCAATCGGGGCAAGACGGGCGGGTGCTTCATGGTCTTTCCGGTAGCCGCCTACCAGACCGGAGGCTTTTGCATGGTCATTTCAAGCGCCACTCTGCCGAAGAATAGAAGAGCCCCGGGCCCGTGAAGGCCCGGGGCTGCTTTACCTGACCGTCTCAAGTACGCCACGATCAGCGATCGGGTTTCCTCGCTCGCAGACGCGTCATTCTGACGCCAGGCTTTGGCCGAAGAATCTCGCAGTCAAGTCCTTGTGCCTTCCTGAGCCATCGAGATTCTTCGCCCGCTCTCGGCGAATTCAGAATGACGGAGTTACTTTTTCCATAATCCTCTAGCGGCTCTTGCGCGGCTTTTCCGGCAAGTAGGTTACGGTGAACGGCGATTGCAGGGTGAACGAAATGCGCGTCTCGCTGGGCACTTTGATTTGCTCACCCTTCTTGGCTGCGCTGACGGCGGTGCCGCCACCTGCACCGACGGTCGCTCCGATGGCCGCGCCCTTGCCCCCGCCGGCAATTGCGCCAATCACGGCGCCGGCCGCGGCACCGATACCGACCTTCGTCGCCGTTTGCTTTCCTTCGGAAGCCCCCAGCTTTTCATGGGCGTCGGTGACCAGGGAATACGTCTGGCCCTGCAATCGCAATTGCACAGCCTGCAAACGCAATTCGCTGCGCCCAGCCATGCGGCCAGCGGACTTGGCTTCGGTGATCTCAACGGTCACGTCCGTGCCTGCGGGAACCACAGTCTGCCCCTGGAGGACGATCGGTACATCCAGCGAAGCGCGGAAGCTTTCCCCCGCCTTGTTCACTTCTGTATCGATCCCGTCAATCATGCGTACCACCAGTGCAGTGCCCGCGGGAATTTCCGCTTCGATGGGTTTCGGTGGCTCCGGGGCTGCTGGGACGGTTTGCACAGGTACAGGAGCAGCCGATGTAGCAGCAGGCGGCGGTGGAGGAGTCACAGGTTGGGCTGCGGGCGCAACTGGGGCAGGCCTTGCAGCCGGGGGGCGCGGGGCCGGTTTTGCCGATGGTGTCGGTTCCGGCTGTGTCGGCGGCTCGACGGCCTGCGCGACTGCCACGGTCATCTTGTCTTCCACCCGGCTGACCCCCTTGGTATCGGTGGCCAGTTTGAAGGCTTGATAGCGCGCACCTTCGCTGGGAACTTCGCCTGCAAGGGTGACCACACCTTCTTTTGCGCTGACGCTGAGATTGGCCGCTTTCAGTTGAGCATCCGAGAACAGCTTCGCCTTGATTTCCGTGGTAATGGCTTCGTCGCTGGGCCCACGGCTGCAACCGGCGGTGGCCAGCACCGCAACGACCAGCATGAAAAGCACTGCTCGACGCATCGTTCCTCCTCAGGGACGAGAACCCGGGCACCGTTCTTCGTATACCCTAGTTGGATGCAGCGGGGGGCACAGGGGTCGCTCGCACCAGCGCCGCAACTTTTCGGAGCTTGCAGGGTTCAAAACGGAGAGGAACGCGGGGGCAGAAGGCTAACTGAAAGGACGGGTCCGACCCACTTATGAATCCGAAGCGCGTGCTTGTATTACTTTTCCTGGCGTTTCTTGCCATTCTGGCGTCGTGCGGAGGCGGGGTGTTGCAATCCCCGGCAAACCTCGGCGGCAGCAGCAGTCAATCGGCGGGCGAAGTCTTCCTGTTGGGGACGGATGCCCCGCTGACTAGCGTGCTGGCCTTTCAAGTCACGTTCAGCGCACTGACCGTTTCCAACGGGACGGCCACCGCCAATTTGCTCACTTCCCCGCAAACCGTCGAGTTTGCCCGGCTCAATGGGTTGCGCACGCTGCTGGCCCTGCAATCGGTCCCCGCAGGCACCTACACCACCGTGACCGCAACCCTTTCCACGCCGGTAATCAGCTATTTTGACCCGACTACCGCTCCTCCTTCCGTGCAGACCATCAACGGAACGCTCTCGCAATCCACGGTGACGGTGCAACTCCGGCAGCCCCTGGTGGTGACGGCGAACGGCCTGGTGGGCATCCACATGGACTTCCGGTTGCGCGACTCGATTCAGGTGGATGCAACAGGACAAATCACCGGCGCCGTGAGCCCGCATATTGCACTGCGCGCGGTTGATCCGGACGCGCCGGACGCGGAAATCGATGAAATCCGCGGCGGCGTGGTCAGCGTGGATTTGGCCAGCGGATCCTTCGTGATTCAAGGGCCCCATGGTCGCAACCTGACGGTCACCACCGACTCGCAAACACAGTTCGAGCCGGGCGAGGGACTGAACACCCTGACGACAAGCTCAGTAGTCTCCGTCTCCGGCAGCCTGCAACGCGTGTCGCGCACCTTGCGCGCCACCGAAGTGATCATCGTTTCGCAGGACCGTTTCCTGGTGGGCGGCCTGGTAACTGATGTGCGGCCCGCTACAGGAGCGGCAAGCGCAGTGGATCTGCTGGTTCGCAACGAACTCCCTGATTTGACCGGGGTACAAATCGGCCGCATCTCCACGTTTTCGCTCGATGGCAATGAGCGCTACATGATCCACCATTTGCGCCTGCCCATCACCAGCCTGCTGTTCGATTCCACGTCGTTGATTGCCGGGCAGCGCCTGGCGATTGGCGGCGCGCTCAACGGAACCAGCCTGGATGCGCGGCGCGTGGTGCTCGAACGGCAAGGCATGGAAGGCGGCTGGGTGCCCGGAAGTACCAATGTAGCGGCCGGCAACAACGGCAATTTCGCCATGAACGTGACCGGGCTAACCGGATTGGTGCTGGGCGGGCCGGTGCATGTGATTACATCCGACCGGACGCGCTTCATCGGCCTGCGTGGTTTGCAGGACTTGTCCGGCGCGAACCCAATTCGGTTGCGCGTAGTGGGCCTGGTGCTGCACAGCCAGATTCGCAACGCGCCGGTCGTGGCCGCCTGGTCGGTCGAGGCCATGCAGTAAAGAACAAGCTCTGGCTTGAAAACCAGAAGGGGCAAGGCCGCCTGGCCCTGCCCCTTCTTGTTGCGTCTGACTCCTTGAAAGTTTTTCCGCAAACTGCCAGACCTGCTGCAAAACCACCGCAAGGGCGCATGCTTGCGGCGCCCTTGCCGGGCATGCCGCCCCCGCAGGCCGGCACAGCCAGCATTGAATACCTTGCCGCACCGGGGCGCAGCAAGCAGCCCCCCTACAAAGGGTTACGTGCCGCGGCTTACGTAAAGAACTTCTGGGGCGCAACGCTAAGAGAGCGCCGGCACGGGGGAAGTTTTGCAAACAAGTCCTACTGTTTTTTCAGGGCTTCTTCGATTTTGCGGATGGTTTCTTTAGCGGCGCCGGCGGTTGGCCCCTTCGGCTCCAGCCTCAGGAATTCGTTGAACTCGGCCAGAGCGGATTTAAGGTCGCGTTTCGCAAGGCAAATGTTGCCCATCATGATGCGTGCCGCGGCCATCTGCGGGGCAAGTTCAATTGCTTTCCTGGTGTGCGTTTCTGCTTCCGGGATTCGTTTCAGCGTCCAATACAAACGGGCGCTTTCCCAGTGGCCCACCAGAGCCTGCGGCTCGATTTGCAGACCCGCGCGCAAGGAGTCTTCAGCCGCCTGCATGTTGCCCAGTTGCGCCTGGGTAGTGCCCATCGCGAAATGCGCCCCGGCCAGCTTGGCATCCAGGTTCAATGCTTTCTGCAAGGCTTCGGCAGCCTGCTTCCATTGCCCCAGGTCCATATAGGCGGTCCCCAGCAACAAATAGGCTTCAGGGAAATCCTCGAACTTCTCGATTGCCTTTTGCAGGTGAGGAATGCTCCCCCGTGGGTCTTTGCCGACGGCGACCAGTTGCTGTCCCTTCTCGTATTCCTTACGCGCTGCTTCCGGAACGCGCAGCAACCGCTG
>CAZCNH010000055.1:0-25470 GCA_964500065.1 uncultured Acidobacteriaceae bacterium
GATCAACAGGTGCGCTTCGCCGCCGGCCATGGGAGCCGTCCAGATGTCGCCGCCGGAAACAAAGGCGATTTCGGCGCGGTCCGGCGCCACCGCCGGCTCGGAAAAGTACGGAAGAGCCTTCCGGGATGCGTTTTGAGTTTGCGCTTGTGCCGGGCGGGGAATTACGGGAATCAGCAGGCAAAACGATACGGTACACGCGAATAACTTGCGTACGAGCATCTCATCCTCCAGGACCTACTGTCGGGCTTGCGGAATTAGACGAAGTAAATTGAATGAACGGGTACATCGGGCGCGACGTCAGTGCGGCAGCGGCACGCCCGCGACATCCCAGTCCAGGCTATAGACCGAAGTTCCGGTGGCGATCATGGCGCGTCGCGTGGGCAGCAAGGCCATGCCGACCACGCCGCTGCCGCTCAGCACCAGATCCGCCTTCGCTTCCGGCGTGAGCCGCACAATGCCGCGCCGGCCGCCCAGCGAAGCGGCCACATACAGATTGCCCTTGCTGTCGAAGGCCAGCCCCTGCGGCCGCCCCAAGCCGCGGAAAAACGTGGTGACTTCGCCTGCGCCGTTAATGCGGAACACGCGATCAAAACTGGAAGTGGTTGGACCGGTGGCGAACAGATCGCCATTCGGCCCGAACACAAAGTGGTACGCGGAAATAGAAGGCTCGAGCGTGGCGAAAACAAAAATCGAGCGGTCCGGCCCAATCTTGAAAATCGTGCCGCTGCGGTCGCCGCAATAGAGGAAGCCTTCGGCGTCGAAGGCCAGACCGGTGGCGATGCCCATGCCTTCGACAAAAAGAGACGCACGGCCATCGGGCATGATGCGGTGAATCGTGCCGTCGTTGCGGCAACTCACATGCAGCACGCCTTCGCGGTCAATCGCCAGCCCGGTGGGATTCATCAATTCCGCCACCAGAGGCTTCACCACGTAGTTGGAAGTGATCTTGTACAGCGAAACAGGAACTTTCTGCCCCCGCTGCCCGCTGAAGGTGACGTACAAATTGCCCTCGTGGTCCACCGCGGGATTGGCTACCGGATGCAGGCTATCGGCAATCTGCACGCCCAGCGACACAGGAAAAGGCTGGCTTTCGCCGCCGGCCCCCGCAATACGCACCACGCCCCCGGCCGCGCCCTCCGGCACGCGCGCGATCACCATGTTATCCGCGGAAAGCAGCACGCTGCCTTCGGCTTCGCCAAAGCGCACGCGCGGCCGCGAGCCGTTGCGCTGGGTGAACCCTTGGCCGCGGATTTGCACGTCGCCGCCCGGGATGGCCGCCGCCGGCCAGACGCTTTCGATTCGTGGTATGCCGTTTGCGCTCAAGTCGAACTCGACAGAACTCAGAACTCAGAACTCAGAACTCAGAACTCAGAACTCAGAACTCAGAACTACTGCACCCTTAGTGCTGCCGCCATTCTGAGGGAGCGATTGTCATCTGCGTGCTTACGCGCAGATGCCGCGACCGAAGAATCTCGATTCATGTTGCCAGCGCAGCCAGTGCGGCAGAACTTACATCGAGATTCTTCGTCCCGATGGAATGCATCGGGACTCGGAATGACGGGGCTGTGAACGGGCGCGAACTAACGGGGAGCGAACCAAAGTTCGCCCCTACATTCTTGTCACATTCCCAGCGCCCGCAAACCCCACAGGCAAAGGGCCGCGTAAATCCCCGCAACCCAGTCGTCTGCCATGATACCCCAACCGCCGGGGAGTTTCTCCGCTGCGCGTGCTGGCCACGGCTTCCAGATATCGAAAACGCGAAACAAGACGAAACCAGCTAAAAGGTACTTCCAGTTCAGATCACGCCATATCGAAATCGGAATTCCAGCCAACCTCAGCCCCGCGGGATTCTCCGCTGGGGCCAAAACACCGATTCCTGCTCCGAGAATAATGCAGACAGCGACCCCCGAAACTTCGTCAATGACCACCTGTTGTGGGTCTTTTTGGTCATAATGTCTTGCGGCTCGGCCTGAACTCCAGACTCCAATCACCCCGAGGAGGGCGAGCAGCAATAGCTCCCAAAACATGAGCTCGGCGTCGCGAAATGACAGAAAAGAAAGTGCACCACCCAGGGGCATGTAGGGCCACGCACAAAGAACAATCAGGCTCACGCCAAGAATCGAACCCCAAGTACCGGGGGCTTTCGGCAAATAACCCAGGCCGAAGCCGGTGGCGATGAGCAGCGCGAGGCGCGGCGGCTTGCCAGGCATCGAGGGCGCGGAGGAAGGGGAAGCGGGCGCGTCGCTATTCTGCGGACTCATCGGGATCGCTCGGAATTGTATCTGATGCGCTGTCGTCTGTGTCCGTGCCCAGCGCAGGCTCGGAAACGACGTATTTTTCCATGGCCCAGTTACCCAGATCGAGCAAGCGGCATCGCTCGCTGCAAAAAGGAAAATCCTTGTGTGTTTCCTGCGATGTCGGCGTGCGGCAAATTGGACAAAACAGTTTCATCGCCATTCCAGGTCACAAGGCGCGAAGCTCTGGAGTGCGGCGGCTTGCTGCCGCTCTCATAAGCGAAGCTTGCTTCGCGTGGGCCGGGCAAGAAGTACAGTTTCGAGCGCGCTGCCGAGCTCTAGTCACTTTTGAAGTGCCGCGCAGCAAGCTGCACACTCCACAGCTGCGCTAGCCGATGATGCGCAGCGGCGCGCCGGTGGGAACACGCGCAAGCGGCACGGCGCCGGGCGAACCGGAAGCCGCGCCGGAAGCAACACGGCTGGTGGCGCCCCGGCACACGTAGCCGGTTATCCGGCCCACCAAATCGTAATCGTGCGCTTCGGTGATTTCCACCGTCACCATATCGCCGGCCCGAGGAAACTGTGGCCCGGATTCGGAAGCCGGCGCCTGGACAGACGTGGCCGTTTGTTCCACGACGTCGGTGATGATGACCTTGCCATCAATGTCGGGGGCCATGCCCTCCAGGCGCGCTTCCCACACCAAATCGGATTCGGGCGAAGGGCCTTCCAGCAACGCAGTGAACCGGCCGCCGATTTTCCTGCGCAGATTGCGCGCCGAGATTTTGCGCTGGATGGCCATCAGTTTGTCGCGGCGCCGCGCGATGACGGCGGGCTTCACTTTGCGGTCGAGCGAGTGGCTTAGCGCGTTATCTTCATCCGAGTACGCAAAGACACCCAGCCAGTCGAATTCCGTTGCGCGCACAAAATCGCACAGTTCCTTGAAATCGTCTTCTGTTTCGCCGGGGAAGCCGACGATGAACGACGTGCGCACGGCGACGCCGGGAATCGTCCGGCGGATGCGCGCAATTTGCTTCAAGAAAGCGGCGCCGGAAGAACCGCGCTTCATGCGCGCCAGTACGCGCCGCGATGCGTGTTGCAGGGGCACATCAATGTACTTGCACAGCTTGGGATGTGCAGCGATGGTTTCCAGCAGGCGCGGGGTGATGCGGTTCGGGTAGCAATAAAGGAAGCGCACCCATTCGATTTCGTCGAGTTGCGCCAGCCGTTCCAGCAGCGCCGGCAAGCCATCGCGGATGCCCAGGTCTTCGCCATAGAACGTCGTGTCCTGGCCGATCAAGGTGACTTCGCGCACGCCGGCAGCGCCCAGGTTACGCGCTTCCTGCACCACCGATTCGAAACGGCGGCTGCGGAAGCGCCCGCGCAGTTGCGGGATGATGCAGAAGGTGCAGGGATGGTCGCAGCCTTCGTTGATCTTGATGTAGGCCGTGTGGCGCGGCGTGGTGAGGATGCGCGGCGTGGCGTCGTGATAAAGGAACGCCGGGGCTTCCTTAGGCAGCGTTTTCAAATCATTTTGGCAGGCTTCCAGTATCCGTTCGACTTCGCCGGTGCCGACCACCGCATCCACTTCCGGGATCTGCTCGAAGATCTGCTCGCGGAATTTTTCCACCAGGCAGCCGGCCACAATCAACTTGCGCGCCTTGCCGAACTTTTTGTGCTCGGCCATTTCCAGGATCGCTTGCACCGATTCTTTTTGCGCCGACTCGATAAAGCTGCACGTGTTGACCACCAGCACCTCGGCCTCGCCCGCTTGCGGCGTGATTTCGTAGCCGCCGCGCGCGAGCACACCCATCATCACCTCGCTATCTACGAGGTTCTTGGGGCAACCGAGACTGACAAAGCCGACCTTGGGCATAACCCTCGAAACTCGGAACTTGGAACAAAACTCCAGCGCACCGGGATGCAGGACTGAGCAAGGAAAAACACTTCATTTTAGCATGTGCGAGCGCTACGCGCGGCGCGGGGTTGCGCGAATGGCGCCCACCAGCTCGGCGAGCCTTTGAAAGTCGGGGGCGGCAGAACCGTAGCGCGATTGTTCGAAGAGCGCCGTTACGATCGCCACCGGCTGCGCCAGCGGCGCGCATTCCGGCGCGGCCTGAACTGCGGCCAGCAGTTCGCGCGGGGTCTGTCCGGGAGTCCGCTCGATTCCATAGCGGGAAAGCGTGCGCAACATCTGCAAGTAATACAGCGTGACCAGTTGCGCTTCCTGGGCTTTCCCCAGCCGCACGCCGAAGCGCACCGCCAGCCATTCCAGAATGGCGCGGCGCTTCCACAAATAAAGCATGATGGACGTAACGGAGAGCAGCACGAGCGCAAGGGAGCCCGGAGCGTCGCGCGCCAGCAGGATCAATTGCCGGCGAAGCTGCCCCATCTGCCAGACAGTGGAATAGTATTTTCTGCCGGTCCAATCCTGGATCGCGCTGCGCCAGCGCGTTGATTCGCGGGAAAGATTGCGCCCCAGCGCGTTCTGCTGCTGGAAGTTGTAGTTCACCACCCAATCGATCCACAGAAGTTCGGCGGCATCCCAATAGAGCGAGAGGCGGTGGAGAAACCCGCGAATCCCGGTAGGGGCGGGGGGAGTGGGATCAAAGGTGACCCAGCCGATATCGGGGAAATAGATTTCGACCCAGCTATGGGCGTCGCGGGCGCGCACAATCCAATCGTCGCCCACATCGTTATATTCGCCGCCCATAAAGCCCCGGGCATAGCGCGTGGGAATGCCGAGCGTGCGCAGCATCACAGCCATGGCGGTGGCGAAATATTCACAGTGGCCGGCTTTGCGGTCGAAAAGGAAACCGGCCAGGGAGGCGCCGGTCATCTCCAGGGAATAGATGTACTGGGTGCGCAGGTAGCGGTCGATCGCGATCACCTTGTCGTACTGCGTGGGGGCGCGCGCGGTGATTTGCCGGGCAAGGGCCGCAATGCGCGGGTCCAGCGGGGGCAATTGCAGGTACCACTCGCGGATACCCGGAGCGAGATCGGTTCCGGCTTCGCGCAGAAGTTCCGCGGGGAAGGGGCGCTTTACCGAGCGGGCTTCGTAGACCAGGCGTGAGTAATTTCGTGAGGGATTGGAGACGGAATTAGTGATGTCCACAATCAGCAGGCCGCCGCGGCTCTGGTGCAAGCGTTCGGCGCCGGGGGTAAACGTGCCACGCACGGCCATGCCCTGTGTGGCCATGAAAATCTTGTCGGTGCCAATCGGCTCGAGAAACACGCGGTACGTGAGCATCACCGGATACGCTTTCAGTCTCGCGCGGGTCTCCAGCAATTGCCGGTAGCGGTCGCGATCGAAGGGTACCCGGTCCTGCTCCTCCCACCAGATGTTGTACCAGGAGGAAGGCTGGCCGTCGGCCCGGTCTTCGACGCGGGGATTATTCGCGGGCGTGAACCAGCGCATTCCATCAAAACTGGTGAAGGCATTGCCGCGCCAGTATTCTGTGCCCATAGGCCCGCTCAGCGCCTTGACGCGCATCACGATGGCAGGATTCTCCTTGATGGCGCCGATTTGTCCCAGTTGCGTTTCGGCGTCGCTGAAACCGGAGAGCACCGTCGGCTGGAAGTTGTAGCTGCTCAGAAACCCGGCGGTGATGCGCGGCAACAGGAGGAAAATCACGCCCCCCAAAAGCACCACCCCCAGAGAAAGCGCCGCCGAAGAAAACGCCAGGGCGCGGTGCAGGCGCTTGGCGGCAACTGTTCCTGTCGCCAGCGGAGGCGAAGCTGCTCCTTCTGCGCTGCGCCGCAGCTCCAATCCCATGAAGGTGGAAATGCACAGCAGCAGAAACACAATCAGGAAGCCGAGGAACGCCGTATCAATCGTGAGGATGGCGGAAACCAGCACCAGCGCGAAGGCCACCATGGCCAGGAACAGATGGTCGCGCGTGGTGCGCGCGGAATACAGGCGGACCAGCATGACGAAGACCAGCAGGTGAATCACCGACAATAACGCCGAAAACAGGGCCTGGTTCTGCGAACCGTCCGCCAGGGCCATGGAAAGAAAAAACAAATCAGCGGGGAAGAAGAGCAGATACGCGATGGTCAATCGTTTAGCGGCGGTCTCAGTGAGTTCCGGCGGGTTGCCGCGACGCCAACGCCAACCCTTCACCAGCAATCCAACGAGCGCAGCGGAGATGGTGGCCGGGTCCAGTTTTTCCGTGCTGATTACCGTCAGCACGGCGGTGAGCAGCATCAGGAAGAGTGAAACTTCAAAAAAACGGTGAACCGCTCCCAGGATTTGCGGGGCTTGCGGCTCCGTTCCCGCGCTGCCCAATACCGGGTTGGGAGGAAGGCTCATGACGTTTTGTGATTGTAGCATCGCGTTCTACGGCGGAAGGCGGTCTGTGCGGGCAATGTGTTGCAACACCGTTTGGGCAATTTTGCGCGTGGCGCTGGAGGTGGCCAGCGCGCTCACTTGAGCCAAAGGCAGCCGTTTCATGCGGCGCCGCGCTTGCAATCTTCGGCAGCGAAGCAGGAAGGGTTGCAGGGTGAGGTTGCGGAAGGTGACAGCGTGTCGGACCGGCGTCAGTGCCAGCAGGGCATTTTCCGCTGAGAACCCGTAACTGCGGGCCAGATGGGCAGCGGCTTCGCGCGCGGTTGCCAGGCACTCGGCGGCGGGAAATCGCCACAGACCTGAAAAATACTTGCTTGGATCGCTGGTGAGCCACGTGAATTGCTTTGCATCCAGGCAAACCAGCGCAACCAGATGCACGTTCTCCGTAGCGCGTTTGCGGCGTTTTTCGGGCAATCGCGACACGCAGCCTTGTCTTCGCGCGCCGCAAAACTCCTTCACCGGGCAGCGAGAGCAAACAGGGGCGCGGGGCGTACACACCGTCGCGCCCAGTTCCATCATGGCCTGGTTCCAGTCGCCGGGCGCGCTCCGGTGGAGCAGTGCCTGCGCTTGCTGAAGTAACGCCTTCCAGCGCGAAGATCGGCGCAGGTCGCCGCGCACCACGAACAAGCGCGCCAGCACGCGCGCGACGTTACCATCCAGGACGGCGCGAGGTTCACCGAAGGCGATACTCGCAATGGCCGCAGCTGTGTAGTCCCCAATGCCCGGCAACGCCCGGATCGCGGCATAGTCATTGGGAAATCTGCCGCCGTGCCCGGACACAATGCGTTTGGCCGCCGCCTGCAAATTTCGCGCCCGGCTGTAGTAGCCCAGCCCGGCCCATCGCCGCAGCACTGCTTCGCCGCGGGCGCGCGCCAAGGCGTGAACATCTGGGAAGGCCGCAACAAAACGCCGGTAATAATCCACCACCGCGGCAACGCGTGTTTGCTGCAGCATCACTTCGCTCAACCAGATGCGGTAGGGATCACAAGTGCCCCGCCAGGGCAGGGCGCGCTGGTTGCTTCCATACCAGCGCAGGAGCCGGCTGCGGAAGAGCAGAAGTTGCCTGGGATCGAAGGTTTTCAACGCGAGTCAGATGAACACAAAGCAAAAGCAGTTTGCAAGAGGACCGGCCACAACACTGATGGAAAAGGCCAGCGCTACGGTTGCGTGCCGGCGTCCCGCCAGAACGCGGGGTACAACAACGCAGAGAGAACAACCACGGGAAGCAGAACCAGCAGGAAGCCGCTGGTCAGATGGTCGTGCCCGAGCCGTCCGGCCAGCATGTCCCACACGTGCAGGGAAGCATGTGCCAGGAAAAACCACAGGACCCAGCAGTGCTTGCGGCGAGTAAAGGTGCCCCGCCCCAGCGAAAGCAGCACGCCCACGCCGATCAGGATGAAGACGCTGCCATAATCGCGGACAAAATGCTCATTGAGCGGTCCGGTTTGCGGCGCTTGCGGCATGTGGTCGAACCAGTGCAGCGGCGCCCACGTCATCCATACCCCGTTCACCAGCCAGTTGGCGCCCAGGAAATAGTGCAGCCCTTTCCACTTGGTCTTGGGAACCATAGAGATAAAGACGCGCCAGCGGTGAAATCCGTGCGCGCATCGCCGCCATCTTACGACAGGGGAACGGGGATTGACAGGGAACCGGAATGGACTTATACTTAACAGCGTTAAGTTTATGGATGACGTTAATTCATTCCGCTCCCTGACCCGTCCCACCGGAGGAACTCATGGCTGGTAAGGACCGCCGTTTGCGGGAAAAACAGATGTTGCGGCAGGAGATTCTCGATGCGGCGCGCTCGCTCTTTATTCGCGAAGGCTATGAGAACGTCTCCATGCGCAAAATCGCGGAAAAAATCGATTACTCGCCGACCACTATCTACCTGCATTTCAAGGATAAGGAAGAACTGATGTTTGCCGTTTGCGAGGAAACCTTCAGCGGGCTGGTGCGGGAACTGGCGGCGGTGGAAAAATCCGCGAAAGACCCGGTGGAAGGGCTGAAGAAGGGCCTGCACGCTTACATTGATTTTGGCTTGCGCCATCCCAATCACTACCTGCTGGCTTTCGTTTTGCCGCACGAGCATGGCCACGACAGCGCGCGCTACATCAGTCCGGAAGCGATGGGCATGAAGGCGTTTGCGTTTCTCCCGCGGGGGATTCAGGAGTGCATCCGGCGGAAGAAATTCCGGCCGGTGAATGTGGTGGTGGCCAGCCAGTCCCTGTGGGCCGCGGTGCATGGATTGACATCGCTGCTGATTGTCCACAAGGAGTTTCCATGGGCCAGGAAGGAAGCGCTGGCGGAGGCGGTGGTGGATGCCGCCATCCGGTTTTTGAAAGCCTAGCGGATCGATTTGCCGGTATTTGGGTGAACGGTGTTAAGTAAGTGAGCAGCGGCACAGCTGTTTGCCGCATCTCATCAAGGAAAGTCAGGAAGCAGGGAACATGCCGCCTCTGGCAAGACGCAACTTGTTTCACGACAAAGTCCGGCTGACGGTGACGCTGACCGGCATCGTCTTTGCCGTGGTGCTCATCATCGTCCAGATGGGCCTGTTTTTTGGATTCACCTCCACCACGGCCACGCTGATTGATAACGGCAAGGCCGACTTGTGGATCGGTTCGGCAGGGATTCCGTACCTGGAACAGAGCCGCCCGTTCAGCGAGCGCAAGCTCTACCAGGTGCGCGCGACGCCGGGGGTGGCGTCCGCCGAAAAGCTGCTGGCGGACTGGGGGCGCTGGAAGCGGCCGGATGGAGCCACGGAAAGCCCGTTTATTGCCGGCATCAATCCCGATAACCCGCTGGGCGGGCCGTGGAATCTGGTGGCGGGCGGCGTGAGAGACTTGGAAATCGCGGACTCGGTCATTATTGACGAGCTGTACCGCGAGAAGCTGGGCATCACGTACATTGGTCAAGTGGTAGAGATCAATAACCGTCGGGCGCGGGTGGTGGGCTTCACGCGGGGCATCCGTTCCTTCACCACCTCGCCGTATGTTTTCACGTCGTTCAAGAACGCTGAGAATTTCATCACCCGCGATTTCAAAGACAAAACCACGTTCATCCTGGTGAAGGCCAAACCGGGCGTCGAGCTGGCCCAATTGCAGCGGGACTTGCAAGCGCGCCTGACCGATGTGGACGTGCTGACCGCCGGGCAATTCAGCCGCATGACTACCGCGTACTGGATGTTCACCACTGGCGCGGGTATTGCGGTGCTGATCGCCGCGGTATTGGGCCTGGTGGTCGGCGTGGTGGTGGTGGCGCAGACAATCTATGCCACCACCGTGGACCACATCCGCGAGTTCGGCACGTTGAAAGCAATGGGCGCTTCGAACCGTTACATCTACCGCATCATCCTGAAGCAATCGTTGATCGCCGCGCTGATTGGGTATGTGCTGGCCGCGATCGCCAGCGCGTTTGTCGTGCGGGGAGGCGCGCAGGGCGGCGCCGCGGTGCTGGTGACGTGGAAGCTTATGCTGGGAATGTTCTTCATCACGCTGCTGATGTGTTTTTCCGCCGCGATGGTTTCCATTAACAAGGTCACGCGCATTGATCCCGCGCTGGTGTTCAAGACATGAGCAAAAACATGCCCATCCCCGTGATTTCGGTGCGCGACGTCACCAAGACCTACCACGAGGGCACCGTTTCGACGCACGCCCTGGCCGGAGCCTCGCTCGATATTTTTCCCGGGGAAGTGGTGCTGCTCATGGGCCCATCGGGCAGCGGCAAAACGACGCTGATTTCCATCATGGGCTGCATTCTTCGCGTTACCTCCGGCAGCGTGAAGATCCGCGGGAGGGAAGTGGCGCACCTGAGCGAAGGTGAATTGCCGCGCGTGCGGCTGGAGAACATCGGTTTCATTTTTCAGGGGTTTAATCTGTTTCCGACGCTTACCGCCGGTGAAAACGTGGAACTGGCCCTGGACTTGAAGGATATCCGCGGCGCCGAGGCGGCAAAAAAAGCCGGCGCGCTGCTCGAACAGGTGGGTCTTGCCGCCAAATATCACTCGTATCCCGCGGACATGAGCGGCGGGCAGAAGCAGCGGGTGGCCATTGCGCGCGCGCTGGCGGGCGAGCCGCGCGTGATACTCGCGGACGAGCCGACCGCAGCGCTGGATTCACACAGCGGCCGGGGCGTGCTGGGAATGCTGCGCACCCTGGCGCACCAACAGGGCCGAGGGGTGGTGATCGTCACCCATGATCCGCGCGCGCTGGAGTTTGCCGACCGCATCGTGAAGATCGAAGACGGGCGCATCGCCGATCCGCAGGGCGCGCGGCCCGCTGGAGCCGAAATCGAATTGCACATGCAGGAAGAAGTTGCGCCCGCAGGATAAGGAACGCCATGAAACATACCCTCAAGGCCATTATCGGAATAGCAGTCATCACTGTGGCGATTGCGCTGACGTTTGCTGTGCGTCGCGGCTCGGCTTCTGAGCCTGCGCCACGCGCGGCGCTGACCCATGACATCGCCGCCGGGCCGGGCCGCGTCGAGCCGGTCTCCGAAGAGGTGAACCTGGGAGCGGACGTGAGCGGGCGGCTGCTGGAAGTGCCGGTGGAGGAAGGCGACCGCGTGAGCCAGGGGCAGATCGTCGCCGTGTTCGACAACGCCGATTACAAGGCGCGCGTGGCCCTCGCAGAAGCGGAACTTTCATTGCGCGAAGCGGAATTACAGCGAGTGAAAAATGGAGCACGCGCGCAGGAACGCCGCGAAGCTGCGGCGGAAGTGCGTGCGGCGGCCGCGGTGGAAGAAAACGCCCGCATCGAACTCGGGCGCCGCCGCACCGGTTTCGAGCAAGGCGTGTTTCCCAAGGAAGATGCCGACCGGGCCGAGCGTGAATACGGCGTGGCCCGCGCGCGGCATGAGGCAGCGCGCGAACGCTCGGCTCTGCTCGAAGCCGGGGAGCGCGAAGAAGATCACCGCCGCGCCGAAGCCAATGTCCTGCTGGCCCGCGCGCGCTTGGATGAAGCGCGCGCGTTGCTCGACAAAACCATCCTGCGCGCCCCCATCACCGGGATCGTGCTGCGCAAGCATTTGAAGGCGGGCGAAATTTTCTCGCACATGCGCGAAGCCCCGATCCTGACCCTGGGCGATTCTTCCGTGTTGCGCGTGCGCATGGACGTGGATGAAACCGACGTGGGCCGCGTGCGCGAAGGCCAGCGCGCCTACGTCACCGCCGATGGCTACCCCGGCGAGCAATTCTGGGGCCGCGTGGTGCGGGTGGGCCAGTTGCTCGGCAAGAAAAACGTCCACACCGATAAACCCGCCGAGCGCCAGGACGTGAAAGTACTGGAAACGCTGATCGAGCTGGAACCCGGCAGGCCGTTGCGCCCGGGCTTGCGCGTGGACGCATTCATCCTGACTGCCGAGAGCGGAGCCGGAAGACAGTAACCTGCCCGCCTTCCACAACACGAATAGGGTCAATTTGGCTTGATTGGGCAGTTTCCCGCTGGGTTCTCCTCAGGCCCCCGCACAGGTAGACTTGAGTCCATGCCAAGACCCATTGACCTTATACAAAGCATCGTCGATGGTGTTGTACCGCAGCCTCCCATTGGAAAACTTGTGGGGATGCGATTGACCAGCGTCGGCGAGGGTTGTGCCACCTTTGAAATTGACGTGGATGGGCGTCACTGGAATCCCATGGGTACCGTGCACGGCGGGATTTTCTGCGACCTTGCGGACGGGGCCCTAGGGATGGCATTTGCTTCTACACTGGGAGAAGGCGAATCGTTTACCACTCTCGAATTGAAAGTGAACTTCCTTAAACCCTTTCGCAAAGGAAAGCTTCGCGCCGAAGGCAAAGTCAAGAAGCGCGGGAAAACCATCGGTCTTGCCGAATGCGAAGTGGCCGACGAGGACGGCAACCTGGTAGCCTTTGCCACCAGCACCTTGATGGTTCTGCGCGGCGAACAAGCGAAGGGACGCTGATCTGTGTCACTGCAACTTTCGTTATTGCCGGAAGAATTTGCCGTCTGCCGTTTCCCGCGCGAGGCCGCGGTTCCGCATTGGGTTACGGCGGGCGAACTCTACTGCGTAACGCGAACCGCGGATGAACTCTCGCTGGTGTGCCCGGTCCGAGAACTCCCCGGGGAGTTACCCCCTTCGGCGAAAGTCACCGCAGGCTGGCGCGCACTGAAGCTGCATGGCCCTTTTGCCTTTGAAGAGACGGGCGTGCTGGCTTCGATTCTATCGCCGCTGGCCGGGGCGGGCGTCAGCATCTTCGCGCTTTCTACATACGATACAGACTACGTGCTGGTGCGCGCCGGGCAAATGGAGCGAGCCATCGCCGCGCTGACCTCCTCAGGACACGCCATCAACCGGTGAAGGCTCAAGCGGTCTGCATCGTCCAATCGGGAGGAGGGACAATGTCCAACCGTCTCCTGGGAATACTGCTGTGCCTGGCGACAGCGTTTGATTCCGCCGCGGCGCAAGCAAAGCAAGGCGTGGAGCTGACGTACATCGCCAATGAAGGATTCCTGATCACCGGCGGCGGCAAGAAGATTCTGGTGGATGCTCTGCTGCGGCAGGGCATTCCTGAGTATTACCTGCGGCCTGATGTGCAAACATTGAAGAAACTGGAAGGGGCCCACCCTCCCTACGACGCGGTGGACCTGGTGCTGGCCACCCACTTTCACCGCGATCACTTCGACGCCGGATCCGTTGCGGCGCACCTGCGCGCGAACCCGAAGGCGACGTTTGTTTCCGTGCACCAGGCCGCGGATTTGGTGGCGCAGCAATTCCCGCCCGGCGCGCGCGAGGCGGCACGAGTTCTTTCCACCACGCCCGCATACAATCAAAAAACGCGCCTTACGGTAGCCGGTATTCCGATCGAAGCCGTCCGCTTGCGCCATGGCCAATTTGAGAACACCGGTTTCCTGATTACGCTGGCAGGGAAAACGATCCTGCACGTGGGCGACGCAGATGCGGAGGTCGTCAATTTCGCTGCTTTCGGCTTGGGGAAACAAAAGATTGACGTAGCGCTGATTCCCTACTGGTATTTTCTAAGCGACGAAGGAAAGCGCGTCGTGCGCGAGCGGATTTCCGCGGCGAAACTGATCGCCATTCACATTGATATCGAGAAACCGGACGGCGAGCTGAGGCGCAGTCTCGCGCAGATTCGTGGTGAGTTCCCCGCTGTAATTCTCGCTACGCGGGCGGGGGAGCGATGGACTTTCTAGGCGCAACTTAGAAGAGCGGCGCAGCGTATGGCGCCCCGCCTGAGTCAGCGCCGCGAAGAAATGCCATAGAGATTTTTCTGGGTGCGCACAATCATCATGTCGCCACTGAGTGCGGGGGTAGCGAAGCACATCTCGCCCATGCTGTTTTGTCTGACGAGCTCGAATCTCTCTCCGGCGCGGACCACGAACCAGTCACCGTCGTCATTGGCGATGTAGAGGTTGGAGCCCGCGGCCACGGGCGACGCGCTGAAGAATCCGCCCGATCCCAGTCGCTGCTGGTACAGCAATTCACCGCTGGCCACGCGGTAGGCGCTCAGCACGCCGTTTTCGCGGAGCACATAGAGCTGGCCGTTGACCACGATCGGCGTCGGCATGTATGTACCGCCCCGGGTGCTGATCCAGGGAATGTTTGCGCTGGAGACTTGGTCTTTCGCCAAAGTGATGTCGCCCGCTGCAGCGGTGCGAATGGCATAGACCGGACGACTCGGATTGCCCCCCGCCACGATCACATGATCACCGGCAGAAATCGGCGCGGGGATGCGATCCCACGGCTCGGGATCGTTCTGCGCCATGCGCCAGAGCTCCTTTCCGGTGGCGGGATCCAGCCCGCGGATAAACTTGCCGCTCTGCGTGACCAGCACGTCCACCATTTTCCCGCTCGTATCCCGGCCGCGCAGCACGCTGGGCGTGCTCCACGAACTGCCTTCGCTGCGGTCAACGCGCCAGGCTGTTTTGCCCGAATCGAGGTCGTAGGCCGCGATGTAGGATTGTTTTTCGCGGTCGTTTTGCAGAATCACGGTGTTGCGGTAGAGAATCGGGGAACTGGCCTGATCAAAGACGTCTTTTGGACTGCCGAGTTCGAGCGTCTTCTTCCACAGAAGTTTTCCTTTGTCATCGAACGTCACCAGGACTTCCGCGCCCATCAGTGCGACCACCCGCTTGCCATTGGTGGCCGGCGTGGCATTGGCAAAGCTGGACTTGACATGGCGCTTCACCCTGGGCACGCCTTCATGGGCGATTGAGTCCCACAGAAGTTTTCCGGAGCGGAGGTCAATGGCCATCACGCGCCAGGTGTGAGGAACCTGGTCGTCGGCCATCACCACACCGTCATTCTTCATCACCATCTTTGTCTCGCCGGCCGAAGAAACCGCAGTGGTGACGTAAATCACCTGGCCCCAGACCACCGGGCTGCTCAGACCCAGGCCGGGGATGGGCGCCTTCCAGGCGATATTCTGGTTCTTGGCGACATCCCAGGAAACCGGGGGCGCCCCTTTCCCCACGCCACTGGCTTCCGAACCGCGGAACGACGGCCAATTCTGGGCGTGCGCGCTCGAGGCACCAAGCAGGAACATGACGACCCATGTACGTTTCATCCGGGAGTCTCCTTTGAATTCATGCGTCAGCGGCGGCCGCCGGCGGCAATGCCGTAAACTGCCGAGCGGGTCCGCAGCACAAGCATGTCGTCTGCGATTGCGGGAGTTGCCAGAGTGACCTCATTCATGGCGTTGGTGGCCAGCAACTGGAATTGTTCTCCGGCACTAACCACGAAGATTTCGCCATCTTCGCTGGCCAAGTAGAGATTGCCGCCCGCGGCTACCGGCGAGGCGCTGAAGCCCCCCGCGCCGGGTGAAACACGTTGCTGATAGATGCGTTTGCCATTGCGGGTACTGTACGCGGAAAGAATGCCTTTGTCGGTGAGCACGTAGAGAAGATCTCCCACGACGACCGGCGTAGGAATGTAGGGCGAGCCACGTTCCGTCACCCAGGCCACATGCTCGCTCATTTTTCCGGGGGCGTTGGCCAATTCTCCTTCGGCGTTGGGCTTGATGGCGAAGGCCGGCTGTTCGGGTCCGCCACCGGTGATGATCACCAACTCACCGGATTGCAGGGGGGCCGGGCCGCGATCCCACGAGCCTTTGCGGTGCCGCATGCGCCATAGCTCTCTCCCGGTGAGCGGGTCGTGGCCGCGGGCATAGCGCCAACCGTTGGTCACCAGCACATCCCGCCCGGCCAGGCGCAGCACGGAAGGCGTGGACCACGTATTGCTTTCTTCCCTCTCGACTTTCCACACTTCTTTCCCGGTCTTTATGTCATATGTGGCGATGTAGCTCTTGGGCCCGAAGTCGTGCTCGTGAATCACCAGGTTTTTGTAGAGAATGGGAGAGGTGGTGACGTCATTGATTTCCTCCGCGCCTGGACGCTGCGGCACATCGTACTGAACCCTCCACAGGATTTTTCCTTTCAGGTCAAAGGCCGCGAGTGTGCCCTCGCCGAAGGCCGCGACGACGATTTTTCCGTTCGTGACCGGGCTGGGATTCGCATACGAGGATTTGACATGGCGTTTGGCCGGGGGCATACCGGTGGCGGCGGTGGTTGCCCACAAGATTTTCCCGCTTTTGCGATCCAGCGCAATCAATTGCCAATCATGGCGCACCATATCGTTGGCATGGGCCACTTTTTCGATGGAATTCTTGGCGTCGAGCTCGGCCGTGCCCTGCGAAGGAATCGCGGTGGTTACATAAATACCGTTGCCCCAGGCGATCGGGCTGCTCAGTCCAAGCCCGGGTATCTGCGCCTTCCAGGCCACGTTCGTTCCCGCGGCGATGTCCCACTGGGTAGGAACGGGTTTGGTTCCGACGCCCGAGGCTTGATGCCCTCGGAATCCAGGCCAGTTTTGCCCGCAGGTGGATATGGCAAAAACAAATAAACCAGCGGCGGCAATCCTCTTCATAAATCACTCCTTCTTGAAATCCACCGGAGCGCGCGGGGGACGCACCGCCTTACGTGCGATTAGACGGAGCAGCGCCGCAATTTCATCTCCTCGAATCCGAAAAAAAAGCTGTAGGCACCCCGCGAAATCTGTGCTTTCATACGTCCCGGTTGAAACACCTTCCGCTCGGGGCTGGATTTGCAAAACGGAGCAAGTAACGGGATGGCGCGCTGGCGCGGCCAATGGGCCCTGGTGACCGGCGCCAGCGCGGGAATCGGCTGGGAAGTTGCCCGCCAGTTGGCCGCGGCCGGGGCGAACGTGGTGCTCACGGCGCGGCGCCGCGACCGGCTCGAATCCCTCGCCACGCAAATCCGCCGGCAGTTCGCGGTGAAGGCCGAAGTTTTTGTTTCCGATCTTTCGCAACGCGAGGCGCCGGCGGAGATTCACCGATTCACGCAGGAACGGGATTTGCCCATCGAAGTGCTGGTGAACAACGCCGGGTTCGGCGCGTTCGGCAAGTTTCACCAGATTTCCGCGGCGCGCCTGCTGGAGATGGTAGAAGTGAACGTCAATGCGGTGATCCATCTGACGCATCTCTACCTGCCGGCGATGATCGAACGCGGGCGCGGCGACGTCATGATCGTTTCTTCGGTGGCTGGGTTCCAGGCCATCCCCAACTACGCCACCTATGCCGCCACGAAAACCTTCGAATTGCATTTCGGGGAAGCACTGGCAGAAGAAGTGCGCGGACATGGCGTGCAGGTGTGCACGGTTTGTCCGGGAACCACGGCGACGGAGTTTCAGCGCGTCGCGGGATCGCCCGCGCATCCGATGCGCAAGCCTGATTCTCCGGAAAAAGTGGCGCGCCTCGCCCTCGACGCGCTGGCGCGCGGCAAGACCTGCAAGATCACCGGGACCAAGTACTGGGTCGCCGTGCACGCGCAGCGATTGATCCCGCGCGGCGCCGGCCCCAGAATTGCCGCGCGCCTTTACCGCCGCTAAGTTGCGGCGCAAAGCCTTCGAGTGCCCCGCGTGGCCAAAGAACCAAGTCCTGCGCGGCAATCTGAAGATTTGTCTCTACAGGACGGGAGCCATCATGAATCACAAGTACGTCGCGCAAGCGGTTGTGGCCGGGACGTTGCTGGCCGGCGGCCTGCCGGCCTGGCCGCAGGCCGCAGTAACCTCCAAGCTCGAATTGGAAAACGAACAGGTGCGGATCGAGCGCCTGAGCATCCCGCCCGGCAATGTTTCCGCCATGCATAGCCATGCGCTGCCTGGTTTGGAAGTGTTTCTTACCGACGATCACATCCGCGAAACTCTGGCGGATGGAACGACGCGCGAGTGGCGGGCAAAAGCGAATGAAGTGCTGTGGACGGGGGCCGGCACCCATCGCGTGGAAAATCTGCGCAACGCCGCTACCGAAATTATTGTGATTACGTTCAAGGCTTTGCCGCCCGCCGCGGCCCGGACTGCGGCAGCCGCGTCCAGCGAAGAATTCGAGAACGCGTGGGTCAAAGTTACGCGCGGCCGGCTGCCTGCAAAGGCCAAAGGGCCGGTACATACTCATCCGCAATATATCGGCGTCATTCTGAGTGATGCGCGCGTGCGGGCACACATGACCGATGGCACCACGCGCGACCTGACCGGCAAGCGCGGCGAGGTTAGCTGGCGGGCGCCGGTAACCCACAGCATTGAGAATCTTGCCGACGCTCCGTTCGAAGCGATTGACGTGAACATCAAGCCGCAGGGAATGTAAGGCCGAAAATCTACCGGACGATGCCGGGGCTGGTCAAAGCCTGGCCGCTACCGCGGGTCATTCTTCCTTGCCCATGGAGTGGGCTATTCTTTCCACGGCACCCATATCTTCCAGAGTGGAAGTGTCGCCGGTGATGCCGCCTTTTTGCGCGAGTTCGCGCAGCAGGCGGCGCATGATTTTTCCGCTGCGCGTCTTGGGCAGCAGGTCGGCAAAGCGGACTTCAGCGGGACGGGCGATGGTGCCGATGATCTTGGTCACGTGGTCACTCACGGCGTGATTCAGCTCCGAAGAAGGCTTGAATCCGGAACGCAGCGTGCAGAAGGCCACAATGGCTTCGCCTTTGATATCGTCCGGGCGTGCCACCACCGCCGCTTCGGCCACCGCCGGGTGGCTGACCAGGGCGCTTTCGATTTCCATGGTGCTTAAGCGGTGGCCGGCCACTTTGATCACATCGTCCACGCGGCCAAGCACCCAGAAGTATCCATCGGCGTCGCATTGCGCGGCATCGCCGGCAAAATATTTGCCGGGGATGCGGCTCCAGTAATCGCGGCGGTAGCGGTCGTCATCGCCGTAAATGGTGCGCATGATGCTGGGCCAGGGGCGCTCGATCACCAGATAACCCGTTTCGCCAGGCTTGGCCGGTTCGCCTTCCTGATTGAGCACCCGCGCAATAATCCCGGGGAGCGGACGCGTAGCCGACCCCGGTTTGGTCGGCGTCGCGCCGGGCAGCGGGGTAATCAGGATCGAGCCGGTTTCGGTCTGCCACCAGGTGTCCACGATCGGGCAGCGGTTCTTGCCGACGACCTCGTAATACCACTTCCACGCCGCGGGGTTGATGGGTTCGCCCACGGTGCCCAGCAGGCGCAGGCTGGAAATGTCGTGCTTTTCGATGTGCTCCTTGCCCCAGGACATGAACGCGCGCACCGCAGTCGCCGAACTGTAGAAGATGGTGACCTTGTAGCGCTCGACGATATCCCAGAAGCGGTTCTTCCCCGGCGTATCCGGCGCGCCTTCATACATCAACATGGTGACCCCGTTCGACAACGGGCCGTAGGTGATGTAGGTGTGGCCGGTGACCCAGCCGATGTCCGCGGTGCACCAGTAGATATCGTCTTCGCGCAGATCGAAGACCAGCCGCGTACTCCACGTGGCCTGGGTCAGGTATCCGCCGGAAGTGTGCAGCACCCCCTTGGGCTTTCCGGTGGTGCCGCTGGTGTACAGGATGAAGAGCGGCTGCTCGGCGTCAAAGGCTTCGGCCGGGCAATCCTTGGAGGCCTGCTCGGTGGCCTCATGCCACCACACGTCGCGCCCTTCCACCCATTGCACTTCGATCCCGGCGCGCTTCACCACCACGCATTTTTCCACGGTAGGACATTCCGCCAGCGCTTCATCCGCAGCTTCCTTCAGGGGAACCGTTTTGGTGCGGCGAAAACCGGCGTCAGCAGTGATCAGCAACTTGGCCTGGCAATCGCGGATGCGGTCGCGCAGCGCATGAGCCGCAAAGCCCCCGAAGACGACCGAGTGCACGGCGCCGATACGCGCGCAAGCCAGCATGGCCATCGGCAACTCGGGGATCATGGGCATATAGATGGCTACACGGTCGCCGGCCTGCACCCCCATGGATTTCAGTGCGTTGGCAAAGCGGCAGACATTTTCGTGCAGTTCGAAATAGGTGTATTGCAGCGTCGCGCCGTCTTCGGCTTCCCACATCAGGGCGGGCTTGTTGCCGCGGTCTTCAAGGTGGCGATCCAGGCAGTTGTAGGAAACGTTCAGCTTGCCGCCCACAAACCACTTGGCAAAGGGAGGATCCCACTCGAGCGCCTTCTGGGGCGGCTCGAACCAGTGGAGCAGTTCGGCTTGCTCGGTCCAGAAGGCTTCGGGGTCATCCAGCGCGCGCTTGTATTGCGTCTCGTAGTCTTCCATTGAGCCGACGCGCGCCCGCGCGGCAAATTCCTGCGGCGGCGGCACCGCCGCTTCGTTCAGGATCGTGGGATCGAAGTCAGCCATGGAATCTCCCCGTTGCGTGCGAGGGGATTATAAAGGTGATGGGTGACGAGTGACCAGTGACTTGTCATAAGGATTCCAGTACCTCGCCGGCAACACGTGCGGGCACACTCGTCAGGCGCCGCCTGTTACTTGTATCGTAGGGCTATGAACACAGAGGAACTCACAGCGCAGCTCAAACGAGAAGGCTTCCGCCGCACCTACACATGGCAGGATGCCCCGGGCGCGTTTTATCCGGAACACACGCACCCGGTGGACACCGCGCATATTGTTCTGGAAGGCGAAATGACGCTGACCTGCGATGGCCTAACGGCCACCTTCGCCGCCGGCGAGCGCGCGCCCGACGTTCCTGCCGGGGCGCTGCATTCCGCGCGAATGGGGCCGCGCGGCTGTCGCTACCTCATCGGCGAAAAGTGATTTCAGGCTGAGGCCCGGTCGAGTAATTCAACCACATGGAGGACTTCGGTCGGACAGGCAGCCTTGTCCGGGCGGGTTTGCCTTGAAGGATTCGGTGAGGGGGGCGAGCTAAGGGTCGGCCCCACATTTTCGCGGTGCCGCGCGATACCGGCGCGGAGTTGCAGCATGCAGCCGGGGTTGGCGGTAATGATGGCGTCGGCACGCGTGGCAATTACGTGACGCATTTTTTCGTCCAGGATGCCCATCGAGGCTTCGGTTTGCGTGACGTTGTAAACCCCCGCCGAACCGCAGCAATCATCGGCGCGCATCATCTCCACCAGTTCCACGCCGGGAATCGCGCGAATCAACTTGCGCGGCGCCTCGCGCACCCGCTGGCCGTGGGCCAGGTGGCAGGAGTCCTGATAGGTGACGCGCAGTTTGGTTTCGCGCAGCGGAGCCACCAGACCCAGAGCGTCAAGAAATTCAGTGATGTCGCGCATCTTGGCCTGAAACGCGCGGGCCTTCGCGTGCTCTTCCGAATCCGCAGGAAACAAGTGGGTGTATTCCTTCAGGGTTGAACCGCACCCGGCGGCGTTGGTGAGGATGGCGTCGAACGATTCATTCAGAAAAACATCCATGTTCCTGCGCGCGAGCTGCTGCGCGATGTCGCGCACACCGGCATGAGCCGGCAATGCGCCACAGCAAGTCTGCCCTTCCGGCACAACGACTTCGCAGCCGTTCGCGGTGAGTACGCGAATCGTCGCTTCATTGAGTTTTGCGAACGTAACCTGCGCGATGCAGCCTCCGAAGAATGCCACACGCGCGCGGCGCGGACCCACCGCCGGAAACGTTTTGCCGATCTGGGAATAGAAAAACGAATCTTCCACCGGCGGCATCAGCCGTTCGCGCGCTTCCATGCCCAGCATGCGCAGGATTCCCCAGCCGCGCGCCCAGCGCCGTAGCGGCGTACGCTGGTACAGGCGCACGGCGCGCGCCAGCAGGGATATGCGCCTGGGGTAGGGAAGCAAGTGCCGGTAAACCAGGCTGCGCAAAAACCTCTCTTTTCCCGGCCGCGCAAACTGGTCTTCGATTTCAGCGCGAGTGGCTTCCACCAGCTTGCCGTAATCCACGCCGCTGGGGCAGGCGCTTTCGCACGCGCGGCAATCCAGGCACTGGTCCATGTGCTTGACGAAGTCCGCGCCCACCTCCAGTTTGCCCTGGTCCACCAGCAGCATTTGCCGCACGCGCCCGCGCGGCGAATCGGCCTCCAGGCCCCACAGGCGATAGGTGGGACAGTGGTTCAGGCACAGTCCGCAATGCACGCAGCGGGCGAGGTCTTCCCACTGGGGCCTGTCGGCGCGGCGGAAGCCGCTCGGCGCTGGAGTTGATGCGTTGCTGTTCATGAATCTGTGGGCCTGGGATTCAGAAGATGCACGCGATTTCCTGTTGCCGATGGCAAAGTTCAGATCCCTCCGAAAAATCTTCCCGGTGCAAAAACATTTCCCGGATCGAGCGTGCTTTTCACGGTCTGCATCAGAGGCTGATCCTCACGCTCCGGTCCCCAGACGCTGAGCGCGCGCTTGAGTTCAGTTGGGCAGCGCTCGATCATGCCGTGCCCGCCCGCGTCCCGCGCCGCAGCGAACAGCGTCTGGCAGGCTTTCGCCAGCAGGCTCACGGTGCGCTCATCATGCTCGTCGGGTGTGAGCGTGACGTACACCACGCCGGAACTGCGCACGAGCATCGCCACCGCCATGTCATCTTCATCCGCCGAACGATGCGCCGTAGCAAGCAAGCCGCCCAGGCGGGAAGGGAGGGCCGTCAGCTTCATCACCGTATCCGCTTCGGAAAGGGTGGCCATTTCATACGGACCGTTGGTGACGCGCTGCCAGAAGGCCGCTTCCACGTCTCCTTGAAAATTGAGCAAGGTCAAAGCCTCCGCGCGCTCGGCCAGGCCGGAAAAGTCTCCCAGGTGTCGCTGCACGACGCTGGCATGACCCGCGGCGGCAAGCAGGACCGCCCAGCGTCCTTCGGGGAATTCGCGCATGCCGGCTGCGGTTTCGTCGGGAATGCTGAACAGGCGCGTCATGCGCGGGGAAGCCACTTCCAGCGCGCGCGGTTGCAGCGGCGATTCCACAATGGCTTGGCGCAGGGCGAGCGCCCGTGCCGCATCGGGAAAGGTTGCGACCAGCGTGATCGAAGCCGGCGGCAAGGGAAACGTGCGGAAATTCACGCGGGTGACAATACCCAGGGTGCCCAGCGAGCCGATCATCAATTTGTGCAAATCATATCCGGCGACGCTCTTGACCACGCGAGATCCGCTCTTTACGTGTTCCCCCTGCCCATTCACGAATTCCAGCCCCAGCAGGAAATCGCGCGCGGTTCCGTAGCCGTGCCGCCACGGCCCGGTGGAATTGGCGGCCAGGATTCCACCCATGGTTCCCGCCGGAGCGAACGGTGGATTCAGGGGAAGGAACTGCCCCTTTTGCGCGAGGTGCATCTGCAAATCGCCCAAGCGCAGGCCGGCATCCACGCTGAGCGTCAGGTCGCCCGGATCATACGCGGCAATTTCGTGCATGCGGGTCGTGAGCACCGCCACGTCGTAGCGGCTGGGGATGCCGCCAAAATCCATTTTCGTTCGATTACCCGCGACGAGCAGCGCCAGCCGTTCCTCCCGGGCCAGGCGGACAATTGCCGCAACTTCCGCGGCATCGGCGGGTGAGACCAGCGCCGTGGGCGACTCGCTGTCCACATCGAATTGCGCCACTTCCTCCCATTCGGCGGAAAAGTGCTCGGCGCCGACGATGGCTTCCAGTTTGGAAAGCGTGGAATCGGAAGCGGGACTCATGGCGCCGTGGAGACTCCTGCGGGGCTGCCCGCCTGGCCGGCAACGGGCAGCACGCGGATTTCGCCGCAACCCTTGCTCAACGGGAACAGCTTGAGCGGATTCAGCAGCCCCTCGGGATTAAACGCGTCGCGGACTCGCTGCATCAGCGCCAGGTCTGCCGCGGAAAACTGCAGGCTCATCAGTTCATTTTTTTCCATCCCCACGCCGTGCTCGCCGGTGATCGAGCCGCCCACGGAAATGCAGAAGGCCATGATTTCATTGGCGGCTTTCACCACGCGCTCAAATTCTTCCGGGATGCGCCAGTCAAAGGGCAACAGCGGATGCAGGTTCCCATCCCCGGCATGAAAAATGTTGCCCGCTTGCAGGCCATATTTTTTCGCCACGGAATCGATGTACCGCAAAGTTTCGGGCAGGCGGGTGCGGGGAATTACGCCATCCTGAACGTAGTAACTGGGGGAAAGCCGGCCCACCGCGCCAAAGGCGTTCTTGCGTCCCTTCCAGAGCAGGTCGCGTTCGCGCTCGTCTTTGGCCACCCGCACTTCACGCGCGCGGCATTTCTTGCACGCGGCCTCGATATCCGCAGCCTGGGCGGCCACCGCTTCGCGCAGCCCTTCCACTTCGATCAGCAAGACCGCCGCGCTATCCAGCGGGAAGCCGGCATGGGCAAAAGCCTCCACGGCGCGCAGCGTCCAGCCATCGAGCATTTCGCACGCCGCCGGAGTAATCCCGCGGCCGGTAATTTCCACCACGGTCTCGGTCGCGTCGTCCACCGTGTCGAAAACGGCGAGCAAAGTCTTCACCGCTTCCGCTTTGCGCAGCAGGCGCACCGTAATTTCCGTGACCAGGGCCAGGGTGCCTTCGCTGCCCACAAACAATCCGTTCAGATCGTAGCCGGTGGCATCCAGCGCCGGGCCGCCGATGCGCACCACGCGTCCATCCATCATCACCAACTGCAGGCCCATCACGTGATTGGTGGTGACGCCGTACAGCAGCGTATGCGGGCCGCCGGCGTTTTCCAGGACGTTGCCGCCGATGGTGCAGGATTTCTGGCTCGAGGGGTCGGGAGCAAAGAACAATCCGGCATGTTCGACCTCGCGCGTCAGGTCCAGATTCACCACGCCCGGCTGCACCACCGCGCGCTGGTTGGGCAGGTCAATCTCCAGAATTTTGTTCATGCGCGCGAACACCATCATGATGCCGCCCTTGCGCGCCAGCGCGCCGCCGCTCAGGCCGGTGCCAGCGCCGCGGCCCACCACCGGGGTCTGCGTGCGACGCGCGAGCTTCACGATTTCCACGACCTGTTCGGTGGTGCGCGGGAAGGCCACCACGTCGGGGCGGGCTTGCTCCACCGAGCCGTCGTATTCGTACATCAGCAAGTCGGTGGGCTTGGAAAGCACGGCATCGGCGCCCAGGAGCTTTTCGAGTTCGGGGATGACCGTCGGGTTCATGTGAGGCGAGTATATATCAGGCGCGAGGGGTGGGCAGCGGGCATCGGCCGCTCGGTCCGGGTCGCGCGTCTCGCGCGATGCGCCCGGATTGCTGTATTCTACTGCGCTTATGAGTCGCCCCAAGGTATTTATCACGCATCCCCTGTTCGAAGAGCCGCGACGGTTGCTCGAGCAACAGTTTGCGGCAGACTTCTGGCCCCATTCCGAACGCCCGCCGCGCGACGAAGTTCTGCAACGAGTGGCCGGCAAAGATGCGCTGATCTGCCTGCTGACCGAAAAAGTGAACGACGAATTGCTGGATGCCGCGGGGCCGCAACTGCGCATGGTAGCCAACGTCGCCGTGGGCTTTGACAATATTGACGTGCCCGCCTGCACGCGGCGGAAAATCGTGGCCAGCAATACCCCCGGCGTGCTGGACGAAACCACCGCCGATTTTGCCTGGACCCTGCTCATGGCCGTGGCGCGCCGCCTGCACGAAGGCGAAACGCTGGCGCGCTCGGGCGCGTGGAAGGGCTGGTCGCTCGATCAGCTTTGCGGCGCCGACGTGTGGGGCAAGACGC
>CAZCNH010000056.1:0-20658 GCA_964500065.1 uncultured Acidobacteriaceae bacterium
TCTTTCAGCGTTTCAAACACGCCCATGCCGTTAATCGCGCAGGCTTCCAGCGTGGGCTCGCCCTTGATGCCGATGTGCTTCTTCAATTCTTCCACCGGCAGCACGTTGGGCAGGTCGCGTTTGTTCAATTGCAGGATGTAGGGAATGGTGGCCAAGTCGAGGTTGTGTTCCTTCAGGTGCTCTTTCAGGTTGTCCAGCGTCTCCAGGTTGGCATCCAGCCGTTCTTCCTGCGAATCGGCCACGAAGACCACGCCATCGGCGCCCTTCAAAATCAACTTGCGGCTGGCTTCGTAGAACACCTGCCCGGGCACGGTGTAGAGATGGAAGCGGGTCTTGAATCCGCGCACTGTGCCCAAATCCAGGGGCAAGAAATCAAAGAAGAGGGTGCGGTCAGTTTCCGTGGCCAGGGAAATCATCTTCCCTTTGAGGTTGTTCCCGGTGTTGTCGTAAATCCACTGCAAGTTGGCGGTCTTGCCGCCCAGGCCGGGCCCGTAGTACACGAGCTTGCAGTTGATTTCGCGGGCTGGAAAGTTGATAAAAGACACGGATGCCCCAATAAACGCGACGTTACTTATAGCATAGCGGCCGCCTTGGGGGCCAACTTCTTCTCTTCCGGGTGTCGAAGTATGTATCGGTAAGCGGCTAAGTGGTTTGCTTAGAGCCGCTTCCGCTGCAGCTATGGACGATAATCGGCTACCCATCTGTTTCACTTCAAGCTATATTCTGATTGACTGTATTTGCAACCCCTGCTAGAATACCTTGCAATGGCCAAGGCGAAGAAAGCCGCTCGCCGCAAGGCTGCATCAGCCCGGCGGGCTCCTAAAACATTGAAACGCAAGGGCTTGAAGAAATCTGCGCCCCCAAAGCCGCAGCCCGACCCGCGCTATTTGCAACAGGTCAGGCTGTATGAAGAGGCTATGAAGGACTTCAACGAGCAGCGCTACGCTCGCGCCCGGCAGGGATTTGAAAAAGTCCGCGAGGGCTTCAGCAAAGAACTGGCGGATCGCGCGGTGATGCACCTGCGCATCTGCGAACAACGGTTGGCCAAGCAGGCTGGCGCTCCCCGCACCCCCGAAGAAAACTACAATTCCGGCATTGCCATGATGAACCTGGGTCGCTGGGATGAAGCGCGCGAGTTCCTGGAGAAGGGCAAGAAGCAGTTGCCCAAAGGCGAGCATATTTACTACGCGCTGGCCGTCCTGGATAGCTTGACCGGCGAAGCCGATGGCGCGCTGGCGAACCTGAAGCGCGCCATCGATCTGCGTCCGGAAAACCGCTACCACGCGCGCAATGACGAAGATTTTCAGCCCCTGCTCGAAGACCCGCGTTTCACCGAACTGCTCTATCCGGAGCGCGACGGCTCGTTCGGATAACAGCAGGGGCTAGGGCGGCCCATTTTCACGCTGCTCGCGAAGTGAACTTCTCCGCAAGGCACGACCCGCACAAAACGAAATGGCGCAAGCAAGTTCAGGAAAATCCGGGAATGGGAAGGCGGCGGGGCTGCGCATCGTGACATTGGGCGGCGGCACAGGGCTATCGGCGCTGCTGCGGGGATTGAAGGAGCACGTCGCGCGCCGCAAATCCGACGCGCGCCCGATTTCCGAACTGGCCGCGGTGGTTACCGTCACCGACGACGGCGGCTCGAGCGGGCGCCTGCGCCGCGAATACAAAATGCTGCCGCCCGGCGACATCCGCAATTGCATGGTAGCCCTTTCCAAGGATGAGGCGCTGCTGAGCCGGCTGTTCCAGTACCGCTTTTCCAGCGGCGGCGGCTTGCGCGGCCACAGTTTCGGCAACCTGTTCCTCACCGCCCTGACCCACGTGACCGGCGATTTCAACGAAGCGGTGAAGTTGAGCGGAGAAGTGCTGGCCATCCGCGGGCGCATTTACCCCTCGTCGCTGGAGAACGTGCAACTGGAGGCGGTGTTGGATAACGGCCGCCGGGTGCGCGGTGAGACAAAGATTTCGCGCTCGCTGGCGCCCATCCGGCGCATTCGCCTGGTACCGCGCACGGCGCGCGCGCTGGCCGAAACGCTTTATGCGATTCGCAACGCCGATTTGATCACTTTTGGGCCCGGCTCGCTCTACACCAGCGTGATCCCCAACGTGCTGGTGCGTGGCGTGGTGGAGGCCGTGCGCAAGTCTTCCGCGCGCAAGGTTTATATCGGCAATCTGATGACCCAGCCCGGCGAAACCTCCGGCATGGACGCCGCGGCGCACATCCGCGCCGTGTACGACCACACCGGCCCCGGCCTGTTCGACGCCGCCGTGCTCAATAACGGCGCCATTCCCCCTCGCCTGCTGCGCAAGTATGCCCGCCAGGGGGCCGCCCCGGTATCCGTGGACGTGCGCGCCTTGCAAACCCTGCGCGTCCGCTGCATCTTCGACAACCTCGCCGAAGAACACCGCGGCCTGGTCCGCCACAACGCCGCCCGCCTCACCCGCCTGCTGCTGGAAGAGTTTGCCGCCGTTGCGCCCCGCTGACGCATGCCTGTTGCCCCGGCTGGTTGCAATTCGTATACTGCTGGCCCGCTCCGCGAAGGGCAGCAGCTGATGGCTGGGCACGTTTTGCAGGGTTGGCGAGCTCTACAGCACTGCCAAGAGTGGCTGGGCTGCCGGGTGGAAAGTTGCCCGCGGAAAATGGGATGATGAACAGGCTCGCGTTGCGCGGGTGATTTGGACGGAGGAGAATCCTCGATGGGCAAGGTTCAAGTGAAAGATGAAATGAACGTCTACGAAGCGGCAGACGCGCGCTTCGAGGAAGCGGTGCAAAAAGTCGGGGTTGAGCAAGGCATCTACAAGTACTTGAAGTATCCCGACAAGGAAATCACCATGTACCTGCCGGTGGGCATGGATAACGGGCAGGTCGAGGTTTTCACCGGCTACCGCGTGCTGCATTCCACGATCCGCGGGCCCGGCAAGGGCGGCATCCGCTACGACATGAACGTGACCATTGACGAAGTTCGCGCGCTGGCCGCGTGGATGACCTGGAAGTGCGCCGTGGTGAATATCCCCTTCGGCGGGGCCAAGGGCGGCATCATTTGCGACCCAGGGAAGATGTCCCGCAACGAACTGGAGCGCTTGACGCGTCGCTACACCGCGGAACTGGGCGACTGGCTGGGGCCGGAGCGCGATGTGCCCGCGCCGGACGTCGGCACCAACGAACAGATCATGGCCTGGGTGATGGATACCTATGCGATGCACGTCGGGCAGGCCAGCGCCGCGGTGGTCACCGGCAAGCCGATTGACCTGGGCGGCTCGCGCGGTCGCAAGGAAGCCACCGGACGCGGCTGTATGATCAATTGCGATAAGGCCCTCGCCAAACTGGGCATGAAGCGCGAAGGCACCCGCGTGATTGTGCAGGGCTTCGGCAACGTGGGCTCGCAAGCCGCGCAACTGATGAGCCGCGCCGGTTACAAAGTGGTGGGCGTGGCCGATATCCACGGCGCGCTGTACAACGAAAAGGGCTTCGACGTGGATAAGCTGATCGACTGGGTCTACACCCAGAAGAAACCGCTGCCGGATTTCCCGGGGGGCGGCGTTAAAATGAGCCAGCAGGAGATTCTCTTCCAGCCGTGCGACATCCTGATTCCCGCGGCCATTGAAAACCAGATTACCAGCCACAACGCTTCGCGCGTGCAGGCCAGAATCCTGTGCGAAGGCGCCAACGGCCCGACGACCGCTCTTGCCGACGATATCTTGCAATCCAAGGGCGTGTTCGTAATTCCCGACATTCTGGCCAATGCCGGGGGCGTCACGGTGAGTTATTTCGAATGGGTGCAGGACCGCCAGGGCTTCTTCTGGCGCGAAAGCGAAGTCAACGATCGCTTGCAGGAGTTTATCGAAAGCGCGTTCGATGGCGTGGTGGCCGCCGCGGAAAAATACGGCGTGCCCAACCGCATCGGCGCCTACATCGTGGCCATCGAACGCGTGGCCAAGGCGCTCAAGTTGCGCGGCATTTACGCGTGATGGAGTGATGGAGTGGTGGTCTTTAGGCCGGCCAGCTTGTGCCGGGGGCGGGCCGGTGCAAAGACCGGTCACGACAACATTGCGTCATCGTGAGGAGCGCCTTGAACGTCGGGCGGAACTGAGCGTTTGGCGACGAAGGGATCCACACCGGCGGGACGCCGGTTTTGCGCATGCTGCCTGATTCCATATCTCCGGGCGCGCTGAAGACCGAGGACGAGCACAAGCGCGACATTTGCACCGTGGGCCGCTGGGTCCACCAGCGCGGCTTTGTGGCCGCCACCGACGGCAACATCAGTGTGCGTCTCGATCCCCGGCGTATTCTCACTTCCCCCACCGGCATCAGCAAGGGCATGATGACGCCCGACGACCTGGTGATCACCGATCTGCAGGGCAAGAAGATCAGCGGCCGCCGCAGCGCGTCGAGCGAACTGGCCATGCATCTGCTGATCTATAAGCGCCGGCCGGACATCAACGCCGTGTGCCACGCGCATCCGGTTACCGCCACCGGCTATGCCGCGGCGGGTATTCCGCTGAACAAGGCCCTGGTCAGCGAAGTGGTGCTGGCGCTGGGCTGCATCCCGGTGGCGCGCTACGGCACGCCGGGCACGCCCGAACTGACCGATGCGCTCGAACCCTATGTGCCCAATTACGACGCGATTTTGATGGCCAATCACGGGGTGGTCACCTGTGGGCACGACCTGCTGCAGGCCTTCTTCCGCATGGAAACGGTCGAGCACTTTGCCCGCGTTTCCCTCACCACCGAGCTGCTTGGCAAACAGGTCTTGCTTTCCGGCGAAGATGTGGAAAAATTGCTGGCGGCACGGGCCCGGTATGGCCTGACCACCGCCGCTCAGGTGAGCCAGCAGTGCCCGGTGACCGCGGATTCCAGTGGCGCCGATCAGGTCACCCTGACGCGCGGCGAATTGGAAGCGCTGATTGACGAAGCGGTGAAAAGAAGAGCATAAAGTTTCGTCGTCATCCTGAGGAGTTTTGCATTCGCCGCATCGCGGCGAATGCAGTGACGAAGGATCTCGATAGGGGATTCAAGCCAGGCGTGACACTCGAGATTCTTCGTCCCGACAAACTGCATCGGGACTCAGCTTGACGGAAGTATCGGTGTTGTGGGAACGACCGGAGGGAATAATGGGCGAAGCGCTCGGAATGATTGAAACGCGCGGCTTGGTGGCAATGATCGAAGCCGCCGACGCGATGGTGAAGGCCGCCAAAGTCACGCTGGTCGGCTGGGAAAAAATCGGCTCTGGCTACGTGACCGCGATTGTGCGCGGCGACGTGGCCGCCGTAAAAGCCGCCACCGATGCCGGCGCCGCCGCCGCGCGCCGCGTGGGCGAGTTGATCGCGGTGCACGTGATCCCGCGCCCGCACCAGTCGCTGGAAGACGTGCTGCCCATCGGCAAGACGGCTATGGCCGCCGGCGCCAAGTAGCACGGGTGCTCAGCCCGTGACCGTTGCCCCGCGGTGACCAGGCCGTCGCAAGCGTTGTCTGCGTACTGCGGGGAAGGTTTCAAGAGTCGAAGAGTTGAAGAGGCGAGGCCATTGACTTGGCCTCGGTTTTCTAGCCACTAGCCACTAACCGCTCGCCACTATGATTTTGGCCCGCATCGTCGGTACCGTAGTCGCCACGCGGAAAGACCCGCGCCTCGAAGGGAAAAAACTGCTTATTGTGAAGCCGATTTCGCCGCAAGGCGCGGACGAATCCGGCTACGTGGTGGCGGTGGACACGGTGAACGCCGGCTTCCGCGAAACGGTGCTGATGGTCAGCGGCAGCTCGGCGCGCAACGCCGAAGGCTGCAAGGACCGTCCGGTGGATGCCGCCATCATCGGCATCGTGGATACCGTGCAACTGGATGCCAAGCACGAAGCCGAACTCGCCGCCGCGAAGAAAAAATAACCATGCAACTGGGACGCATCGTTGGCAACGTAGTCTGCACGGCGAAAAATCCTTCGCTGGTGGGGCACCGCCTGCTGCTGGTGCAGCCCATTGATAAGCACGGCAAAGACAAGGGCCGCGCGTTTGTGGCTGTGGATTCGGTTGGCGCGGGCGCCGGCGAAACGATTTACTGGTGCCGCGGCAAGGAAGCCTCGTTTCCGTTCCTGCCGGGCGACGTTCCTACCGAAGCCACCATCGTGGGAATCGTGGACCGCGTGAATATTCAGGTGTAGCCGCGCCTGCAGGAGCGGGCCAGGGCGATGATCATCGGGCGCATTGTCGGAGACGTAGTCGCGACGCAGAAGTCCAAGTCGCATGAAGGGCGCAAGATTCTCGTCGTGCAGCCACTCAATCTCGATGGCACCGATCGCGGCGACGTGGTGCTGGCGCTGGACTCTGTGGATGCCGGCGTCGGCGACCGCGTGCTGGTGGTCAGCGAGGGCTATTCCGCGATGACCGCCGTCGGCCGCCCGCAATCCCCCATTGATATGGCCGTCATCGGCATCGTGGATGCCGTTGACGTGCATTGGTAGCGCGGGCCACCCTCCATCGTTTGCCCCGAAACCTCTTGCCTTCATTCTGAGGAGCGCCTGCCATTCGGCGCAGTTGCGAATGGCGCGACCAAGAATCTCGATTCGCAAACGTACCCCGGCGACTCGTTACAAAGATTCTCCAGCTTCTTGCATCGAGATCCTTCGCTTCGCACGATTCGACCCTGCGTGGCCGAATCCCAAACGTTGCGCTCAGGATGACGTGAAGTAGGGGCGCCTCTGCTCCGGAATGGCGTGAGGGCGAAATGCCCTATGGTGTCTTCGTTGCGCTTTTCTCCACGTCATCCTGGAAAGCCTGGAGCAGGGGCATTTTCGGAGTGGCCAGGCCGTCTTTCTGGGCCTTGCTCCACAGCTTCGCGCCGCTGGTCCCGGTGTGTGCGTTGTACACTGCGAGGTAATCGCCTTCGCTGGCGTAGTCCATGCCCAGGCCGCCGCCCGGAGACGGGCGCGGAGCTCCCGCAGGGCCCAGGGAAGCCCCGGCGCGCCGCACGCTGAAGATCAGGTCCGCATCTTCCTTGCGGTACACCAGCTTGTAGCGGCCCCATTTGTGAACGGCGTTTTCCACATCATTCACCGCCTTTAAGTCAAAGACGTCGGGACGCTGGCCGAAATCCGCTTCGCGTTGCGACATCACCATCACGAATTGCGCCTTTGCCACCAGCGCCGGCAAAACCTTGCTTTCCTTGTTGTCTTTTTCGCGAGCGGGCGGGGGCGGCACGCGCTGCGCAAGGGCAGGAATCACCAGGAACATCGCCAGAAAAGCGCAGAATGCCAGCCGACGCTTCATCGCGCCTCCTATTTTCCCTGGATGAAAATATACATCCGAAGCTCGCGTCTCCCTACCGGATTCCGCCGCATCTTTCGTATAATTCGCGCTATGAGCGAACGGACTCCCGCACCACTCGATTTGCATGCCGTAGAACGCGCGGCCGCGCCGCATGGCTTCAGCCGTAATTTGCCGCGCGAAGCGTACATCAGCCGCGAAGTGTACGACTGGGAGATGACGCACCTGTGGGCTAACGCCTGGGTGTGCGCCGGCCGCGCCAGCGATTTGCAGCGCGGCGGCGATTGCAAAGCCATCCGTTGCGGCAGCGACGGCATCCTGCTCGCCCGCGGCGACGACGGCAAACTCCGCGGTTTCTATAACGTGTGCCGGCACCGCGCGCATGAATTACTGGAAGCCGGACCCTGCGCCCACATGGCCACCCTTCGCTGCCCGTATCACGGCTGGACGTACGAACTCGACGGCCGCCTGAAAGTGGCGCCGCGCGCCGGCGACGTTCCCGGCTTCAAGCTGGAAGAGTTCCCGCTGATTCCGGCGCGGATCGAAGAATGGCACGGCTGGGTGTGGGTGAATGCCTCGGGCGATGCTCCGCCGCTCGCGGAATATCTCGGCGATCTGGATGAGCTGGTGCGCCCGTTCGAGCCGGAGCGCCTGCGCGTGGCGGTGGAAAAATCCTACGACGTCGGCGCCAACTGGAAACTGGTGCACGAAAATTACCACGAGTGTTACCACTGCCAGAATATTCACCCGCAACTATGCAAGGTCAGCCCGCCCGACAGTGGAAAGAACTGGGACCGCGCCGGCGCATGGATTGGCGGACGCATGGACTTGATGGATTTTGCCGCCACCATGTCGCTCGATGGCCACAGCGACGGCGTTCCCTTGCGCGGCATCGTAGGCGAAGCGCGCCGCAAGGTGGACTACTACGGCGTGGTGCCCAGCATCTTCTTGAGCCTGCATCCGGATTACGTGCTCACGCACCGCCTCGAGCCGCTCGGCCCGGATAAAATCCGCATCGAATGCCAGTGGCTCTTTCCGCCGGAAGCGTTTGAGAAAAAAGATTTCTCGCACGAATACGCCTTCAAGTTCTGGGACATCACCAACTACCAGGATTGGCGCGCGCTGGAAGGCGTGCAGCGCGGCGTCAGTTCACGTGGCTACCGCCCCGGCCCGCTCACCATGAAGGAGGACGCGGTGCACCAGTTCGTCAGCCGCATCGCCCGCGCCTATCTCGAAGGCGGCTTCGACCCCGCGCCCCATCGCGCGCCTTCCCGCATCATGTAGGGGCAAGACGGTGCATTAGTTTTCACATTTATCAGCTGTATTTAGCCAGAGATGGGCGGACACCGGGGGAACTCCGGTGGAGCCGATCATAGCCTAAGCGGCCTCGGGGGTCACCTCCGTAGAGCCAAAGTCCAAAGCGTCCTGACAGGTAGAGGAATGAGTGGGTGACGCACCGACCGCGATCCCATCCACGAGTGCCTGGTAGGGCGTGCGGCCTTGCGTGCGGTAGCCCTGGTGGGCGCGTTCGCGGTTGTAAAACCCACGTTTGGGGAAAAGGCTATCGTGATCCGAAACAACAATATGGGAAACTCGGATAAGGCTCGTAAGGCCGTCGCTGCGCAAGTATTGAAAATCATTGGAGAACATAAGTTTGCACCTGGGGAGAAACTGAACATCGTTTGCCACAGTCACGGCGAAAACGTGGCGTTGATTGTCAGTCAAAATACAGACCGCAAGATCGATACGCTCGTTACCTTGGGTACGACATCCAGGGAATATCAGCCAAACGCCTCGAACATTGGAGCGCACATAAAACGTCTTTTCTAACAACGATAGCGTTCAGACGAATGGAGGTTTCTCGTATATTCCACCGGCAGGAATACTGGGCCTTGGCGGAGGATTTTGGATAGAAGCTGGGCCAGCGGGTAGGACTTTCGACTCTCCCGTCAGTCGCAACGTTGACGCCACTGCAACGGCCAAGGGCCATACGGATCTGTGGCTCAATACTTACACGTGGACAAAGAAGGTCCACTCGGAATCAACAAATGAAAGCTAGTCTCGCCTTTTGCGGGTTGATTTTTGGAGCTGTTTGCATGTTGTTGCTCCACGCTACATATCCTATCGGGCTCTTTTATCAGTTTTCGGAGTCGAGATGGGCCACGGTGGGCAGCTACCTCATCTTGACAGCGATAATTACGGTACTTGCGCTCGTGCTCGCCCCATTTATTGCGAAAGCCATGTTCCCAGGTGCGAGTGCCATGGCTAAAGGACTAGCTTCCGGATTTGTGACTTTTCTGCTTCTCTTGGTTGTCAGTTTGAGTCTCGGGCCCATTGGCATAGACCCGCCGATATTTAACCTGAGAGGTATTTTTTTTGCGGAATGGAATTTTGTGAAATTTCTAGTCCATGATGGTATCGCGCTCTCGGCGATCTCAGGCCTGATAAGTTGGCGCTTTCTTCGCTAGGTTACAACTGGCATCGTTCAGTTTAACGAGTGTGAGCGATTCCTAGCCGGCGATGCACTTTGATTTGACCGGGATGTACGACGCTTGAACACATGCGCCGCAAACGATTTATCATTATCCGTTTTCCCAAACCAAGATTTAGTAGATTTCCAGATCTCCTCGCTCATGCCCATAATGATGAACATGTAACTAAACTTAGTTAGAGTTGTGCGTCATGCCGTACTCAAGACCACAAATGTCACATTGCATCTTGTCCTCGCAAACTAACGCAGCGGTGAGTTAGCGAAGGAGTTATACAGCATGGCCTTTGTTTGTCAACTCAGGAATCGCTCTGTGGCATAATTTTGCCGAATGATAGGGCAACTGCGCGGGGTGCTGGCGGCCAAGCGGCCGAACCAGGTGCTGGTGGATGTAGCCGGAGTCGGCTACGAAGTCGAGATTCCTCTTTCCACGTTTTACGGCCTGCCGGATTTGCACGGCGAAGTTTCGCTGCTGATCTATACGCACGTCCGCGAAGATCAGATCACCCTGTTCGGTTTCCTCAGCACGCGGGAAAAACATTTCTTCGAGTTGCTGCTTTCGGTGAGCGGCGTGGGCCCCAGCGTGGCGCTCAAAGTTTTGAGCGGGCTGAGCACCGATGAACTAATCCCCGCGGTGCAGAAAGGCGATCTGGCACAACTGACGCGCATCCCCGGTGTGGGCAAGAAAACAGCCGAGCGCATTGTGCTGGAGTTGCGCGACAAGATGGCTGCGCTCACCGCGAAGGAAGCCGAGCGCGAAGGCCGCCATGATGCGGCGGGCAAGGGCGGCATTGAAGGCGACGTAATTTCCGCCCTTGTGAATCTGGGCTACCAGCGCAGCGCCGTGGAAAAAGCCGTAGAAGCCGCGCGCAAGGGCGGCGCCGGCGCGACCTTCGAAGCGCTGCTCAAGGCAGCCCTGCAACAACTGAGCAAAATCTAGCCCGCATTTCCCACAACGGTGGTTCGCGGCTTGAGCGCGCGATCGTGCTCTGCGACCAACCCCGTCATTCTGAGGCCCGTTTTGGGCCGAAGAATCTCGCCGTCCCGCGCGCGCAAATTGGTGATCGAGGTTCTTCGTCACCCGATTCAACGCCTCGCGCCGAATCGGAACCGTTCCTCAGAATGACGGACTTTTTCCAAGAGAAAGACGGGCGGGTACACGCGCTTCTTGCGGTGATCTCGCTTCGCGATCCAAATTTTTGTGACAAATACGGACTAGTTGTTCACCGAAAACTTGAAAGAGCGGACCAGCTTTCCTTCCAGGAATACGTTCAGCTTCTGCTGGGGAGGTTCTTCCGGCCGCACGGTCCAGTAGCGGAGAATGATGCCGCCTTCGCTCGGCACATCTTCTTCATGGGGCTTGAGTCCTTCCGGTAATTCCCCGTTGGGCGGCAATTCCAATCCGGGGATTTCGAATTGAGTCTTGAGCTTCACGCTGGGCCGGGCGGTACGAAACCGGACCAGAAAACCGTAATGCGCGCCGGGCGCTGCGGGAATGGCAGCCGCGGAAGTAAAGACGTCTTCGCCGCGCTGGTTTTGCGCGAACAGGCCGAAGTCCGTGCGATAAATGTCAATGTCGGGATCAATGTGCGAGATGGGCTCGGAATTTGCTCCCATCATCAGCAGCGCAATGATTCCCGCGATGACCGCATAAGTCCCGCCACCGAACACCGCCCATTTCCACGTGCCGGGCGGTCCCGCCAGCGGCAGAAAATCGTGGACCAGGTGACGGCCATGGTAGCCGGTAATCGATTTTTCCAGCACCAGGAGCACCGCTACCAAACCCGCAGTCCCGGCCGCAGTGCCTTGCGACAGGTAGGGGTCCAGGTCGCCGGCGGTGAAGTCCGGGACTCCTGCCGCGATCAGGAGCATCACGGCCAGTATTCCAATCAGCATGGACTCGGCAAATGCGTCGAGGATGCCCAATCCGGTCTGCCCGGTATAGAAGTACCCACCACCCGGAAAAAGAATGGAGCGCTTCCACATTTCCTTTTCGGAAGCAAAGAACTGGCCGCACTGCCGGCAATTTTCCATCCCGGCCTCAAGGGCAGCAGAACAGGTGGGGCAAAGGGATACGGGTCCGCGAGCCGCGGTGGCTTCACCGGAGCGTCCGGGCATGGCCGCGGCAAGAATCAGCCGCAGCTTTTTGGCGTCGGCGCCGCGCAGGCCCCAGTATTTTTCTTTCCGGCCGTCGGCGTACTGCAGGCGAAGGTAGTGACTGAGGAATCCCTTCACTTGCCCTTCGGCCAGATCGCCGAAGCGGATCGAACGGACGCGCCGGGCCCAGTCCCAATCGCGGAAAGCCTTGGGCTTGGAATGAAAGGCGAGTAGCCTGCGATTGGTCACCACCAGCATGGTGCGCGTGATGTTGTAGGTCACCCATCCCAGCGTGAATTGCTGGAGTTCGCCGATGGGCGCTTGCCCGGGCAGGATGTACAGGATGGCTTCTTCCGGCTCCAGCACTTTCTTCAGAATGTCCCCGAGTTTACCGAGCGCCTTTTCGGCGTTCTTGCGAATGCCGGATTTTTCGGCGCCTTTATGGTTGCTGTAGATGGTATCGATTCGCAGCGGAATGCCGTCGACATCCTGAATCTGCGGATAATGCTCCGGGTGGATGGGAAGGTCCCTGGCTGGCATCAATCCCTCCTGCTGTGTGAAAAGTGATTACCGTAGCGGGAGTCTAACAGTGCCTCTGCGGGCTTGCAATCGTCAGAGAAAAACGCGTGCCCCGCAATCTTTGACATTTCGCCGCTGCGGCTCATAGACTCTTTGCTTCACGCATGGCAAAACACGAACCACGCATTATCAGCGGGCAGCAGTTTGAGGAAGACGCGCGCATAGACGCCAGCGTGCGCCCGGCGCAACTTGCCGACTTCATCGGCCAGCAGCGGGTAAAAGATAACCTGCACATCGCAATCGAAGCCGCAAAATCCCGCGGCGAAGCGCTGGACCACGTGCTGCTGTTCGGCCCGCCCGGCCTGGGCAAGACCACCCTCGCGCAAATCATTGCCAACGAAATGGGCGTGGGCATCAAGACCAATTCCGGCCCCATGCTCGAACGCAAGGGCGACCTGACCGCCATCCTCACCTCGATGGAATTGAAGGAAGTTTTCTTCCTCGATGAAATCCACCGCCTGCTGCCGGCCATTGAAGAAATTCTGTATCCGGCGATGGAGGATTACCGCATTGACCTGGTGATCGGCCAGGGACCGGGCGCGCGCATCCACGCCTACAAGTTGAACAAGTTCACCCTGGTGGGCGCCACCACGCGCGCCGGATTGATCACCGCGCCGCTGCGCTCGCGCTTCGGCATCGTGCATCGCCTGGATTTCTACACCCCGGAGGATTTGCAGCAGGTGGTGCGTCGTACGGCGAAAATCCTGGGCATTGGAATGGACGACGCCGGGTCGTATGAAATTGCCCGCCGCGCCCGGGGCACGCCGCGCGTGGCCAACCGCCTGCTGCGCCGCTGCCGCGATTTCGCGCAGGTCAAAGGCAATGGGAAAGTGACGCTGGCCGCCGCGCGCGAAGCGCTGCAGATGCTGGGCGTGGATGAACACGGACTCGACGATATGGACCGCAACCTGATGATGGCCATCCTGCAGAAATACAATGGCGGGCCGGTGGGCTTGAATACGCTGGCCGCCGCGCTCAGCGAAGAAGAAGATGCGCTGGAAGAAATCTACGAACCCTATCTGATGCAACTCGGCTTGATTGACCGCACCCCGCGCGGTCGCGTGGCCACCGCGCTGGCCTACAAGCATTTTGGCTTGGAAGCCCCCCGCCAGCAGACACGTCTTTTCTGAAAAAACGATCCACAGATTGGACAGATTTCATCGATTCAAGAGCAGGCGCCACCCCCGAATGAAGCGGGGAAAGCACTTCTCGCTTTCTTTTGCCTTTGCTTTTCAATCTGCGTAATCTCCGTAATCTGTGGATAAGCCTTCTTCAACGCCACCAGAGTTGAGCCGCAGCATTGGCGTGGTGCAGGCCACCGCGATGGTGGCGGGCACGATTATCGGCGCTTCGATTTTCGTGCAACCCTCGGAAATTGTCCGCCACGTACCCACGGCGCCGGGGATGATGGCGGCCTGGCTGGTGTGCGGCCTGCTCACGCTGTGCGGCGCGCTGGTATGCGCCGAACTGGCCTCGGTCTATCCACAGTCCGGCGGTGTGTACGTCTTTCTGAGCAAAGCGTTTTCTCCGGCCCTGGGCTTTTTGTGGGGCTGGGCCATGTTCTGGAGCATTCATTCCGGAATCATCGCAGCGATTGCCGTGGTATTTGCGCGCTACGTAGGCTTCTTTACGCCGCTTGATGATGCCGGGGTGCGCGCGGTGGCTATCGCCGGCATTGTGCTGCTTTCCGTGGTGAACTATTTCGGCGTGCGCAGCGGCAGCGCGGTGCAGACCGCGCTGACCATTGCCAAGATTGCCGCCATTGTTGCCTTGCTGGCGATGGCAGCCGTGATGGGCGATCCCGGCGCGCTGCCGCCGGGCGCAGTTGCCGCACCGGCTGCGTTGCCGGATTTTTCGCTGCGCGATTTCGTGCTGGCGCTGAGCGCGGGACTTTTCGCGTATGGCGGGTGGCACATGGTCACTTACCCCGCGGGAGAAACGCGTGATCCGGAAAGGACAATCCCGCGCGCGCTGCTGCTGGGCGTGTTGATCGTGACCGCCTGCTATCTGGGATTGAACGCCGCGTATCTGAGCATCCTGCCGCCGCAAGATGTGGCCGCCTCGACGCGCATCGCGGCGGATGCGGCGACGGCGCTGGTTGGCCCGCAGGGCGGTACTTTTGTTTCTCTGCTGGTGGTTGTTTCCGCGTTCGGGGCGATGAGCGGGATCGTCCTGGCCGGCCCGCGCGTGTACTACGCGATGGCGCAGGATGGCTTGCTGTTCCGCTGGATGGGCGCGGTGCATCCGCGATATCAAACGCCGCACTGGGCCATCGCGGCGCAGGCGCTGGCAGCCAGCGCGCTGGTGGCAACCGGCACCTACCGCGCGCTGTTTACCCGCGTGGTGTACAGCGAATGGCTTTTCTTCGCATTGCTGGCCGTGGCGCTTTTCAAGTTGCGCCGCAGCGCGAATTACCAGCCGCCGTATCGCATGCTGGGCTACCCGTGGGCGCCGCTGCTGTTTATTGCCGCGTCGGTGACCATCGTGGTGAATCAAGTGGTCACCGACCCGCGCGAGAGCGTGATGGGCCTGCTGCTGGTGGCCGCAGGTCTTCCCGTTTACTATCTGTGGGCGCGAAAGCGACAAGGTAGAGGAGAAGGCGATGCCGGTCATTGATTTTCACAATCATTACTACCCGCCGGAATATGTGAACGAGTTGTGCGGCGGCAAGCTCAGCGCACGCGTGACGATGGATGCCGAAGGCAATCCATGCGTGCATTATCCCGGCGATTACAACATCCTGGTGCCGGGGCATCGCGATTTGCAATACCGGCGCGGCGTGCTCGACCAGCACAAGGTGGATACGCAGGTGCTTACCTTCACCACGCCGGGCACGCACGTCGAAGAACCCGCGCATGCTGCTCAACTGGCGCGCACCATCAACGATGCATTTGCCAGGGCCGCGAGTGATTCCAAGGGCCGCTATACGGCGCTGGCCACGCTGCCGCTCAACGATCCGGCCGAGTCCGCCCGCGAATTCGAGCGCGCCATGAACGATCTGCGCCTGCCCGGCGCGACCCTGTTCAGCAACATCAACGGCGTGGCCTTGAGCGACGAGCGTTTCTGGCCGCTGTACGAGCGCGCCAATGATCGTGGCGCGGTGTTCTTCATCCACCCGCACCACCCCGCCGGCGTGGAAGCGATGCTCGATTACTGGCTGATGCCGCTGGTGGGGTTTTTGATGGATACCACGCTCGCGGCCAGCAAACTGGTGTTCAGCGGCGTTGCCGAGCGATTCCCGCGCATCCGCTGGGTGCTTGGGCATTTGGGAGGAGCGATTCCGTACCTTGCCGAACGCCTCGACCGCGGCTACGAAGCTTTCGCTGATTGCCGCAAGAATATTTCGCGTCCGCCAAGCGCCTATTTGAAGCAGCAGTTTTACTACGACACGGTGAACTTCGACCCACGCGCGATCGAGTTGGCCATTCAGTTTGCCGGGGCCGACCATGTGCTGGCCGGCAGCGATTACCCGCACCAGATCGGCAGCATCCCCAAAATGCTCGATGCCATAGGCGCGCTGCGGGTGAGCGACGAGCAGCGGCAGGCCATCCTTGGCGGCAATGCCGCGCGCCTGCTCAACCTAAGAATCTGAAGGCAAAAGCCGATCCACAGATTGCACGGAGTTTTCACAGATGGAACCGGACTCGAGAAAGGTTGATTAGCGGCCTGTTGAAAAACTCCGAACATGTCATTCCGAGTCGCCGAAGGCCGCGAGGAATCTGCATTTTCCCCGGCTTTTTGCAAAATACAGATGCCTCGCTCCGCTCGGCATGACGGCCAAATCGAGTTTTTCAACAAGCTGTTAGAGAAGTACGAGATTGTCCTGTCAGCCTCTTTCGGATTCAGATTGATGGTCCTTTCGCTTTTCTGATTTCCCTTTTCTGCCTCGATCTGTGTAATCTGCGTAATCTGTGGACAAACGCATTTACCTCTCGCTGGGCAGCAACATTGGCGACCGCGCGGCGCACATCGAGCGCGCGATCGAAGCGCTTGCCGCTGCGGGCGTGCGCGTGACGAAGCGCTCTTCGCTCTATCGCACCGAGCCGGTGGATGCGCCGCGCCAGCAGTGGTTCCTGAACTGCGTGGTGGAAGCGGAGACGGCGCTTCTGCCGCGCCAGTTGTTGCACGCGATTCACCGCGTGGAGCGGTCGCTGGGCCGGCGCAGAATGGTTCACCGCGGCCCGCGCACGGTGGACATTGATATTCTGCTGTATGGCGCAGCGCAGATTCGCGCGCGCGACCTGGAGATCCCGCATCCGCGCATGGCCGAGCGGCGATTCGTGCTGGTCCCGCTGGCGGAAATCGCTCCGGACGCGCGCCATCCCGGTTTCCAGCGAAGCGCGGCGCAACTGCTGGCTGGGACGCGCGATCGCAGCGAAGTGACTTTCTGGCGCGGCCCCCATTGACGCGGGGCGAAGGCCTTCCTATACTCCCAAAATTCCAAGGAGCGCCCAATGAAGCGAATAGCGAGTGTGGTTTTCTTTCTTCTGATGATCGCGGTTCTTTCCGCCTCCGCGCAGGAAAGTGGAGCGGCACCCGGCCCGGAAAAATTCGAATACCGCCTGCTGGCCACCAACAAGACCAGCACCATGCAGAAAGAAATGAACGAGGCGGCCGAAGCGGGCTTCCGTTTCGGCGGCGTGATGGGCGGCGAAACAGCCTTCGGCGGCAACGAAGCTGTTGTGATCATGACCCGCCCGAAGACGGGCCTGATCCCCAAGCGCTTCAAGTACATTCTCCTGGCCACCAACAAGACCGGCACCATGCAGAAGGAATTGCAGGCCGCGGGCGACGAAGGCTTCGAATACAAGGGCCAGACCGTCTTCAAGACGGCGTTCGGCGGCCAGGAAGTGGTTTGCATCCTCGAGCGCGACGCCCATGCTAAAACCGACCGCTGGGAATACAAACTCCTGGCCACCAAGAAGACCGGAACAATGCAGAAAGAACTCACCGAAATCGGCGAAGAAGGTTTCGAATTTGTCGGGGTGACCGTGGCCGAAACAGCCTTCGGCGGCAAAGAAGTGGTCACGATTACCCGCCGCCGCGGCAAGTAGCTCGCCTGTTTGGCGCTTCCAAGAGTGAAGGAGTAGACTTCAACTAAAGCGAGCGCAAGCTCATCGGCGCGCTCGCGCGTACCCACGTGTCGCGCCCAAGGGAGGCTGTGATGAAGCCCTGTACAGCTCTTTTGGGATTCCTTCTGATTCCTGCCGGAATAAACGCGCAACGGGTGAAGCTTGAACCCGACCAGAAGTATCTTCTTCTCGCAACCAAGCAGACTTCAACCATGCAGAAAGAGCTCGACGAAGTTTCCGCGCAGGGCTTCCGAATTCTAATGGGTTCCCCCACCAGCGGCACAGAGATGGCGCTCCTGTTGGAACGCGTGGCTGCACCGCCGGAGACCTACAAGTACAAACTCCTGGCCACTACCAACACGGGGACCATGCAGCGGGAACTGAACGCCGCGGCCGGCGAAGGCTACCGGCTGCTGCCCCGGACCCTCATTGCCAAGAACCAGGCGTTCATTGGCCCGGAGATCATCAGTATCCTGGAGCGCGATCCCAAGCAAGAGAAGAAGTATGAATACCGGCTGCTGGCCACCACGCTCACTTCCACCCTGCAACGGGAAATGCTGCAAGCGATTGCCGATGGTTTCCAGCTCGCGGGCATGGTGAGCCGCGGCGAACACATGGTGATCATGGAAAGGGAAACCTCTCTGAAGCCGGGTAAGAACTGACGGGACTGCGCCCTTGCAAAGGGCATGCTAGTATTCGCTTCGACTTCCTTGCGGGAGGGGATGATGCGAAGAATTGCGTTGTGGTTCGCCGCGATGGTGACTCTTGCCGGGGCCTGCTTCCTGCCCATTTCGCCGCGGGGCGCGAGGGCGCAAGGGTCGCCGCGCTTTACGATTGTGTTTCCCGCGGAGCTTTCCCGCGCGGCGCTGGATGGGCGGCTGATCCTGCTCCTGTCTGCGAATGATGGGCAGGAGCCGCGCATGCAGATCAGCGGCACCAGCCTGGATACGCAGCAGATTTTCGGCATGGACGTGGAAGGCTGGAGCGCGGGCCAGGAAAAATCATTCGACGCTTCTGTGCTGGGTTTCCCGGTGGAAAGCCTGGCGCAGATCCCCGCGGGCGAATACAACGTGCAGGCCCTGCTGCACAAATACGAAACCTTCCATCTGGCCACCGGACACACCGTGAAGTTGCCGATGGATCGCGGCGAAGGCCAGCAGTGGAACCTGGCGCCGGGAAACCTGTACAGCACGCCGCGCAAAATCAGACTCGCTCCCGGCGGCGAGACGGTCCGCATTACGCTCGACAAAGTGATTCCACCAATTCCCGATCCGCCGGAGACCAAATACATCAAGCACGAGCGCATCCAGTCGCAGCTGCTCACCAAATTCTGGGGACGCCCGATGTATCTGGGCGCGCACGTATTGCTGCCCGAAGGCTTCGATACGCATCCCAATGCGCGTTATCCGCTGATGATTGATCACGGGCATTTCCCCTACACCATTTCCGGCTTCCGGCCGGAGCCACCTGATCCCAACCTCAAATGCGAATACAGCGAACGTTTCCACCTGGATTGCTACAACCGCATCCAGCAGGAACTGGCGCACCAGCTATACAAGGATTGGACCGGGCCGAATTTTCCGCGCGTGCTGGCGATTGAGATTCAGCACCCCACGCCGTACTACGACGATTCCTACGCGGTGAATTCCGCGAGCCAGGGCCCGTACGGCGACGCTATCGTGAAGGAGTTGATTCCGTACATCGAGAAGAAATACCGCGGCATCGGCGCGGGTTGGGCGCGCTTCATGTATGGCGGCTCGACAGGCGGATGGGAAGCGCTCGCGGCGCAGATTTTCTACCCCGATGAGTTCAACGGCTGCTTCGCAGCCTGCCCCGACCCGATCGATTTTCGCGCGTACACCGTGGTGGATATTTATAAGGACAAGAACGCGTACTGGGCCGAAGGCCCGTTCAACCGCGTGCCCCGCCCCGGGCACCGCAACTACCTCGGGCATATCAGCATGACGCTTGAACAGATGAACCGCATGGAGTTGGTGCTGGGCAGCAAGAGCCGTTCCGGGCAGCAGTGGGACATCTGGGAAGCAACCTATTCGCCGCAAGGCCCGGATGGCTACCCGGTTCGCATCTGGGATAAGCGGACCGGTGAAATCAACCCCAAGGTAGCCGAATACTGGCGCGAGAACTATGACCTGGTACACATCCTGCAGCGCGACTGGGAAAAAGGACTCGGCAAGAAATTACAGGGCAAGATCCATCTCTACGTCGGCGACATGGATAACTATTACCTGAACAACGCGGTGTATCTGGCTGAAGATTTTCTGAAGTCCACCAAGAACCCGCCCTACGGCGGCGTGGTGGACTACGGCGATCGAGCCGAGCACTGCTGGAACGGGGACCACACGCGTTCGAATGCCTATTCACGCCTGCGCTATCACCAGATGTTCATTCCCAAAGCCGCCGAACGCATGCAGAAAACGGCCCCGCCGGGCGCGGATTTGAAGTCGTGGCGCTACTAGGCGCGAGCGCTGCCGATAAACGCAGATTCACGCGGACATACCCCAAAAAACCTCGTCATTCCGCGGCCCGATTTTGGCCGGGGAATCTCGATATTCAACTTCCTGTGATTTTGCGCAATCGAGATGCTTCGGCCAAGGGCAGGCCTCAGCTTGACGTGGCCTTTCGCTTACCGGCGCGCCAGATCCTGCTGGATGGCGTGGCAGCTGTCTTTGACGGCATTGCCGAGACTGCGTGTGGAGCCGCTGAAAATGGCGTCGCCTTCCTTATCGAAGATCACTACTTTGTTGTCGCGCCGGATCAAGTCTTTCCCTCCTTCGTGGTCCAGCAGGACGACGTAGTCGGCTTTGTCCTTATCCAGCGTGATGGTCAGGTTCGGGCAGCGCTCGCGGAACGTTTTGATGATTTCGGCCCGTTGCGGCCGCGCGCCGCCGCCCACTGCGGCGCCACCGCCATTGTCACTGATCCCCACGCCGCCTTTGATTTCCCAAGAATTGCTGTCGCTGACAAACACCCGCGTCTTCTCGCGCGCGGACAGGCTGCCCGCCCCAAGCACCGCGAGCAACGCTACCCCCGCAATCTGGATACGCCACATAGATGCCTCCGAATCATGATCTCCCCCGTACGCTCGCACAGATGCGCGGAAACGGCGGGACAGTTGCCGGGGAATTTGTTGCAGAATGACGCGTGTGGCC